>CAISWQ010000093.1 GCA_903889245.1 uncultured Lentisphaerota bacterium | reverse complement strand
GGGTGGGATGGTATGTTGACAATAGCGGGAACAAAACGCATGCGGTGGGAGAGAAGGAGGCGAACAGGTGGGGCCTCTATGACATGCACGGGAACGTCTGGGAATGGTGTCAGGATTGGTTTGGGCAATATAACAATGGAGCGGTGACCGATCCCACGGGGCCGAATTCCGGGTCGTACCGGGTTTTGCGGGGCGGTTCGTGGTACTACAATTCCGAGGTCTGCCGGTCTGCGAGCCGCGGCTGGGGCGGGCCCGGCATTCGGGACGACTTCATCGGCCTGCGGGTGGTGTTGCTGCCGCGCTGAGGGCTTCTTTTTACGCTTTTCCTTTTTACCCGCGCGAACGAAGTGAGCGCGGCCTGCCTCTGGTGTGGAGGGCCACGCTCCGTCGTGGCCGGCAGCGAACACTGAACATCGAACATCGAAGGTGTACGCGGCAGGGTGGTGCAGCGGGGAAAGATTGCAGGTGAAAGAGCGGAGAATTTGAACAGCGCAGGCGGGAAGGCGCGAAATAAACTGCCCGGCTTCGCGGCTTCCCGTCTTCGCTGTTCACCTGTAGCGGCGGGCTAGGCCCGCCGACGGCGACCACAGGTCGCCGCTACAGAAGCGTGAGCGGACTGATTCTTTTTCTGCCTTCCTGCTTTCCACATTCAAAAAGAAATATCGGGGCCGCTGGCGCGTTGTTACGCCAAACCGTGGGTGGGGCTCAAGCAACCGCCTGGCGGCGGCGCTACAAACCGCAGGACACATGAAGACGTGGTTCGTAGCGCGCCCGCAAGGGCGCTGCCGGGGCACCAGCCACCATGAAAGGAATAACCATGAAGCATGTCCTGTTCGCCGCCGGTGCGCTCGCTGTGACGCTGGCCGTTCAAGCCGAAGACAAGCCGCTCCTCGCCGTTCCCGGCAAGGCGATCCTCGAAAGCAAGCTCGACGCCGCGCCCGGCGCGCCGTGGAAGATCGCCAAGGGCGCGTGGGAACTGACCGGCGGCGTCTGGCGTGGCTCCGAAAAGCCCGAAGACAAACACGGCGCGGTCATCCGCCTGCCGAACACGCTGGCGGATTTCGTCATTGAGTTTGAGTGCAAGTTTGAGGGCGGCCGGAGTACCAGCCTCTCCATCAACGCGGCCAAGGGACATCTGGCGCGGATCGCGATCATGCCGAAGTTCGTCACCATCCAGAAGGATGATGGCGATCACGAGGGACCGGACAAGGCGGTACTCTTCGCGCGCTTCGCCGTGGATTTCGCGCCCGGCGCGTGGCACAAGGTGCGGCTGGAGATGGTCGGCGACACCCTGCTCGGCAAGGTGGATGACCTTGTGGCGTGGGGCAGCGAGGAAAAGCTCAAGCAGGAGCGCGTGGGGGCCGGCTTCACGGTGGGCGGCCAGAGTGTGGACTTCCGCAATCTTTCCATCCGCGAGGCGACGCTGAATCCCGACTGGGAAAAGGTGAAGGCGACCCTGCCGAAGCCCGGCGAGAAACTCGCGCCATTGCCCGCTCCTGCCGGCAAGGCGCCAGCCAAGAAGAAAGCCGCCGCCAAGAAGGCGCCGGCGAAGTCCGAATGATTCAACGGCCGCAATTCTGAAATGGGTGGAGCGTGACCTCCGGGCACGCTTCATTCATTTTGGGACGGCATCGGTTTGAACGCGCCCGGAGGTCGCGTTCCACCTGCAGCTCCGAGCGTTAAGTCTTCCGCATATCCGCCAGCACGGCGTGGGCGGCGGCAGCGGGATCAGCCGCTTCCAGAATCGGACGGCCAACGACGAGGAACGACGAGCCATCCTTGACGGCGTTAGCGGGAGTCGCGACGCGCTTTTGATCGCCGATCGCGTCGCTGGGCAGGCGGATACCCGGCGTGACCAGCAACGGCTGCGGGCCAAGCTTCTGCCGCATCGCGCCGACCTCCTGTGCGGAACAGACCAAACCATCCACGCCGCTGCCGATGGCAAGCTCGCCGAGCGCCATCACCTGTTGCGCCGGCGTACGGGCGACGCCGAGATCGTTGAGGTCGCCCTGGTCGAGGCTGGTCAGCACCGTCACCGCGACAAGCTTGGGCGCGGCGGGGCCGACCTCACGGGCGGCGTCGGCCGCGGCGCGCAGCATCGCGCGCCCGCCGGCGGCATGCAGGGTGAGCATAAAGACGTGGTGCTGCGCCGCCGACTGCACCGCGCGTTCCACTGTGCGCGGGATGTCGTGCAATTTGAGGTCGAGGAAGATTTTCTTGCCGAGCGCGGCGATGGGTTTGAGCACGTCGGGGCCTTCGGCTACGAACAGTTCCAGCCCGACTTTGACGAACTGTACCTCCGCCGGCAGCTTCTTCACGGCGGCCACGGCGGCGGCGACATCCGGCACATCCAGCGCGACGATCAATTCTGCTTTCATGATGAAATTCCTTTTTGGGCCGCGATTAAAGCATCCCACCGCCGCGAAATGAAGGGTAAAGCGGCGCAGGAAAGTCAGCAGGTTTGTGCATGGCTTGGAAAACGAAGCCGGCCGGACCGCGGGGGCGGGCCGGCCGGTTGAGCGGGCACGAGATCAGATGTTGTTGTTGATGAGCTGCTCGTAGAGCTCCTGCTGGCCGCTGGTCTGCTTGGGCTCGCCCTGGGCGGCGATGGCGCGCAAATCGGCGAGCTTGAGCTTGCCGGCCTCGAACTTCTTGCCGTCGCCACTGTCGAACGAGGTGTAGCGCTTGGCGCGGAGCGCCAGGTATTTCGAGCTCTTCAGGATGCGGTCGGCCGCGAGCAGCGCGCGGGCGAACGTATCCATGCCGCCGATGTGGGCGATGAAGAGGTCCGCGAGATCGGTGCTGTTGCGGCGGGTCTTGGCGTCGAAGTTGATGCCGCCCTTGCCGAAGCCGCCGGCCTGCATGATGACGAGCATGGCCTCGGTGGTCTCGGCGACGTTGGTCGGGAACTCGTCGGTGTCCCAGCCACACTGATAGTCGCCCTTGTTGGCGTCAATGCTGCCGAAGAGTCCGGCATCGGCGGCGCACTGGAGTTCGTGCTGGAAGGTGTGCGCGGCGAGGATCGCGTGGTTGACCTCGATGTTGAGCTTGAAGTCCTTGGCGAGGCCATAGTGGCGGAGGAAGCCGATGACGGTTTCGGAATCAAAGTCATATTGATGCTTCGTCGGTTCCTTGGGTTTCGGCTCGATCAGGTAGACGCCCTTGAAGCCCTGCTTGCGGCCGTAGTCGCGGGCCATCGTGAGCATCATCGCGAGGTGATCCTTCTCGCGCTTCATATCGGTATTCAGGAGCGTCATATAGCCTTCGCGGCCGCCCCAGAAGACGTAATTGGTGCCGCCGAGGGCGATGGTGGCGTCAATCGCGTTCTTGATCTGCACGCCGGCGTGGGCGGCGGCGCGGAAGTCGGGGTTGGTCGCCGCGCCGTTCATGTAGCGCGGGTTGGAGAAGACGTTGGCGGTGCCCCAGAGGAGCTTGACGCCGGTCGCGCGCTGGCGGGCCTTCATCTCCGGGATCATCGCGGCGAGGCGCTGCTCGATCTCGAAGACGGAGCCATCGCCGACCACGTCGGTATCGTGGAAGCAGTAGAAGGACGCGCCGAGCTTGCTCGCGAACTCGAAGGCGGCGTCGAGCCGCGCGAGGTTGCGGCTCGTCAGGTCGCCCGCGGCATCCCACGGGAATTGCTTCGTGCCGGGGCCGAAGGGATCGCCGCCGGCGCCGCAGAGCGTGTGCCAGTAGGCGATGGCGACGCGCATGTAGTCGCGCATAGCGACGCCGTTGACCTTGCGGTTGGCGTCATACCACTTGAACGCGAGCGGATTCCTGGACTTCGGGCCTTCGAACTGGATCTTCCCGACCTTGGGGAAGAATTCTTTCTGCATGAGCTTGGGCATGTTCTTTTCCTTTGGGTTCGTTGGTTCAACCGGTGAAGTAGATGTAGGCGCCGATGATGAAGACCATCACGACGCACGAGGCGAGCACTTCTTTGGCGCCCCAGCTCGCGCGGGTCTTGGCTTTGTCGTCCGCCGTCGCGGTGGCAAAGGTCAGGCCCTTGATCTGGTTCTCATCGGGCGGCGTGGTCAGGTAGGAGACCACGATCATGACGACGGCGGAAATCAGGGTGATGAGGATACTGAAATACTGGAAGTTGATGTTGTTGATGATCCAGAAGAACGAGCCCTGGGTGTAGCCGTGCTCGAAGCCGGCGAGCTTCATCGTCACGGGCGTATCCACCAACATGCGGAAGAGGCCGACGACGAAGCCGACGACCATCGCCCAGAGGCAGCCCTTCGCGTTGAGCCGTTTCCAAAAGACGCCGAAGAAGAAGACAACGAAGATCGGCGGCGCGAGGTAGCCTTGGATGGACTGCAGATAGTTGTAGAGGCCGGACGCGCCCTTGACGACGGGAATCCACGCCATTGCGATCAGTACCATGACCGCCGTGGCGATGCGCCCCATGCGAACGATCTCGTGCTGGCTGGCCTTGGGACGCAGCTTTTCATAGATGTCCACCGTGAAGAGTGTCGAGCAGGCGTTGAAGACGCCGGCGAGCGAGCCCATCAGCGCCGAGAGCAGGCCGGCGACGACGATGCCACGGAGGCCTTCCGGCAGCAGGTATTTCACCATCAGCGGGAACGCGCCCTGCGCGGCGTTGGGATCGGCATTCCACGCCTCGCTCAAGCCGGGGACTTTGCCGCTCTTGACGAGCGCGAAGCAGATCAGGCCGGGGATGATGAAAAGATAGACGGGGAACAGCTTGAGGAAGGCGGCGAAGATGCTGCCCTGACGCGCGACCTTCTCGTTCGGCGCGCCGAGCGCGCGCTGGACGATGTATTGATCGGTGCACCAATACCAGAGGCCGATCACCGGCGCGCAGATCGCCATGCCGAGCCACGGGAAATTCTGGTTGAAGTACCACGCCTGTTTCACGATCTGGCCATCGGCGGCGCGCTCGATGATTGGCGCCCACGTCGCGGTCTGCCCGGCGGGGACGAGCGGTTTCCAGAGGTTGAACATTTCTGAGCCGCAGAGTTCCTTCAGAATCTGCCACCCACCGAGCTGCACGAGCCCGTAAATCGTCAGCAGCGCGGAGCCGACGATCAGGACAACCACTTGCACGGCGTCGTTATAGGCCACCGCGCGCATGCCGCCGAGCATCGTGTAGAGGCCGGTGAGGATGATGACGGAGACGGAGCCGATCCAGAAACTATCAATCACATGGCCGCCGAGGTTGATCTGGATCTCCGGCAGCAGCGTCGCGAAGACCACGCCACCGGCAAAGATGCCGACCGCGATCTTGGAGACGATGAACGTGATGAGCGAGACGATGGAAAGGACGTAGCGCGATTGCGTGCAGAAGCGGCGCTCCAGAAATTCAGGCATCGTGAACACGAGCGAGCGCGCGTAGAACGGCACAAAGACCCACGCGAGCACGAGCAGGCACCACGCGTGTAGTTCGTAGTGGGCGAGGGCGACGCCATCCTTCGCGCCAGAACCGGCGAGGCCGACGATGTGCTCGGAACCGATATTCGAGGCGAAGATCGAGGCGCCGATCACCCACCAACCCAGATTGCGGCCGGCGAGAAAATAATCGGCCGCGTTGTCCTTCCGACGCCGGACAACCCACGTGGCCACGCCGAGTAGAATGGCGAAATACAGGGCAATCGCCACCCAGTCGAGAGCGCCCAATGTTGTCTTGGCCGCACCGGACGCCGCCGTGGCCGCCGCCAGCATTGCACCAGGATGTATCATGCTCGCCCCGCTTTCGGTTTTGCGTTGACCGCGGCTCACACCATCCCGCCCGACGCCGCGCCAGTCCGGCAGGAAAATCGCGAACGCGCGCTTTTTAGGCTTGTTAAAAAAGCAAGGCAAGCACAAATATCCCCGCGCGCTAAAAAAGTAGAAAGGGAACGCCATGACCGAGCTGAAGAAATTGGAAGTCTGGTTTGTCACCGGCAGTCAGCATCTTTACGGACCGGAGACCTTGAAGAAGGTCGCCGCGAATTCCCAGCGCATCGCCGCGACACTCAACAAGGCGAAGGACGTGCCGGTGCAGGTGGTCTTCAAGCCGGTGCTCGTCACGCCCGACGCCATCACGCAGCTTTGCCGCGAAGCCAACAACGCGCCGGATTGCATCGGCCTCATCTGTTGGATGCATACCTTCTCGCCGGCGAAGATGTGGATCGCGGGACTCACCAGTCTGCGCAAGCCGTTCCTGCATTTGCATACGCAGGCGAATCGCGAAATCCCGTGGGCCTCGATTGACATGGACTTCATGAACCTCAACCAGGCCGCGCACGGCGACCGCGAGTTCGGCTTCATCTGCTCGCGCCTGCGCAAGCAGCGCGCGGTCGTCGTCGGTTATTGGGAAGACGCCGATGTTCAGGAAGAAATCGGCTGGTGGACGCGCGCTGCCGCCGCGTGGGCCGATGCGCAGGGCGGACGTATTGCCCGCTTCGGCGACAACATGCGCGAGGTCGCCGTCACCGAGGGCGACAAGGTCGAGGCGCAGATTCGCCTTGGTTATTCCGTCAGTGGATATGGCGTCGGCGATTTGGTCAAGCGCGTCAAGGCCGTGAGCGCGGCCGAGATCACGCAACTGGTGAAGGAATATTCCGCCGCGTACAAACTCGGCCCCGGCGCCAAGGGCGCGGCCGGCGCGGAGAACTTACGCGTCGCCGCGAAGATCGAACTCGGCCTGCGCGCGTTTCTGCAAGAGGGCGGCTTCAAGGCGTTCACCACCACGTTCGAGGATTTGCACGGGTTGGAACAGTTGCCCGGTCTCGCGGTGCAACGGCTGATGGCCGAGGGCTTCGGCTTCGGCGCGGAGGGAGACTGGAAAACCGCCGCGCTCGTCCGCGCAATGAAGGTGATGGCTGCCGGGCTCAAGGGTGGCACCTCGTTCATGGAGGACTACACCTATCATCTTGTGCCTGGCAAGATGCAGGTGCTCGGTGCGCACATGCTCGAAGTCTGTCCGAGCATCGCCGCTGGCAAACCCTCGCTGGAAATTCATCCGCTTGGTATCGGCGGCAAGGCCGATCCCGCGCGGCTCGTATTCAATGTGCCCGCCGGTGCGGGGTTGAATGCGTCGCTCATTGACATGGGCAACCGCTTCCGCCTGATCGTCAACGAAGTCGAGTGCGTCAAACCTGCGCAGCCGTTGCCCAAGCTGCCGGTCGCTCGTGCCGTCTGGGAGCCGCTGCCGAATCTCAAGATTGCCGCAGCCTCTTGGATCTATGCCGGCGGCGCGCACCATACCGGCTTCACACAGGCGTTCCCCGCATCGGTGCTGGAGCTGTTCGCCGAGATGGCCGGTATCGAGTTCGTCCGCATCGGCGCCGAGGCCACGCTCTCCGGCATCAAGCAGGAGCTGCGCTGGAACGAAGCCGCCTACGCGCTGGCCAGATAATTTTCCAAGGCTTGGAAAAATCAGCCCGCGCGGTTTCCAATCCTTGGAAACGCTGGATGCTTGACGGGGTGGGGCGGAACGACTTTACTGCGCCGCGAACGAAAGGATTATCCGATGAACGTGAACGCCCTGAATCGCCGTCGTTTTCTGCAAGGCTCCGCCGCCGCCGCCCTGGGCTTGGCGTTGCCCTCCTGCACCACGCTGCGGAGCGCGAAGCGGCCCGCGCCGTCACAGCGCGTGAATCTCGCCTTGGTCGGCTTCGGCACGATCGCGCATTCGACGACACCGAACTTCTTGAGCGATGACCGCGTCCAGATTGTCGCCATCGCCGATCCCGTCAGTGACCTGCCGAACTACAGTTATCAGGGCGAATTGCATGGTGGGCGGCTGGTGGGGCAGAAAATCGTTGAGGCGCATTATGCGCAGCGCGCGGCGAGCGGCGCGTTCAAGGGCTGCAAGGTCTATGAGGATTTCCGCGATATGCTCGAACGCGAGGACATTGACGCGATCAACATCAACACGCCCGACCACTGGCATTGCGCGGTGGCGATCCACGCGGCGCGGCGCGGGAAACACATCTACGGCCAGAAGCCGTTCGCGCTGACGATCGGCGAGGGGCGGCGCATCGTGGACGAGGTGGCGCAGGCGGGCGTGACGTGGCAGACCGGCAGCCAGCAGCGCAGCGCGGAGTATTTCCGCACGGCGGCGGAGTTCATCCGTAACGGGCGGCTGGGCAAGTTGCAGGGTATCAAGATCGGGCTGCCGGGCGGGCATAAGGACTGGTCACAGCTCGGGGCGCGGAACAAGCCGGAAACGCCGCCGCGCGAGCTAGCCTATGATCTCTGGCTCGGGCCGGCGCCGCTGCGGCCCTATATCCCGGCGCTGTGCCAGCTCAACTGGCGGCACAATTGGGATTACTCCGGCGGGATGATTTCGGATTGGGGCGCGCACCACATGGACATCATGCAATGGGCGCTCGGCATGGACGGCACCGGGCCGGTCGCGATCGAGAACATCCGCGCGTCGCTGCCGCCGCAGACCGCGCTGTATAACACGGCCAGCGAATACAGCTTTGATGTGGTGTATGCCAACGGGATCCGCGCCAATGTTTCCGACAAGCATCCGAACGGTCTGCTCTTCGAGGGCGAAAACGGGCGCAGCCTTTTCGTCAGCCGCGAAAAGCTGGAGATGACGCCGGCCGACCTGCGCCGGGACAAGATTCGCGACAACGAAATCCATCTGTATAAGAGCAAGCTCCACGAGCGGAACTTTGTGGACTGCATCTATGACGGCCAGCCGACCATCACGCCGGCGGAGGTGGCGCACCGCTCGATCACCATCGCGCACCTGGCGAACATCGCCATCCGGCTGGGGCGCAGCAAGCTGGTGTGGGACCCTAGGGCCGAGCAGGTGGTGGGCGATGCCACCGCCAACAGCATGCTCACCCGCCCGATGCGCGCCGCCTACGCCATTTGATCCGGTTTGGGCGCGGTGGGACAAAATGCTGGTTGGGAAAAAAAGATGTTGCCAAACCGGCCGTTTCTGGCATATTCCGCGCGCCGCAGTAAGAAGAAAGCGCAGTTGGTTGGGTAAGATTATCGCTGGCCTATGTGCTTGGTGACGATCGAATCTGAATGAGTCAGAGCGACCACTGGGTGTTCCTACCGCAGCAAGAAGGAAAGCAAGAATGGGTACGAAACTATACGTCGGCAATCTGTCGTTCAACACGATGGATGGCGACCTCAAGGCGTTGTTCGCGCAGGCCGGTAACGTGGTCAGCTGCGACATCATCCTGGACAAGTTCACAGGCAAGTCCCGTGGCTTCGGGTTTGTGGAAATGTCCACCCAGGAAGAGGCCAACAAAGCGGTTGCCGAGTTCAACGGCAAGGACTTTGAGGGCCGTGCCCTGACAGTCAACGAGGCCAAGCCTCGCGAAGAGCGCCCCCGTGGCGGCGGCTTCGGCGGTGGCGGCGGCGGTGGTGGCGGTTACGGCGGTGGCGGTCGGCGCGACTTCGGTGGCGGCGGCCGTGGCGGCCGGCGCTAAGCCCACCCGGTAGTCACAAGCAACGAAAGGCGTCCTCGCAAGAGGGCGCCTTTCTCTTTTCGGGATGCGTGAGCACACTTTGCAAAGTGTGCTCATGCACTCTTGGACGCGGCCAGGCACAACAGTGCTTGCCCCAACTGATCGGAGGGCTTTGCCAGAATGAGGAAATCATCCATTGTTTTTATGAAGCCGCGGGCCTCCAACTTTCGAACGTGTCGCAACAGCGCCCATCTCGAAAGGTGGGTACGCGCTTGCAGTTGAGCAAGGCTGTGAGGTTGTGTACGGAGGATTTGAATGATCAGAATACGGGTGGGATGGGTAAAAGCAGTGGCCAGCTTGAATACATGAGGCAGAGCGTGGGGATCCCCCTCGAAAGTTGCTTGAATCGCTGCGATCAGACCCGCCGTCAAGCTCGATGTCACAGTCGAACCTGGACTGTATTTCACCCACCGACCGTTCCGCTGGACTGTCAAAAGCCCGCGTGCTTCGAGAGCCCGTAAATAGCTGCTGGTTACCGGGAGGGATAGGTGAAGGCGCCGGGATACGGCAGAGACTGTCAGGCCCGGGTAACGCATCAGCAACCGAAGCATTTCCAACCGTCGCCGATTAGCGAGCGCCCGGCAGGTGCGCCACAACGTTGGTTGCATTGGATAGACCATATTCATGTGCACACTTTGCAAAGTGTGCACATGGGCGTCAAACTATTTTTTGGGGCGATGTGATGTTTTGGTGTGATATGCCCGCTGATAGAACGGACAATCCTGTTGAGGCTGTTGTCAGGCGGGAATGTTGCGGCCAATAAGATCAATGCGTTGCCAGCGACCGGAGCGGAAGCGCCAGGCAAAGCCGATGACGAGGATGAAGACGTAGACCACCAGCCAGACCCACGCCGAGCGGATACCGCCGCCCAGCGCGAGCAGGAGCAGCGCCTCGCCGCCGAGCCAGACGACCCACATGATGACGAAGGAATAGAGCATCACAAAGCGGGTGTCGCCGGCGCCGCGCAAGGCCCCGGCAAGAATCACGTTCGCCGCATCGGCCAAGCCCCAGACCGCCATCATCACCAGCATCCAGCGGCCGACCGGCAGCACCTCGTCGAACTTCACATCGCCGCCGTGGCCGGTGAAGAGCACGAAGTATTCGCGCGGGAAGATCAGGAAGGTCAGGGCAATGATGCCCATGTAAATCCAGCCGATCTTCAGGGTGGTCCAGCCGGCGCGCGCGGCGATGAGGCTCTGGCCGCGTCCTTGGTATTGCCCGACGAGGATCGAGGCCGCGATGCCGAGGCCGACCAGCGGCATGAACGCGAGATTGTTGATGCTGAAGGCGATGTTGCTGGCGGCGAGCGATACCGCATCGAGCCGCGCCGTCAGCAGCAGGAACAACGCGAAGGAGCCGACATCCAGCCACAGGTGCATCGCTGCCGGGAACCCAAAGCGGAGCAGACGGAGCATCTGCGCGGCGTCGAAGCGGAACGTGCGCACGGTGTCATAAGCGTGGCGGAGGCGTGGAGAAAAATATACCGCAAGCAACAAGGCCGGCGTCAGCAGGCTGGAGAGGACCGTGGCCCAGCCGGCGCCGGCAATCCCCATCCGCGGAAACCCCCAGTTGCCGAAGATCAGCAGCCAGTCGAGCAGGATGTTGGCAAGGTTGCCGATGACGACCGCGATCATATTGGTGCGCGTATCGCCCCGGCCCGTGAAGAAGCCGCTGATCGCCGCGCCGAGCGGGACGGCGACACTGCCGAGCATCAGAATGCGGTAGAAGATCAGTTCCTCGTGCAACACGCCGGGCGCATGGCCGCAGTGGCACAGGATCCACTCGCCGACCGGCAGCAGTGTCAGCATCAGCGGCCAGGCGAGCAGCGCGAAGATGAGCGCCTGCGCCGTCGCCCGCGCCGCGCCGCGCGGATCACCAGCGCCATGGTACTGCGCAACGAAGGTGTTTACGAAGGACGCCACGCCGCTGAAGACGCAAATCAAGGTGAACGCGAGCAAGCCGGCCGGCAGCGCGGCTTGGATCGCATCGGCGCTGTAGCGCGTCAGGAAGATGCGGTCCACAAACTGCATCACCGTGAACGAGCCGGTGCTGATGACCAGCGGCAGGGCGAGGCGCAAGGCCTCGCGATAGCCGCCGGGTTGTTCCAAGGATGGGAAAGGGGACGTGCTCATTTTCCCAAGCCTTGGAACGTTACGCGGTGAACTTTTCCAAGCCTTGGAAAAAATACGGCGGTATTTTCCAAGCCTTGGAAAAATTTTCCATGTCGCGGGGCGTTCATCCGGTTTTCTGGACGAAGAGGGTTTCCAGGAGGCCACACATGTGGAGCCGCGAGCCGGTCGTGCTCAAGCCGTGCGCGGCGAGGCGGCGGCGGAGTTCAACGCGGTCGGGAAACGCGTGCAGGCTGGCGGTGATATAGGTGAAGAGCTTGGGATTGCCATAGAGGCACAGGCCCCACAAGCCGCCCCACAGCAGCAGGAGCAGCCTGTTCACCCGCCGCAGGAAGGGCTGCGGCGGATTGGAGAAGTCGAGGAAGGCGGCCGCGCCGCCAGGCTTGAGCACACGGGCAATCTCGGCGAGCGCGCGGTCGAGGTCGGGCGCGTTGCGCAGGGCGTAGCCGCCGGTGACGACGTCGAAGCTCGCGGTGGGCTGGCCGGTCGCCAGCATATCGGCATTGGCAAAGGCCACGTTAGCGCACCGGTTCCGCCGGCGCGCCAGGTCCAGCATGGCCTCGGTGATATCGGCGCCGAGAATGCGTGCGTCGGGATAACGCTCCGCGAGCAGGAAGCAGAGATCGCCCGTGCCGCAGGCGAGGTCGAGGCAGGCGGGCTGCGCGACCGGCGGCAAGCCGGCGACGAGCGCGCGTTTCCATGATTGATCACGCCAGAAGGAGAGCGGGGCGGAGAAATGGTCATAGGCCGGCGCCAGCTTTGCGAACACCGCGCGGGTCACCTGCTGCTTCCGCTCGGGCGTGGCAAAATCATGTTGGGCGTCGTAATCGAATTGAGTCGGCATGGGCAACTGATAACACAGCCCAGCCCACCGCGCCACTGTGTGCGGAAAACGGTGGACGGCGCGCGGCGGCCCGCTATCATCGGCGCATGACGCAGAAGCTCGGCATCTTGGGCGGCACCTTCAATCCGGTGCACCACGGCCACCTGATCCTGGCGCAGGACGCGCTGGAGCATTTCGGTCTCGACCGCGTGTTGCTGATGCCCTGCGCCCAACCGCCGCACAAGCGGCAGGAAAAACTCGCCAGCGCGGAACACCGCGTGGCCATGCTGCGCATGGCCATCGGCGATGACCCGCGCTTCGAGGTCAGCACCCTCGAACTGGAGCGGCAGGGTCCGTCCTACACCATCGAGACGATCAAGGCGCTACGCGCCGGGCGGCCTGAAGCCACGCTGCACTTCATCATCGGTACCGACTCCCTGCTCGAATTGCATCAATGGTATCAGATCGGCCAGTTGCTGGAACTCTGCGAGTTTGTGACCATGTTGCGGCCGGGCTTCCCGGTGGAGCACCTCACCGAGGAGCGCCTGAACCTGCCGGCGCGGTGGAGCGGCCGGCTGCTCGCAAACCTCTTCCCTGGCCACGCCGCCGACATCTCCTCCACCGACATCCGCGCCCGCGTCGCCGCCGGCCGCAGCATCCGCTATCTTGTGCCCGCCCCCGTCGCCCGCTACATTGCCGCCGAAGGACTCTACCGAGAATGAACAACATGGACTCGCTCGCCCTCGCCCAACAAGCCCGCCAGGCCCTGCTCGAGAAGAAAGCCATCAACCCCGTCCTGCTCGACGTGCGCACGGTCTCGAGCGTCACGGATTATTATCTTGTCGCCACCGGCAACAGTGCGCCGCATCTCAAGGCGCTCGCCGAGGAAGTGGACCACCAGTTGAAAGCGGGCGGCCTTGAAAAGCGCCGGCGCAGCGGAGAATCGCATAGTGGTTGGATGGTGCTCGACTGCGGCAGTGTTGTCATCCACCTCTTTCTGCCGCACACCCGCGACTACTACGCCATCGAGGAACTCTGGAACGACGCTCCCCGCGTCGAACAGTAGAATTTTTTCCTTGGCCGTTGACGCTTTGGGGTTGCCTGCTAGAGTGCCGCCGTGCAGGCAAGCTTTCCAGTGGTATGCAGCTTGTTGTTGACAGTGAGCTTCACCCAGGCCGGTGACTTGGTGACGCTGACCAACGGCAGCAGCTTCGCCTGCGCAGTCGTGCGCTACGAGAACCAACTACTCTTCTTCAAGGGCGAGGGCGGACTGACCAACGCGGTCGCGCTCGCGGTCGTCCGCAGCGTGGCCTTCGGTGGCGCGCAGCCGCAACCCGCCGTCGTGCCCGCGCCGGCCAAACCGGCCGCCGAGGCCCGCATCGTCACCGCGGCCGAGGTGGACAAAAACCAGAAGGCCAGGGGCTATCTGCTGCTGATGATGCCGGTGACCAAGTACACCGGCCTACTCTGGGTCACGCTGGAAAGGCCGCAATACAAGGTGACCATGGTCGGCGCGCGCAAGCAGAGCGGCGTCACGTGGTCGAAGATTTTCGACACCGCATTCGAGCGCACCGGCCAGATGATGTTCGAACTGCCGCCGGGCAAATTCCGCGTCAACCTCTATGTGGTCAACAGCGGCCGCCGCCGCGTGACGCCCGCCGATGATCGCCCGCCCGGCCGGCTGGTCTGCTCGCCGGAGGTCGAGATCGTCGGCGGCAATGTGACCACCTACAGCCTCAAATACACGCCGCCGGTGGATCCGACCACTACGACGCCTTGACCCTGATCCGACGAAAGCACGTATGAACTCACCGCAACGTTCCTCATTGTCCAAGGCTTGGAAAAATGTGCGCGAAATTTTCCAAGGCTTGGAAGTTTCCCCGGAAAATTTTCCAAGCCTTGGAAAAGTTCCTGTTGCTGCGGCGGCGCCGCGATGCTGCGCGCGCCACCGTGGAGGGCGGCGTGTCATGCCTCCGGCGTCTGTGTGCGCAGTCATTCTATGGTTGAGCGCGGCGCTGGCGCGCGCCGATGCGCCGCCGGCGTTGGAGCTTTTCCTCGGCTCGCAGAACAGCGGCGTCGGGCTGGAGGTGCCCAGCGGCGGCGATGGCGCTAATGTCGCGGTGGACATCGGCGGCATCCCGGCGCGCCAGGTCACCGGGTCGCACGCCGGCTATCTCTACGTGCGGATCACGCATCCGGCGTGGACCAACGCGCCGTGCGCGGCCTACGTGAGCGCCGAGGTGCTCGACGCCAGGTTCGCGCGGCTGCAGGTGAGCTATGACCGCGCCAGCGACAAGCCCGATCTGCGCTCGCGCTACTCGCCGGCGCGGCAGACGGCGCTGCTCACCGGCAGCGGGCGCTGGCGGACGGTGACGTTTTATCTGCCGGATTTGCGGCTGGGCCACGGGCAGAATCACGGCGCGGATTTCCGGTTCGCGGGCCGCGGCCTCGTGGTGCGCCGCCTCGTGCTCTCGCCGCACCCACCGCCGGGCTACGATCCCGAGCAGCCGCTGGACGCGGCGACGCTGCGCGCGCTCCAGACGGCGCGGCCCGCGGGTGTGGAGTTGACGTTCGGCAACGATGCGACGCCGGGCGACGCGCAGCTCTACAAGGCACTCGGCGTGACGAGCGTGGAAAGCTACGTGGACTGGGCGGGCGTCGAGCCGGAGCCGGGCAAGTGGGACTGGAGCAAGTGGGACACGCAGGTCGCGGTGCTGCAGAAGGCGGGGCTGAAGTGGGTGCCGTTCCTGATCGCGGGCCCGGCCTACGCGACGCCGCTCTGGTTCCAGAACAGCGAGCAGTCGCGCGTCTTCCAGTGTCTGGAACATGGCGAAAAAAGCCGCGTGCAGACGCTGTTCAATCCCGACCTGCGTCCGCGCATCAGCGCGTTCCTCACCGCGTTCGCCGGGCGCTACGCGGCCTCGAACGTGATCGAGAGCGTCCTGCTCGGCGTCACCGGCATCTATGGCGAGAGCATCTATCCCGCCGGCCCCGAGGGCGGCTGGACGGCGCACCTGACCGGCAGCTATCACAATCATCACGGCTGGTGGGCGGGCGATCCGTTGGCGGCCGCCGCGTTCCGCGCCGCGCTGCGGCAGCGCTACGGCGACATCGCGAAGCTCAACGCTGCGTGGGGCCAAAACTTCGCGGGCTTCGACGAGGTGCAGACCTTCCTGCCCGCGAAGGCGCTGAACGACCGCGCGCGCGCCGATATGGCCGAGTGGTATCAGCAGGCGATGACCGACTGGTCCGTGTTCTGGGTCAGCGAGACGCGCCGGGTGTTGCCGCAGACGGAAATCTATCTGTGCACCGGCGGTCACGGCGCGCCGTTCCTCGGCGCGGATTTCACGGCACAGACCAAGGCGGTGGCGCCGTTCGGCGCGGGCATCCGCATCACGAACGAGGGTAGCGACTACACGCACAACTTCCAGCTCACGCGCGAGGTCGCCACCGCGACGCGGCTCTACCGGAGCTACTGCGGCTTCGAGCCGGCAAGCGGCGTGACGGCGACGGGCAACGTCGCGCGCATCTACAACGCGACCGCATCCGGCGCGCGCCAGTTGCACTGCTATAACAACAACGTACTCGGCCACAACCCCGATGAAACGCTGGCGATGTTCCGCACCAACGTGGTCTGGCTCGCGCCGCGGCAGCCGCTCGTCAGCGTCGCGCTGTATCTGCCGCGCGAGTCGTGGGCCGTGGACGAGCGCGTGCTCGATGGCTGCTATATCCTCGCCCGCCAGTTGCGCGACGTGAGCGACCTCGACTTCGTGACGCGCCAGTCCGTGGCCGATGGCGCGCTGAAGCAGTGCCGTCTGCTCGTGCTGGCCGAGGCGCCGGTGCTCGAACCCGCGGCCGCCGCGCAGATCGAGCAGTGGGTGAACGCGGGCGGCACGCTCCTCGCCACCACGCGCAAGAAGACGCCGCTCGCCACGCGCCTCTATGACCACACCGCGTGGCGCGAGCGTTTGTTCGTCAGTGCGAGTTCCTGCGATGGCCTGCTCACCGGTCGCGCGGTGAATCCGGCTGGACTGGAGAAGCTGACGCGCAAGGTGGGGCAGGGGCGGGTGGTCTATTTGCCGGGCCTGCTGCCGGACGTGGACGCCGTTGCGCGCGTGGTTGCCGCGCTGCTGCCCAGCGCACCCGATGGCCGGCTTGATGGCCGCTTTGCCACGCTGTTGCCGGAGGGCCGGCTTTGGTTCGACGCCAAACCCGGCCGCGTCTGGCTCGAAGCCAGCCCGTGATTTCCAAGTCTTGGAAAACCGCCGCGCTTGACGCTGCCGCGCGTGGCCGATAGGGTCACGCACGTTTTGGTTGTGGGGAGCGGCAACAGCATGTGGCAGCAAAACTATCTCGCGGTGGGCGGCAACCTCTGGGCCTCGGCGGCGGTGGCGGCGCTGCCCATCGCGCTGCTGTTCTACCTGGTCGGCGTGCGGCGCGTCGCGGCGTGGCAGGCGGCGCTGGCGGCGCTGGCCACGGCGGTCGTCGTGGCCTATCTGGTCTTCGGCGCGCCGGCCACGGTGCTGCTCTCGTCCTTCCTCTACGGCGCGAGCTTCGGCCTGTTCCCGGTCTGCTGGATCGTGCTGCCCGCGATCTTCCTCTACCGGCTGACGCTGGAAAACGGACAGTTCGACATCATCAAGGACTCCATCGCGCACGTCACGAACGATGCGCGCCTGCAGGTGTTGCTGATCGCGTTCGCGTTCGGCGCGTTCCTCGAGGGCGCGGCCGGGTTCGGCGCGCCGGTCGCCATCGCCGGCGGGATGCTGGCGGGTGTGGGCATCAACCGCTTCCAGGCGTCGAGCCTGTGCCTGCTGGCCAATACCTCTCCGGTCGCGTTCGGTTCCATCGGCATCCCGATTGTCACGCTAGCTGGGCTGACCCAGTTGCCGCTCGATCACCTCTCCGCGACGGTCGGTCGCATCTCGCCGCTGCTCTCGCTGATCGTGCCGTGCTACCTGATGGTGGTCTATGCCGGCTGGCACAAGATGCGGGCGGTGTGGCCGGCGGTGGTGACGATCAGCCTGGCCTTCGCCGGTGTGCAGTTCGCGGTGGCGAATTTCATCGGGCCGTTCCTCACCGATATCCTCGCCTCGCTCGCGGCGCTGGTCGCGCTGGTTGTGCTGCTGCGCTTCTGGCAACCCGCCGATGCGGCGCCGGCGGACGCGGCGGTACACGCGGCGGTCCGCCAGCATCATGGACTGGTGATGCTGCGCGCGTGGACGCCGTACCTGCTGCTGGTGGTGTTCGTATTGCTGTGGGGGTGGGGGCCGGTCAAGGCGCTGCTCGAGCGTGTGACGTTGCCGGTCGAGGTGCCGTGGCTGCATCAGCAGGTGCTGCGCGTGCCGCCGGTGGTCAAGGCCGCCGCGCCGCTGCCGGCGGTCTTCCAGTTCAACTGGCTTTCGGCGGCGGGCACGGCGTGTTTCTTTGCGGCGATCCTCGGCGGCTTCGTGCTGGGTCTCGGTCCGCGCCGGCAGGCGCGCGTGCTGGGCGAGACGATCCGGCAACTCGCCATCCCCGTACTCACCATCGCCACCGTGCTCGGCTTTGCGTTCCTGATGAACTACTCCGGCCTGATCGCGACGCTCGGCCTCGCGTTCGCCTCAACGGGCTGGTGCTTCCCCTTCTTCAGCGCGTTCCTCGGCTGGCTCGGCGTGTTCGTCACCGGCAGCGACACCTCGTCGAACGCGCTCTTCGGCAACCTGCAGGTCATTACCGCCGAGACGCTGGGGCTGAACCCGCTGCTCACCGCCGCCACCAATGCCGCGGCTGGCGTGATGGGCAAGATGATCTCGCTCCAGAGCATCGCCGTCGTCATCGCCGCCACCGGCATGCCGCGTGAGGACGAGAGCAAGCTCTTCCGCTGGGCGCTGCTGCATAGCCTGCTGCTGACCACGCTGGTCGGCCTGCTCGTCATGCTTTACGCGCACGTGCTGCCGTGGGTGGTGCCGTGAAAATCGTCCTCGCGTTCGACAAGTTCAAGGGCAGCCTGACCGCGAGCGCGGCGTGCGCCGTGGTCCACCGCGCGCTGAAGGAAAAACATCCCGCGGCCGAACTGGTCAGCAAGCCGATGGCCGATGGCGGCGAGGGCACCGCCGCCGCGCTGCACGCGGCGCTCGGTGGCGAAGGGATCACGCGCGAGGTCACCGGGCCGCTGCCGGAGATGCAGGTGACCGCCAACTATCTCTGGCTCGCCGAGGGACGCCGCGCGTTCATCGAGATGGCGGAGGCCAGCGGCCTCGTCCTGCTGGAGCCGGAGCAGCGCAACCCGCTGCTGACCTCGACGCGCGGCACCGGCGAACTGCTCGCCGATGCCCTGCAGCGCGGCGCGCAACAGATCTGGCTGACGGTCGGCGGCAGCGCAACCGTGGATGGCGGCACCGGCGCGGCCGCCGCGCTCGGCTGGAAATTTCTCGACGCACACGGCCGCGAGCTGCGGCCGTGCGGCGCGGCCCTGGGCCGCATCAAGAAGCTGGTGGCTCCAGCGCGCGCGTGGCCGGTCATCGAGGTGCTCTGCGATGTGGATCATCCGCTCTGCGGCGGGCATGGCGCCGCACGCGTTTTTGGCCCGCAGAAGGGCGCGACGCCGGCGATGGTCAAGCAACTCGACGCCGGCCTGCGCAACCTCGCCAACGTCGTGCGTGCGCAACTTGGTAAAGATATTCTGGATGTCCCCGGCGCGGGCGCGGCGGGCGGGCTCGCCGCCGGCGCCATCGCCTTCTTCAACGCGCGGCTCGTCCCCGGCATTGCCACGGTCATGCACGCCAGCCGCCTGCACGAGGTCATGGTGGGCGCCGACTGGGTGATTACCGGCGAGGGTTGCTTTGACGAGCAATCGCTGCGCGGCAAGGTGGTCGCCGGCGTCGCACAGCTTGCGCGCGCACACGGCGCGAAGGTCGCGGTACTCGCGGGGCGCGTGCGGCTGGAGGAGGCGCAGTGGCGTGGCGCGGGGGTGCACCTCGTCCGCAGCCTTGCGCCATCCACGATGAGCACGGCCGAGGCGATGGCGCGCGCCGCCGAGCTGTTACACGCCGAGGCGCGGTTGCTGATCTTGAGTGCGTAGGGTGGGGGCTATGGGCTGGCCGGCTTGGCGGGCGCGGGCCGGGCGTTGACGCGGGCCAGGATGGCGGCGGTGATGTCGAGCCTGGCGTCGGCATGGAGGACGCCGCTGATGCCGCTCTGCGCGGCGAGCTGGGAGCTATCGAGCACCAAGGCGAGTTTCTGTTCCGCGGCATAGGCGCGCACCTGCTCCTGCACTTCGGCGAAATACTTTTTGCGCAGGTCCTGAATACGCGTGAGCATCTGCCGGCGCGTGCTTTCGTCACCGCGCAGGATGCGCGCTTCGAGGACGCGGAGTTCGCGCAGCTTGGCGTCGGCCTTGGTCTGGCGCTCCTTGCGCGCGGTGTCGGTCAGAATGGGGCTTTCCGCCTCGACCATGAGTTGCCGATGTCCGGCCTGCAACTGCTCCAGTTCGGTCACGGCCTGCTTGCGCTCCGCGGCCTCCTTGGCGTTCTGTTCGTTGAGCTGGGCGATGTCCGCTTTGAGCCGCGTATGCTCCTTGAAAATGTGCTCCATGTTCACCACCGCGAGCGCCGGTTCTGCCGCTTGCGCCTGCCGGCCCCACGCGCCGCCTGCCGCCACCGCCAGCACAACCAGCCACTGTTTTAGCGTCTTCATCCTGTGCACCTCATGGGTTACGGCCCGAAGCTAGCAATTTCTCTGCCGCTTGGAAACGCGGAAACCTGGTGCGGTGCGGCTGTTTGCCGCCGCCGCGCGCGTGCGAGGCCGCGCCGCGCGGGTGGTTGGCGCCGCCACGCACCTGGATGGCAGCTATCGCGCCGTTCTTGGCCGCTGTGTGGCCGTGGGAGGCCGTTCCTCTCACGTGCGAGGTTCTTCCTTCCACATGCGAGGCCGTTCCTCCCACGTGCGAGACTCTTCCTCCCGCGTGCAAGGTTTGGTCTCCCAGATGCGAGGAACGGCCCATCAGCGCAGAAATGAGCAGAAACGGCCCCGTGAGAACGCGGCGGTCCATCTGGAGGGGGGATAACCGTGCTTTTTCCGAGCCTTGGGAAAAAAGACCGGGAACAATCCAAGGCTTGGAAAAGTCACGCCTGTTTTTTCCAATCCCCGGAAAAAGCGGTGTCGCGGTTTCCAAGCTTGGGAAACGGTCACCGGCCGGCGGCTTTGAGCTGCCAGCCGCCGGTGGGCCACCAGAAGCGGGCGTCGCGGTAGGTGCCGGTCTGGTCGGCGTTCATGAACCAGCCGCCCGTCCGGCTGTCCGGGGTTTGGAAGATAAAATCGCCGCCCCCGTTCTCGTCGAGGTCCACGGTGCCACACAAAGCCCATTCGCCGGTGCTGGCCAAAGTCACCGCGGTGATGTTACCCAAGACCTCGCGGAACCAGACCAGGATGGCGCCCGTGCCCGGGGCCTGCCAGATCAGGTCGGCGTAACCATTGGCATCTAGGTCGGTGGCGCCCTTCAGCAGCCACGCCGTGGCCGAGCTGGCAATCGTGGCGCTCTGGAAGACCCCGGTGGCATCCAGTTGCCACAGGGCCACCGTGCCATCGGGCCGCTGGAAGAAGACCTGGGCCCGGCCGGTGCCGAGAAAATCCGCGCAGGCCTTGATGACCCAATCGCCGGTGGGCCACCAGAAGCGGGCGTCGCGATAGGTGCTGTCGCCGCGCATGAACCAGCCGCCGGTGTCGTTGGCACTGTTTTGGAACAAGAGATCGCTGACGCGGTCGCCATCAATGTCGCCCGCCGCCTTGAGCTGCCAGCCGCCGGTGTTGGGCATCAGGCGGGCGAACTGGAACACCGCATTGGTGTCGAGCACCCAACTCGCCAGTTGGCCGGAGGCGGTCTGGAAGAACAACTGCGGCTCCAGCAGGTTGCCTTTGCGGATGGTGAAGTTGGCGTAA
The DNA here is from genome assembly GCA_903889245.1 of uncultured Lentisphaerota bacterium. Lineage (GTDB taxonomy): Bacteria > Verrucomicrobiota > Kiritimatiellia > CAIQIC01 > CAIQIC01 > DP16D-bin41. The sequence continues at coordinate 39,429 of CAISWQ010000093.1, read as the reverse complement.
TCGCAGATATAGAGGTTGTTCTTCAGATCCACCGCGAGCGCCGCCGGCTGATTGAACAAGGCGGCGTTGGCGGTGCCATCGCTGCTGCCGACCGTCGAGCCGGAGAGGGTTTGCACCCAGCCGGTGGGCAGGATGCGGCGTATGGCGTTGTTGCCCGTGTCGGCCACGTACAGGTTGTTGGAAACATCCACCGTGATGCCTTGTGGATAGGCGAAGCGCGCCGCCGTCCCGAAGCCATCGTTCAGGCCGGACGTTCCGAACGCGCCCGCCAGTGTCGTCACGCTTCCCCCGGTGATCTTGCGAATCGTGTGATTGAATTTATCGGCGACATACACAACGGCATTACTATCCACCGCGACGCCTTGCGGATGATTGAACTGGGCGATCCAGGGGAGTCCATCCAAGGGCCCCGCCACCCCCGTGCCGGCCAAGGTCACCATTGCGCCATTGTCGGTGGTCACTCTGCGGATTTTATGGTTATAGAGATCGGCGACATAAAGCACTCCGGCGGGCCCCATCGCCAGTCCCGCGGGGAAGTCGAACAAGGCGTTTGTACCTGTGCCCTCCTGATCGCCCGAAACGCCGGGATTCCCGGCCAGGTTCGTGGGGACACCACCTGCCGGAACCTTCATGATGAGATGCTGAGTTCCTAAGGCGACGAACAGCGTGCTCTCATGATCTATCGCCAAGCCAGAAATGGGATAACTAAAAGTGTACGGCGTGGTGACCATGCCCGCCGGCGTGATTTTCCGCAGACTTGTGCCATCGCCAACGTAGATATTACCTTCGCTATCCGTCGTCACAGCGGCGACCGCGGAAAACCTGGCGGTGGTCCCCGTACCATCAAGTACGCCCAACTGGAGAGCTGTCCCGGCAAACGTATAGAAATGGGCTTGCGTCAGACCGTAGGCCGGCCCGGCCAGCCAACTGCCGCATATCAGCCCCACCGCCAGCGTATAACTTTTTGTCAGCTTCATGCTTCGCTCCCTGGCTTTGACACCTGTTTGCTTTTAACTACCCACGGAAATTGTGCGTAGGTGTGCCAAGCCCGAAGCCGGGCGTCAAGATAATTTCCCTGTCGAGTAGCTGGCGGCCCATCCTCGGCCGCTGGTCCCAAGCGCGGAGACGCCACACGTGGTGGCATAGTTCAGGGGCGTTGCTGGGGGACACCGTAAGGGCCATCGGCGAGAACGGCGAGGCTGTGGTGGCGTGGGACTTGGTCGAGGACGCGCTGGACCATCGCTTCGGCCAGTTCGCGGCCGGCGCCGGTCAGTCCTGCGCCACCATCATGACCGTGGATGCCGTGTTCGTGGAACTTCGTGCCCGTGAGCTGCGGTGCACAAAGGATGAATTTCCCATGTGGTCCGAGCCGCCGGAAGACGCGCGCCCACATCTGCAACTCCCATTGCTCCGGGATGAAGGTCCAATCCTCCGCAAGGAGGCGCTGCTCGGCGGCGTCGTGGCCCAGTTGGCGCAGCAGGGGCAACACACGCCGGTAATTGACGCCGCCGACGGGATGGGTGTCGGTCAGGTTTGCGGCCAGCACCAGTGTGCCGCCGGGCTTGACGGCGCGCGCGGCCTCGACCGCCGCCTTGGCCGCCTGATAGTGGTTGATGCCGACAAAACCCGCATGCGTCACAACACAGTCATAGGGGTGCTCGAACGGGATCACCACCTCGGCGAGAGCCTTCTGCGTCGCGCACGCGTGCGCTGGGTCGAGGCCGCCCGCAAAGACTCCGGTCAACTGTTTGTGGCGGTCAAGCGTGACGTTGAGGAGAAAGTCCACGCCCGCCGTTGCGGCGACAGCGCGCGCTTCCTCACGGCAGGGATTGCCTTCCAGTACGAGGCTGTCGGCGCGCGGGTTGCTCATCAGTGGCGCGCCGTGGAAAACATAGGTTACCTGCTCACCCACGAGACCGGGGCAGATGGCCTTGGCGCCGCCGCTGACGCCTGCCATGAAATGCGGCTCGACCAGACCGGTCAGGATTTTGAGATCGGCATCAAGATAACGGCGGTTGATCCAGACCTCCGTGCCGCGCGCGGTCCGCCCGATCTGCCGCAACTCGGCGACCTCGGTACAACAATGATTGGTCACGGTTACGCCCGCGCGGAAGGCGGTCTCCGGCAGCATCCGGCGCAGTTCGGCTTCGGTCATCGGCCGGTGGGTGCCGGTCGCGACGAGAATTTCGATGGTGGCGACGCCGCCTGCACGCAGCACGTCGAGCACAGGCTCCAGGATGCCCTGCTCACCGCGGTAGGGCACCGGTCGTGTGTTGTCGCTGACCACAAGCACGGCGCGCGCACCGGGATTGTGTCTGACCTTCTGGCGGACGATATCCGCGAGCGCAGGAGCGCCGATGGGGTTTGCCAATGCGTCACGAATGGCCGCGGCGGGTTGCGGTAGAGGCGTGACCGACGGCAGGGCCAGCACCTCGGCGTGGTCGGGCAGATGCAGCCGCAGCGTCTCCGCGCCGAACTCCATTTCAAACGGTTTCACGGCAGGCAGGCTAACACAGGTGGCTGGCGGAGGAGAAGCGGCAAGGCGACGCCACAATTTTTCCAAGTCCGGCGCGTTGTGCGCCTGCGATTGACTATTGTCCGGCAATCGGCTTTAGTTACCGCGTCGCGGTTGCAACAGGAAGGATGCGAACATGAAGATCAAGCGGCTCTTGGTGGCGGTGGTAGGCGGGGCGATGGTCGCGGGCGCGGCGACGCCGGGCGGCGCGGGCATGCGCGATTCGCTGACCACCTCGGACAATCTCGGACCGGTCAGCGCGGGGCTCGATTTCCAGGTGATCAAGCGCAGTGTTTCGCTGGATGCCGGCGGCAAGAGCGTCATGGAAGCGCGCGTCCTCTCCGCCGAGCTGGGCGTGGACCTATTCTCCTGGTGGCAGGTGTTCGCCACCCTGGGCCGCAGCGAGGCCGGCTGGGAAACCGGCGACTACGGCGACGGCAAGATCAAGTGGTCCGGCGGCATGCACTTCAACTGGTGGCACTACGACCTCACCGATCCCGAATTCATGGAAGGCCGCTTGAGTTTTCAGACCACCGTGGAATTTGCGCAGTATCGTTCCGGCGATGACACCAGTTGGAACGAAGGCTATGCCGACTTCACGGTCAATTATGAACTGTATTCGGAGAAGCCGCAGGACACCAAGGCCGTACCCTACAGCCTCGCCCTCTATGGCGGCGCGGCGCTCTCCAAGTTGAGCGGCAAAATCAACGGTTCCAATTTCAGCGAGGATCAGTTGTTTGGCGTGCTCGGCGGTGCCGATCTCTATATCGCCCACAACCTCTCGGTAGGTGGGCAGATTCTCTATTTCGACAAGGCCAGCTACGGCGTCAGCTTCCGCTATCACTTCTAAAAGCGGCGGCGGCAGGGGCCGGTTTTCCAAGCCTTGGAAAACCGGCCTTTATTTTTTCCGGGCCTTGGAACGCACAGCGGTGCGTCACGCAAAAGCGCCGAGCAGGCGGACTTCGCGCTCGAGTTGGAGTCCGAACTTGACGGCGACGGCTGCGGCCATCTGGCGCGAGAGGTCGAGGACATCCTGGGCGCTGCACGGGCCGTCGCGGATGATGATGTTGGCGTGCTTCTCGTAGGGCCGCGCACCGTTGATGCGCATCGCGAGTGTGCCGGCCTGCTCCAAGAACCAGCCAGCGGCCTGCCGCCGCCCGGCGGCGGAGGTCGGCGCAACGTTGCGAAAAAAACTGCCCGCGGTTGGCGTCGTGCGCCAGTCGGGATGCTTGTGCGTACGGATATGGATACACTCGGCGCGTTGCTGTGTGAGCTGGCCGGCGTCGCCGGATTGCAGATGCAGACGGGCAGCGAGCACGATTTCCCCGGTCTCATGCAGGCTGCTGCTGCGATAAGCAAAGCGCAGTTCGGCGCGGTCGGCGTGTCGAGTACGCCCATCGCATTCGAGCAGGGTCACGCTCTCGACCACGTCGCCGATCTGTTTCCCAAACGCGCCCGCGTTGCCGGCGATCGCGCCGCCGAGCGTGCCAGGGATACAGTTGAGCGCCTCGATGCCGGCGAGTCCGCACCCGGCCGCATAGGCGCAGAGATCATCGAGCAGCGTGCTGGCGGCCACGTCGAGTACATCGCCGGCCTGCTGGATCAGCGGTTGCGTGGTGAGGTAACGGAGGACCGGCATCGGCACGCCGGCGTCGGCGACGAGCAGGTTGGAACCGCCGCCAATCAGGACATGGTCGCGGCCGGTGCGATGAAGTTCCGTGATGGCCGTCACGAGTTGGCCGGGGGTCGCACAGTCCATCAGTATCGGGCACGGGCCGCCGAGTTGAAACGTGGTATGGCGCGCGAGGGGCTCGTGTTCGCGCAGGACGCAGCCCGCCGCGAGCAGCGCGGCGGTATTCATGCGGGCCTCTCGTGGAGCGGCCGCGAGTGGCCCTCGGCCTGGCGCGCGAGCAGCCAGAGCACGTCGGAGAGCCGGTTCAGCCAGACGAGGGCCTGGCGGTTGCGAAATTCGCTTTGATCGGCCAGCGTCACGATGGACCGCTCGCAGCGGCGGGCGAGGGTACGCGCGAAGTCCAGTTGCGCGCCGAGCAGGTTCTCACCGGGGATGATGAAGTCGCACATCGGCTCGACGGTCTGCTCCAGTTGCCGGCGCAGCTTGTCGAGGGCGCGGACAGCCCTGGCATCGAGGCGCTGTGGCAGCTCGGCGGCGTGCGCGGAGCCGGCGGAAATCTCGGCGGCGAAGGCGAAGAGGCGGCGCTGCAGTTCCTGCAACTGCGCGTCGAGCCGGCTGCTGCGCGCGGCGCTGGCGCGGGCGAGGCCGAGCGCGCTGACGAGTTCATCCACCTGGCCGCAGGCCTCGATGCGGAGCGCGCTCTTGGAGAGCGTTTCGCCAAACAGCGTGCGCGTGGTGCCGCGGTCGCCAATGCGCGTGGTGATGGAAAAGTGGTGCTTCATGTGGTCGCGGGCCTGACGCTCTTGTGGGTGGTGATGTGTTCCGTCTCGTTGATCGGGTAGGGGAGTTTGGCCAGATAGGCTTCCAGTTCGCGGCCGTACTCGGCGTCCTTGCCCAGTTGCACAAGCTGGCGATGTACCTGCAACAAGCCCTCGCTGCCGACCTCGGCCTCGGCGGCATTGGCATAGCGGCGGCGGGGTTCGGGATCGAGAAAGCGCTGGAGCAGTACGACGAACTGCGCGTTCTGGCGGACGTAATCAGGCAGCAGCGTCAGCAGGCGGCCGGGCAGTTTCTCCTTGGCCTCCAGCAGGGCGCGCTCCTCGACATCGCCCTTGAGGCCGGTGTCGCCGCGCAGCATCTCGAGGCCGACGAGGCCGACGCCGTAGATGTCAGACTGGATCATGCTGGCCTCGCGGCGGTGGATTTCCGGCGCCATGTAGAGCGGGGTGCCGAAGAGAATCGTGACGCGCTCGTTGATGACGACGGCACGGCCGTAGTCAATCAGGCGGACGTAGCCTTGGCGGTCAATCATGATGTTCGCGGGCTTGATGTCGGAGTGGACAAAGCCGGCGTCGTGGAGCGCCTCGATGCCGCGCAGCACCTGGCGCATGATGTAGAGCGCGACGCCGGGCTGGATACGCACCTTGCCTCGGTCCACGCGGAAGATGACATCGGTGAAGCGCGCCCACTCCTCCTTCGTACTTTGTGCCCTGGCGAGTTCGAGGTGCGCCCCGTCGAGCAAGTAGCGCAGGCTGACGCCGTCCACGACCTCCATCTGCACATAGCCGATGCCGTTGTTCTCCTCGTAGATGTCCGGCGCAACGAGGCTGGGGTTTTTGACGAGCTGGAGTTTCGCGGTCTGGGCTGCGATGCGGCCCATGTCGGTCCAATATTTTTCCGGTGTCGGGTAGATCGCGGGATCGAACAGCTTGACGGCATGGCGCGCGACGCAGCCGCGAGCGCCCTGCCGCAGGCCAAGGAAGACGATGCCTTGCCGGCCGCGGCCCAACTCGCGCGGGAAACGGTAGGCGACGGGATAGAAGATCGCCTTGGCGTTGACGATGGCCTGATAGTGTTCGCACAGATGCCGGATGCCGTTATCCGGCGCGGCGGTTGTGGATACGAGGGTGGTCGGTTCACCAGCCGGGATGGCGGGGTCAGGGAAGTCGGGCACCAGGTTTTTTTTTGTCGAGGCCATAGGTCCAACGCGCCGGGAAGGATACTCGAACAAGCCAGCAGCGCAAAGCGGATTTCAGAACTCGTCGCGTGTCTTGCGTCGCGGGAGGCAATAGAGGTCGGATGAAGGAGCCGGACGCGCTGCGGGGGAGGTTTGGGCCGCCTCGGTTTTCTGGTCGGCTGTTTCGGGCACGACAGGCTGTGGTTTTGCTGGTGTGGCAGCCGCTTGCTGCGCCAGCGCACGCTGCCGCCAGTCCTCCAGTTCACGCCGCAACCGCTGCAGGTCGTTTTCCAACTGCCGGCGATCGGCCTGCACAGCCTGTACTTCACTGTTCAAGCGTTGTTGTTCTCGGAGCGCCTGCTGCAGTTCCGCCTCGGTGCGTTGTAGCTCGGCCTTGCTTTTATCGGGAACCGCTGCCGCCATGGCATTGCTGGCAGGCTTGAGTTTCTGGACCGTTTCCAGCTCATGTTGCAAGCGCTGAAGTTCCGCGGCTTGTCGTGTGTGCTCGTCCTGGAGTTGTTGCAATTCCTGGACCACGCGCTGCCGCGCTTCCTGCGCCTGTCCCAGTTGAGTGGTCAGTTCCGCCTGTTGGCGCAGGGCTTCGGCGGTGGCCGTCTGACGCGCTGTGTCCACCTGCTCTTGTGTCGCGCGCACCTGTTGTTCCTGCTGGCGGAAGCGTTCCTCCATCTCCGTCAGGCGGCGACGGCTGCCCTCGAGCGCGCGCTCGGCCTCTTCGCGTTCGCGCAAGGCGGTGTCGCGCGCGCCTTGGGCCTGCTTCAACTCGCCGCGAAGTTGCTGTTCCATACGCCGCTTATCGGCCGAAATTTCCTCGCAGAAACGGGCGCGCTCCTCGGCGCGCTCGACGGCATCATCGCGCTCCTGCTGCAGGGCGGCGCGTTTAAGCACGTCGGATTCCCGCTCGGCCTCCAAGGCGGCTTCGGCATCGGTCGTTCTGGCCTCGGCCTTATCGAGCAGTTTGTCGGAGTCGGCCAAGGCGGCTTCGGCTTCGACCAAGTGGGCTTCCAACTTGCTGACCTGCTGCTGGGCCTGGCGCAGGGAAAAATCACGTTCGGCCAGACGACTGGTGGTCGCGTCCAGTTCCTGCCGGACACCCTCCAGCGCGCGTTGGGCGGTCTCGCGCGCGGCCGTGGCGGCTTGGGCCTCCTGCTGGGCCTGGGTGGCGGCCTTTCGCTGTTCCCCGGCCAATCGTTCGGCTTCGGCGACTTTCTTGAGAGCAGCCTCGCGCTCGCCTTGGGCCGCGTCGCGCTGCTTGAGCACGGTGGCATGGCCGGTCTCCAAGTCCTTGAGTTGTTTGGCCGCCACATCCAGTTGCAGTTGTTTGGCGGCCAGTTGTTCACGTACCTGCCGCAGGTCGTGCGTCTGTTGGGTGGACTGGTGGCGCAGGGCGGTCAGATCTTTTTCCAAGCCGGAGAGCTTGCCGACGGACTCCCCCACCTCGCGCTGTTTGCTCTCCAGTTCCCTTTGTGCCACCGCTTTGTGCGTTTGAAGTTCGGCGCGCCATTGCGCGTCACTCTTCTTGTACTCGTCAAGGTGGATGGCGAGTGTGCGGTCCTGTTCCTGCGCTTTTTTCTGTGCTGCATCGAGCGCGGCCTGCATGGTCTCGCGTTGCTTGAGCAACACACCGCGCTCGGCTTCCCACTCGGTCCGTCGTTTGGCCAGCTCTTCGGCAGCGCCGCTGGCCGCTTTGAGCTGCACTTCCACCTGCTGCAGAGCGGCGGCCTGCTGTTGTGCGGTCGCGGCGGATGTTTTCTGGAGCGCGGCCAGTTCCTCCCGTAACGTGTCGCCTTCCGTCTTGAGGGCCTGTTGCTGCTGCTGGGCTTCGAGGGCGGCCTGCCGCGCCTGTTCCTCCTGCGCGCTTCGTTCCTGCCGGAGTTTGTCGGCGGTGGCCTGAACCTTGGCGAGTTCAGTTCGCCACACTGCCGATAGGGAGGTCAGTTGCTGTTCGAGAGTTTGCACCTTGCGCGTACCACCGGTCAGACTGGCGGCCAGCATTTGCGCCGCGGTCGCCAGGCCGGGGCCGGCTACCGGAACTGTCGGTGACACCGCCGGACGTTTGGCCGGAACCGCAATGCGCGTGGCATCCTTGGGGTGGGTGGATTTGCTGGGCACAACTACCGTGGCCGGCTTAACCTGCGGGGTCTCGGGAGGCTGTGTGGCTGGTGCCGTGACCGGCAAGCCGGTGACGGTGAGCGTTTCCTCCGTCTGGCCGCGCATCATGCCGCAGAGCGCGGCTGTCAAGGTGCCTTCGGCCAGATGCAACTCACCCGCGAGCATCGCCGTTTGCAGGGTGTGCAACAGGGAGCCGGTCTGCTGTGTGGGTACATGGCGCACCGCTTCGCTGCCATCGAGTTCGCCATCGGCCAGCATCTCCGCGAGTGAACTGACGTGGTAGGGACCGGCGCGGTGGCCATCCGGCCATTCGATCATCCAGCATAGTTTCAAGCCGGGCATGCGGGCGGCGGCCAGCCATTCCTTGCGGTCGGAGGAAACCTCATCATCGGGGGCAATCCGGTCGCTGCTGGCCCAGCGTACCAGTTCGGCCTGTTCCACCGGCCCATAGATGTCGCCATTCGGCTTACGCAAAAACCATGTGTTCACGGTGCGGTTCACCTACCATGAACCCGCCTGAAATTCAAGCCAACCGCCCATACGCCCCATCATCAAGCAAATTTGTCTATGTGTGCATATGTACACATAGCGCCGCAGCCTTGACCGCCCGGCGATGGCGCGGCATCCTCACGCCATGCCAACCTCAACCAAGACCCGGCCCGATTGGGACACCTATTTCATGGACATCGCGCACACCGTCGCGCGCCGTAGCAACTGCCGCCGCCGCCAGGTTGCCGCGCTCATCGTCAGCGAAAAGCGTATCATCTCCACCGGTTACAACGGCACGCCGCGCGGCGTAAAAAACTGCGTCGATGGCGGCTGCCCGCGTTGCGCTGGCACTGCCGCCTCCGGCGCCGACCTCGGCGAATGCCTCTGCTCGCACGCCGAGGAGAACGCCATCGTCCAGGCCGCCTACCACGGCATCGCCGTCCGCGGCGGCACGCTCTATACCACTATCAGCCCCTGCCTGCTCTGCTCCAAGATGATCATCAACGCCGGCCTCGTCGAGGTCGTCTATGAGGACGAATACCACTTCTCCACGCAGACCCGCGCCTTGCTGCGCGCCGCCGGCGTCACCTGCCGCCGCTTCCGCCGCAAAAACATCTGACTTTTCCAAGGCTTGGAAAAATCCACCGGCGTTTTTCCAAGCCTTGAAAAATTTTGCGCGAAGTCTTCTCATGCTTGAAAAAATCACCGGTTTCACTTTCCAATCCTTGGAAAATCTTCCGCGGAGTTGACGCGGCGGGGCGCGGCCTGCATGCTCCGCGCATGGCCGAGTTTGCCAGAGTCATCGTGGAGGTTGCGCGCAACCGGGAATTCGATTACCGGATCCCCGAGGCGTTGCGCGAGACGGTGCACGTGGGGTCGCAGGTGGTGGTCCCGTTCGGCAAGGGCGAGGCGCGCGGCTATGTGGTGGCGCTGCCGGCGAGCGTGGCCTACCGGGAGCTGAAGGAGATCCGCGACGTCGCCGGGCGCAAGGCGGTGGTCAGCGAGTCGATGCTCAAGCTGGCGCGGTGGATGGCCGACTATTATCTCGCGCCCTACGAAATTTCTGTGCGCACCGTTTTGCCAAGCGCCGTCCGCAAGCAGGGCGCGGCCTTCGTCGAGCGGCTGCAGGTGGTGGTGACGGAGAAAAGCCGCGACGCCGCGGCGCTGCTGGAGTTGCGTAAGCGCGCGCCAAAGCAGGCGGCGGCGCTCGATGTCCTGCTCGGCGGCGGACCGGCGTTCCTCAATCACCTCGCGCATGCGGCGCATACCTCGCCGGGCGCGATTCACGGGCTGGAGGAAAAAGGTTTTGTCCAGATCGTCAAGGAGAAGGTGACGCGTGATCCGCTGGCAAACCTGACGTTCCTGCGGACCGAGGTGCCGCCGCTGATGCCGCAGCAGGAGGACGCACTCAAGATCATCCGGCAATCCATCGAGACGCTGGCGCCGCCGGTCGTGCTGCTGTTCGGCGTCACCGGTAGCGGCAAGACAGAAGTTTATTTGCAGGCGATCAAGCACACGCTCGCGCGCGGGCAGGGTGCGATCGTGCTCGTGCCGGAGATCGCGCTGACGCCGCAGACCATCGAGCGCTTCCGCGGCCGCTTCGGCGAGGACGTGGCGGTGCTGCACAGCCGCCTCTCGCAGGGCGAGCGGCACGACGAGTGGCATCGCATCCACGATGGCGTCGCGCGCATCGTCGTCGGCCCGCGCTCGGCGGTGTTTGCGCCAGTGAAGAATCTTGGGCTGATCGTCGTGGATGAGGAGCACGAGCCCTCCTACAAGCAGGAGGAAGCGCCGCGCTACAACGCGCGCGACGTCGCGGTGGTGCGCGGGCGGCTGGAGAAGTGCGCAGTCGTGCTCGGCTCGGCGACGCCGGCGCTGGAGTCGTTCCACAATGTGCGGCGCGGCAAGTACGCGCTGGCCGAGCTGCCTGCGCGCGTGGACCACCGCCAGATGCCGGTGGTGCGCGTGGTGGATATGCGCATTGAGGCCGAGCGCGAGGGGCGCGTCAACGTGTTCTCGCGCGACCTGATCGAGGCGATCCGCACGCGCATCGAGCGCGCGGAGCAGACGATGCTGTTCCTGAACCGGCGCGGCTACGCCTCGCAGCTCATCTGCCCGAAGTGCGGCTACGTGGCGCAGTGCCGCTCGTGCAGCATCGCGCTGACCTATCACAAGACCACCGATGAGCTGCTCTGTCACATCTGCGGCGCGCGCGAGCGCGTGCCGGAGCGCTGTCCCGCGCCCAAGTGCGGCGACCCGGCGTTCAAGTATGCCGGCCTCGGCACGCAGCGCGTCGAGGCAATCCTGCACAAGCTGTTTCCCATCGCGCGCGTCACGCGGATGGATTCCGATACGACGACGCAGAAGGGCTCGCACCGCCGCATCCTCAACGAGTTTCGCGCCGGCAAGATCGATGTGCTCGTCGGCACGCAGATGATCGCGAAGGGCCTCGACTTCCCGAACGTCACGCTGGTCGGCGTCGTCTTCGCCGATATGAGCCTGCACAAGCCGGACTTCCGCGCCGCCGAGCGCACGTTCCAGTTGCTGACGCAGGTGGCGGGCCGCGCCGGCCGCGGCGACCTGAAGGGCGAAGTCTTTGTGCAGACCTTCACGCCGCACCATCCCGCGATCCAGGCCGCGCGCCGGCTGGATTACACCGGGTTTCTCGACCAGGAGTTCGAGGCGCGGCGCGAGCTGAGCTATCCGCCGTTCACGCACCTCGTCGTGCTGACGCTCAAGGGTGTGTCGGAACAGCGGATCCAATTTGCCGGCGAGGAGTTTGTGAAACAGTTGCAGCCGCTGCTCGGCGGGCAGGTGGTCCTGAATGGCCCGATGCCCGCGCCGCTCGCGCGCGCCAAGGGCCTCTATCGCTTCCAGATTCTCCTGCGCGCGCCGCTGACCAAACAGATCACCGAGTCGCTCAAGCAGGCGCTCGCGGGCTTCAAGTGGCCCGCCGATATCGATTGCGCCGTGGATGTGGATGCGCTGCAGATGATCTGATCTATGAAAGCCACCAACGAAATCAATGCAGCAGTGCTGGCAGCCTTTCGGCGGTCGCTGCCGGCGTGGTTTCGTCGCCACCGGCGGGCGCTGCCGTGGCGGACGCGGCGCACGCCCTATCGCGTCTGGATCTCCGAGCTGATGCTGCAGCAGACACGTGTCGAGCAGGCGCGCGCCTATTTCCTGCGCTTCATGCGGCGCTTCCCAAGCCTCAAGGCGCTGGCCGCGGCCAGCCAGCAGGATGTGCTCAAGCTTTGGGAGGGGCTCGGCTATTACTCGCGCGCCCGCCGCGCCCACCAGACGGCGCAGTGGCTCATCGCCGAATGCGGCGGCAAATTCCCGGCGACGTATGAAGGCTTGCTCGCGCTGCCGGGCGTCGGGCCCTATACGGCGGCCGCAGTTGGCAGCCTCGCGTTCAACCTCGACGTGGCCGTCGTCGATGGCAACGTGGAGCGCGTGCTCTGCCGCGTCTTCGCGTTTGGCGGTGGCAGGCAGCAGGTGCAGGCGTGGGCCGACGAGCTGTTGCCGCGGGGCAGGGCGGGGGAGTTCAACGAGGCGCTGATGGAACTCGGCGCGCTCTGCTGTACGCCGCGCAAGCCGGATTGTCCGCATTGTCCGCTGCGGAAAGTCTGCCAGGGATATGCCGATGGCCAGCCGGAAAATTTTCCGGCGAAGGCCGCCAAGAAAAAATTGCCGCACAAGGTCGTCGGCGCGGGCGTGATCGTGAACGACCGCGGCGAGTTCCTGATCGCGCGCCGCCACGAGCACGGGATGCTCGGCGGCCTGTGGGAATTTCCCGGCGGCAAGCAGGAGCCGGGCGAGACGATGACGCAGTGCATCGCGCGCGAACTTGTCGAGGAGCTTGGCATCCACGTGCGCGTCGGCTCGTGCCTGGTGGTGGTGCATCACGCCTATAGCCACTTCACGATAGATTTGCACGCGCACTGGTGCCGGATCAACAGCGGGCGGCCGCAGAATGTCCAATGCCTGGACAGCGCGTGGGTCCCGTTTTCCAAGCTGCGGGAAAAACCGTTCTCGCGCGCCGACCTGCACATCATCGCCGCGCTGCGCGGCGTCAAACCGCCGGAGTTCTGACTATGCGCATCGTCCACCGCCAGCGTTGGAATCTGACGCCGCGCGCGGCCATCGCGCTACAGCAGCGGCTGCGCGGCAAGATTGTGAACGCGCCGTTGCCGTCGCTGGGCGAGGGCGCGCTGATTGCCGGCACCGATGTCTCCTATGACAAGCACAGCGACCAGCTTTTTGCCGCCGTGGTTGTCTTGCGCCTGCCTGATCTGGCGGTGGTCGAGCAGGCGACGGCGGCGGACCGCGCGCGTTTCCCCTACGTGCCCGGCCTGCTCTCGTTCCGCGAAATCCCACCGCTGCTCGCGTGCTTCCGCAAACTCTCCGTAACGCCGGATGTGGTGCTGGTGGATGGTCAGGGCCTCGCGCATCCGCGGCGGTTCGGTTTGGCGTGTCATTTGGGATGGCTGCTGAATGTGCCCGCGATCGGCTGCGCGAAGAGCATCCTCTGCGGCACCTTCGAGAAGCTGGCCGCGCGGCGCGGCGCAACCGCGCCGCTGGTCCACAAGGGCGGGGTGGTGGGGCTGGCCCTGCGCACGCGCGCCGGCGTCCAGCCGATGTATATCAGCGTGGGGCAGCGTGCCGAACTGGCGGGCGCGGCGGAGCTGGTGCTGCGCTGCGCAGCGCGCTACCGCCTGCCGGAGCCGACGCGGCGGGCGCACATCCTTGGCAACCAGCTCCGGCTTGCCGCGTAAGGGGAAATGTTACGGGTGACAGATTCAGGTGATTTTCGGGCCGTGCAGTAAGGCTATGCACTCGACGCTGGTGAATAATTGAACACCGCGAGCCCGCATTTCGTCCAACGCACGCTGCTCATCTCCGGGCCGGATGTTGACCGGCCGGATTGCATCGGTAATGACCATGACCTCATAGCCTTCGGCGCGCGCATCGTGCGCGGTCGCCTTGATGCAGTATTCCGTTGCCAGACCGACCAAGACAAGACGTTGCACGCCGGCGTGGGCGAGGCGCGGGAATAGTTCCGAACTGCTTTTTCCGGAGAAATCTTCGCTGTCGGGTGTCCAGGCCTTGTCCATGATCATTGCGTCGGCGGGTACATCCAGTAATGGATGAAACTGTGCGCCCGCCGTTCCCTGTACGCAGTGCGCTGGCCAAGGTCCACCCCAAGGTTTGAACGAACAGTGATTGGCGGGGTGCCAATCGCGGGTGTATAGCACCAGGGTGCCTTGCTGGCGGAAGTGGCAGATCAGGCGATTGGCTGGTTCGACCACTTGGTCGCCCCCGGCCACTGCCAGTGCGCCGCCGGGACAGAAGTCGTTTTGTAGGTCCACCACGATGAGCGCGGTTTTCATAGTGCACCTCGCATTCGTGTCACAACATAAGACGACGCACAGCGGCCTGCAAATCGGGTTGGCGCAGCAGGCCTTCGCCGACGAGGACGGCGCCGATGCCGGCCGTACGCAGGCGGCGGATATCGTCGGCGGTCCTGATGCCGCTTTCACTGACGAGCAGGGAATCCTTGGGTGCGAGTTGTTTGAGCTGGAAGGTGGTTTCCAGCGTCGTCGTAAAAGTTTTCAAGTCACGGTTGTTGATGCCGATGAGTTGCGCGCCACTGGCAACAGCGCGACGCATTTCCTCCGCATCATGCACTTCGAGGAGCGCGGCGAGGCCGGCCTGCCGGGCGAGGTCGAGCAGGTGTTGTAACCCGGTGTCATCAAGTGCGGCGGCGATCAGCAGCACCGCAGAGGCCCCGAGCACACGGGCGTGCCAGATCTGCCATTCGTCCACGACGAACTCCTTGTAAAGCACCGGCACTTTCACGGCAGCGCGCACCGCTTGGAACTGCTCGTCGCCACCGCCAAAATATTTTGCATCCATCAGGCATGAGATCGCCTGCGCGCCGGCTGTTTCGTAGGCACGGGCAATCGCCGCGGGATCAAAGGGTGTGCGGAGATCGCCGGCCGAAGGGGAACGGCGCTTGACCTCGGCGATCAAACCGAGCGGCACGGCTCGGAGCGCGGCGGCAAAATCCGGCGCAAAGGGCGACGCCCACGCCATGACGCGCATCTTCGCTGTCGGCTGCAACGCCTTGCGGCGCGCGAGTTCCACGTGTTTGTCCGCCAAAATGTCGTCAAGAATGCTCATGCTGTGTTCCACGCCGTCCGCGCCAGGGCCAGCACCGTATTATCACCGGCGCGCAGCAGGCGATGACGGAAAATTCCGCCAGAACTCTCCTGTTCCGCTTGGGCCTCAATCTCATCGCCGAGCAACGCCTCGGCGTGAAAGGCCAGCACGATATCCTGTACCCGCCTTGCCCCGGCAATCTCCGGCGGTACGGATTCCACCACCCACTCGATGAAAGAGACGTTGTTGACGTGGCCGTTGACGTCCAGATCGCTGCGGCGTACGCGAAAACGTCGTACGTGCCCGCCGCCCTGCGGGGGCGCAAGTTTGGCGCGAAAGTCTTGCTCCAATGCGCGGGGCCGGTGGACGGCGGCGGCGGCAATCTCCGGCAACATCCGCACCGGCCGACGCGTATTCTCCATGACCAGCAACCAAGCGCTGGTGGCGGCGCCCAACGGTGTGCCGTCGTCCGCTGCTAACAGAAAATCTCGCCAGGCGAACAGCCGGTTGGCGCCCGCGGGCCAGGTGCTGACATGGGCCGTTTCACGCCAGCGCGGGTAGCCAGTGAGCCTGATCCGCAGGCCGGTCAGCGCCCAGAACAGGTGGCGCGAGGCCAGTTGCTCGCGTGCCCAGCCTAGGGCCCGCGCGTTCTGGTCGGCGGCTTCCTGTAACCAGTTACCGATGGTCTGGAGCGTGGCGAAACCCGTCGCATCCGCTTCATTGAAACGGACTCGGAAGGCTTCAGTATGCAACCCGGACATGGCGCGGCGAGGGTACACGGTTTCCAAGGCTTGGAAAAGCGGCCTTTTGGGTTTCCAATCCTTGGAAACGCATTTAGGAACGCATTTGGGCTTGTGTTTCGGGGCGCGGTTTGCACAATGACGCGCAACCGTCTGCGGTGACAGGCAGCGGTGCGAGCGGAGAGGTGGCTGAGTGGCCGAAAGCGGCGGTTTGCTAAACCGTTATACTGGATTACATCCGGTATCGAGGGTTCGAATCCCTCCCTCTCCGCCAGCTTTTGGGCTGGGCGACGCTTGACGGCAGGCGTCGGCCCGTGATAGGGATGACCGCGTAGCGGGGAAACGATCATGGCTGACGAAAACAAAGAGCAGTCGCAAAATCCAGAGCCGCCGAAAATCAAGCTGAACGGCAACGGCAAGCATCCGACCGACAAATTGCCGACGGCCTCCGCGGCCCTGCCGCCCAAGGTCAAGTTGGATACGGCGCAGATCAAGCCGGCGCCGCCAGCGCTGGTGCCTGCCGCGCCTTCGGCCACGCCCGGCGATACACGCAAAGAATCCACGCTCCGTTTGAATTTGCCCGGCAGCGATATTACCGAAACCGCGCCGTCACCGGTCGCCCGCAAGCAGACGTCGCGCATTGAAGTGCCGGCCACGGTCGTGGCCGGGACGCCGGGTGTGGCCAAGAAAAGCACTGCGCGGATTGAACTTCCGGATACGGTGATCGCCACACCGGGGCCGAAGAAGGACACCAGAAAAGTGCAGTTGCCGGATACCGTGGTGGAACTCCCCGCTCCGGCGCTGGTCAAAAAACAAACCACGCCGCTCGCGGTCAAGAAGCAAACCGCCCGGGTGGACTTGGGTTCCACCGTCATCGCCATGCCCGCGCCGCAGGAAGCCAAGAAGACCACGGCGCGGATTGAGTTGGGCGATGCCATTGGCATTGGCAAGCCCGCGCCGGAGCCGGTGGCCCCCGGCGCCCGTGCCATTCCGCGTACTGTCCGTATCAAGCAGCCGGAAATGCCGCCGACGGTTTCCTTGAAGAAGCCGCCCGCGCCGGTGCCGGCTGGAGTGCCCGTGGCCGCCGGCGAAGTGCGCAAATCCGAAACGGCGCGCATCGAATTGCCGCCGGAGACGATCGTCGAACAGCCGGTGACGCGCCGCAAAACCATCCGCATTAAACGACCGGGGGCGGAAGGCGATGAAGTCCCCGCCACCCGGCCGCCGATGGTCATCTCGCGCGAGGCTGGCGAGATCCCTGACCTGCCGCCGATGCTCACCGGGACCAAAAAGACGGTGGCCCGCGAGGCGGATGAACCGGGCGGGATTTTCACCATTTGCGCCATTGCCGCTGTGTTGGTTTTCGGCGTGCTCATCTATGTGCTCCTCGCGCAGACTTTCGCGCTCGATTTGCCGTTCCCCGGCAAGGTGGTATAGTCCGCGCGCACACAGGAAAGGTTCAACATCATGGCTAGCGCCAATATCATTCAAGCCAATGAAGCCAACTGGCAGAGCGAAGTGCTGAATTCAACCGTCCCCGTCTTGGTGGACTTCTGGGCGGAGTGGTGCGGCCCCTGCCGCGCCATTGCGCCGATGCTGGAAGATCTCGCGACGGAACTCGCTGGCAAGCTCAAGATCGCCAAGGTCAACGTGGATGAGAGTCCCGACCTTGCCGGGCAATTTGGTATCCGCTCCATCCCCACACTGCTTGTCATCAAGGGCGGCACGGTCCAGCAGCAGATGGTGGGCGCGTTGCCCAAGGCCGCGCTCAAGGCCAAACTGGATCCGTTCCTGTCCTAAGCTCCGGCAGTTATCACACTGGGAGCCTCTACTGGGTGGAGAGCAGGTTTCTTCACGCGTGACGAATGGGTGTCTTTCGCCTTTCCCTTGCTTGGAAAAACTGGCGCGATCGCCTATAAATCGCGCCATGAAATTCATCCTCTGTCTCCTCGGCCTGTGCTCGACGCTGGGTAGTGTGCGCGCGGATTCATTGGAGGCTGGCTGGGACCAACCACCACTCGCGGCGCGGACGCGCGCCTACTGGTGGTGGCTCAACGGCAACGTCACCCCCGCGGCGATCACGCGCGACCTCGAATGGATGAAGTCCATCGGCATGGGCGGCGGCCTGATCTTCGACGCGGGCGGCGCGACGCAGGGCGGCCACGTGCCGGTGCCCGCCGGCCCGCTGTTCGGCAGCGCGGAGTGGCGCACGCTGTTCAAGCATACGCTCAAGGAAGCCGACCGCCTCGGCCTCGAAGTCAGCCTGAACATCCAGAGCGGCTGGAACCTCGGCGGACCGGTGGTCCAGCCGGCGGACTCGGCCAAGCGCATCGCCTGGTCGGAGACAAGCCTGACCGGGTCGCAAAAATATTCCGGCGCGCTGCCATCACCCAAGGCGATGGATAACTTCTACCGCGACACCTGTGTGCTCGCCTATCGCCAGAAGGCGGGCGCGGCGGCCGCGCCGCCGCAAATCAACGTGAGTTCAGCACAATCCGAAAACAGTGTCGCGGCGATGTTCGATGGCAAGCCCGAGACGTTCTGGGTCAGCCACGGCAGCGCGACGGGCCAGGGGCCGAGCGCGAAGCATCCCGAATGGGTCGCGTTCTCGTTCCCGCAGCCGGTGATGCTCGCCAGTGTGCGCGTGCTCGGCCGGCCCGGCTACGGCCCGCGCGAAGGCGAGTGGCAGGCCTCCGACGACGGAAAAAAATTCACGACGGTCCAGAAGTTCGATGTCGAAAACCACAAGGCCATCGAGCTGAACTTCAAGCCGGTGACGGCCGCGGAATTCCGCCTGCTGATCCGCAACTCCTACGATCCGCGCGAACCGCAGAAGCCGCGCAACGTCCAGATCGCGGAGCTTGCGCTCTTCGATGCGAAGGGTGCGCCGCTGCTCGCCGGCGGCGGCCAGCGCGCGCGGCCGATCCAGAACCTGCCATCGAAGGCGGCGTTCCACGAACTGGGCGGCAGCGCCACCGACTGCGCGCCGCTGCTGGAAGATATCCCCGCCACACCCGGCGAAGAAGATGTCGCCGCCGGCGACGTGCTTGACCTGACCGGGAAATTCTCCGACGGCAGGCTGAACTGGGATGTGCCGGCGGGGCAGTGGCTGGTGCTGCGCTTTGGCTACACGCTCAACGGCGCGCGCGTTTCGACCTCCAGCGGCGAATGGCAGGGCAAGGTGCTCGACTATCTCGACGCCGAGGCCTTCGGGCGTTACTGGCAGCAGGTCGTCGCGCCGATCCTTGCCGACGCCGGAGCGCACGCCGGCAAAACGCTGAAGTGTTTGCAGACCGATAGCTGGGAACTCGGCGGCGTCAACTGGACGAAGACGTTCGCGGAGGAATTTGCGAAGCGGCGCGGCTACGACATCAAGCCGTGGCTGCCGGTGCTGGCCGGCAAGATTGTCACCAGCCGCGGCGCGAGCAACCAGTTCCTCAACGATTTCCGGCGCACCATCGCCGACCTCGTCCACGACAACCACTACGCGCTGATGGCGGCGAACGCGCGAAAGCTGGGCATGGGCATCCAGCCGGAATCCGGCGGGCCGCACTGCGCGTGCCTCGACGCGCTCCAGAACTTCGGGCTGAACGAGATGCCGATGAGCGAATTCTGGGTCCCCTCGCCGCATCGCCCGACGGACGAGCGGCGGTTTTTCGTCAAGCAGGCCGCCGCCGCCGCGCACATCTATGGCAAGACCATTGCCTGCGCCGAGGGTTTCACCTCGATCGGGCCGCAGTGGAACGACGTGCCGTGGTGCTCGATGAAGCCAAGCTTCGATCACGAAGTCTGCGCCGGGCTGAACCTGGTCTTCTGGCACGCGTTCACTTGCTCGCCGCCGACGATGGGCCTGCCGGGCCAGGAATATTTCGCCGGCACGCACTTCAATCCGCAAATCACCTGGGCCAGGCAGGCGCACGCCTTCATCGCTTACCTCAACCGCAGCCAGTTCCTGCTCCAGCGCGGCCGGTTCGTCGGCGACGTGTGCTTCTATTACGGCGACCACGTTCCGAATTTTGTCCGGCTGAAGAAGGATGATCCCGCCAAGGTGCTGCCGGAATACGACTATGACGTGTGCAACGAGGAGGTGCTGCTCACACGCATAAGCGCCAAGGATGGCCGCCTCGTGTTGCCGGATGGCATGAGCTACCGCGTGCTCGCGCTGCCGAACGTCAAGACGATGTCGCTGGCCGCCGCGCGGAAAATCCGCGAGCTCGCGCTCGCCGGCGCCACCATCATCGGCCCGAAACCGGAGCGCACCACCGGCCAGCAGGACGACGCCGAACTGCAGAAGATCACCGCTGAACTGTGGGACAGCGGTCGCATCAAGCCACAGACGGCAAAAGAGGCGCTCGCCGCACTCGGCGTGAAGCCGGACGTGGAAGGAGTCGCCGACTGGATTCACCGGTGGGATGGCAATACCGACATTTTCTTCATCTGCAACCAGACGGCGGAGACGGTTAAAGTCGCGCCGGTCTTCCGCGTTAGCGGCAAGCAGCCGGAATTGTGGGATGCCGTCAGCGGTGCGCGGCGCGAGGCGGCGGCGTTCACGCAGGTGGGTGGCCGCACCACGGTTCCACTCGAACTGCCGCCCTATGGTTCGCTGTTCGTGATTTTCCGGAAGCCCTGCGCCGGTGACAGCAAGGGCGAAAATAATCTGGCGTTCGTCAAGGTCGGCGAACTCGGTGGCGCGTGGCAGGTCGCGTTCGACGAAAAGTGGGGCGGACCGGCCACGGTCGAGTTCGAGAAACTCATCAGTTGGACCGAACGCCCCGAAGCCGGTATCAAAGCCTACAGCGGCACGGCGACCTACCGGAAGGTCTTCGACCTTCCGGCAGAAGTCAGAGGCCAGAGGTCAGAGGTCAGAAAGAATAGCGCCGCCCTCTTCCTTGACCTCGGCGACTTCTCGACCATCGCCGAGGTGCGGCTGAACGGGAAGCATTTGGGCGTGGTTTGGGCGAAGCCCTTCCGGGTTGAAATCACAGGTGCGGTGCAGCCGACCGGCAACAGGCTGGAGGTGGATGTGGTCAACGGCTGGTGGAACCGCGTACTGGCCGACGAAGCCTTGCCGGCGGAGCAGCGCCTGACGAAGACCAACATCCGCATCAAGGAATCGCACAAGCGCAAGGCCGCGCCACAGCCGCAACCAGCCGGGCTCTTCGGCCCTGTCACCATCCAGATGGCACCGGGAAAATGACGATCAAAATCCGCCTGATGACGCCGCGCGACTTCGCGGCCGTGTCGAGGCTGTGGCGCGCTACGCCGGGCATGGGCCTGCATGCGGTCGAGGATTCGCGCGCCGGGATTTTGAGTTTCCTGCGCCGCAATCCGCGGATGAGCTTTGTCGCGTGCGACGGCGCGCGCGTCGTCGGCGCGATCCTTGCCGGCCATGATGGGCGGCGAGGATCGTTGCATCACCTCGCGGTGGCCACGACGCATCGCCAGTTCGGTTTGGGTCGCGCACTGGTGGACCGCTGCCTCGCGGCGCTGGCGCGGGAGAAAATCCAGAAGTGCAACATCTTCGTTTACCGCGACAATGCCGGCGGCCAGTCCTTCTGGCGGCACATCGGCTGGAAACAACGCGCGGACCTGACACTGTTGCAAAAACCAACCAAGCCTGTCTGATCGCGAAAGAAATCCGTGCTTGCCGCGGGCGGCGGTGCGGCCCTACAGTCGGCCTGCCCCATGGGCGGAGCATAATCATGTCGAGCACATTTGGAACAATTTTTCGGGTCACAACGTTCGGCGAGAGCCACGGCGGCGCGGTCGGCGCGGTCGTGGATGGCTGTCCGCCGCGGCTCGCGCTGACCGAGGCCGATATCCAGCCGCAGCTCGACCGCCGCCGTCCCGGCCAGAGCGCGTTGACCACGCCACGCGGCGAACTCGACACGGTCAGGATTCTTTCCGGCACCGAGCAGGGCCTCACGCTTGGCACGCCCATCGCGCTCGTCGTCGCCAACCGCGACACGAAACCCGGCGATTACGCGGACATGGCGGACGTGCCGCGGCCCTCGCACGCAGACTTCACCTACCAGATGAAATATGGCGTCCGCGCCGCGAGCGGCGGCGGGCGCTCCAGCGCCCGCGAGACCATCGGCCGTGTCGCGGCCGGCGCGATTGCGGAGAAGTGGCTGCGGCTCAAGGCCGGGGTCGAGATCGTCGCGTGGGTCAGCGGCGTCGGCGCGGTCGAGGCGCCGGACCTCGCGGCGCGCGGCCTGACGCGCGCCGACGTGGATGCGAACGCGGTGCGCTGTCCCGACACAGCGGCGGCGAAAAAAATGGAGGCGGAAATTCTCGCTGCGCGCGACGCCAAGGATTCCATCGGCGGCATCATCACCTGCGTCTGCCGCGGCGTACCGCCGGGCTGGGGCGAACCGGTGTTTCACAAGCTCGAAGCCGTGCTCGCGCAGGCGATGCTCTCGCTGCCCGCCACCAAGGGCTTCGAGATCGGTTCCGGTTTTGCCGGGACGCGGATGCGCGGCAGCGTGCACAACGATCCGTTTGTGCAGAAGGCGGGCAGGCTCGGCACCAAGACCAATTTCAGCGGCGGCGTACAGGGCGGTATCAGCAACGGCGAGCCGCTGGTATTCCGCGTCGCCTTCAAGCCGCCGGCGACCATCAGCCAGCCGCAGCAGACCGCCGACTTCAACGGGCAACCGGTGACACTCGAGGCAAAGGGCCGCCACGATCCGTGCGTCGTGCCGCGCGCCGTGCCGATCGTCGAGGCGATGGCCGCGCTCGTCCTGGCCGACGCCGCACTCCAGCAGCAGGCCCGCGGTTAAACTCCACACCCGTTTTCCAGGGATGGGAAGCCCGGCGCCGGTTTTTTCCAAGCTTGGGAAACTTTCTCGCGCGACTTTTCCGGGCCTTGGAAAAAATCGGCGCCCGCGTTCCGGGACCCTGGAAAAAAAGACCGGCTGTTTTCCAAACCTTGGAAAACAGCCGGAGCTTCAACTAGCGTTGGTGCGGCGCGGCCTCAGAACGCGATACGCGCCGCCGCGCCGATGGTGATCGTGTCGCTCTTCACATCGGAGGCATTGAGCTTCGACCAATCCTCGAAGCGATAATTGGCGTTGATATCGAGGTGAATGCGCGGCACCACCTCGAGATCGGCCCCGATGCGGAAGGCATAGAAGGGTTTGCTGTTCCATTCGCCATCGGAATAATACCCCCCGATGCCGACCGCCCCGTAGAGCGTCTTGCCGAGGATCAAATAGGCCTGCGGCGACCAGACATCCTTGGCCGCGCCTGCATAGCCTTTTTGCAGCCACTCGACATCGGCCTCGATGCCAATCCACGACGGCCAGTACTGCACGGTGCCCAGCCACGAGAACCCGTGCTTGTCTATGTGGTCCACGTCAATGTTCTTGACCGTGGTCCAATAGTGCGCGCCCGCGCCCAGGCGCAGGCCGCTTTCCTCGGCCCGCGCGTCCAGGGAGAGCGCGAGCAGACCCGCACACAACCATGCCAGTCCTTGCTGCTTTGTCATTGGTCTTCCTTTCTCTGTTGGGGTTGCACTGCCTGACCAAGTTGCATCCTTGACGCCGAACGAACCGGGGCCGCGTCGCGAGCTGGCCCGCTCCCAACAACAGGCCGGCCTGGCTCCGCTACTCTTGTTTAATGGTACTGCCGCCCCGCTGGTTGTCCTTTTCTGGTTGCGCGGGCCTGGCTGGCCAACACAACTGATGGTCTTATAGCAAAGCTGGGGAAAGTTGTTCAACACCGGAATCGGGTTTCCCTCCACCGGGGGAAATCCTGTTGCGCCGCGTCCGGAGCGCAGCTATGTTCCGCGCATGACAAAACTCCTCGCCGGCCTCTGCCTCTCCGCCGCCCTCGCTGGGCTGCCCGTCCGCGCTGGGCTTGAACTCGAAGGCTCGTGGTGGTTCATGCGACCCTCCGGCACCCTCGCCCTCGGCGTGGATGGCCTGGCCGGCACGCAGGTGGATCTGGAGAAGGACCTCGGCTATGGACGCCGCCTCGGCGTGCCCGACGTGCGGGTTGTCTTTGGAAAATACGTGGAATTTGGCGCGGAATATTTCCAGTTCGATATGTCGGCCCAGAACACGATCAGTCGCGAGATTCGCTTCTATGATCGTGTCTATCCCGTCCAAGCCGACGTGACGACCCAACTGGATGCCACCTTTATCCGCGGCTTTGCCCGGCTGAATATTGGCCCCGAGGAGGTTCACGGCGGTGTCTTTGCCGGCGGTCAATATATGGATTTCTCGGCCAAGGCCTCCAGTTCCCTCGTGGGCGCGACGGAGAAGAAGGTGCAAACCGGGATGCCCTATTACGGCGCTTTCCTGGAGATCAGCCCTGTGGAATGGCTGGCCATCCGCGGGAGTATTTGCGGCTCCAAATGGGATTTTGGCGGTGTCACCGCCAGCTTTCTGGATGCCGAACTGGGCGCGCTGCTCAAGCTGGATTGGTTCTATGCCGGGGGCGGCTGGCGGCACATCGCCATCGAAGGCGATTACAGCGCCACCCCGGTGACGGCCGACCTTAAACTTTCCGGTCCCACGGTGTTCCTCGGCGTCCGGTGGTAGGGTGGAGGGGTTGGGCCGCAAAAAGGCCGGGCAGACTTGAACAGGGAAGGCGGGAAGCAGTGGGGCCAATCTACCCGTCTTCGCTGCTCCATCTGCATGTCGGAGTGTCTCACGCCAAGACGCCACTGCCCGTTTTGAGGAGTCAGAACAGTCGGGTTGGATAACAGCAGCTCGGCTGGCCGTCGGAATCCTCTATTCATCTGTCCCTGAATTCATCTTGATTTTGGAGGGGTGGCTTCTACACTCCGCCGGGCAGTTTGGGGCCTCATGGACGAACTCGAAATCAGGCAACTCGGCGGTTGCGAAATCCTCGCCAAGCTGGGGCAGGGAGGGATGGGCACGGTCTATAAGGCGCGCCAGATGGCGCTCGATCGTCTCGCGGCCCTCAAGGTGTTGCCGCCGCAGCTCGCCAGCGACGAGGATTTCATCGCGCGCTTTACGCGCGAGGCCGCCGCCGCCGCCCAGCTCTCACACGCCAACATCGTGCAGGTCTATTCCGCCGGCATCCAGGACAACCTGCGATATTTTGTCATGGAATTCGTGGATGGCGAGAGCGTGCAGCAACGCCTGAAGCGCAAGGGCCATATTCCTCCCGACGAGGCGCTGGCGATTTGCATGTATGTGATCCAGGGGCTCGATTACGCCTGGCAACGCAGCAAGCTGATTCATCGCGATATCAAGCCCGACAACATCTTCTTGTCCAGCGCCGGCGAGGTGAAGCTGGGCGACCTGGGACTGGCCAAGACCGTGAGCGGGCCGCACTCCGGCCTGACGTTGACGGGCAGTTACATGGGTACGCCCTATTTCATCAGCCCGGAACAGGCGCGCGGGCTCAAGAGCATGGACTTCCGTGCCGACATCTATAGCCTGGGCTGCACGCTCTTTCACATGGTCACCGGGCATCTGCCCTATGAGGCCCACGAGGGCGATAATGCGCTGACGTTGATGTTCAAGCATGTGAATGAGCCCGTTCCCGATATCCGGCAGGTCTGGCCGGATTGTCCGGCCAGCCTGGCCAAGCTGATCACGCGGATGATCCAGAAACAGCCGGAGGACCGCTTTGCCAGTTATGAAGAACTGTTGGCCGCGATGAAGCAAACCGCGGCCGATCTGCGGAACAAGCCGGTTTCGACTGTCGCCCTCAAACAACGCCCCGCCACCACGCAGCGGAAGCTGGTGATGAATCCCGCGGCGCCGGTCCAGACGCCGGGCGTGGTGGGGAAAAAAGCCAAACCCGATCTGCCCACGCCGGCCAAGGTGGGGGGCGGCACCAAGCTCGTGAAGACGGACGAGCAGGGGCCGTCCTTTGGCCTGATCATGAGCGGTACGCTGGTGTTGTGTGCGTTGGTGGTTGGCTTGGTGCTCTGGAAGCCCTGGCAGTCGGGGCCAGAGGAGCCGGCGAGCAACGCCGCTCCTGCGCCGCCAGCCGGCGAGGGTACGGTGCCCCTTTTTCCGCAGCAGCCGCTGGCGGGTGGAACCAAGGCCGCACCCGGCCGCGGTGCAAAACCACCGGTTGGCCCAACCCCCGTGGGGCCGGCCTTCATCACGGAGGTGGCCGCGCTGCCGCCGGAGCAACAGGTCGCGCGGGTAGTCGCCAAACTGAAGGAATTCAACCTCGATTATGATGGCCGGGAAACGCACACCATCACCGCGGGCGTGGTGACGGAACTCACGCTGCCCAGCGAGAGCATCCATAACCTTTCCCCGTTGACGGCCTTGCGCGGGCTGAAACAGCTCCGGGTAGCCTCGCCACTGGGCCGGGTTTCTGCCTTGTCCGATCTCGCGCCGCTAGCTGGATTACCCCTGACCGCCTTGGATTGCCACGCGTCCGTCGTCACCAGCCTGACGCCCCTAGCCGGACTGCCGCTGGAAGAACTCGATTTGCGCGCCTGTCCGAAACTGGCCAGCCTGATGCCGCTCAAGGGGATGAAACTGCGCCGGTTAAACATCAGCGGCAACAAGTTGCCGGTGGATTTTACCAGCCTGCAAGGGATGCCCTTGGAAGAGTTGCGGTGTGCGCTGACGCAACTGCACGATCTCTCCCTCCTGCGTGGCGCGCCACTGAAGGTGCTCGAATGCGATGCCATGGTCACGAGCGATGCGCGTCAGGTGGAGTTGCTGCGCACCTTCAAGACGCTGGAGCAAATCAACGAACTGCCGGCGGCTGATTTCTGGAAGACTGTGGAAGCCCGCGCGGTTCTGCTGGAACGGGCCCAGCGGTCACCGGAAGCCCCCGCCACTGCCTGGCAGCAGGCGCTCAATCTGCTCCCGCTGATTGACCCCACCAGTGACGCCTTGCGTGGCGACTGGGCGCACACCGCCACCGCCCTGATTGGCGACCGCAGCCGGATAGCGGCCCTCGAGCTGCCCTACCGTCCCCCGGAGGAATACGACTTTCGGGTCGAGTTTGCCTTGCTCCGCAAGGGCGGAACCAGCATCCAATGCCTGGCCAAGGCGGGGCATGGTTTTACCTGGCACTGCTTCCATGCCGGCGGCGCGCAGTTTGGTTTTGAGCTGGTGGATGATAAAGCGCTGGCGGATAATCCCACGGTGATCAACGTGGAGGCGCCGGAGCTCGGCCGCCGTTATGTCTCGCTGGTGGAAGTGCGCAACGGCGAGGTGCGCGGCTTTCTGGATGGGCGGCTGGTCAGTTTCTGCAAGACCGACTACACCAATCTCAAGGCCGGTCCGCTCTGGCGGCTGCGCGATCCCTCGCTGTTGGGCTTGGGCTGCCAGTTACGCACCGCCTACTACAGCATCAGCGTGCGTGAGGTTACGGGCAAAGGCGTTTTTATACGGACTCCCAAGGTCGCGGAGGTCCCGCCAGTCAATCCCACGGCGCCCGCCGCTGCGCCAGCGGTGCCGGTGCGCCGCGATTGAGTGCCGCAACAGGTTGCTTGCGCGGCGTAGGTGACGCCTCCCCTCATCGCACGTCCCTCTGCCCTGACATGCGTTTGCGGCTGGGCTGTGGCGCGGACGCGACAGAGCGCGTCCCTCCACACCAACTTCATCCACAACGTGGAGGGCCACGTTCCCCTCGTTCATCGCTTGTCGCGGTGGAGCAGGATGTAGCGGCGGACGGTGCGGCGGTCGAGTTGCGTGCGGCGGGCGACCTCCTCGTAGGAGCCGTGCAGTTCATGCAGCCGCGCGCAGTAACCGGCAAGGATTTCGTCGGCGGTCAGCGCGCCGGTTTCCACGGCCGCCAGATAACGCGCGATCACGCCGCCGGCCTCCGGCGCGGTCTGGCCCTCGTAGCGGCCGGTCAGCATGACGCGCCGGACCGCCTGCTCCAGCTCGCGGACGTTACCGGGCCAGGCGTAACCGGGGCCGGGCGACTGCCGCAGCACTTGCGCCACATGCGCCACCAGTTCTTCGTCGGGCTGGCCGGCCAGCCGGGCGATCATCTCGTTGAGCAGCAGCTCCAGTTCGCGTGGGTCCTCGGCCAGCCGCTGCCGCAGCGTCGGAACCAAAATCTCGTCGGAGCAGAGCCGGTAATAAAAGTCATCGCGGAACCGGCCCTCGCGCCGCAGGTCATCGAGCGCGCGGTTGGTGGCGGCGATGACACGGCCGGAGAACCGCCGGCGTTCGTGGCTGCCGACGGGCGCGAAGGTACGCTCCTGCAAGACCTGCAGCAGCTTGATCTGGATCGGCTCGGCCACGTCGCCGATTTCGTCGAGGAAGATCGCGCCGTGCGGACTGCACCGCGCGAAGACACCCTCGTGCGCCTCGACCGCGCCGGTGAACGCGCCCTTGCGATGGCCGAACAGTTCGCTCTCGATCAGCGTCGCCGGGAACTGGGAGAGATTGAGCGCGATGAAATTGCGCGTGAAGCTTTCCGTGAAGCAACTCCGGCGCGGATCGAACGGGATGAAGCCCGAGCGTCCGATCGCCGCCGCCGCCGCGCCCTTGCCGGTGCCGGTTTCGCCGAGCAGCAGTGTCGAAAAATCCTCCATCCGGTTCCAAAGCTGGAGCGCATAGAGCTGCATGTCGTTGGTGAAGACGTTGCTCCACAGCCGCTCGCGCAGCCGCTGCATGCACGGGCTGACGCCGGTCAGGCCGCGGCTGATCAGGTAGTAGGCGCGACGCAGTTGATAGAACATCGCGAAGTAACGCTCGGTGCGCTCGGCGGGCAGGCCCCGGCGGCCCAGCAGCGCGATGGCCTCCCGGCCAAACGGCACCTCCACGGTGGCATCGCCCGCGGCGATCTGCTTGAGGATCAGTTCATCGAACGGCCCGATCCAGCGGTGAAAGCCCTCGAAGAGGAAGGCGGCCGCCAACGCCCCATAGTCATCGCCCGTATGCAACGTCAGGTCGGCGCTGCCGCGCGCCTCCAGTTCCTTGATCCGGGCGAAGACGCGCGCCGCCACGGCATCCACCTGCTGCTCGCGCTCCGTCACGCCGGTCAGGTCGGCGATCTGTCGGTCCAGTTCGGTCCGGGCCTCGCTGAACGGATTGGCGAAGGCGGCGCGGGCGACCAGCCCGAAAAACTCCCGGTCCGCTGCGGTCAGGTGTATGGATTTCTTCATGCAGGAATTGAATACCAGCCCGTCAGGAATTGTCCAGAACCGAAACGCCTCCCAACCACACAGAAGAAAATCATCCACCGATCACGGACGAAGCAGACCAAGCCCAGAGCGCACAGAAG
This sequence comes from uncultured Lentisphaerota bacterium, assembly GCA_903889245.1. Lineage (GTDB taxonomy): Bacteria > Verrucomicrobiota > Kiritimatiellia > CAIQIC01 > CAIQIC01 > DP16D-bin41. The sequence goes on along the minus strand of CAISWQ010000093.1, from coordinate 10,609 downwards.
GTAACGAAGACAACGAAGCCTGCTGTGTGTCTGCCCTCTGTCTTTTGAGCGAAAGAGTTTTATCCACAGATTTCACCGATGCGGAGCTGCAGCAGCGGATGGGCCGCAACCAAAGAGGCTGGTTCGCGCCAAGGACGCCAAGGCAGGATAACTTTGCGGGCTTCGCGTCCTTTGCGCGTACATAGTAGACCGCTCGCTCCGCGAGAGATTCATGCTCATCTGTGTAATCTGCGAAATCTGTGGATGCTCCGTCTTCCCGCCTTCGCCGCTTCCCTGTACACCTCTCTGCTCTTTTCCTGCCTTCCGGCTTTCCTCATTTAAAAGACGGTGAGGAAAGCAGGAACCGAGCGGAAGCAGGGATGCACAAAAGGCAACGAAGCAAACGAAGCCGGCTGACCTCTGCCTTCTGTCTTCCCGCCCTCGCCGCTACCCTGTTCAACCCTTTTCATCTGCGTTCATCCGCGTCAAACTTCGGTTCTCGGCGTCTCCGAGTCTCTGCGGTAACCTCTCCGTCCGCGGCGTGACAAACCCCGCCCACAGCAGAAAGCTTCTGTAGCGGTGCTTTGCGCCTGCGTGGGTGAATGCCATGCCAGCCTCTCCAACCATGCTTGCACAAGATCCAAAGCTTGGGAAAACGGGCCGGGAATTTTCCAAGCCTTGGAAGAATTTCGGCGCACGTTCAGCGCCAGCGACGCAAGCGACGCCAGGCAACCAACGCGCCGCCGAACAGGAGTACCAGCGCCACGGAACCCGGTTCGGGGATGGCGGTCAGAATGATGTCGTGGCTGTCCGCGCCGCCGAGGTAGGTGATGGTGAAGGGCTGGCTGCTGCCGAAGGCATTCGTGCTGCCCTCGGGCGCGCCGGAGAACGCGCCGTAGCCGGAGGTGGCGAGGTCCATGATCACAAATTGCGCGCCGTTGGTGGGCGCGAAGCCATCCAGCATCGAGACTGAGAGCAGGGCGCTGTCGTTGGTCAGCAGGCCGGTGACGATCAACTGGTCGTAAGCGCTGCCGGCGGTGTAGCCGGCCAGTTCCATCTGGAGCGTGGAGCCGCTGGCCAGCGTGAGGTCGTTGCTGATGGTCAGCAGGCCGGGGCTGTGGCCGGGCGTGAGCGTCGCGCCGCTCTGCAAGGTGAGCGGGGCGACGAGCGCACCGGTGCCGGTCAGCGTGGCGTTACTGGAAATGGCCAGGCCGTCGGCGAAGCTGTGGGTGCCGCCGTTGAGGTCGAGCGTGGCCGCCTGCGTGCCATCGCCGACGACGAAGGCCGCGCCGTTGGCCACGGTGCTGCCGCCGCTGCGCAGCGTGCCGCCGCTGAAGCTCACCACGCTGCTGGCACCGTTGGTGGCGAGGAAAGAGTTGATGTTAACGCCGCCGCCTTGGAGGGTGAGCGTGCCGCGGCGGATTTCGAGGCTGCCGGCCCCGGCGTTGGTGGCGATGAAGCTCCCGCCGCCGGCTAGGTTGAGCGTGTTGTTGCTGCTGCCGGAACCGACCCCCAGCACAGCCGATTGCACCCAAACCTTGCCGCCGTCTTCGATCGTCAGCCGGCTGCCCCCGCCGAGATTCCCGATATACATGTAGCTGCTGTTATTCCAGACGCTGCCCAGACCCGTGACCTGTACTGTGTTGTTGCTGGCACCAGCGCTCCACCCGATCCCGCTGCGGTCGTTGTACACCGCGCCGCCAGCGGCGATGGTCAGGCGATTGTTCGCGCCGCCGCTGCCAACCTGGACGGTACCGCTATTGCTCCAGACCGAGCCGCTGCCAATGATCACGGCGGCATTGTCGTGGGCACCGGCCACCGTACCGACGGATCCGTTGGCGCTGTAGACCGCACCTCCATTGGTGATCGTCAGCGTGTTGCCCGCGCCCGCCGAGCCCACCCGCACATCGGAGGTCGCCTGCCAACGGCTGCCCGCACCGACGACGAGGACGGCGTTGTTGCTCGCGCCGGCGTTGCTGCCGATGTAGGAACGGTCGCTATAGACCGCGCCCTGATTGCTGACGATCATCGCGTTATCGGCGCCGGAATAACCGATGTTCAGGCCGAAGCTGTTGCTCCAGACGGCTCCGCTGCCGGAGACAAGCACGCTGTTGCTGCGGGCGCCGGCGGCGTAACCGATATATCCAACCTCGTTCCCGACGTGACCGCCGTCGACCACGTTCAGGGCGTTGCCCACGCCGTTGCTGCCCACCAGAAGTTCTCCCGCGTTGGTCCAGACCGAGCCGCTCCCCGTGACGAGGGCGGTGTTGCCCTGCGCGCCGGCGCCGGTTCCGATATGGGCGTTGCCGCCGACCGACAGGACGCCGCCGTTGGTGACGGTCAACGTGTTGCCGGCGCTGCCGTAGCCCATATGGAGGTTGGTCGCAAGGTTCATGCGGGAACCGGCGTCGGTGACCAGGATGGCGTTGTTGCTGGCGCTGGCGCTAAGGCCGACGTAGGCGTCGCGCGCCAAGGCCTCGCCGCCGTTGGCGATGGTCAGTTGGTTTCCGAAACCGGAATAGCCCACCGCAAGATAGCCGGTGGTGTTCCAGACAGAGCCCGAGCCGGTAATGGTAGCGGTGTTGTCATGCGCGACGTAGTGGAAGCCGATATAGTCGTTGCCGGCGACGCCCACCCGGCCACCATTGGTGATGATCAACGAGTTGCCGCTGCCATCGGTAGCGAGGGTGAGATCGGAGGTGTTGGTCCAGACGGAGCCGCTGCCGGTGACGAGCACCGTGTTGTTGCTCGCGCTGGTGTCGTCGCCGATGTACCCGCTGCTGCTGACCACCCGGCCGGCGTTGGAAACGGTCAGGGCGTTGCCGGTGCCGCCGTTCCCAACCACGAGGGCGCCGCTGTTGTTCCAAACCGAGTCGCCGCCGGTGACGAGAACGGCGTTGCTGCCGGCCGTGCCCAGGTTACCCACGAGCCCGAGGCTGTTGAAGACCCGGGCGCCGTCGGTGACGGTCAGACGGCTGCCGGCGCCGGCATCACCCACCACCAGGTTGGCCCCGTTGGACCAGACCGTGCCGCTGCCGGTCACCAGGACGCCGGCCGAAGCGCCGACGACGCTGCCGAGCTGGATGCCGGCGCTGCTGCCGGCCACTGCAAAGACGCCGTTGGTGCCGTCCAGGATGTTCCATGTGACCGTCTGGCCTGCGACATCGCCCACGTTCAAGTTCTGACCGGGAGGCACGACGATGAGCGTGCCGTGGGAGTTCAGCGTACCGGAGTGGAGGCGGACCACGGCACTTGTGACGCCGGCAGTATTGTTGGTGGCGAGCAACAGATTCGCCTCGACCGTGCCGCCGTCGAGGGTGAGCGTGCCGCGGCGCACTTCCAGGGTGCCGTCAATGTCCCAGACGGTGGCGGCGCCGGTCACGGTCACGACGCCGGTCGCGCCCGCCGCGCCGCCCAATACGACGCGGGCCGCGTTTCCGGCGACGGGCTGGACACCGTTGGTGCCGCCCTTCAGGTTCCACGCGGCGGTCTGGCCCGCGGTGTTGCCGACGACGAAATCGCTGCCGGCGGGCGCGACGATCTGCGAGCCGTCCAGGGTGTTCAGCGTGCCGTGGTGGAAGTCGAAGAGGGACTGGTTTCCGCCGGCGGTGTTGTTCGTCATCACGAGCCGGTTGGCGGTCACGTCACCGCCGTCGAATACGAGCGTACCCCCGCGCACATCGAGCGCGCCCGCGCCGGAATTGGTCAGCGTGAGGCTGCCCCCGCCGAGCTCGATCCGGTTTTCGGCGGCCGTGGCCTCGTAGCCGATGTACACATCGCCCCCCGCGGACACGGCGCCGCCGCTGCGGATGGCCACGCTGTTGCTGTCGCCCGCGCGGCCGACGTAAAGCGAAGCGCTGTTGCTCCAGACCGAGCCGCTGCCGGTCACCAGCGCCGTATTGCCGTTCGCGCTGTCGTCGGCGTCCGGCGCGTACTCGCCCAAGATGCCGTCGGCGCTGACGACGCGGCCCCCATTCGTGACCGTCAGGCTATTCCGACTGGTGTGCGAGCCCACCACGAGCGGGCCCGTATTTATCCAGAGCGAGTTGGGGCCGGTGACGATGGCCCGGTTGTCCTGCCGCTCGGAGTCGGTGCTATTCCCGATCACGCCCCGATGATCCCGGACCTCGCCGCCGTCGGCAATGGTCAACTCGTTGCCGAGGCTGTTGTGGCCGATGAAGAGTTCATCGGCGACCGTCCAAAGGGAACCGCTGCCAGTGACGAGCACCCGGTTGTCGCCGTCGAGGGCCCAGCCGGCGTCCGTCATCACCAACGACTTGCCCACGAAAGCGTCCTCGCCCACGCTGACCCTTCCGCCCTGCGAGATCGTCATCCGGTTGTGGAGCCCCCTGTCGCCCAGCACGAGTTCGGCCTCGCTATTCAGGACGGAGCCGGCGCCGACGACGGTGATGACGTTGTAATGCGCGTTGGTCTCAGAGCCGACGTACGCGGCCGTGGCGTTGATCGCGCCGCCATTGGTGACGGCCAAGGTGTTGCTGGCACCCTCGTAGCCGAGATTGAGGTAGCCCGTCTGCCAGAGGGAGCCGGAGCCGGTGACGGTCGCCGAATTGCGGTCGGCCGCATCCCCTTGGCCGATATGGGAGACCAGACCCGGGGAGACGTAGAGTCTGCCCCCGTTGGTAACGATGAGCACATTGTCCGGCCCCGATTGACCGACATAGAAAAGGCCCGAATGGTTGGAGGTCACGCCGTTCACGATGTTGGTGGCGGTTTCGGCCTGCGCCGCAGCCAGACTGAATACGAGCGCCGCACTTCGCAATAGCTTTCGTTTCATTTTTCCTCTCCTGATCATACCTCGCAAAAAATCAAGCGCTGCGCCTGCGCCGGAACAACCACGCAAAGCCACCCACCACCGCGAGCAGGGTCGCAGTCGCCGGTTCGGGTACGGCGGTGGCGTCAATCGAGAAACCGCGCAGGTACCAGCCGCCCTGGCCTGCACTGATTGCCTGGGCCGTCAGGCCGCCGGCCGTGGGGGCCGGGCTGCCGGGGATGGCAAAGGAAAATGCGCTGCCATCGCCGGTGATCGTACCCGTCGCATCGCCGGAGAGCAAAACCTGTTCACCGTTGGCCAGATCGAAGAGTTCGATCCCACCGGTACTGCCGTCGCCGAAGAGGAGGGAGTTCCAACGTACATTGGTCAGATTCACCGGAGCGGTGATGGTGAGCCGGACGGACTCCCAGTACGTGTTGGTGCAGCCCACCCGGTTGCCGTCGATACCCGGCCCATAGTTGGAGGAGGGGGTCTCCCGCATCCCGAAGCCCTGATCGCCGTTCCAGAGCTCGTCCGCATCGTTGGAGAAGCCCGCCACGGCCAAGGTGAAGGAACAGCCGGCAAAGCCAGGGATCGAAGAGAGATCGATTGTCCGGGCGTCTCCAAAATTGGAGCAGACGAGGTCTGTCCCCGCTAAGCTGGGGAGCAGGCCGGTGGTGGTTTCGATCTGAATGACGTCCGCGGTAGCCCTGGGGCCGGCGATCCAGGCCAGGCTCGCCACAAAAACACAAACGACCGACTTTACCCTCTTCATAATAACTCTTTTTTTCCTTATGGATGGGACACCGGCACCATGCCAACAAGGCCCACGACACAGGGTGGTTCATAAAATAACGTGCCCAGCTAGCCGCCCCATTCGTGTGCTGCCCTCCGCCTCGCGCATAACCTCTTCCCCTTTGATACGCTACTCACAATGTGGGTATTTAGCTCCCCGTCCATGCGAGTGACAAGGATAATTTGTTGTTTTTCTCGGCCTGACGCTGGGCCAACGGACGCCACCACGCACAGGCGGAGGTTCAGGCGGTAGTGCGCGCCGAGTTCAACAACCGGCCGATCACCGCCCAAAATCTTTCGGAATGGAAACAAGGCGGCTTCCGTGACTGGCTGCGGGGAGCGGAGGCCTTGGAACATATCCGGCAGGTGGCGGGCGAAGCCGCCGCCATCCGCGAGGCCGTGCCGGGTGACCTCACGGGCCAGCTTGCGCTATGGCTTACGGCGCAATATGCCGCGGCTTCGCAGACGTTGCCTGCCACCAAGATGAGCCGGCCACGTCAATGGCAGCGGCTGCGCGAACTCTGCGAGGATGTGGTCAAATTGTGGCGGGGCGCGCAGGAGGCCGAGCGGCTCCAGTTGATCGAGCGGCAGATCAGATTGAACGAACAAGCGGAAGACGCCAAAGGTCGCCGTTCCCTCAACACGCTCATGGAAGCGCTCTTTGCCGGGGCCAGAAAAGATGCCAACGTCGGCACCGCCCTGGAAGTGTTGGCCGTGGCGTTGCAGGCCGCCGGCATCAAAACCGGCGCGCCTTTGGCCACAGCTTTCCATCGCACTCAATCCGACCCAATCCAACCGAATCCAACCACCCCTCCCCTGCAACAGAGTCACAAGGACCAGGCATAAAATGTGTAACCAAAAGACAATATTTGCCATAGGACTGTTTTCCAAATATCGGAAATTAGATAGGACTCCTTGTCCAACCCTTGGAAAATCAATCAGCAGCATCGGACGCCCTGCACTTGGCATGGCGCGTGTTAAGGGAAAGCCGATGACGACAGGAGCCAATATGAAAACGACCCGGCATGAGCGCAGCCACGGACGCGACGAAACGCGTCCCTCCACCACCAGGCTTGATCCTCAAGGTGGAGGGCCACGCTCCGTCGTGGCCGGTCAGTCGCGCGAACGGTTTTGGAAACTGGCGGCGGCGGGACTGCTGGTTGGGGCGGCGGTGCTGGCCTATCAACTGTGGCAGACGCGGACGAGCGAGCGCCACTACGCGGAACTGACGCGCGCCGCCGTGGCCGAGATGCAGGCGCAGGCCAAGGGCTGCGGTAACGCCCTCGTGGCCAGGCATGTGGTGGTCACCAGTATCTGGTGAGGAGTGATGCTATGAACGGATTTATTTTCGGTGCCGTGGTGGTGGGCGAACCCGCCGGGCGCTGGTGGCAGGTGGCGGCCGAGGCCGCCCTGGGGAGGCTACGGCCTCGGCGCCGTCACGCGCTGCCGGCGGATCGCGCGGCGACGCTGCCACCATGGCACATCTTTTGGCGGCGTACAGGGACGCGCCTCGTGCCGAAGATTGCGCCGGAGGCGCTGCCTGCGTTACGATGAATAAAAAGGAAACGTCATGGCCTCCCCAGCCAACAACCTGCTCAACCGCTCCTTCGTCGGCCTGAACATCGCCCAGGTCCTGGGCGCGATGAACGACAACATCTTCAAGCTCTTCGTGGTCTTCGCGCTCATCAAGCTGGGCGCGGCGGCCGACTCCTCCAAGGTCCTCGCCATCGCCGGCGGGCTGTTCGCCGTGCCGTTCATCCTGTTCTCCGCCGCCGCCGGCACGCTGGCCGACCGCGTCAGCAAGCGCAACATCGTGCTCTTCTGCAAGGCGCTCGAAGTCTCCGCCATGATCCTGGCGGTGCCGGCCTTCGCCCGCGGCAGCCCGGAGGCGCTCTACGCGATTCTGTTCCTGGTCGGCATCCACAGCGCCATCTTTGCGCCGGCGAAGTACGGCATCATCCCCGAACTCGTCAGCGCCGACCGCATCTCGCAAGCGAACGGCCTGTTGGTGATGCTGACCTACCTGGCGATCATCCTCGGCTCCGCCGCCGCGCCGTGGCTGGGCGAGCGCTTCGGCGGCCACTACGCGGCGGCGCAGTGGCTTTGCGTGGCCATCGCGGTGGGCGGGCTGCTCTCCGGTTTCTTGATCCGCCGCACGCCGCCCGCCGGCTCGCAGCGCACCGCGTCGGTCTTCTTCATCGGCGACATCATCAAGACCATGCGCAGCCTGCGCGGGCAGAAGGAACTCACGCTCGCCATCTATGCCTCGGCCTACTTCATGTTGCTCGGCGCGTTCCTCTTCGCCGACCTGATTCCCTACGGTATGCAGCGGCTCGGCCTGACCGAGGAGCGCGCGGGCTACCTGTTCTTCGTCGCCGCGCTCGGCATTGCCGTTGGCGCCTTTTTCTCCGGCCGGCTCTCCGGCCGCAACATCGAGTTCGGCATCGTACCCATCGGCGCGACGCTGCTGACCGTGACGGTCGGGCTGCTCGGCCTGCTGCACCCGACGTTGACCGGGACCTATACGCTGGTCTTCGGCACCGGCGTGGGCGCGGGTATGTTCATCGTCCCGATTGATTCGTTTGTCCAGTTCGCCGCGCCGCCGCAACAGCGCGGCTCGGTGCTCGCGGCCTCCGGCTTCCTCGGCTGGCTCGGCGTCATCGGCGCCTCGCTGCTCGTGCTGCTGTGCAACGTCCTCCAGCTCGATGCGGGCATGATGCTGATCGTGCTGGGCGCGCTGACGCTGGCGCTGACCATCTGGGCCTTCATCGCTTTGCCGGATTTCCTGGTGCGCTTCGTGGTGCTCGTGCTGACCCGGACGCTCTACCGCATCCGCGTGCTCGGCGCCGAGAAGGTCCCGCTCGATGGCCCCGCGCTGCTCGTCTGCAACCACGTCTCCTACATGGACGCCGTCCTGCTCGTTGCCACGCAGCAGCGCCGCCTGCGCTTCATCATGGCGCGCGATATGTTCGCGAAGCTGCGCTGGCTGCGCCCGATCTTCAAGGTTGGCGGCGTCATCCCGATCTCGATGAACGACTCGCCACGCGAGCTGGTCCGCTCGCTCCGCGACGCCCGCGCCGCGCTCGACGAGGGCTACATGGTCGTCATCTTCGCCGAGGGCGGCCTGACGCGCACCGGCAACCTGCGCGCGTTCCGCCGCGGCTTCGAGCATATCCTGAAAGGCTCGCACTACCCGATCGTCCCGGTGCACATCGGCGGCGCGTGGGGCTCGCTCTTCTCCTTCTACCACGGCCAGCTCGTCCGCCGCTGGGGGATGCTCGGCCGCTATCCCGTCACCATCCAGTTCGGCGACCATCTGCCGAGCACGGCCGAGGCGCCGGCGGTGCGCGCGGCGGTGCTGGAGCTTTCGTGCGACTACTTCGCCGACCGCAAGGCGCGCCGCCGCTCGCTCGGCGCGGAGCTCATCCGCACCGCGCGCCGCAACTGGCGCGAGCTGGCGATCAACAGTTCCAGCGGCCAGCGGCTGACGTTCGGCAAGGCGCTGATCGCCGCCGTCGCGCTCTCGAAGAAGCTGCGACAACTGACCGCCGGCGAGGACCGCATCGGCATCCTGCTGCCCGCGAGCGCGGGCGGCGCGCTGGCCAACCTCGCGGTGACGCTGCTCGGCAAGACCTCGGTCAACCTGAACTTCACGGCCTCGCGCGAGGCGTTTGCTTCCGCCATCAAGCAGTGCGACCTCAAGCACCTCATCACCGCGCACGCCTTCCTGGAAAAATTCCCCAACCTGCCGCTGCCGGCCGAGGGCGTCGTGTGCCTGGAAGACCTGACCGGCGGTTTGAGCGCGGCGGAGAAGATCACCGCGCTGCTCAAGGCGCGCCTGCTGCCGCGCCGCTGGCTCGCCGCATTCCCCGGCGGCTTCGACGCCGACCGCGTTGCAACGATCATCTTCTCCTCCGGCAGCACCGGCGAGCCGAAGGGCGTGATGTTGAGCCACCACAACATCCTCTCCAACATCGAGAGCCTGCGCGCCGTCTTCTCCTCCGCGCCGTCCGATAACCTCTGCGCCGCGCTGCCCTTCTTCCACTCGCTCGGCTACACCGGCACGCTCTGGTTTCCGCTGCTCTGCGGCTTCTCGGTGGTCTATCACCCGAACCCGCTCGATGGCGGCGTCATCGCGCAGCTTGCCCGCGAGAACCGCTCGACGATGCTCTTCGCCACGCCCGGCTTCCTGATGGTCTATCTGCGCAAGGCGGCGAAGGAGGACTTCGCCACGCTCAAGTTCATCGTCTGCGGCGCCGAGAAACTCAATCCACGCCTCGCGACCGCGTTCGAGGAAAAATTCGGCGTCCGCCCGCTCGAAGGCTACGGCGCGACCGAGCTCGCGCCCGTCGCCACGCTCTCCGTGCCGCACGTCGAGGCCGGCGGCGTGTTCCAGACCGGCTGGAAGGAAAGCAGCGTCGGCCTGCCGTTGCCCGGCGTCGCGATTCGCATCGTGGACCCCGACACCGGCGCGCCGGTCCCCGCCGGCCAGCCCGGCCTCCTGCTCGTCAGGGGCCCGAACGTCATGCTCGGCTACCTCGGCAAACCCGACCTCACCGCCGAGGTGATTCGCGACGGCTGGTATCGCACTGGCGACATCGCGAAGATTGATGACGAAGGGTTCGTCAGCATCACCGACCGCCTGTCGCGCTTCAGCAAGATCGGCGGCGAGATGGTGCCGCACGGCGCGATCGAGGAGGACTTGCAGCGCGGCCTCGGCGCGGCCACGCAGGTGATCGCCGTCACCGCCGCGCCCGACGAAAAGCGCGGCGAGAAACTCGTCCTGATCCACACGCCCGAAGCCGGCGGCGTGGAGAAGCTCCGCGCCGTGCTCGCCGCCAGCGCGCTGCCGAATTTGTGGAAGCCCGGCGAGTTCGTCGCCGTCGAGAAGCTGCCGTTGCTCGGCACCGGCAAGCTCGACCTGCGCGCGCTCAAACAACTCGCCGCCACCCAGAAAGCCGCGCCATGAATGTGATGCGGGATGCAGGCAGCAGGATGGCTGATGGTGGATGGTTGATGGTCGCCGGGTCGGAGACCCGGCCTACACGAGCTCAAAATTGTAGG
>CAISWQ010000092.1 GCA_903889245.1 uncultured Lentisphaerota bacterium | reverse complement strand
TTGCCATAGGTTTAAGATGGTTATGGAGGTTTGAAGTGGAACGACTACACCGAAGGCCAAAACCCGCGAGCCTTCATCATGAATCAGGTAATAGAGCAGCCAGGCCAAGACCAAGAGGTAGAGCCAGCCCCAAAATTGAATGCCGGCCATGACCAGCACGCCACAGGTCATAAGTGGAATTTCTGAAATACGCTCTGCGCGGTCTCCGTGCCAGACAAGATCCCCACACCATGTACCGATGAAGATTGCCGCTACAACGACGACCAATCCTCCCACGATGGAGCGCAAGGCGGCCGTGAATAATCCGAGTGGATATGCAACCCAAGCATCCTGCCGTTCATCGGCTTTGCTCATCGGGCGTTCCTGCCATCAGCCATCCACCCTCAACCATGCTTCTGCTGCCGCTCGGCGAGGCGGCTTTCGCGGTAGGCGCGGATGACGCGCTGGACGAGTTCGTGGCGGACCACATCGGCGTCCTTGAGGTCGGCGAAGGCGATGCCTTCGACACCTCGCAAAATTTTGTGCGCCTCGAGCAGGCCGGAAATCTTGTTCGGCGGCAGATCAAGCTGCGTCAGGTCGCCAGTGATGACGCATTTGGCGTCGAAGCCGAGGCGCGTGAGAAACATCAGCATCTGCTCGGGTGTGGTGTTCTGCGCCTCGTCGAGGATGACGAAGGCGTGGTTGAGCGTGCGGCCGCGCATGTAGGCGAGCGGCGCGACCTCGATGACACCGCGCTCGAGCTGGCGCTCGATATCCTCGGCGCTCATCATGTCATAGAGCGCGTCGTAGAGCGGGCGCAGGTAGGGCGAGACCTTGGCGCGCAAATCGCCGGGCAGGAAGCCGAGCGCCTCGCCGGCCTCGACCGCAGGGCGCGTGAGGATGATGCGGCTGACCTCGCCGCGCAGCAGCGCGTTGACCGCCATCGCCATCGCCAGGTAGGTCTTGCCCGTGCCCGCCGGGCCGATACCAAAGCAGATATCCTCCGAGCGAATGGCCTCGACGTAGAGTTGCTGGCCGAACGTGCGCGGGAAGACCGGCGGCTTGCCGAGGCTGACATCAATGCGGCATTGGTAGAGCGGGCCGAGGTCGGCCTCGCGGCCGTCGGCGAAGGCGCGCAGGGCATAGGCGATGGTGTGTTCGCGGATAATGTTGCCTTCGTGGCGGGCCTCGCGCAACCGGTTGAAGAAGCGCTGGGCGCGCCCCACCATTTCGTCCTCGCCCTCCAGTTTGAGCCAGGTGTCGCGCGCCACCAGGCGCAGGCGCAACTCGCGGCCGATCTGCGGGAGGTAATCGCCGCGCCGGCCGGTGATGTCCTGCAACTCGCGGGCGTTATCGAACTGAAGGGTGGTTTCCATGCCGGCGAGATTACTCCCCGAAGGTGGAAAAGTAAAAAGGGAATTCCGCCGCCCGTGTTTCCTGGGTCCGGATTTCCCCGCCGGCTTTCCAGGCCTTGGAAAATTTGCACCGGCCATTTCCGGGGGGTTGGAAAATACTCCACGAGATTTTCCAAGGCCGGGAAAAACACCCGTGCGGTTTTCCCATCTTTGGAAAACCGCGCTTGCACGGCGGCGGGGCGGCGCGTTACCTTGCGCTCCGTCTGCCCCTGGCCCTGGTGTCACATGAAAAAAACTGGTGTGTTGATGGTGAGCCTGCTTGTGCTGGTCTCCTGCAAGCCGGCGGAGAAAGCCGATCCGAAAAAGAGCGCCGGCTCCGTGCCGGTGCGCGTCGCGGTCGCCACGCGGCAGGCGGTGCCGCTGGAACTGCGCACGTTCGGCACGGTTCAGGCGCTGCAGTCGGTGGACATCCGCGCGCAGGTCGGCGGACCGATCACTGCCATCCTTTTCAAGGAAGGGCAGGACGTCGCGGCGGGCGAACTATTGGTGACGATTGATCCGCGGCCGATGCAGGCGGCACTGCAGCTCGCCGAGGCGAACCTCGCCCGCGACCGCGCGCTGCAGGCCGACGCCGCGCGCGAGGCGGCGCGGCAGGCGGAACTGCTCAACAAGGGCCTGACGGCGCAGGACGCGGCGGATCGCGCGCGTACCGCGGCCGAGGCGCTCGCGGCGACGGTGCAGGCCAACGAGGCCGCGGTCGCCAACGCAAAACTGAACCTGGAATATTGCAGCATCCGCTCGCCGCTCGCCGGGCGCGTGGGTGAGCGGCGCGTGGACGCGGGCAACCTGGTCAAGGCCAACGAGCAGGTGCTGGTGACGATCAACCAGATCCAGCCGGTGGAAATCATGTTCACGCTGCCGCAGCAGGAGCTGGGACGCGTGCTTGCGGCGCAGGCGCAAGGCCCGCTGGAGGTGCGCGCGTTCGCCGCGGAGCGGCCCGAGCTGGCGGACTGCGGGTTGCTGACCTTCGTGGATAACGCGGTGGATGCCGCGACCGGCACCATCCGGCTCAAGGGGAAATTCGAAAACGCGCGGCGCACGCTGTGGCCCGGCGAGTTCGTCAGCGTCGTGCTGCGCATCGGCGTGGACGCGGACGTGCTGACGGTGCCGGTGACGGCGGTGCTGCCGGGCCAGCGCGGCCCGCTGGTGTTCGTGGCCAAGCCCGACCAGACCGCCGACGGGCGCTTCGTCAAACTGCTGCGCACGCACGAGCAGACCGCCGTCATCGGCGAGGGCCTCGCGGCGGGCGAGCAGGTGATCGTGGATGGCCAGCAGCGGCTGGCGCCGGGCGCCAAGGTCAAAATCGTGGAAGACAAGAAGCCGTGAGACAAAAGCGCCAGCGCCAGCGGGAGTGTTGGAGAAACTCCGGTGCCCTTCATTTTCTGCTGTCCAATACTCCAATGCTCCATCACTCCATCACGCCCTTCTTCGTCTCATGAACCTCGCTGCGCCATTCATTCGTCGGCCGGTGGCCACGACGCTCATCATGGTGAGCATCCTGATGGCGGGCGTGCTGTCCTACCGGCAGCTCCCGGTCAGCGATCTGCCCGCCGTGGATTTCCCGACCATCCAGGTGACCGCCAACCTGCCGGGAGCAAGCCCGGAGACGATGGCCTCCGCTGTGGCCACGGTGCTCGAGCGCGAGTTCTCGACCATCGCGGGCATTGATTCGATGAACTCGGTCAGCATCCTGGGCAGCTCGCAAATCACGATTCAGTTCGCCCTGACCCGCCATATTGATAGTGCCGCGCAGGATGTACAGTCGGCCATCGCCCGCGCTGCCCGCCAGCTTCCGCCGGACATGCCGACGCCGCCGAGTTTCCAGAAGGTCAACCCAGCCGACCAACCGTTCCTCTACTTCATGCTGTCCAGTCCGACGCTGCCGATGTCGGCTCTCGACCAGTACGCGCAGTCGGTGCTGGCCCCGCGCATCTCAATGATTGATGGCATCGCTCAAGTCGAGGTGCTCGGCGCGCAGAAGTTCGCTGTCCGCATCCAGATCAACCCGGAGGCGCTGTTCGCGCGCGGCCTCGGCCTCGACGAAGTCGTACAAGCGATCCAGCGTGGCAACGTCAACCTGCCCACCGGCGTGCTCTATGGCCCGCTGCGCTCCTACACTGTGCGCGCCACGGGCCAACTCATGCGCGCGAGCGACTTCCAGACGCTGATTGTCGCCTATCGCAACAAGGCCCCCGTGCGGTTGGAGGAAGTCGCTGACGTGCGCGACGACGTGGAGAACAACAAGGTCGCCGTCTGGCAGTGGCGCGACGGGAAGCGGCAGCGCGCGATTGTCCTCTTCATCAACCGCCAGCCGGGCGTCAATACCGTCGAGGTCGCCGACCGTATCCACGCGTTAATGCCGCAACTCCGCCAAAGCCTCCCCGCGGCCGCGTCGCTGGAAACGTTCTATGATCGCAGTCTGCCGATCCGCAACTCTGTGGACGACGCCCAGTTCACCTTGCTGCTGACCTTCGGCCTGGTCGTGCTGGTGATCTTCATTTTCCTGCGCAGCGTCGGTGCCACACTCATCCCCAGCCTCGCGCTGCCGATGTCCATCATTGGCACGTTTGCCATGATGTATGTGCTGGGTTACAGCCTCGACAACCTCTCGCTGATGGCGCTGACGCTGGCGATCGGCTTTGTCGTGGATGACGCAATCGTCATGCTGGAAAACATCGTGCGGCACGTCGAGATGGGCAAGGATCGCATGACGGCGGCGCTGGAAGGCTCGCGCGAGGTCAGCTTTACCATCCTCTCGATGACGCTCTCGCTGGCGGCGGTTTTCATCCCGGTGTTGCTGCTCGGCGGACTGATCGGCCGGTTGTTCCGCGAATTCTCCGTGACCATCGGCGTCGCGGTACTGATCAGCGGCTTCATCTCGCTGACGCTGACGCCGATGCTGTGCAGCCGCTTTTTACAACCGCCTGCCAGCGCGCACCACGGCCGGCTCTACGCCTTCACCGAGCGCGGCTTCCAGGCGCTGCTCGCGTTCTATGACCGCACGCTGGGCTGGGCGCTTGACCACCGCCGCTTTGTCATGATTTTCTCCCTCGTCGTGCTCGTCGCCACCGGCTTCCTCTTCAAATATGTGCCGAAGGGTTTCCTGCCGGTGGAAGATCAGAACCGCGTGCTGGTCCAATGCGAGGCCACCGAGGGCATCTCGTTCGAAGCGCTCTGCACGCACATGCACGAGCTGGCCGCGGCGGTCGTGGACGATCCCAATATCGAAAGTTTCATCGTCAGTGCCGGGAGCCGGCGGGCCTCCGGCAACAACACCGGCCGACTGGTCTTCACCCTCAAGCCGCGCAACCAGCGCCCGCTCTCCGCCAACGAGTTTGTGCAGGTCATCCGGAAACGGCTCGCCGCCGTGCCGGGTATCCTGACCTATCCGCAGGTACCGCCCGCGTTGCCGATCGGCGGCATGTTCACCAAGGCTCAATATCAATACACGCTCACCTGTCCGGAGATGGGACCGCTCTATGACAGCTCCGCGAAGCTCCTGGAAAAGATGCGCGCCCTCCCCGGCCTCACCGATGTCAGCAGCGACCTGCTGATCAAGAGCCCGGAACTGAACGTCGTCATCCGTCGCGATCTGGCCGCCTCGCTCGGCCTCACCGCCGGCCAGATCGAGGAGGCGCTGCTCAACGCCTACGCCACGCCGCAGATCTCCACGATTTATGGCGCTGACAACCAATACCAGGTACTGGTCGAGCTGCCGCCTGCTTATCAAGAGCATCCCGAGCAGCTCTCGTTGCTCAACGTCCGCGCTGCCTCCGGCGCGCTCATTCCGCTCAAGACCGTCGCCGAACTCAAGGAAAGTACCGGCCCCCTGAGCATCAACCACGTTGGCCAGCTTCCGGCCGTCACCATCTCCTTCAACCTCCTGCCCGGCACCTCGCTCGGCGAAGCCGTCGAAGCCATCAAGAGCGCCTCGGCCGACACGCTGCCGCAGTCCGTGCAGGCCTCGTTCCAGGGTACCGCGCAGGCGTTCGAGAAGGCCATCCGCGGCATGGGCCTCCTGCTGCTGCTCGCCATCTTCGTCATCTACATCGTGCTCGGCATCCTCTACGAGGATTTCATCCACCCGATCACGATTCTCACGGCGCTGCCCTTCGCCGGCGTCGGCGCGCTCGCCACGCTTTGGGGCTTCGGCGCGGAGGTTTCGCTTTACGCCTTCGTCGGCATCATCATGCTCGTTGGCTTGGTGAAAAAGAACGGCATCATGATGGTGGACTTCGCCATCGCCGCGCGCGAGAAGGAAGGCAAGAGCGCGCGCGCGGCCATCCACGAGGCGTGCCTCATCCGCTTCCGCCCGATCATGATGACCACCATGGCCGCGCTGATGGGCGCGCTACCGATCGCGTTCGGTTACGGCGCCGGCGGCGAAGCGCGCCAACCGCTCGGCCTCGCCGTGGTCGGCGGCCTGCTCTTTTCGCAACTGTTGACGCTTTATGTCACGCCCGTCTTCTACGTCGTGCTCGAACACTGGCAGGAGCGCCGCCGCGCCGCGAAGCAAGCCGCTGCAATCTGAAATATGAAATTTCACATTTCAAATTTCCATAGTTCCAAGCCTTGGAAAAAATCGCTGGCGCTTTTCCAAGCCTTGGAAACTTTCGCGCTGAACTTTTCCAAGCCTTGGAAAAAACACACCCGGCGGTTTCCAAGCCTTGGAAAAGTTTCCGCGCTCCTCCTCCTGTCCGTCTGTGCTGTGCGCGCCGCGGAACCGGACCTCAACCTCTCGATTGCCGACGCCGTGCTGCTGGCGCTGGAGAAAAATCCCGCCGTCGCCGTCGAGCGGCAGAACACGCCCATCGCCAAGACGCGCGAGCAGGAGCAACGCGCCGCGTTCGATCCGGTCCTCGGCTACAGCCTCGGCCGCGGCCAGTTCGACGGCCTGCGAATGCTCTCGGTCAACACCAACCAGTTCAACGTCACCAGCCGCAGCGATGGCGCGGACCTCAACGTGAGCACGCTGCTGCCGCTGGGTACGCGGCTGGCGCTCGACGGCAGCCTGACCAATCAGGTCATCAACAGCGCTGATCCGTTTTATACCGCGCGCCTCGGCGTCAGCGCGGTCCAGCCGCTGCTGCGTGGCGCGGGTACGGCGGCGAATCTCGCCAGCCTGCGGCAGGCGCGGCTGGATGTGAAGATGAGCGAGTATGAGTTCCGCGGCTTCACCGAGGCGTTCGTCGCGCAGGTCGAGAAGGCCTGCTGGGATCTGGAACTCGCGCGGGAACGGCTGGGGATCGGCCACGCCTCGCTCAAGCTGGCCGAGGACCAGTTCCACGAGACGGTCGAGCGCATCAGGCTCGGCGCGCTCGCCGCCGTCGAGCGCGCCGCCGCCGAGGCCGAGGTCGCGCTCCGGCGCCAGCAGGTCATCAACGCCGAGAGCGCGCTGACCGCGGCCCGCCTGACGGTGTTAAGGCTGTTGCAATCCGGCCGCCGCATGGCCGCGTGGGACCGCGAGGTTTCCATCCGCCTGCCGACCGACCCGCCGGAGGAACCCGGCGACGTGGTCGCGCATGTTGAACATGCGCTCAAGCTGCGGCCGGAGCTGAACCAGACGCTGCTCGCCATGCAGCGCAATGAACTCGACGTGGTCAAAACGAAGAACGGCCTGTTGCCGCGACTGGACTTCTTCGTCAGCCTCGGTCGCAGCGGCTATGCGGACAGCTTTGGCGGCGCGTTCCAGGGCGAATCCGGCAACGGCTATGACTTCGCGGTTGGCTTCACCGGCGATTGGCCGGTCGGCCGCCGCCAGAGCGCCGCCCAGCTTGAGCGCGCGACGCTGAACCGCGAGCAGCTCCGCAACGCGCTCGACAACCTGCGCCTGCTCATCCAGAGCGACGTCCGCAGCGCGCACGTCGAGGTGCTGCGCTGCCTGGCGCAGCGCACGGCGACCGCCGCGACGCGCCGGCTGCAGGCGGAAAAGCTGCGCGCCGAGTCGGAGAAGAACCGCATCGGCAAATCCACCGCGCTTCTCGTCGCGCAGGCCCAGCGCGACCTCGCGCAGGCGCAACTCGACGAGGTGCAGGCCGCAACCGGCCACCGCGAGGCGCTGGTCCAGCTTTACCGCCTTGATGGCTCGCTGCTGCTGCGCCGCCGGCTCGATGCGCCCGGTGCGGACCCGGTGGCGCAGAAAGATTGAAAGGGACACACCTATGATCGGCGACAAACGGCTCACGATGAGAGGCTGGCTGCGGCTGCGGTGGGGCACCTATCGCCGGCTTTATCTGAATATCTTCCGCCCCGGTTATGTGCGCGCCAGCCTGGCCCGGCGTCAGGGCGAGTGCCTCCGCTGTGGCACATGTTGTTTCCTGCTCCGCCGCTGCGTCCTGCTTAAGAGCGATAACGGCCTGCCCGCCTGCAACGTGTATCCCGTGCGCACTCCGAACTGCCGGTACTTCCCGATTGATCCGCGCGACCTCGGCGACCGCGACATCGTCGCCCCGCACACCCCTTGCGGCTTTCGCTGGGCGACCGAGCCGGCCAGCCGGTAGGGGCGCAGTCTTGCTGCGCCCTATGTTGTTTAGAACAACAACTTGATAGCCGCGACCGCGGCGAGAATCTGGACCAGCCGGCTGAAGAGCTTTTCCGGGATGTGCTTGAGCAGTTTGATGCCGAGCCAGCAGCCGAGGAGGATCAGCGGGGCGAAGAGCGCATCGGTGGCCAGCGAGCCGAGGCGGATCAAATGCAGGTGGATACTGAACGGGACCTTGATGGCGTTGACCAGCAGGAAAAACCACGCGCCGGTGCCGATGAACTCGTGCTTGGGCAGGCGCATCGCGAGCAGGTAGATCGCCATGATCGGCCCGGCGGCGTTGGCCATCATCGTGGTGATGCCCGCGAGCAGTCCGAGCAGCGCGCCGTACCACGGCGCGTGCGGCAATTTTTCCAGCGCGGTGACGCGCGCCCGCAGTGGATTCAACGCGAGCAGCGCCAGCACGACCGCGCCGACGAAGACGCGCAACTGCTCGTCGTTCACTTTCCCCAGCGCGAACCAACCGATGACGATACCCGCGACCGCCCACGGCAGAAGCCGCCAGAGATGACTCCAGACCGCGTGGCGGTGATAGTAGGTCACCGCGAAGACATCGCCGACCAACAGCATTGGCAGCAGCAACCCGGTGGATTCGCGCGCGGGCACCGCCATCGCCATCAGTGGCACCACGAGCACACCCATGCCCGGCAGGGCGGTTTTGGCCAAGCCGGTCAGTAACGCACACAGGCCGATGAGGACATTGGATAGCATGGGCAGTAAGTCAGTGGTCAGTGGTGAGTTGTCACTTGTCCTTGGTCATTTGTCATGGGTCGCCGTGGGTAGCGAAATAATCCGTGAAAGCTGCGTAAGTTGTGGATCACTTTCCGTCTGCTGAAACTGGCTGATGAAATTCCACTAAGCGCAGGTGGACTTCGCCGGGGGTGCCGTGGTGGACGTAGTCGCTGGCGAGGATACCGATGTTCGGCGCGAACTGCACGTCGAGCCGGTCGGGCAGCGACCGGTACACGATCGGGAAGACATCCAGTTTCCAATCCTTGGAAACGCCGGCGATGACCGCGCGCGTCTCCGTACGCGGCGCGCCGGTGACCCAGCAATACAGGCCATCGAGCCTCTGCAAGCCGGCGGGATCGCCCCAGCGCAGGCCATCCTTGAGCGACTCGGCGAGCACCTGCGTCTCGAAGGTCAGCAGGTCATCGAGCGGATCCTTGGCGTCGGCGAGCCGCGCGAGCACATGGCGCGCGCGGTCGGCCTCGATGGCGTGCCACTCGCCGGCGGGCGTGCGCAGCAGGACGTAGGGCTGCTGCCGGTCCATGTGCCAGGGCGAGAGCGCCGGCGGGAAGTGGCTCACGCGCGCGAACTGGTAGCCGCGTTGCGTCCGCGCCTCCAGCACCGAGCAGGTCAGCTTGACTGTGTTGGTGACCATGACGCCGTTGGTGCTCTCGATGCAAACGCCCGCATAGGTCCAACTCGTGCCCGCCGCGAGTGGCCAGAACGTCGTCGGCCGCACGAGGGGCGGCGGCGGTTGGGCCGCCGGCGGCGTCACAGACTTGGGCGACTCCGGCTTGGGCTTGGCCGTGTGGCAACCGCAAACCAGCACGAGTGCCAGTCCCGTCATGAAGACAGCCATCGCCGTTTTCATGGCAGCATCTCCAGCGCGGCGGCGGCCACCACTTCTGGTGCGAGGTGCGTCAGGCAGGCGACGTCCTGACGCCGGCACTGGTCGCTGAAGCAGGGCGCGCAGTCCACCGGCGCGGTGACGACGCGGTGCCGCGAGCCATAGGGGCCGGTGCGCTGCGGATCGGTGGGGCCGAAGAGTGCGAGCACTGGCACGCCCGCTGCCGCCGCGACGTGCATCGGGCCGGTATCCACCGTCACCGCCAGGTCCATCGCCCGCATCACGCCGCCGAGTTCCACGAGCGAGGTCTGGCCGCACAGGTTCATGGCAGCAGGCCCCAGCGCGGCGGCGATCTGGTCGCACACTGGTTTGTCTTCCGGCGCGCCGACGAGGAAGAACGTCGCGCGCGTCTGTTCGCGGAGGGCTTGCGCGGTGGCGATGAAGTTGGCCGCGGGCCAATTCTTGGTGACCCAGCGCGAGCACGGCGCGAGCGCGATCCGCGGCGGCGCGGCAGCGAGAACTTTCTTCGGGAATACCACCGGGAACTCCGGCGTCGCCGGCAGCGGCAGGCCGAGGTGGCGGACCACGTCGAGCGCCTCCTCGACCGCGTGGCGGTTCTTGTCGCGGTGGCCGGCGACCTCGTTGTAGAAAAGCCGCGAGAGTTCGCGGTGAAAGCTCGGCCCGATGCGCCGCGCGCCGCGCGCCAGCCAGCCGACCAGCGCGCTCTTGCTCAAACCCTGCAGGTCCACGATCAGGTCGTAGTACTCGCCGCGCAGCTCGGCCAGAAACGGCCGCCAGTCGGCGGGCCCGCCGTGGCGCGGGAAGCCGATGACGCGCCGCACGTCACTGAAACAGCGCACGAGCTCGACGTAGTTCGTCTGCGTGACCCAGTCCACCGACGCGCCGAGGCCGGTGCGCAGCGCGCGCACGGTGGGCAGCGCGTGAAACAGGTCGCCGAGCGAACTCAATTTGACGACGAGGATCTGCATTTAGCCACGGATGAAGCACGGATTTTCCAGGGATTGGAAAGGGGAACCATGGTTTTTTCAGGCATTGGAAAATCTCGTGGAATTATTTCCAAGGCTGGGAAAATTTCCGGTATTTTTTCCAAGCCTTGGAAACCGCGTCACTTTTTCGCCGCCTCCAGCAGCTTGAGGAGGATGGCCTTGTGGGCATGGAGCCGGTTCTCGGCTTCGTCGAAGACGACGGACTGCGGGCCATCCATCACCTCGGCGGTCTGCTCGAAGCCGCGCAGCGCGGGGAGGCAGTTCATGAAGATCGCATCGGGCGCGGCGAGCGCCATGAGTGCGGCGGTCACCTGGTAGGGGGTGAAGACGCGGACGCGCTCCTCGAGCTTTTCGTGGGCGACGTGGTAGCTCATCCAGGAGTCGGTATAGAGCACGTCGGCGCCGCGCGCGGCCTCGGCGGCGTCGTGCGTGATGAGCACCTGCGCGCCGGATTTCTTGGCGAAGTTCTGTGCAGAACGGACGATTTCGCCGAGCGGCATGTAGTCGCTGCCATCTGGGCAGGCGACGCGGATGTCGAGGCCGAGCTTGCTGCAGCCGATCAGCAGTGAATGGGTGACGTTGTTGCGGCCGTCACCGAAGTACGCAAGCTTGACGCCCTTGAGGCGGCCCTTTTTCTCGCGGATGGTCTGGAGGTCGGCGAGAATCTGCGTCGGGTGCGTGTAGTCGGTAAGCGCATTGATGACCGGGATGGTCGCGTGCTGGGCGAGCTCGACGATGACCTCGTGCTTGAACAGGCGGGCCATGACGACGTTGACGTAGCGGCTGATGACGCGCGCGGTGTCGGCGATGTTTTCCTTGCCGGCGCCGAGTGGCGAGGTGCTCATGTCGTAGTAGATCGCGTGGCCGCCCATCTGGGTGACGCCAGTCTCGAACGAGACGCGCGTGCGCAGACTGGGTTTCTCGAAGATCATCAGCAGTGTCTGGCCCGCCAGCGCGGTGGCGTACTTGGCGGGCTGCCGCTTCACGTCGTCGGCGAGGTTGAGCACCTCCTCGATGAGCTGCGGCGGCCATTCCTTCATACTGATCAGGTGCAACATGGGGTGTCTCCTCAACTGGTCAAATCCATGTAATAGCGGTCGGCCTCGGCGTCGCGCTCGAAGATCGTGAGGATGAGCGCGGCGCGGATCCACATGCCGTTGCGGACCTGGCGCCAGTACATGGCGCGCGGGTCGGCGTCAATCTCGGTGGCGATCTCCGTGCGGCGCGGGAGCGGGTGCATGAGCGCGCAGTCGGACTTGAGCCACGAGAGGTGCTCGGCGCGCAGGCTGAACTGGGAGATGTCGGTCTTCTTGGCGTCGCCGCCCTTGTCCCACTCGTCCTGGATGCGCGTCATATAGATCGCGTCGGCCGCGGGCATCACGCTCGCGAAATCGTCCGTGACCTCGAACGGGACCTGGGCGACGCGCAGCGCGTCGAGGATGTCCGCGCCGATTTGCAGTTCCGGCGGCGCGACGAAGACAAGCTTGATGTTCTGGTAGAGCGCCAGCAGCAGCGCGAGCGAGCGGACGGTACGTCCGCGCAGCAGATCGCCCACGAAGGCGACGGTCTTGCCATCAATGCCACCGCGCGGCTCAAAGCTGCGCTGGAGGGTGTAGATATCCAGCAGCGCCTGCGTCGGGTGCTGGTCCTTGCCGGAGCCGGCGTTGACCACGGGCACGGGGCGCGTCGTGTTCGAGAGCAGCCACGCGATGCGCTCGGCGAAGCCGCCCTCCGGATGGCGCATGATGATCATGTCGTAGTAGGAGCTGAAGGTGCGGACGCTATCCTCCTGCGACTCGCCTTTCATCTCGCTGGAGGTCGTCGTGTCGCGGACGTTGGCGAGCTGGAGGCCGACGATCTGGCCGGCGGCGTGGAACGAGAGGAACGTGCGCGTCGAGGGCTGGGCGAAGTAGAGCATCGCGCGCTTCTCGCGGAGCAGGTCCTGGAGGAAGAGCATGCCGCCGCGCGTCTTGGCGATGCGGCGGATTTTGGTCGCCAGCGCGCAGAGCCGTTCGAGCGTCGGCCGGTCGAACTGCTGGGCGATGAGCGCGTGGTAGGGCCGGCCGTGACGCTGGAAGTAGGCCGCCTTCTCCGTGGTGGTGAGCTTCTGGAACTCGGCCCACGGCAGGCCTCGCAGCGGATTGTCGCGGTACATCATGCTTGTGTTCTCCCGCGCCGGGCGGTTGGCGCGCGCGAACTCTAGCGCAGCCGCGCGCCGGATTTCGAGCCGAAAAACACGCGCCCGCGGCTTGCGCGCCGCCGACCGATGCCCTAGGATGCCGCGCATATGAATCCGGCCGTTGTCGTCGTACCCACGTTCAACGAGAAGGACAATGTCCAGCCACTCGTGCAGGCGATCGAGCGCGCCTGCCCGGAGGCCGATGTGTTGTTCGTGGACGACAACTCGCCCGACGGGACCGGCGCGTTGCTTGATGAGCTCTGCCAAACCGACCCGCGCGTCCACGTCCTGCACCGGCCCTGCAAGCAGGGGCTCGGGCGCGCTTACGTGGCGGGCTTTCAGTGGGCGCTACAGGCGGGCTACCAGTTCATGTGCGAGATGGACGCCGATTTTTCCCACGACCCGAACGACCTGCCACGGCTGCTGGAGGCCGCACAGACGGCCGACCTCGCGATCGGGTCGCGGTATATCGGCGGGGTGCGCGTGATGAACTGGCCGATGAACCGGCTGCTATTGAGCAAGGGTGCCGCCCTCTATACCCGTGCCATCACCGGCTTGCCCTTGTTCGACCCGACGGGCGGGTTCAAGTGCTTCCGCCGCGCCGTGCTTGAGACCATTGACCTCGACGCCATCCGTTCCAACGGCTACTCGTTCCAGATTGAGATGAGCCATACGGCGTGGCAGCTTGGCTTCAAGCTGGTCGAGGTGCCGATCGTCTTCGTCGAGCGCCGCGCCGGCGAGTCGAAGATGAACAAGAAGATTGTCAACGAAGCGCGCTGGATGGTCTGGAAGCTTCTCTTCCGCGCCGGCTGCCGGCGTCACGCCGGAGGCGCGCACCCCCGCAGCCTCGCCGCCGGGGGCGCCGCATGAGCGCGCCGCGGCCGCTGCCGTGGTTGCGCGCCCTGCGGCCCAGCCAGTGGACCAAGAACCTCATCGTGTTTGCCGCCTTTGTCTTCGCGCTGGGCGATCCGCAACAGCACGAGGACTGGCGCCGCTTCTTTGACGCCCTGCAGACGGCGCTCGCCTTCTGCCTGGTCTCCAGCGGCATCTATTTGATCAATGACGTGCGCGATCTCGCGCTCGACCGCGTCCATCCCACCAAGCGCTTCCGCCCCATTGCCGGCGGTGAACTCTCCACCGGCGCCGCGTTGGGTCTGGCGGCGTTGCTGCTGGTGGCGGGTCTCACGTGGACTGCGCTGCTCGCGCGACCGCTGCTGTTGGTGGTGGGTGCCTATGTGTTGATGCAGTTTGCCTACACGCTCGGCCTCAAACGCATCGCCTTGCTGGATGTCTTCATCATCGCCGGGGGGTTCGTGCTGCGCGCGCTGGCCGGCGGCGTGGCCGTTGGCGTGAAGCTCTCGCCGTGGCTGCTGCTCTGCGCCATGCTGCTGGCGCTCTTCCTCGCGCTCTGCAAGCGCCGCCACGAAAAAGTCATGCTCGGCCGCGCCGAGGAAGCCGATCCGGTCACCCGCCATAGCCTCGCGCAGTACGATGAGCGTCTGCTCGACCAGCTCATCGCCATCGTCAGCGGGGCCACGCTCGTCTGCTACGCGCTCTATACCCTCTGGCCCGACACCGTCCACAAGTTCGGCACCGACCGGCTGGTCTATACCGTCCCATTCGTCATCTTCGGCCTCTTCCGCTACCTCGACCTCGTCTATCGCCACGAGCGCGGCGACCGGCCGGAACACATCCTCTTGAGCGACTGGCCGCTGTTGCTGGACATCGCGCTCTATGGCGTCACCGTGCTCGCCCTCATCGCGCACGCCCGCTTTGTCTGACGGTTTTCCAAGGCTTGGGGAAAACCGTTGAAATTTTTCCAAGCCTTGGAAAAACAGGGCCGACACCACCGGCGGCGGGCGCTGGGAGCGTGGCCAACCGCCGGCGGATGGGAAAGGAGTCTTTGATGAAGACGATACTGGCTTGGTTCATGATGGGGGCTGCGGCGCTGGCGCAGACGACACCGGAGGTCCGGCAACTGGCGCGCGACAACAACACGTTCGCGCTGGACCTGTTCGGGCAACTGCGGGCGCAACCGGGCAACCTCTTCTGCTCGCCCTATTCCATCTCCACCGCGCTGGCGCTGACCGCCGGCGGCGCGCGCGGCGAGACGGAAAAGCAGATGACCGCCGCGCTGCGCCTCTCGCTCGACCGTGCGCGGCTGCACCCGGCTTGCGCCGGGTTGCAGGCCACGCTGAACAAAATCCAAAGCAGCGGCCACGTCAGGTTGAGCGTCGCCAATTCGCTCTGGCCGCAGAAGAAACACCCGTTCCTCGCCGACTACCTCGACCTGGCCAGGCGCTGCTACGACGTGGAAATCACGCCGCAGGATTATGAACGCGCCGCGGCCGAGGCCGCCGCGACGATCAACAAATGGGTCGAACAGAAGACGCAGGACAAGATCAAGAACATCATTCCGCCCGGCACGCTCGACGCCATGACGCGGCTGGTGCTGGTCAACGCGATCTACTTCAAGGGCAACTGGGCCTATCCCTTCAAGCCCGACGCCACACAGCCCGCGCCGTTCAAACTCACCGGCGGCAAGGCGGTCGAGGCGCGGCTGATGAACAAGCAGCGCGAATACCGCTATGCGGCGGCTGACGGCGTACAGGTGCTGGAACTGCCCTACACCGGCAACGAACTCTCCATGCTCGTGCTGTTGCCGGAAAAAGCCGACGGCCTCGCCGCGCTAGAGCAAGCCCTGACGCTGGCCAGGCTGGAAACATGGACGCGACAGTTACGCCAGCGCGAGGTGAATGTCTTCCTGCCCAAGTTCAAGATGACCGCGAAGTTCGAGTTGAGCCGCATCATGGCGGCGCTGGGGATGAAGGACGCCTTCTCCGGCAACGCGGATTTCTCCGGCATGGATGGCCAGCGCGATCTCTTCATCAGCGCCATTCTCCACAAGGCCTTCGTGGATGTGAACGAGGAGGGCACCGAGGCCGCGGCCGCCACCGCCGTCGTGATGCGACTCACGGCCATCATGGAACCGGAACCGCCGGCGGTCTTCCGCGCCGATCATCCCTTTCTGTTCCTGATCCGCGAAAAGAGTACCGGCAGTATCCTCTTCCTCGGCCGCGTCGCGGATCCTACCCAATCCGGCGGGTGACTGCCGCCAGGAGGGCCACGCTCCGTCGTGGCCGGGCTGGTAAAATGTTGACGGGGCTTCCATCCCGCCTCCCGATTTTTGGTTCGCAAGCCGGGGGGGAAGGTGTAGAGTTTGGGCGCAAACCAAAGGAGCAAACCATGAAGAAATATTTGCTGCACATGTTGGCGGGCGCGGCGCTGACCGGCGTGACGCTGGCCGCGGACCCGATGCGCGTGGCGGTGATGGACTTCGACGACCAGACCGGCCAGCGCGCCGATGCCAAACTCGGCGGCTCCGTCGCGCCGGCGGCGCTCGTCGCCAAGGGTGCCTTCCTCGTTGGCCAGAAGCTGCTCGGCAACCAGGAATTCACGCTGATTGACCGCCGTGACTTTATCGCGCAGATGGAGAAGGAACGGCCGACGAACCAGGGCAAGCCGACCGCGGCGCGGCCGACGTTCATCCATGCGGCGCAGGCCCTGCGCGCCGACGCCGTCCTGCGCGGCAGCCTGATGAGCCTCTCCACCGGCAAGGAGACGATCAACCTCGGCGGCAATCGTACCGAGTTCACCGCGCTCAATGTGCGCATCGGTCTCGAGGCGCTCAATCCCGTGGATGGCGCGGTGATCGCGATGAGCAGCGGCGCGGCGCAGACGCGCATCCGCCAGACCGCGGCGCAGTCCACCGAGTTGGGCGAGGACGACGTCATCGGCCTGATCGAGAAGGCGATTGACGACGCGCTGCCCAAACTCAAGACCGCGCTGACGCAGGCGCAGCTCGCGCAGCAGGCGCGGCCAAAGATCAAAATCTCCGTCAAGACCACCGCCGACCCCGCGCTGGTCGAGGTGGATGGCATCCTGATCGGCACGACGCCGCTGGTGAACGCGGAAATTTTCAAGGGTGACCATGTCCTGACGATCGGCAAGGCCGGCTACCGCGACACCTCCAAGCGCATCCTCTTCGAGAAGGATACTTCTATCGAGGTGCCGATGATCCGCACCGAGTTGAGCGCCGAGGAGATCAAGCAGATCTACGAGAAGGCCCGCCTCAACATCTTCCAGGGCGAGCCCGGCCTGATCATCAACACGATCAGCAACTGATCGTCTTGCGCGAAACGCCAAACGGGCGACCCGGTGGGCCGCCCGTTTGGCGTTTC
>CAISWQ010000091.1 GCA_903889245.1 uncultured Lentisphaerota bacterium | reverse complement strand
ATTCAACTGCTGGTGCAGAAAGCGTGCGGCTATCGGAATCGCGAGAGACTCAAAGCAGACATCCTCTTTCACTTGGGCGGCTTGAACCTCGATCCGGTTCGCGCTCAATGAAAAATCACCCCATGAACCCAGAAGAACCATATATTTTCAACTTCACCGGCGAGCCCTTGATGGCGCGGGTGCCGGCGGCCGGGTCCTGCGCGGCCACGCGGTCCACGTTCAGCTTGTTCGCGGTCGGCTCCTTGCCGCCATCGGCGGCGGTGAAGCCCGCCTGCTTCAGGAGGGCGGCGGCCTCGGCGAAGGTCTTGCCCTTCACGTCGGGGACGGGCGCCTTGAGGAACTGTGCCGGCGTCTCGCGTTGCTTGGGTGGCGCGGGCGCGGCGTAGAGGGCGAGGGTGGCACTCCACAGCAGGACGGCCAGACCCCAAAGAACAATACCCTTGCTTTTCATGGCTCTTCCTTTCGCTTCAGACACCGCGGGCATGGTAAACCGGCTTGGAAAAGCGTCAAGCGTGAAGGCACCGGTGTTGCACAGCAGCGTGACCGCCCATGCCGGACGAAAATGACAAGCATGATCCGCTGTTTACGCGAGCTGCCTACGGGCACTCTGTAACAAGTGGGTCTCGGCTGCGCCGGCTTGCGGTGCGATGAGCGCGGCGCTCATGCGCTCCGGCAGCAGCACCTCGCCGGCCAGCCGCCGGAGAGCCCCGGCGGAGACCTTTTGCACGGCGGCGATGATGTCATCCGGCTGCATGAAGCGCCTAAAGTTCAGCAGATGATCCGCCGCCCAGGTCATTTGCTGCGCGGGTCCTTCCAAGCCGATGAGCAACTGCCCGATGACGTAGTCCTTGGCGCGGCGCAATTCCGCGGCGCCGACCAACTGGCGGCGCAGGCGCGCGGTCTCGGAGAGGATCAGACGTAGTGCGTTGGGCAGCTTGTCCACATCCACACCGGCAGCAATCTCCAGCATGCCGGTGTCATTGAACAACTCGAGGGCGGTGTGGATGGCGTAGGCCAGGCCGTGCCGCTCGCGCACAACTTGAAACAGACGGGAACTCATATTCTCGCCGAGGATGGTCGAGAGCAGCTTGAGCGCGAAACGACGCTCGTCGTGGCGGCCAAAGAGCCGCACGCCCAACGCCAGATGCGCCTGCTCGATATCCTTGCGGAGCGCCAAGGCCGCGCGTTGGGGCGTCCGCGCCGTCACCGGCCGTGGCGGCGCAGGCCGGCGGGCCTGCCAGCCGCCGAGTACCCTCTTCGTATGCGCGACCGCCGCCGCGTGTTCGATTTGTCCGGCAAACACAGCCAGCGTGAGCGCCGGCGCATAGCGGGCGGCTTTATAGCCCAGAAAATCGTCGCGCGTCAGCGCGCCCACCGTCGCCGGTGTGCCGGCCAAGCAGCGGCCGAGCGGATGGTCGGCCCAGAGCAGACTGTTGAGCATTTCCTGCACGTGTTGCTGCGGCTGATCGCGGTACATCTCGATTTCCTCGATGATGACGCCGCGTTCCTTGCGGATATCGGCCGGCGCAAACCGCGGGTGCAGAAACAGATCGGCCAGCAACTCCAGTGCCGCCCGGAAATGCTCCGCGGCGATGTGCGCGTAATAACAAGTGCTTTCCTCCTGCGTATAGGCATTGAGATAACCGCCGCGCCCCTCAATCGCCTGCGAGATGGCGCGCGCCGAGCGCGACGTGGTGCCTTTGAACAGCAGGTGCTCAATGAAGTGGCTGATGCCCGCCTGCGCGGCTGTCTCGTGACGCCCGCCCGCGCCCACGAACAAACCCAGCGCGACGCTCGCGACGCCCGGCATCCTGGCCGTGGCCACGCGTAGTCCATTCTCCAACCGGGTTTCTTGAAGTTCCAGTTTCATAACCTCCGCTGCCTGTGTCTGCCCGCCTCTTTGATATCTGCCGGCGTTTTCCGAAGCTTGGAAAACCGGGACGCGTTTCTTCCAACCATTGGAAACAGCGTCAACGATTCTTGACCGCAGCCCAACGGATGGCATTGGGCAGCCAGCTCTCGCAGCCGGCCGTGCGCTCGGGGTGAATGCTGAAGCCGACCACGCGGCCTTTGCCATAATCACAGGTGATCACCGCCGGCGTAAAGGCCATCGGGTTCTTCCGTGCCGAAGTGCTGGCACCGGCGGCTTCCCAGAACAAACCCACGATGTCGGCGCGGCGGGGCTGTTTCTTATGCTTATGCGGCTCCATCACCGGCCCCCCCTCAAAGGTGGCCTCCACCATTTTACGATCATCGCCCAGAATGGTCTGGGTCAGGCGCGTCATCTGCAGTTTCACCTGCTGCGGACCCTTCTTGAGGCTGTAGGCGCTGACCTGCCGCAGCGGCAGCAAGGCGAGCCCGGTGTCACTATCGAGCGCCAGGGCACAACCGCCGCAGATACCGATATAGCCGCCACCCGCCGCCACAAAGCTTTGCAGGGCCTTCTTCTCATCGGCATCCGGCCGGATGGCGGCCGTGTGACTATCGGCGTCGGCGACAAGGAGCACATCCGCATTCTGGAATTTCCCGGCGCGCACATCCTCGGGCTTGAGAACGATCACATTGAACCCCGCGGCGGCGGCCCACGGTTTGAACAACTCCGGCAGCACGGCCGTGGTAAAGCCGGCGGGTTGATACACCGCGACGTTCACCCCGGCACCCCAGCACCGCGGCAGGGCGGACAGGACGGCCAGACTCATCACAAAGCCAAGTGTGGATGTCGCGTTCATGATGTGCCTGAAGATAGTGACCTTGCCGGCGAAAGCAATCTTTTCCGCCAGCCGCAACGCAGGAAAGCAGACCTGTGGTTTTGTTTGACGCCAGAGGCGGGTTTCGCTATTTTCCGCGCGCCGCGACCGCCAGAAGGGTCGCAGCTTTCCGCCAAATTCATTAACGAAAGGAAATAAACATGGCGATCAAGGTTGGTATTAATGGCTTCGGCCGCATTGGGCGCTTGGTATTCCGCGCCGCGTCCGAGAACCCGAACATCGAGATTGTGGGCATCAACGATCTCTTCGACTCCGCCCAACTCGCGTACATGCTGAAGTTCGACAGCATCCACGGCGCGTTCAAGGGCACGGTTGAGGCCGGCGAAGGCTGCCTCATTGTCAACGGCAAGAAGATCCGCCTGACCGCCGAGAAGGATCCGGCGAACCTCAAGTGGGCCGACGTCAAGGCCGAGTACATCTGCGAATCCACCGGCTTCTTCCTCGAGAAGGCCAAGGCGGGCGGGCACATCGCGGCCGGCGCCAAGCGCGTCGTTTTCTCCGCGCCGTCCAAGGACGACACCCCGATGTTCGTCATGGGCGTCAACCACAAGACCTACCAGGGCGAGCAGTTCGTCTCGAACGCGTCCTGCACCACCAACTGCCTGGCACCCGTCGCCAAGGTGCTCAACGACAACTGGGGCATCGTCGAAGGCCTCATGACCACCGTGCATGCGACCACCGCGACGCAGAAGACCGTCGATGGTCCGGGTGGCAAGAAGGATTTCCGTGGCGGCCGCGCCGCGGCCGGCAACATCATCCCCTCCTCGACCGGCGCCGCCAAGGCCGTCGGCGTGGTCATCCCCGCCCTCAAGGGCAAGCTGACCGGCATGGCGTTCCGCGTCCCGACGCTCAACGTCTCGGTCGTGGACCTGACCGTCCGCCTCGGCAAGCCCGCGGGCGCCGACACCGCCGCCGCCTACGCCGCGATCAAGGCTGCGATGAAGGCCGCCTCCGAGGGCGAGCTCAAGGGCGTGCTCGGTTACACCGAGGAAGAGGTGGTCTCCACCGACTTCAACCACGACAAGCGCACCTCGATCTTCGACGCCGGCGCCGGCATCATGCTGAACCCGAGCTTCGCCAAGATCGTGTCCTGGTACGACAACGAGTGGGGCTATTCCAACAAGCTCATTGACCTCATCTGCCACATGGAGACGGTGAAGTAAGGCCGCGCCGCATGGCATTGTGACGTCAACGGCGGCCCGGCCATCCGGGCCGCCGTTTTGTTATCAGGCGCCGGGTCAGGTGACCCGGCCTACAGTTGGAAAAGGTTGCAGGCCACGTGATCCCGCCGAAGCGGGACAAGCCTCACGTGGCGGGAAGATGTAGGCCGCGTGACCTCACGCGGCGATAAAATAGAAGGAAACGGGAGATGAACAAGAAAACCATCCGCGATGTGAACTTCCAGGGCCGCCGCGTCATCATGCGCGTGGACTTCAACGTCCCGCAGGACAAGGTCACCGGCGCGATCACCAACACCAAACGCATCGAGGCCGCGCTGCCGAGCATCCAGTACGTGCTCGAACAGGGCGCCGCCTCGGTCGTGCTGATGAGCCACCTCGGCCGCCCCGATGGCAAGGCCATTCCCAAGTTCTCGCTCAAGCCCGTCGCCGACGTGCTGCCGAAGCTGCTCGGCAAGCCGGTGACGTTCCTGCCCGACTGCGTCGGCCCCGAGGTCGAGGCCGCCTGCGCCGCCGGCAAGGTCAAGCCCGGCGAGGTCATCCTGCTCGAGAACCTCCGCTTCCATATCGAGGAAGAGGGCAAGATCAAGAACGAGGACGGCACCTCCACGAAGGCCGACCCCAAGGCCGTCGAGGCGTTCCGCGCCAGCTTGAGCAAGCTCGGCGATGTGTACGTCAACGACGCCTTCGGCACCGCGCACCGCGCGCACTCCTCGATGGTCGGCGTCCACCTGCCGGAGAAGGTCGCCGGCTTCCTGATGGAGGCCGAGCTCAACGCCTTCACCGCCGTGCTCGATAACCCCCAGCGCCCGCTGCTCGCCATCCTCGGCGGCGCGAAGATCGCCGACAAGATCCCGCTGATCAACAACCTGCTCGACAAGGCCAACGAGATCATCATCGGCGGCGGCATGGTCTTCACCTTCAAGAAGATTCTCAACAACATGGAAATCGGCGCGAGCCTCTTCGACCCCGAAGGCGCGAAGCTGGTCAAGGACCTCATGGCCAAGGCGCAGGCCAAGGGCGTGAAGATCACCCTCCCCGTGGATTACATCTGCGGCGACAAGTTTCCCAAAGCGCCCACAGACCAAGTCGCAGTCAAGGCTGCTGACGACAGCACCGGTATCCCCGTCGGCTGGCTCGGCCTCGACGTGGGCCCGAAGAGCAACGAGATCTTCTGCGCGTCCATCGCGGCCTCCAAGACGATCGTCTGGAACGGCCCGGCGGGCGTGTTTGAGGATGAGCGCTTCGCGGCCGGCACCAAGGCCATGGCCGACGCCATCGCCAAGGCGACCGCCGCCGGCGCCGTGACCGTCGTCGGCGGCGGCGATACCGCCACCGCGGCCAAGAAATTCAAGGTCGTGGACAAAGTCACGCATTGCTCCACCGGCGGTGGCGCGAGCCTCGAGTTCCTCGAAGGCAAGCAACTCCCCGGTGTCGTCGCCTTGAGCGAGAAGTAAGCGCGGACAGCGGACAGAGATCAGAAGTCAGAGGTCAGCAGTCAGCCGGAGCGCTGACCGCGGAGCGGCGGATGGCAACCCCATCCGCCGTTTTCGTTTCCTGTAGGGGCGCAGTCTTGCTGCGCCCAAAATGTCCGGCTAGCCGTCTTCTGTAGCGGCGACCGATGGTCGCCGTCGGCGGTCATAGACCGCCGCTACAGCAACGGCTCGCGAGTACGCTCGCCCTCCCGTTGTGGTTCCTGCTAAAGCAAAGAAGGAAGCGAATGGAATATCCATTCGCTTCTTTTATTTACTAACGCCCGCTCAAATTAGTGGAGGCGGTTACACAGACACCGTACTGATCGGCATGCTTTGATAATCAAGTTGTGTCTTCTGTGCAGTTGCAATTTGGGAAACCATCGCAAGCGTCACAAAACAAATGATGATGTGAAGTGTTGAATTAATTATGTAGAACCAAGTAGCGGCCTCAAGATCTGCAATGCCATGGGCAGCCATCGATTTCTGCATGGCCAGTCTGCCCACAATCCCGGAAATAATCCAAAGCGTCCACCATGCAGGGACAGCAGAGCCAACATTTGATCTGATCCAGTCGGAAGGGTTTTGGCTGGCTCGCCAAAGATCACTCATGGCTTGGTAGGGACGCCACAGGTTCACAATGGGGATGAAGAAATATCCGACAGCCCAACCCGGTGTAATTCGCATGTCCTTGGCTCCGAGACTCCGCACATTTCGATTCGCCCGCACAATCCAGATTGAAACAAACACCGTGGTAAAAATGAAAAGCGCCATTTCAATCAATCCGATTACTCTTTCACGAAGATCGTTTGCGTCTGCAGCCTCCGTTGTGACGTGTCCACTTTGCAGCAAACTCAATTGCAGGAATGATGACAACATTGAAATGACGCTCAACACCGCTCCCGCAATGAATAATGTTTTGAGTAGCTTCGTCAATCCGCTCAAATCTCGATAGGAAAATTCCATAGTCATTTTTCTCCCGTGAAGCGTTAATGGCATTGTAGACGCAGCTGGGCGGATGGCGAGAGTTATTTGACGCGGGCGGGGGCCAAGGCGCGGCGGAGTTCCAAGGTTGGGAAGATTTTCGGGAGATTTTTCCGAGGCTTGGAACGGGCGGAATCCGGGGGCTTGGCTGGAGTAAAAGTGACGTGAAAGACGGCGGCGGCCCTGTCTTTTGCGATTTCCTTAGGAAAATCGAAAATTCTTCCCAGCTTTTCCCCATCGAGGTACCGGCGACGGCGTCTTTATCCCTTCGATGCCACATCGGAACACCGGCGACGGCGTCGCCACCACTTCGGGGTGACAAAGCTGGACAAAATTTTCCGTCGCCGCCACCCCTCCACAGCGGAGTTGGGTTGGGGCTGAAATCCTGACCGGTCTATCGTATCGAAGCCGGCCTCGGGAGGCCGTCGTGATCGCCAAGAAGCAGAGAAGCTGTGCTTGGGCTGACGGCGATTCTGCCCCGCTGTGGTTTTACAGCTTCGTGACTGCGTTCACGTGGGTTCGGCAGCCATGCTGACGAGTTGCTCACGGTTGAGTTGAAGGACCACAGCGCGGACAATCTTCTCGATCTCGCCGGTCTTCTTGCGGAAGAAGCGCTCGATCAAGCCGAGGTTGCGCACAAAGAACCGGATGAAGCCGTTTTCAGGATAGGCCCAAAGGTCCGCCTGGTAGCTGGTCCACCCCACCCCGTCCGGTCGGGTGCGCAACGCCAGTACGACTTGAAAATGGCCAAAGAAACGCTCGCCATCCACGCGGAAAAGAATCTCACCGCAGTCCGGCTCCGGCCCGTAACGCGCCACCTCGATGATCTCAGAGGGTTCCTTGTCCACATTGACGTAGAGCCACACATTCGAGCTGGCCGGC
The DNA here is from genome assembly GCA_903889245.1 of uncultured Lentisphaerota bacterium. GTDB lineage: Bacteria > Verrucomicrobiota > Kiritimatiellia > CAIQIC01 > CAIQIC01 > DP16D-bin41. Next base: position 94,701 of record CAISWQ010000091.1, on the reverse strand, counting down.
TTGGGTGTGATGGTGAAACCGCAGTGTTTGCCCGGGGCCAGCGAGGCGGTGTAGGCGCGCTGGATATCGTCGAGCAGGCGCGGGCGCGCCAACATGCCCTGCGCCGCCGCCCACGCCACGGCAATCTGCCCGGTCGAGGTGACCACAATACAGTTCTTGCGCAACACCTCCCGCGCCTGGGGATAGTTGGTCACAACCAATTTGGCCGTGCCATTGGTGTAGTCGTTGGCCTGTGCCGCCACAACGCACATGAGCAGTGCCACGCACATGGATGGGTTCCGGAGCATAAAAAGCGGCGGGAACCTAACACGTTTTCCAAGGATTGGAAGCCCGCACCCCCGGTTTTTCCAAGCCTTGGAAAACGCCGTCAGGTGATGATCGCCTCGAGCGCGGCGCGGACATCGGCGAGGGTCTTGACGCTCATGCACTGGCGCATCAGGTCGCGCTGGTGGACGCGGCCGCGCAGCAGGTGCGCGAGGTGCGTGCGGAATTGCATGACCGAGGAAATCTCCGGCGCGTAGTGGATGCGTCGCCGGAATTTGTGCTCCATCTCGGTGAGGCGCACCTGGCCTTCAAGCATCTCCATCAGCAGCGCGATTTTTTCGGCGGCCGGTGGTGGCGTCCATGGGCGCCCCTCGAACCGCGCGGCGATCTCGCCGAACAGCCACGGCGTACCGATGGCGGCGCGGCCGATCATGACGCCATCCACGCCGGCCTCGGCCATGCGCCGCAGCGCGTCCTCCGCGGTCAGGATGCCGCCGTTGCCGATGACGGGGATTTTTCGAGCCTGCTTGATGCGCGCGATGGTGGCCCAGTCGGCGAAGCCGGCGTGGCGGCGGTCCACCGTGCGGCCGTGCAGGAACAGGCCGTGCGCCCCACCCTCCTCGATCGCCTGCGCAAGCTCATCAATCACGAGGTGCTCATAGTGAAAGCCGATGCGCGTCTTCACCGTCACCGGCAGGGGCACGGCGGCGCGGACGGCCTGTACGATCTGCTTGAGCCGCTCCGGCGTCTTCATCAGGCCCGCGCCTTCGCCGCGCCGCATGATCTTGGGCACGGGGCAGCCGGCGTTGATATCAATCAGGTCGAAGCGGCCGAGCTCCGCGGCGACGGCGGCGGCGCGCGCCATGACGTCGGGGTCGTGGCCATAGATGTGCGCGGCGAGCGGGCGCTCGTCGGGCCACGTTTCGAGGAAGTGCAGAGTCTTGGCCGAGCGGCGCGCGAGGCCCTCGGCGTTGGTCAGCTCGGTGGCGACGAGGCCGCACTGCATCCGGCGGCAGATGTGGCGGAACGGCGGCGTGGTGATACCGGCCATCGGCGCGAGCACGGTCGGCGGCCAGACTTGCAGGCTGCCCAACTGCAACGCGGGAAACGTGGGAGCGGCTGGCGGCGCGTCCATGCAGGTGCTCATGTACCGACTGGCGGCGTCATTTGGGTGAAGGAGAAAACCAGCCCCGCCAGCACGCCGGCCTGGTCGAGGTTGGGCGCGCTGGTCGCCTGGACGCGTAAGGCGGAGCCATCGGCACGCGTGAAGACGAGTTCACCCGTCCACGGCTCCTGCGTTTCGAGGCACGCACGCAAGTGGTTGGCATTATCCGCTCCAAACATCTGATCCAAGCTCCAGCACAACGCATACTCCGGCTTCTCCAAGCCCCAGAGCCGGCAGAAGGCACTGTTGACGAAGGTCAGCTTGGAATCCAAGTCCGCCATGGCCAGCGCACACGGCACACAATGCAGGGCGTTCTGCACCATGGTCAGTTGGTTCTGGATTTCCCGCCAGCGGGTGATATTGCGCAGCGAGAAGCACAGGCCCGCTCCCTCGCCCAGCGCGATCGCACCGACGGCGACCTCGGCCGGAAACAGCGAGCCGTTTTGGCGGGTACAACGCGCCTCCAGCACAATGAAGCGGCCGCTTTGCAACTTCTCCGCCAGTAGGCTAAGCAGTTCCTCGTTGATGCCATCCACTATCGCGCCCAGCAGCTTGCCACGCAGTTCCGCCTGCGGGTAGCCGAACAGTTCCGCGGCGCGCGGATTGGCCTGCTGCACAACGCCAGCCTGGTCGGTCAGCACCACCGCATCATACAGGGTGTCCAGCGCCGAGGCGTTGCCTACCGGCGAGGGGCGCGACACGATGACCAGCGGCACCGGGCACCCTGCGTCCGGGCCGGGCTTCTTCTTGACCACAATGCGTTCAGTTCCTGTCATGGCTACCGCCGCGGGCATGATAACCAAACACCGACTGTTTGCAATCGCGCGGCTCACGCGCCGCCGGCCAGGCCGCGGCGGATCATGTGGACCGCAATCGCCGCCAGCAGCAGCGCGATGACCTTGGAGACCGCCTTGAGGCCGACCGTCCCGATCAACCGCTTGAGCTCCTGGCCGAAACGCAGCGCAAGGAAGACCAGCGCCAGGTTGCAACCGAAGGCGGCCAGCGTAAAGAGCGTGCCGACCGTCTGCATCAGCACGAGCAGCGCCGCGAGCGTCGCCGGCCCGGTGATCAGCGGCACGCCGAGCGGGACCACGCCGAAATCGTCCTCCGCCGCCGGCGGCTCCGGCCGCGCGGCGAGCATCTCGCGCCCGGCGATCACCAGCAGGATCAACCCGCCGGCGATTTCAAAATCCGCGACGGTGATGCCGAGCGCCTGAAAGACCAGCTTGCCGCCGAACATGAAGGCGACCGCGACGACGCCGGCGGTGATCGTCGCCTGCCACGTGATCCGCCGCATACGCGCCGACTCCATGCCGTGCGTCATCGCCAGGAACATCGGCACCAGCCCGACCGGATCCATCGCCACGAACAGCGGAATCCACGCCAGCAGAAATTGCTCGACGAAATGTGTCATAGCCCGGCCAGAGAGTAGTCCACGCCCGTCCGCTTGCCAACTGTTCCCGCGGTGCGCCCCGGAAGCGAGCTGTAGCATAGTGCGTAAGCATTGTCAGGGCTGGGAGCAAATCTACACGGTGTCTTGAGCCAGGGCGACTGACCGGGAGCGGCGGCATTCCTGCCGCCGGTGAAACCGCCAACCAACCTTTACCCACAACCGGCCAGGCCCACGCTGGCCGTGACGCATGCGGCGGCAAACATGCCGCCGCTCCCAGTCAGCCGGAAATTTATTTCCGCCTTGGTGTGCAGGAGCGGTCGAACGCGTTTATCGCCCGCGGAGACCGGATACCTCGGATACCGAGGTATCCAGCGCGGAAGCGGCCACAGCACCGTGGGTCGCTGATGTCAGGATTTGTCCGCCGGCGCGACGCCGCTGAAGATGCGGACGCGTTCCATCAGGCCGGTGAACTTTGGCAGCGGTTTTTCCAGTAGCTGGCTGCGCTCATCGGCGCCGATCTGCATTCCATCATGGGGCAAGCCATCGGGCGCGGCGAGCAGCTTCGCCTTGCTGGCGGGCTGGTCATCCACGGCCAGCGAGAGATTCTTCCCGCTCCATTGCGCGGTGAGGCGCATCCACTGCCCCGTCACCTCGCGCTTGACGGCGACGCGGCTGGTCTTCTTTGCGGCATTAACCACGAACACCGGCTGGCCGCCTTCCAGCGCGAGCAGATAGCCCATCGTCGCGCCGCCATGCGCCAGCACGACGCCATCGGGCTTGTCGCTCTTCACCGTCGCCTCGATCGTCCACGCGCCGACGCCGGGGTTGAGGCTCGGCGGCTTGCCGACCTCGATCCAGCCCTTGCCGTCGAAACGCCGCGCCTTCCGGCCCTCGCGGCCCTCGACCAGCGCCACGCCCTTGGCCTCGCCGTGATTCTTCTGGCCCGAGGCATCGGTCACCTGCGCGCCCTGGTCCTTGTCGAAGCGGTAGTCGAGCACCCACGCGGCATTCGCCGGCGGACCTTTCGCGTCCTCCGCCTTGTCGGCATAGTTCGGCACGCGGAAGCCGATTGCCGCCTTCTGCCGCTCATACTCCGCCTCCAGCTTCCGCTGCAGGTCCGCGGCGTCCGGCTGCTTCCACAGATTCTTCAACTCATAGGCATCGTTGGTCAGGTCGAACAGTTCGGTCCATTCCTCATGGCCCGGGTAGCGGATCAGCTTCGCGCTCTCCGTGCGCACGGCGGTGACGAACGGCGTGCCGAAATTTTTCTCGGCGAAGTAAGCGTAGAAGAACGCGCTACGCCAGTCGGCGCCCGGCGCTTCCTCCAGCAACGGACGCCAGCTCCGTCCCTGCATCACCTTCGGCACCGGCAGGTCGGCGAGGTCAACGAACGTCGGCGCGAGGTCAATGTTCAGCGCCATGCGGTCCTCCGTCCGCCCGCCGCGCACGCGCCGCGGCCAGCGCACCAGCAGCGGAATGCGCAAGCTCTCCTCGTAGGCCGACCGCTTGTCGCCGAGCTGGTGCTCGCCGAGGTAGTAGCCGTTGTCGCCGGCGAACACGACGACCGTGTCCTGCGCGAGGCCGAGGTCGTCGAGCGCCTTGAGCAGGCGGCCGACGTTGTCATCCATCGCCGCGATGCAGCGGAAGTAGCCGAGGTTCGTCTTGACCGTGCCATCGGCGGGCGGCGGGGCGGCGCGCTTGCCCGCCTTCGCCAGGCCGTGGTAGATCGCCGGTACGCCGAGGTTCGGCACCGGGCGCGCCGACTCGTTGGCGTAGTCGTTCTCGCGGCGCGGCGGCGGCGTGAACGGGCCGTGCGTCGCCTTGAACCCGACGCAGAGCGCAAAGGGCTTGTCCTTGAACTGCGTCAGGAAATCCAGCGCGTAGTCCGTGCCGACATCGTCCACCCAGCCCGTACTCGGCTTGGTCTGGCCGTTGACGACGACCGGGCAGTCGAAATATTTCCCCTGGCCGAGGAAACTCGCCGCGAAATCGAAGCCCGGCCGCTCCACCTGCGAGCCCATGTGCCACTTGCCGATGTAGCCGGTCGTGTAGCCGGCGGCGCGCAGCACCGAGGCGTGCGTCACGTTCTCCAGCGGGAACGCCGTGTGGTTGTTGACGATGCCGTTGACGTGGCCATAGCAGCCGGTGAGGAAGGTCGCGCGGCTCGGCGCGCAAAGTGAGTTCACGACGAACGCATTGCGGAACCGGACGCCCTCCGCGGCGATGCGGTCGAGGTTCGGCGTTTTGAGCCATGGGAAGCGCGCCCGCGCCCCCTGCTCCTTCTGGACGCAGCTCATGATGTCCCAGCGCTGGTCATCGGTGAGGATAAAGAGGAAGTTCGGCCGCCGCGCCCCGCCGGCCCGCGCCAGCGGCGGCAGCGCCACCGCCGCCATACCCAGCGCCGCCGCCTTCAAAAAGTTTCTGCGTGTTTTCATCGGCTAGTCCTTTCGGGTTTTCCAGGCCTTGGAAAATCAACCGGCCACTTTTCCAAGGTTTGGAAAATTTCGGCGGCATTCTTCCAAGCCTTGGAAAAAATGCCACACCTTTTTCCAAGCCCTGGAAACCCGGACGGAAGAACGGCCGGTCACGCTGACGTGTGGCCCTGTTTTACGTAGGGGCCCAGAAAACGTGTGCCGTTGAAGTGAATGAGGTGCGTGGGGTCACTGGCACACCACACCTCCGTTTCCCACGCCACCGCGGAGACAAAGCGCCGGAAGATTTCACCCTTATCCGGGAAAGCCGTCACGAAGACCAAACCCGCCTGGGAGTTGTTGAATAGCTGGACGAGTTCATGATGCCGGATGCCATCCACAGGTCCACTGCTGGTGACAGCTTCGACCAGGATCAGCCACTTTTGGCGCCGGGAATAGAGAATCACATCGGGCATTTTGCCATGTTCGCCAACCGAAATTCCAAGTGAAGCAAGTAGTTCCGCATTGAAGAAATCCCATTTCTTCCCGGTCGCGCCCACGTAGACAAGTTCACCGCCGGGCACAAAGATCGGACCGAAGTCGCGAATGATGGACAGGATGAGTTTGGAGTGGGGTCCGGGACTCAATTTGATGTCCGCACCGTCCGCTGCTTTTAACGGCAGCTTGACCGCCTCCCGCCCGGCAGCCAATTGGGCGGCGAGCGTGGGCCGCTTCGCGAGATAGGCGGCCAATGCGGGCGCCCACTCCTCGCGCCCGAATGTTCGGAACAATGCCAAGGCGTGCGGCTCGATCTGGTAGCAATTATCGGAGCTGTTAGGCTCACGACCGGGCTTATCCGGGTTGTGCAACACGATGCCAGCCACGACCATTTGTTTGACGCTGTACTTGCGAAAGCTTTCCCGCGTGTTTTCCGCATAGGGGCGCGCCAGTTTCTGGCGGGCAAAATCCAGGATGGCGCGAATGCCGAGCATGGGGTTCTGCGCCGCGCTCCACTCGCGCTCCCTGGACAAGTCCAGCAAGGCGAGCAGGCTGATGGCTGTACGATCGTTGAGTTGTGCTGGTGGCATCTCCAATGCACGCAACACCGCCAGCGCCTCCAGGATCCGCCGCTTAACGCTTACCATGTTCGCTGATCTCCTTCACCAAAGCATCTATGGCATGCTGATCTTGCGGCACTTCCGTCACGCTCGCGCCCAACTCCATCAGCATTTCGCGACTGGGGTACTTGATGACCTTCAAATCCGTGGCGTTCACCTGCGTGTGTCCGTTGAAACTCCTGAAGCCCCGATCAACCGTAGAGGTGTTCAAATACACAGCCAGCCCACGAGCCAAGGCCGCGGGCAACCCGTGTTTCCCATCATGAAAAACGTTCAGATGATTTTCAAAACCCAGCATCGTGGCGTCAGCAAAGGCATCCGGCCGCACCACGCTGGCAAAAATTCTGCGCTTCTCCTCCTTGGACGAGAACCGGCGCACCACACAGTAATGACCATTGGGATAAAGCCATTTTTCCGTGGCCGGATTGCGCTGAATGGCATTGGGCTTTCGCAAACCCACCTTGGGCCACTCCAAGGCCTGTGCGCCGAAATGACCAGGATAGAGCAAGGGGATGGTGCCGGGTTCCGGCAAGTCACGAAGATATTCGCGCAGCCGGAAATCCACGACAGGGCCGGTCGAGACGCTGATGCCGAGTTCACTCAAGGTGTGCGTGCAAACCGCGGACAGCGCTTCTGCACCGCTATCGCCCTGCGGTACATGAATGCAACGCTCGGAATCTGTGGGCACGACGATGCGCGCAAAAGGATAGGCCTGCACTGCGAGATCCGTGAACTGGTCATCCAGAGAATGGGAAACGACGACCGCTTCTTGCCGGCCACCGACTTCAAGGTGCAGGATGAGGTTTTCCTGCAACACCCCATCATCCTTGAAGGCCGTGTTACGTGACTCGAATAAGTGCATGCGCCTAAGCGCCGTTTTCCGCCGCAGATAGTCACGGAACGGCCGATAATAGGGACCGTTGCAAAAGCTGCGCGGAATGATGGCCACGAGTTGTCCGCCCTCCGCCATGAGCGCTATGGCAAGCGCCACGAAGGCGGCATACAGATTTACCACCTCGATCTTCACGTCCTGCATGATTCTGCGGTGATAGGAACCGTTCCCTATTTTCTTATAGGGTGGATTTAAAATCGCGTGGGTGAAGTTGCTGCCATGGCCATAAATAATGCGCCGCACGGCTTCTTCGATAAAATCCTTGGCGTTGATCTCAAAGTCCAAGGGGAGCCGCCCGGTAAAACCTGACAGTGAGCGTTCCAGTTCAGCATGCAGCGCATGGTCAATCTCAAAAGCTTCCACATCAACATGGCCAAAGCACAGTTTTCCAGTCGCACACTGCTCAAGAAAGGCGCACGACAAGGAACCAATCCCCGCACCAGCATCTAACAAGCGGCACTGCTCGCCCTGCGTATTCGTGAAAAGCCCCGCCATGAAGGTAGCCGTGGACGCGGGGGTCAGGAATTGCCCAAGCTTCGCCTTGCGCGCGGCATCGGTACTGCGCGAAAGCGCTACGCGTCGTTGTTCAAGCACGGACAGCACAGGTGAACCCTTAACATGGCCTTTCCGGGCTGCATTCTAACTTGGCCCACAGGCCAATCAAGTGCAACGTTCTGCCGCCCTCTGCATCTTCCCATAGGCTGCGTCCGATTTTGGATTTGGCGGGAACGGTGGGGGCGGTTACTCTCCGCGCGAACACCAACCAGGAGAAACCATGAAGAAGCTCGCGCTGCTGCTGCTACTCTCGCTCGCCACCGCCCACGCGGAGGACTTGTTCAACGGGAAAGACCTCAAGGGCTGGACCGCGTTTTCCTCGAAGGAGGGCGTGAAGCTCGAGGACGTCTGGAGCGTCAAGGAGGGCGTGATCGTCTGCAAGGGCGACCCGATCGGCTGGCTGGCGACGGAGAAGTCCTACACGAACTACAAGCTGACCGCCGAATGGCGCTGGGGCGACCCGCAGAAGCCCGGCAACAGCGGCTTCTTCCAGCGCATCAACGACACGCCCTCGGCGCTGCCGCGCTGTATCGAGTGCCAGCTTAAGCACGAGAGCGCCGGCGACCTGATGGGCTTCCAGGGTATGACGATCTCCAGCGACGCGGCGCGCGCGATGAAGCCGAAAAAGTTCGCGCTCGGCGAGCTGACCGGCGGCGTCAAGAAGATGACCATGGCCGAGAAGAAAGCCGGCGAATGGAACCGCGCCGAAATCACCGTACAGGGCGACAAAATCAGCGTCGTCATCAACGGCCAGAAGGTCAACGAATCCACCGGCGTGACGGTCGTCGCCGGCCGCATCGGCCTCCAAGCCGAAGGCGGCGAGATACACTTCCGCAACATCAGCGTCACACCGCTCGACTGAAACGGCCGTCAGCCTTGCCGCGGCCATGCTGCGCCTAGGGTAGAAAATTTTGTGAGACCGGAGATATAGAGACAGGGAGCGTATCCGAGTATGAGTTTGGTGAAGTCCAAGCAACGCGTTGCCGATCACGGGGAGGTTTTCACGCCCGCGTGGATGGTCGAGGCGATGCTCGACCTGGTGAAAGGCGAGACTGAACGCATTGACTCGCGCTTCCTGGAGCCGGCCTGTGGGAACGGTAATTTTCTCGTGCAGATTCTCCGGCGCAAGCTCGCCGCCGTGGAACTCAAATATGGCCCGTCGGATTTCGAGCGGCGACACTACGCGTTGCTCGCGCTGATGTGCGTCTATGGCATCGAACTGTTGCCGGACAACATCGCCGATTGCCGCGCCAACCTGCTGGAAATCTTCGCGGAATATTTGACCGTCAAACCTGCTGACGATTTCTATCGCGCCGCTGTCTGTGTCCTTTCGCTCAACCTCATCCATGGCGACGCCCTGAAGATGCGCACGTGGGACAATTTGCCCATCACCTTTGCCGAGTGGGGTTATCTGTGGAAGGGCCGCTTCCAGCGTCGGGATTTTCGGCTAGACACCCTCACCCAGGCGGCGGCCTACAGCACCGAGGGGGAACTCTTCGCCAATCTCGGCAAGCACGAGATTTTCAGGCCCATCAAGACCTACCCGCCCATGACCGTCGGTGAACTGGTCGCCGCCACGCCGGAGGCAACACTATGATTCCACAGGCCAGCTTTGCCTTGCGCGGGCGCAACCCGGACGTGCTCACCTGCATCGCCAACCTCTCCAACGACGAGGTGTTCACCCCGCCGGAGTTCGCCAATCGGATGCTCGACACGCTGGCCGAGGCGTGGGCGGCCAACCATGGCGGCGCGAACCTCTGGGCGGACAAGACGGTGAAGTTCCTCGACCCCTGCACCAAATCCGGCGTGTTCCTGCGCGAGATCACCAAGCGCCTCACCGCAGGGCTGGAGCACGAGATTCCGAATCTGGAAAAGCGCGTGAACCACATCCTCACCCGGCAGGTGTTCGGCATCGGCATCACGCAAATCACCAGCCTGCTCGCGCGGCGCAGCGTCTATTGCTCCAAGCACGCCACCGGCCAGCACTCCATCGCCCAAGCGTTCGCCAGCGATGATGGCAACATCTGGTACAAGCGCATCGAGCACACATGGGGCGAAACTAAGTGCGAATTTTGCGGCGCACCAAAAGCAATTTTAGACCGTGAGGAAGAACTTGAGAACTACGCCTACGCGTTCATTCACACCGACAACATCAAGACTCGGCTCGCCGAGATTTTTGGAGGTAACATGCAATTCGACGTCATCCTTGGAAATCCACCATATCAGATGAAAGGCGGCGCGGGTGGCTCAAGCGATTCATCCATCTATCACCTTTTCGTTGAGCAAGCGAAAAAGCTACAGCCAAGGTTCTTGTCGATGGTCGTTCCTTCCCGCTGGCTTGCGGGTGGACGTGGACTCGACGACTTTCGCAAGGAGATGCTCAGTTCACGCAAGCTCTTCAGACTGGTCGATTATCCAGTTTCAAAAGAAGTTTTTCCGAATGTGGAGGTCAAAGGCGGCATCTGCTACTTCCTTTGGTCGGAAGCTCACAATGGGCCATGCGACGTCACAGTAATTCGCGGTAAGGAGGAATCGTCTTCTCAACGACAACTCGACGAATTTGCCGTGTTTGTGCGCGATCCGAGAGCCGTCGGCATTTTGCGCAAGGTGTTGAAGGCTGGCGAGACATCAATTACTGAAATCTTAACGGCGGACACACCTTTCGGCATCGCGACCAACTTCGACGGATTCCACGACAAAAAGAAGTCGGGAGACGTGGCTCTCTACTACGTCCGAAGTGGCAAACGGGACATTGGGTTCGTTCCCCGAAACACAATCACCAAGAATGCGGCCCTCATTGATAAATGGAAGGTGCTTGTCCCAAAAGCAGGCTCAGATGGTGGGCAGAAAATCCCTGATTCGGTGCTCGGCAAACCGTGGCTGAGTCCGCCACCCTCTGTCGCAACTCAGACATTCTTAGCTTTCTGTGTGTCGTCTGAGGCCGAAGCGGAAAGTGTAGAGTCTTACTACCGCACCAAGTTTTTCAGGCATCTCGTCTCGCTTCGCAAACTCACGCAAGATGCACTTCGGCCTATGTATTCGTGGATTCCCGTTCAAGCTTGGGATCGGCAGTGGACGGATAAAGCACTTTACAAGAAATACGGACTCACAAAGCACGAGATTGATTACATCGAAGCAGTGATTCGCCCGATGGACCACGACACTGAGAATGACGATGAGTAAAGCCATCGAAGAAATCCAAGCGCCGAGGCCGGAGACAGGAGATGGCCATGCCTAAAAAGAAATCACCGAACAGCGTGCGCATCCGCAACCGCACGGCGGAATTTCTGACCTTCGCCTACCAGACCGGTGGCGATGGCGTGGAAGTGCGGGTGCAGGACGGCACGATCTGGCTGTCGCAAAAAAACATCGGGTTGCTTTTTGAGACGACGCCGGAAAACGTGCTGATGCACCTCAAGAACATCTTCGCCAGCCAGGAATTGGCGGAAGATTCAGTTGCTAAGGTTTTCTTAGCAACTGCCGCCGATGGCAAAAGCTACCGGATCAAGCACTACCACCTCGATGCCATTATCGCCGTCGGCTACCGCGTGAATTCCAAACGCGCCACGGCGTTCCGGCAATGGGCCACGGGCGTCCTGCGGGATTACACGCTCCGGGGCTACGTGCTGGACCGGAAGCGCATGGAGAACGGCGCGTTCCTCGACGAGGATTATTTCGAGCGCCTGCTGGAGGAAATCCGGGAGATCCGCCTGTCCGAGCGGCGCTTTTACCAGAAGATCGCCGACATCTATTCCACGGCGATGGATTACGACCGGGACGCGCCGATCACCCGGGCGTTCTTCGCCAAAGTGCAGAACAAGATGCATTACGCCGTTCACGGCCACACCGCCGCCGAGCTGATCGTCAAGCGCGCGGACCACACGAAGGAACGCATGGGGTTGACGACCTGGGCCAAAGCGCCCGGCGGGAAAATTCTCAAGAGCGACGTCGTGGTGGCCAAGAACTACCTGACGGAGGCGGAACTCGCGGACCTGGGGCGCATCGTGAACGCCTACCTCGACCTGGCGGAAAGCCGCGCCAAGCGCCGCGTGCCGATGACGATGGAGGATTGGGCGAAGCGGCTGGACATCTTCCTCTCGGCGGATGAGCGGGCAGTGCTGCAAGACGCCGGGCGCATCAGCGCCGAAATCGCCCGGGAGCATGCCGAGGGCGAGTTCGAGAAATACCGCGTGATCCAGGACAAGCTCTTCCAAAGCGATTTCGACACCTTCGCGGCGCTGGAGAAAGGTGACGAGGACAAGCGCCATGAGTAAGACCATTGAAGAAATCCTTGCGCCGAAGCCGGAGGCTCGTCCGCGCATCTACGCCTACTCGATTGACGACCCGGCGCACGCGGGGCTGCTCAAGGTGGGCCAGACCACGCGCGATGTAAAACAGCGCGTCGCCGAGCAACTCAAGACCGCCAACATCAAGAATTACACCATCGTGCTGGACGAGGTGGCCGAGCGCGACGACGGCACGACGTTCACCGACCACGAGGTGCGCGCCGCCCTCGCGAAAAAGGGTTGCGAGAAAGTCGAACTGGAGTGGATGCGCTGCACGGTCAAAGACGTGAAGGCCGTGCTGATCGCGCTCCGCACGGGGCAGCCCATCGCCGGCACGCGCGACCAGGATTTCCCTATGCGCGCCGAGCAGCGCGCCGCCGTGGAGAAGACCCACGACTATTTCCACTCCATCTGGAAAGAGGACAGGCACGCCGTCCCGCGCTTCCTGTGGAACGCCAAGATGCGCTTCGGCAAGACCTTCACCACCTATCAGCTCGCGAAAAAACTCGGCGCGAAGCGCGTGCTGGTGGTCACGTTCAAACCCGCCGTGGAAGATGCGTGGCAGACGGACATCGAAGCGCACGTGGATTTCGATGGCTGGCAATACCTGTCGCGCCATTCCGAGAGCGACCCGACGAGGCTTTCCGCCAAGAAGCCGCTGGTCTATTTCGGGTCATTTCAGGATTTGCTGGGCCGCGACGACGCAGGAAATATCAAGCCGCTGAACGAATGGATTCACAAGGTGAAGTGGGATCTGGTCGTGCTCGATGAGTATCACTTCGGGGCGTGGCGCGAGACGGCCAAGGAATTGTTCGAGGGCGAAGAAGAGGCGGTCGCCAAACGCGAGGCCAAGCTCGAATACGCCGCCGGCCTGGAAGACGTGAACGAAGACCTCACGGTGCTCTCGGAGAAGGAGACCGAGTTCCTGCCCATCACCACCAAGGCTTACCTGTATCTCTCCGGCACGCCGTTCAAGGCGCTGGCCACCGGCGAGTTCATCGAAGAGCAGATTTTCAACTGGACCTACACCGACGAGCAGCGCGCCAAGGAAGCTTTCGAGAACGCGAATCCCGGCCAATGGAATCCCTACGGCGCGCTGCCGCAGATGCGGCTGCTCACCTACCAGATGCCGGACGAGTTGGTGGCCATCGCCAGCGCCGGGGAGTTTGATGAGTTTGATCTGAACGCCTTTTTCGAGGCCACCGGCACTGGTATGCTGGCGCAGTTCAAGCACAAGAGCGACGTGCAGAAGTGGCTGGACATCATCCGCGGCGGGTATGCGCCCAAGGCAACCGAGTATCTGAAGACCGGCACACGCCCACCGTTTCCGTATTCGGACGTGCGCCTGCTGCCCTATCTCCAGCATTCGTTCTGGTTTCTGCCGAACGTCGCGGCCTGTCACGCCATGGCAAACCTGTTGGCCGAGAAGCAAAACGTCTTCTGGCACGACTACGATGTGGTCGTGGCCGCCGGTGCGTCGGCAGGCATCGGCTTGGACGCGCTGCCGCCCGTGCGTCAGGCCATCGGCAGCGGCTTCGACACCAAGACCATCACGCTCTCATGCGGCAAACTCACGACCGGCATCACCGTGCCGCAATGGGCATCCATCCTTATGCTGCGCAACCTGAAATCGCCGGAGACCTATTTCCAGTCGTCTTTTCGTGTGCAATCGCCGTGGTCGGTCAAGAATCCCCATGGCAATAACCCGAATGAGGAGGAAATCCTCAAGCCGGTTTGTTTCGTGTTCGACTTTGCGCCCACGCGCGCGTTACGGCAACTTTCTGAATACGGCATTGGGCTTTCACCCAACGAGCCGAACCCGGAGAACGCGGTGAAGGATCTCGTGTCGTTCCTGCCCGTGCTGGCCTACGACGGCGCGAACATGACACAGATTGACGCGGGCGGCATCCTCGACATCGCGATGGCCGGTACGTCGGCCACGTTGCTCGCGCGCAAATGGGAGAGCGCGTTGCTGGTGAACGTGGACAACGACACCCTGCGCCGCATCCTCGATAACCCGGAGGCCATGGCCGCCGTCGAACGCATCGAAGGCTGGCGCTCGCTGGGCGACAACATCCTCGAAACCATCATCAACAAGAGTGACGTGGTGAAAGGGCTGAAAAACAAGGCGAAGGAAAAAGATTTGTCGAGGAAGGAGCAGAAGCAGCTCACCGAGGAGGAAAAGGAGTTCAAGTCCAAGCGCAAGCTCGTGCAGGAAAAACTGATCAAGTTCGCCACACGCATCCCGGCCTTCATGTATCTGACCGATTTCCGCGAGAACACGCTCCAAGACGTAATCACCAAGATCGAGACTGGGTTGTTCGAGACGGTCACCGGTCTGACGGTGAAGGATTTCCATCTGCTCGTGCAACTCAAGGTGTTCAACACCGAGCAGATGAATCAAGCCGTCTTCGCCTTCCGGCGTTACGAAGACGCCTCGCTCCGTTATACCGGCATCGAGAGCCATCCGGGTCTGACCCATTACGGGCTGTATGACACCGTGGTGGCAAGAGATTGACAGGATGCGATCAGAAACTAACTACAGGCTAACCATCGGCTGCTGTGGACTGGCACCCTGCCGATGACTCGTCAGTCCGCAGGGTCGTAACGTCAGGTGCAAAAAGGTTAGGGAAGCAACTGGGCGGCGATATTTTGAATGATTGCATAGCACAGAGCTGCGCCATTCTGGCGGCGCGGGTTTGGCGAAAACTAAAACAGGTATGAAGAAATGAAACTGTTCAGCGCGTTAGCAAGGGGCACGGTTCTGTCGCTCGTTTCAGTGGCGGCGATGGCGGCGGCCGATGTGCAGCAGGTCGGCAAGGTGGATGTCTCGCAGTGGCGCGGGTTCAATCTGCTGGAGAAGTTCAAGGCGCGTGGCCAGGCGCCGTTCCTCGAGGAGGACTTCAAGCTGATCGAGGAGCTGGGCTTCAACTTCGTGCGCCTGCCGATGGACTATGGCTGCTACACGGAGCCCGGCGACTGGCTGAAGTTCAAGGAGCCGGTGCTCAAGGAGATTGACCAGGCGATCGAGTTGGGCGCGAAGCATCATATCCACGTCTGCCTCAACCTGCACCGTGCGCCGGGCTTCTGCATCAATCCGCCGGCGGAGGCGACCGACCTCTGGAAGGACCAGTCGGCGCAGGACGCGTTCGTGGCGCACTGGGTGATGTTCGCCAAGCGCTACCAGCACGTCCCGCAGGAGCAGTTGAGCTTCAACCTGCTCAACGAGCCGACGCGCAACACGCGCGAGGCCTACCTCAAGGTCAACAGCCGCGCCATCGAGGCGATCCACGCGGTGGATCCCAAGCGCATCATTTTGGTGGATGGCAACAACGTCGGCAAAGACCCTTCGCCGGAGTTTTTGAAATACCCGAACGTCGTGCAGGCGACGCGCGGCTATCATCCGGGGACGATCTCGCATTACCGCGCCAGTTGGGCGAAGGGCTCCGACAAGTGGCCGGTGCCGACATGGCCGCCCTCCAAGGTGATCGGCCAGCTCTTCGGCCCGATGAAGAAGGAACTCAAGGCCCCGCTCGTGCTGCGCGGCGCCTTCAAGCCCGGCACGGAGGTCGCGCTCACGGTGCTTAACTTTTCGTCGAAGGCCCGGGTGCAGGCGAAGGCCGATGGCGTGGTCCTCGCCGAGCTGCTCTGCGATCCCAAATCCAAAACGCTTTCATGGAAGCCGCTCCAGTCGGGCAAGTACACCTACTATGAGCCGGCCAAGCCGTTGAGCCTCGCGGTCACGCTGGCGGCGGCGGCGAAGGAGCTCACGTTCGAGAACATCGAGGGCGACTGGATCAAGTTCAGCGAGCTGGCCGTGCAGATGCCCGGCGGCGCGCGCCAGGCCTACGGCACCGACCTCACATGGGGCGCGCCGCAGGAGCCGCACACCGTCGCCGCCGATGGCCGCCTCCAGCCGCCGCCCGGCGCGAACCCGAGCCAGACGCTGGTGAACTACCTCAAGCCGTGGCGCGAATTTTCCGCGCAGGGCGGCGCGGTGCTCGTCGGCGAATGGGGCTGCTACAGCAAGACGCCGCACGCGGTCGCGCTCGCATGGATGCGGGCGTGGCTGGAGGAATGGAAGCAGGCGCGCTACGGCTGGGTGCTGTGGAATTTCCGCGGCAGCTTCGGCATCCTCGATAGCAACCGCAGCGACGTGCAGTACGAAGACTGGCACGGCCACAAGCTCGACCGCGCGATGCTCAACTTGCTGCTGGCCTATCAGAAATATTGAACCGCCGGCGCGAGCGGCGCCGGCCATCGTGGGGAGATCGCATGAGAAAGTGTCTCGCACTGTTGGGTGTTGTGCTCGCGTTGCCGGCCGCGCGCGCGGCGGTGGCCGAGGGCGAGAACCTGCTGGTCAACGGCAGCTTCGATGCCGAGCAGGTCGCCTTCCCCGAATTCTGGAGCCCCTCGTCCTCCACCAAGGGCGTCGTCTATCTACGCACCGGCGGGCCGGAGGGCAGGAAGCCCGCCGTCGCGCTACAGGGCGATGGCAGCAAGTCCGGCACTGCGAGCATCCGGCAGCAGGGCATGACGCTCGTCGCGGGCGAGACCTACAAGTTGAGCGGCTACATCCGCACCAAGAACTTCACGTGCCGCAACGGCGGCATGATCATCCACAACGGCGGCTGGTATAACGAGGTCGGCATCAAGAACCTGCCGGCCGACTCCGACTGGAAGCTCTACGAGAAGACCTTCAAGCTCTTCCCGTCACGCGATAAGGAGTATGGCCTCGCCCTGTTCGCGAGCGACCCGGCCGGCGAGATCGCCTTCGCCGAGCTCAAGCTCGAGGCGGTCAGCGAGGGCGCGCGCAAGGGGTCCAGCACGCAAATGGCCATCGTCGCCGCGCCGCGCTTGGTGCCGTTCCAGCCGCTGCTCAACCGGATTCCACGCGCGGCCCCGGAGCTGACGTTCAAATTCTTCGGCGTCCTGCCGGAGAAGGCCGACGCCTATGAATGCCTCATCACGCTCGCCGGCGATCCGTTGCCGCCGCAGACCGTCCCGCTCAAGGAGGGAAGAGTCGTGGCCAAGCTGGCCGGCCTCGCCTGCGGCGACTACACGCTGAAGGCGCTCGTGCGCCACGCCGGAACGCGGCAGACCATCCTGGAGGCCACCCACCCCATCAGCATCGTCGAGGTTCCGGCGCTTGATCGCAGCCGCATCAAGCCACTGAACAACCTCGTCGCCGAAGTGCTCAACGAGCCGGTCGGCAGCGCGCAGCAATCGTTCAGCTTCGTCGCGCCGCGCGAGGGCTGGGTCTTCATCGCCTGCTCCAACGCCACGCCGGAACTGGCGGTCAAGCTCGACGACGTTGCTGTGTTCACCGACAGCGGCGAGGCGTTCCGGCTGGTGAGCATGGGCGGGCATCGCCTGACCATCAGCGGCGGCGCGGGCGGGCGCATCCTCGTGCGCGCGATCCCGGAAATTTTCGATTACCCGCCGTGCGCCGATTCCGCCGTCAAGGAGAACGGCCATTATGACTGGGCCTTCATGAAGCGGCACATTCTCCCGGCGGTCACCACGCTCAACGGCGGCGCGCTGCCCGGCGAGGCGCTGACCGAGGCCAAGGCGCGCGGGCTCAAGTGGCTGGCGAACTTCAACGTCGCGCCGGTGGATGATCCCGCCAACGTGCAGGCGCGCATGGAAAAGCACGCCGGGCTGAACGAGCCGCAGTACGATGGCTTCACCAGCGACGAGCTGTTCTTCGGCCGCGCGACGATTGATAACTACACCAAGGCGCTCTGGCGGCTGCGCAATCCCGGGCAGCGGCTGATCTACACGTGGATCGTCGGCAAGCCGAGCATCGCCGCGCTCGCCACCGACTTCATGGCGGCCGCGCTCAACGCCTCGCACGGCCGCGGCCGCCTGCTGTTCGAGGCCTACTGCCACTCGCAGCCCGACGAGAAGGCGGCCGCCGCCTACCTCGACGACATGCTCGGCGAGACCATGCGCCGCTTCAGCGCCACGTTCCCCGGCGCGGCGGCGGGTACCGGCATCATCTTCGGCAACTTCAACCAGCTCCCGATCATCTCGCTCGAGAGCAACCCGGCGGTGGACTTCAAATACTTCCTCGACATGCAGGTCAACCTCGTCGCCAACAGCCCCGACTTCGCAAACCTCGCCACCACCGGCTACTGGGGCACCTACTACGGCGACGAGGAACTCGCGCGCTGGTCATTCCTGTTGATGCGCCACTACGCAGTCGAGGGTCGCAAGGACATGCTCTCCGCGCGCTACGGCTTCACCTATGGCCCCGGCTTCCTGAAAAATCCCGACTTCGCCGAGGGGCTGGAGGGTTGGGCGAAGAGCGGTGCGGTCCGCGCCGATAGCATCGCCGGCTACGGCAAGAACAGCCAGGGCCGTTGGGGCGCGGGCAAGGCGGGCGACACCGTCTGCGTCTTCGCACGCCAGCAGAATGCGCCGAATCAAATCAGCCAGACTGCGCACGGCCTCACCGTGGGCAAAACCTACTGTCTCCAATTCGTCACCGCCGACCGTCAAGACGTGCTCGCCAAGAAATTCAACCCGCGCCGCTACGGCCTCGATGTGGAGTTGGACGGCGCCGAGATTCTGCCGGAGAAGAGCTTTGTCCACGTGGATCGCCGCAGCAGCAAGCACGGGAAGAAAGACGAGCATGTCGGGAAAATCAACCTGCACCGGATCATCTTCCGCGCGCAGGCGTCCGACGTGAAGCTCACCTTCTCCGACGCCGCCGCCCAACCCGGCGACGAACTCCTGCTCAACTTCGTCCAGCTCAAGCCCTACCTGCAGTAAACCTGCGGAAGGTGCGCCTTGATGCGGAGAACGAGATTTGTTATAGACTCGCGCGTTCGTTGACTGGCTGCGACTGGGGACAGCCGGGCGGTACATCATGGGTAGCAGCGGGGGAATCGCGTGCAACAACGCAACCGAGGTTATACTTTGCTCGAAATCATGCTGGTGGTTTCGATTATCGCTTTATTGGCCGTGATCGTCATCCCTTCGTTCCTAAGTTCCCGTTCCAAGTCCATGCGCGGCGCCTGCCAGAGCAACCTGCGCCTGATTGACGGCGCGGTGCAGCAATACGCACTCGACAACTCCAACGCGCTGGCCTCCTCGCTGACAGCACTGGTCGGCACCAACGGCTACATCAAGGATACGCCCGCCTGCAAGGGCGGCGGCACCTATGCCTTGCCTGCCGATCTCAACGCCAAAACATCCTGCAGCGTCCATGGCACGCTCTAGCAAGGCCAGGCCTACGCTGACCCGCGCTGGAAATCAGATTTGCTTTGGGGATACTTGCGGCTAAATTCTCGCCCAACCAGAGAAGCCCATGAAACCACAAATCTTTAAGCCGGAGCCGGTCATCACCAGCGGATTGACGGAACTCGACGAAGTTGTGCAGAGCTTGCGACTGGGTGATAACGTGGTCTGGCAGGTGGATCAGCTTCAGGACTATATCAATCTCGTCCAGCCGTTCGCCGCCAGCGCGCTGGCCGCAGGGCGCAAACTGGTTTACCTGCGCTTCGCCTCGCATCCGCCGGTACTCGCAGCCGATCCGCGCATCAAGATCATCGAGGTTGACCCCAGCCCCGGCTTCGACACCTTCAGCGGCGAAGTCCATCGCATCATCGAGACCGAAGGGCCGGAGGTTTTTTATGTGTTCGACAACCTCTCGGCGCTGGTGGTCGAGTGGGCCGCCGATGTCGCGCTGGCCAACTTTTTCCAGGTGACCTGTCCCTTCCTGTTTGAACTGGACACTGTGACCTACTTCGCGCTGACGCGCGGCCAGCACGCCCCCAGCGCGGTGGCGCGCATCCGTGATACGACACAGCTCCTGCTTGACGTTTTCCACGCGCAAGGACAGCTTTATCTGCACCCCCTCAAGGTGTGGGGCCGCTACTCGACCCAGATGTTCCTGCCGCATGTGCAGGAAGGCCGTCGCTTTGTCCCTGTCTTTCAGAGCGGCGACGCGGCGGCCGTCTCGGCGGCGGCGCGCCAGCAGCCACTGCAGCGCGCGTCCGGCTCCATCGCGCCCTGGGAAAGCGTGTACCGACGACTGGCGCTCTACCGCGAGGCCGGCGGCAGCGACCAGCACTTGCCGCCGGACGTGGCCGCCCTGAAGGAAGAAATGACCCACATGCTCGTGGGCCATCATCCGCAGTTCTTTGATCTGGCCCACCGCTTTTTCACGGTGGCCGACCTGCTCGCGATCCGCGACCGCATCATTGGGTCGGGCCGCATCGGCGGCAAAGCAGCGGGTATGCTGGTGGCGCGTCGCGTCCTGCAGGAACACCGCGACAGTTTGGGCGATTTGGGCAAGGTGCTGGAACCGCACGATTCTTTTTACATCGGCTCCGACGTTTTCTTCACCTTCCTCGTCAACAACGACCTGTTCCGCCTGCGGCTCCAGCTTTCGCGCAGCGAACGCATTTCCGAGGAGGAATACAGCGAGGTCGAGCAACGTTTCCTCACGGGCAAGTTCCCGCCGGAAATCGTCGAACTATTCCGCAACATGCTCGACTACTTCGGGCAGGCGCCGATCATCGTCCGCTCCAGCAGCCTCTTGGAGGACAGCTATGGCTACGCGTTCGCCGGCAAGTATCGCAGCGAATTCTGCGCGAACCAGGGCACGCCGGAGGAGCGGCTGGAAGCTTTCATGCGCGCCGTCAAGTTGGTCTACGCCAGCGCGCTCAACCCCGACGCCCTCTCCTATCGCGCCAGCCGCGGGCTGACCGACAACGATGAGCAGATGGCGATCCTCGTCATGCGTGTCGCCGGGCAGCCACACCAGCACTATTTTTTCCCGTGCCTCGCGGGCGTGGCGTTCTCGCGTAACCTCTATGTCTGGAACGACCGCATTGATCCGATGCAGGGCGTGATCCGGCTGGTCTTCGGCCTCGGCACGCGCGCGGTCAACCGCGTCGGCGGCGACTACCCGCGCATGATCTCCATCAGCCATCCCGAACTGCGACCCGAGGTCGGCGCCGAGGTGGTCAAGTACTCGCAGCGCGAGATGGATCTGCTCGACCTGCGCGCCAATTCGCTGGAAAGCGCCGCCATCGGCGACGTGCTGCCCAACTACAACGCGATGCCGCTGACGCTGCTCGTCTCTCTCCAACAGGACGGTCATCTGACGGAACCGTTCAGCAGCCAGTTCGACTTGAGCGAACAAACCGTGGTGCTCACGTTCAACAACCTGATCCGTCGCACACCCTTCGTCAAAACCATGGGCCGGATTCTGGCCGCGCTGGAGAAAGCCTACCGCCAGCCGGTGGACACGGAGTTCACCGCGCGGGTGGATGCCAGGGGCGAGGTACGGATCAACCTGCTGCAGTGCCGCCCGCTCTGGGTGCCCGGCCGCGCCGGCGCCGCCAAGCTGCCCGTGGACCTGCCGCCCGACCGGGTCCTGTTCCGCGCCAACCGCTTTATCAGCGGCGGCGAGGTCCACGACCTCCGCCACATCATCTACATTGATCCCGCCGCCTACGCCGCGCTGCGTAATCCCGAACAGAAGAAATCACTCGGCCGCGTCGTCGGCCGCCTCAATCTCCACCCTGTGATTCGCGCGCACGGCCTGATGATGGTCGGCCCCGGCCGCTGGGGCAGCAGCAACCTCGAACTCGGCGTCAACGTCGGCTATGCCGATATTGACCACGCCGCCGTGCTGGTGGAACTCGCGCGCGAGGAAGCCGGGCACGTCCCGGAAGTTTCCTACGGCACGCACTTCTTCCAGGACCTCGTCGAGCAACAGATCATCTACCTGCCGATCTTCCCAAGCGACAAATCCGCCGGCTTCAACAACGACTTCTTTGCGAACTCGCCGAACCTGCTCACCCAACTTCTACCCGACTACGCCGCCTACGAGCCGCTGATCAAGGTGCTCGATGTGATGGCCCTGCGCGGCTGCAACGCGCACGTCGCCGCCGTCCCCGAAGAACACCAGGCCGTCTGCTACCTGGAATAACTTTCCAAGGCCTGGAAAATTTTCCGCGGCGTTGTCCAAGCCTTGGAAACTTCGCAGCGGCGACCGTCCCATCCCTGGAAAAGCCGCCGTTTCCTTTTCCAATCTTCGGAAAATTCCGGTCCGCTCTTGTAAAAGATTTTGTTTCGTGCCATAGGAGGACTATGAAAGAAAAGCCTGCACATATGCGGCAAACGGCTGCTGTGTGGATACGGCAAAAACGTGTAACCATTTGGTAAGAGTGACAAGAAGGTCATAACCGGAAACAGCGAAACAACCAGCGCCTGCGGGCGCATTTTGAAAGGAAAACACCATGGGCGGTTTCTTTGGGGTCGTCTCCAGCAAGGATTGCGTCACCGATCTGTTCTACGGCACCGACTATCATTCGCACCTCGGCACGCGCCGCGGCGGGCTGGTGTCGCACGATGGCAAGGACATGATCCGGTTTATCCACGACATCAGCAATGCGCAGTTCCGCTCCAAGTTCGAGCATGACATCGGGCGGATGCGCGGCCAGTTGGGCATCGGCGTCATCAGCGATACCGAGGACCAGCCGCTGATCATCGGCTCGCACCTCGGCGACTACGC
This sequence comes from uncultured Lentisphaerota bacterium, assembly GCA_903889245.1. Taxonomy (GTDB): domain Bacteria; phylum Verrucomicrobiota; class Kiritimatiellia; order CAIQIC01; family CAIQIC01; genus DP16D-bin41. The sequence goes on along the minus strand of CAISWQ010000091.1, from coordinate 72,083 downwards.
CATCGTCACGGTGGGCGTCATCAAGAACCTCGACGAACTCACAAAGCGCGCCTACGCCAAGCGCGCGACGCATTTCTCCGAGATGAGCGGCGGCGGCGTCAATCCAACCGAGCTGGTCGCCACGCTCATCAACCAGGAGGCGACGTTGGTGGAAGGTCTGCGGCACGCGCAGGCGGTGATCGAGGGCTCCTGTTCCATCCTGTTGCTCACGCGCGACGCCATCTACGCCGCGCGCGACCGGCTGGGCCGCACGCCGGTCATCATCGGCCGCAAGGATGGCGCGTGGGCGGTGACGATGGAGACCTGCGCGTTTCCAAACCTCGACTATGAGATTGAGCGCTACCTTGGCCCCGCCGAGATCGTGCGCCTTACGCACGCCGGCGTCGAGCAACTGGCCGAGCCCGGCAACAAGATGCGCATCTGCTCGTTCCTCTGGGTCTATTACGGCTATCCGGCGTCGAACTATGAGGGCATCAACGTCGAGCATTGCCGCTACTGCTGCGGCGCGGCGCTCGCGAAGCGCGACAAGGTCAAACCCGACGTTGTCGCCGGCATCCCCGACTCCGGCACGAGCCACGCGCTCGGCTATGCGCACGCGTCGCGCATCCCGTTCGAGCGGCCGTTCGTCAAGTACACGCCCACGTGGCCGCGCAGCTTCATGCCGCAGGACCAGACCATCCGCGACCTCGTCGCGCGGATGAAGCTGATCCCGATCCGCGAGTTGATCAAGGGCCGCAAGCTGCTGTTCTGCGAGGACTCGATTGTCCGCGGCACGCAGCTCAAGGACACCGTCCGCCGCCTGTTCGCCGCCGGCGCGACCGAGGTGCATATGCGCCCGGCCTGTCCGCCGCTGCTCTTCGGCTGCAAGTTCCTGAATTTCTCGCGGTCCCGCTCGGTGCTCGACCTCGCCGGCCGCCGCGCGGTCAAGACGCTGGAGGGCGATGACCAGAAGAACCTCGACCTCTATAAGAATCCCGACTCCGCGCAGTACGCCGCCATGATGGAGGTCATCGGCAAGGAACTCGGCCTGACGACGGTGCAGTACCAGCGGCTCGATGACCTCGTCGCCGCCATCGGTCTGCCGCGCGAAAAACTCTGCACCTACTGCTGGTCCGGCGAAGAGTAAGCATCCCGTTGAACAACCAACCAAGGCACAACCCTAACAAGGAGATCCAACCATGCCGCGTCGTGATGACATCCACAAGGTAATGATCATTGGTTCCGGCCCGATCGTGATCGGGCAGGCGTGCGAGTTCGACTATTCGGGCACCCAGGCGTGCAAGGCGCTGCGCAATCTGGGGTACAAGATCGTGCTGGTGAACTCGAATCCGGCGACGATCATGACCGATCCCGGCATGGCGGACGTGACCTACATCGAGCCGCTGAACCTGGAGCGCATGACGCAGATCATCGAGAAGGAACGGCCGGATGCGCTGTTGCCGAACCTCGGCGGACAGACGGGCCTGAATCTCTCGTCGGAGCTGCACAAGGCGGGCGTGCTGGAGAAGTACGGCGTGCAGATCATCGGCGTGCAGGCCGACGCGATCGAGCGCGGCGAGGACCGGCTGGCGTTCAAGGAGACGATGAAGAAGCTCGGCATTGACCTGCCGAAGAGCGAGATGGCCTACAGCGTCGAGGAGGCGGAGAAGATCGCCGCGCAACTCGGCCTCCCGGTGGTGATCCGGCCGGCGTACACGATGGGCGGCACCGGCGGCGGGCTGGTGTTCAACGTGGAGGAATTGCGCGTGATCGCCGCGCGCGGCATCGCGGCGAGCCTGATCGGACAGATTCTCGTCGAGGAGTCGGTGCTCGGCTGGGAGGAACTGGAACTCGAAGTGGTCCGCGACGCCAAGAACCAGATGATCACGGTCTGCTTCATCGAGAACATTGACGCAATGGGCGTCCACACCGGCGACTCCTATTGCGCCGCGCCGATGCTGACGATTGATCCCAAGTTGCAGGCGAAGCTGCAGAAGTGGTCCTATGACATTGTCGAGGCCATTGGTGTCATCGGCGGCACCAACATCCAGTTCGCGCACGATCCGCAGACCGGCCGCGTGGTGATCATCGAAATCAATCCGCGCACCTCGCGCTCGTCGGCGCTGGCGTCGAAGGCGACGGGCTTCCCGATCGCGCGCGTGTCGTCGCAACTCGCGGGCGGGCTGGCGCTGGACGACATCCCTTATTGGCGCGACGGCACGCTGGAGAAATACACGCCATCGGGCGACTACGTGGTGATCAAGTTCTCGCGGTGGGCGTTCGAGAAGTTCAAAGGCTCGGTGGACAAGCTCGGCACGCAGATGCGCGCGGTCGGCGAGGTGATGAGCATCGGCAAGACCTACAAAGAGGCGTTCCAGAAAGCGATCCGGTCGTTGGAAATCGGCCGCCTCGGCCTCGGCTTCGCCAAGGATTTCAACAGCAAGTCGCTCGATGAGTTGATGGCCATGCTCGTCGAGCCGAGCAGCGAGCGGCAGTTCATCATGTACGAGGCGTTGCGCAAGGGTGCCTCGCTGGATGAGCTCTACCGGCGGACGTTCATCAAGCCGTGGTTCCTCCAGCAGATGAAAGAACTGGTGGAGCTGGAAGAGCAGATGCTCCAGCACAAAGGCCGGCGCCTACCGGATGATCTGCTGATGCAGGCGAAGAAGGATGGCTTCGCGGATAAGTACCTGGCGAAACTGCTGGGCACAACGGAGAAGAGCATCCGCGAGCAGCGCAAACTGCTCGGCGTGGTCGAGGGCTGGCACGCGGTGCCGGTCAGCGGCGTCGAGAACGCGGCCTACTATTATTCGAGCTATAACGCGCCCGACACGACGAGCGCGAGCCGTCGGCGCAAGGTGATGATCCTCGGCGGCGGTCCGAACCGCATCGGGCAGGGCATCGAGTTCGACTACTGCTGCGTCCACGCGGCCTTCGCGCTGCGCGACCTCGGCTTCGAGACCATCATGGTCAACTGCAACCCGGAGACCGTCTCGACCGACTACGACACCTCCGACAAGCTCTACTTCGAGCCGCTGACCGTCGAGGACGTCTTGAGCATCTACGAGAAGGAAAAGCCAGAAGGCGTCATCGTGCAGTTCGGCGGGCAGACGCCGTTGAACATCGCGGCGGACCTCGCCGCCGCCGGCGTGAAGATTCTCGGCACGACGGTCGAGAGCATCGCGCTGGCCGAGGATCGCGACCTGTTCCGCAAGCACATGGAGAAGATGGGTATCCCGATGCCGGAGTCCGGCATGGCCGCCACGCTCGACGAGGCGCTCCAGGTCGCCGCCGCCATCGGCTACCCGGTGATGGTCCGTCCTTCCTACGTGCTCGGCGGTCGCGGCATGGAGGTCGTGCGCGATGAGCAGATGCTGCGCGAGTACGTGGCCAAGGCCGTGGATGTCACACCGGAGCGGCCGATCCTGATTGACCGCTTCCTCCAGCACGCGCTGGAGTCGGAGGCCGACGCGCTCTCCGACGGCAAGGACGCCTTCGTCCCCGCCGTCATGGAGCACATCGAGCTGGCCGGCATCCACTCCGGCGACTCCGCCTGCGTGCTGCCGCCGGTCAACATCCCGCAGCAGCATCTCGACACGATCTATGACTACACGCGGCGCATTGCCGAGGACCTCACGGTCTGCGGCTTGATCAACGTCCAGTACGCCATCGAGAACGACAAGGTCTATGTCCTCGAGGCCAACCCGCGCGCCTCGCGCACCGTGCCGCTGGTCTCCAAGGTCTGCAACGTCTCGATGGCCCGGCTCGCGACGGAGTTGATGATGGGCAAGAAGCTCGCCGAGCTTAAACTGGCGCGGCGTCAGGTGCCGTTCTACGGCGTCAAGGAATCGGTCTTCCCCTTCAACATGTTCCCGGAGGTGGATCCCGTGCTTGGCCCGGAAATGCGTTCCACCGGCGAGGTACTCGGCATGTCCGCCTCCTTCGGTGTCGCGTTCTGCAAGGCGCAGGAAGCCACCAAATCTCCGCTGCCGATAGAAGGCACCGTCCTGATCAGTGCGGCCGAGAAGGATGACGAACTCATCTACGTCGGCCGCGAGTTCCAGCGGCTCGGCTTCAAGCTGCGCGCGACCCGCGGCACCTGCGACTTCCTGAACTCGAAGGGCGTCGCCGCCGAGGTCATCAACAAGCAGCACGAAGGCCGGCCCAACATCACCGACGCCATCGCCAACAAGGAAATCCAGCTCGTCATCAACACACCCGGTGGCCGGCAAAGCCAGGCCGACGACTCCTATATCCGCAAGACCGCGATCCGTTGCAAGGTGCCCTACATCACCACGCTGGCGGCCGCGCTTGCCTCGGTCAAGGGCATCGCCGCCAGCCGCGGCGCCGCGAGCGGCGTGAAATCGCTGCAAAGCTATCACCAGGAAATCAAAGGCTGACGCCGCCGCGCTGAAAAATTCCAAGGATTGGAAAGTACGATGGTGTGTTGTTCCAAGGCTTGGAAAAAACATGGCCATGCTTATCCAAACCTTGGAAAATTTTGCTCCCATTTTTCCAGGCCTTGGAAAAAATCAACGCCGCTTTTCCGGTGTGTCCTTTCCGGGTCTCCTGAAAAAGAAGTTGGCTTTTGCCTTTCGGACTTACTGGAAAGCCACCGCTCCCAGTTAGTCGCCCAGGACTAACACACCACGCAGAACAGTGCCCGGCCTCACCCTCACCGCAACACGCACAAGCAGGGCCAAGCTGATACCATCGTCGTTTCAACTTCGGTTTTCAGGGGGGATGGTGAAACCCGTCCTCCCCGGCCAAGGGAAACGCCTCATCTACTTGAGTGGCAAGGAAGCTCCAACATCCCGGACTTTATAAAGTCCGGGATATGGCTTGCTCCCAGGTGACCCGGACAATTTCGAACATGCGCCGGTGAATGGGGGTTTTAGCGGCGGGATTCAACTCATAGACCACAGTATGACCGTGGTGTCGCGCCAACACAAAACCACGGCGTATCAACTTATGCATATGCCGATTCAACGCCTGTGGCGACATGCTTAGCAGCTCAACCAAGTCCTGTGTCCCCGCTGTGTGATGCCGCCCCAGATGTCGCAACACCTGCAAGCGGCGTAAGTCCGTGAAAGCGGTGCTCGCTTCAAAAATCGTCCGAAATAGTTCTGCCGCCGGTGTCGTTGCAATATCCCGGACTTTTAAAAGTCCGGGATATTGCGAAAGGGTGACGGGCTGGTTTTTTAACAGGGTCCGCAGCCACGCGGCGAGGCGGCCGCTCACGGTGGTCGAGTCATAGGGTGATTCGGCCCGGTAATAACACCACGGTCCCGACTTGCGGCGGCTGATCAAGCCGACAAGGATCAGCACTCGCAGATGCAGTGAGACCGCGCAGAGCGGTAGGCCCAAGGTCTCCGCCAGATGGGTAGGCGTCTTTTCCCCGGTTCCCAAGAGTGACAATATGCACAAACGTGGCGTTGAAGCCAACGCCCGCGCCAACCGCACGATGATCTCATCCATAGTTGCCTACCTTCAATATCCCGGACTTTTAAAAGTCCGGGATGCTTATAGCAGAAGGGTGGACTTCCGGCAAGAAGCCGGCACAGGAATCAGGGAGGCGATGAGGAGGGGCTGGTCAGACCCAGCCGCGGAGGCGGACAGCCTCGGCGACGCGAGAGATGGCGAGCAGCAGCGCGGCGAAGCGCAGCGGGACGTTCCGGCTCTGCGCAACGCCGCGGACTTCCTGCAACGCGGCGCTGATGCGGGCGTCGAGCCGCTGGTTGACATCATCGCGCAGCCAGTAGTAGTTGATGTGCCCCTGCACCTGCTCGAAGTAGCTGACGATGCTCCCGCCGGCGCTGGCGAGAAAATCCGGGATCACATAGACGCCCTTGACGTTCAGGATCGTATCGGCCTCCGGCGTGGTGGTGCCGGTGGCGAGTTCGCAGATGATGCGGGCGTTGATCTGCTCGGCGTTGATGCTGGTGATGACGCCCTCGAGCGCGGCGGGATAGAGGATGTCCACGTTGAGTTCGAGCAGATCCTCGTTGCTGATCGGCGAGGCGCCGGGGAAGCCAGAGACCTTGCCGTGGCGGCGCTTGTAGTCCACCACCGCCTTGGGGTCGAGGCCCTCGCTGCACACGATGCCGCTGCTGGAGTCGGAGACGGCGATCAGTTTGCCACCGCCGAGAATCTCCGGGTGCAGCAGCGCCGTGTGCTGGCCGGCCTGGCCGAAGCCTTGAATCGCGTAGGAACAGGTGGTGGCGTCGAGGTTGAGCGCCTTGCAGGCCTCGCGCACCTCAAGCACACCGCCGCGCGCGAGCGCGTCGTTGTGGCCCTGCGTGCCGCCGAGGACGAGCGGTTTGCCAGTGATGACCGCGGGATGCGCGCGGCCCGTGAGCGTCTCGAACTCGTCCATCATCCACGCCATGATCTGCGGCGTGGTGTAGAGATCGGGCGTGACCACGTCGCGGTGGCCGCCGAGTTCGGGCGCGATGGCGCGGATCCAGCCGCGGACGGCGCGCTCCTTCTCGGTCTCGGAAAGTTTTTTGGAGTCGAAGATCAAGCCGCCGCTGGCGCCGCCGAGCGGGAGGTCCATCAGCGCGGCGCGCCAGGTGTTCCAGGCGGCCATGACGCGGCCACCGGTGAGGCTCTCGTCGCGATGCCAGCGGAAACCACCGCTGCACGGGCCGCGCGCGTCGTTGTGCTGGATGCGGTAGCCCTGCATAATCTGGGTCCGGCCATCATCCATGCGGACGGGGACGGTGAAAATGAACTCGCGCACCGGGCGGCGCAGGAATTCAGCCAGATCGGGGTCGAGGCCGAGAAATGAAACGGCTTCGTCGAACTGTGTCCATGCCATGTCCGTCTTGTTGTCAGCGCTCATGGTCCATCATCCTTTGTCTTTCATTCGCCGCGCCCGTCCGCCACATAAGCAATAGCGCGCTGGCGGCGGCTGTCGGCATGCAGCTCAATCGCCGCCGCACCGCCGAAGGCGCGCGCCTCGATCAGGCGCACCACGTCGGCCCAGCGCGCGGCCTCGGGCAGCACCGCGGCCAGTTGGTTGGGCGCGGCCGCCAGTCGCTCGCGCGCGAGGGCATTATGCGGGTTGCCGGGGAAGATGGCGAGATACAGCATGTCGGTGCCGATGAGTTCGTTGAAGATGTGGATGCCGCGCGAGACATCCGGCGTCAGGCCGGAATGCATCTCGACCACCTCAATCAACGCCACCGCGCGATTGATTTCCGCGAAGGTGGTCGGCAGGCCCAACTCCGGGCTGCTGGTACACCAGCGGCCCGGACCCAGCAGCGCCCAGCGGCCCGCCGGCAGGCTGCGGTTCAAGCGGCCCAACAGGCGCGCGATCTCGAAGCGGGCGTTGAGCGGCAGCCGGGCGTACTGTTCCGCGGGAATGTAAATCAGATGGTCGAGCGGCTGCCGGCGGCTACGGCCCAGGACGGCGCCCTCGGCTTCGAGCAGGACCTCCGTTTTTATCGTGGTGGTGCGGGCCACGGTCGGCAGCGGGCGGCCCGCGACCTGCCGCGCGGGATTGAGGACCCCGCCCACCAGCACCTGCTCGCGCAGGTTGCCGACCAGCGGCCAGTCGGCCATCGGCCGCGCATGGTGCAGTTGAAATTGATAGGCGCCGGTCGTCTCCACGTTGAAGGTGAAGGCGATCTCCGCCGGGGCATGGAAGAGCGCACTCAAGGCCGCGAGCAAACGCTGCAGATCGCCGACAAAATCCGTGCGTGTCAGCAGGCGGTCGAACGTGAGGGCTGCCACGTCGCCCCCCACCGGCGCGAGCACGGAAGGTCCGCTGGAGAGCAGTAGTTCACGTTGCCGCGCCGACAGCTCTTTGAGCAGGTCGGTCACTTCGCACGGTTCGACGCGCGCGGTCGCCAGGTTGAGCACGGTCGCAAAACGCTGCGAGTGCTGCGCGATGTCGTCGAAATCCGCCTCCGGCCGGCGCTGCACAGCGGCGAGCGCCACGGTGCGCGTGAAGGTCTCGCCACTGGTGTCCTGCAACGCCGTTTCCAAGCCGAGCGCGAGCCGCGCCACACCGGCCTCCGGGGCAATGTATTCGCTCCACGCATAGGGATTCGCGGCATAGGCCACGCCGGAACCGAGCGGGAAGAAACGGCGGGCCTGCTGGTGGCCGGCCAGCGCGGAGAGCACCAGCGTTTGCGGAGTCGCGGTGTTCGGGATTAGCGTGCGCAGGCTGGCGAGGAACTGCTGGGCGCGTTCAGCAGGCGCGCCCTGCTGGGCCAGAAAAACGGCCGGCGGCAGACACTCGCCGAGGTCGGCATCCTCATCGGCCCGGCAGACTTGCAGGCGCAACGGCCGCGCGCCCAGGGGCGCTAGGGCGGCTTGAATCTGCTCGTACAGGCGCGCGGAAGTTTCCGCCGTCAGCCACTCTCGCAAGACCTCCGGCGCGACGAAGCAGAGTGGGGGGCAGGCGATGGTGTCGGGGATGCTGGCCGTGGTCGGCAAGGTGCGGCAGACATGCTGGAGACATTCCGCGACCGGCCCCAGCGGTCCTTTGCCCACCACGGTAATTTTCGCGGCAGCGTGAAGCATGATTCGTCCCGTGCGCCCGCGGCACTATGCCACAGCGTCGCGCCGCGCTGGAGAAAAAAAGCGGTGGTCCCGCCTTGCGCGCAGGACCACCGCTGTCGGAACCGTGGCTTAGACCAGGCCTTGATCGAGCATCGAGTCGGCGACTTTGACGAAGCCGGCGATGTTCGCACCCATGACGTAGTTGCCCGCTTGGCCATATTCCTTGGCCGTCTCGAAGCACGCCTTGTGGATGCTGATCATGATCTGATGCAGTTTGTTGTCCACTTCCTCGCGCGTCCATGACAGGCGCATGGAGTTCTGGCTCATCTCGAGGCCGGAGGTCGCCACGCCGCCCGCGTTGGCCGCCTTGCCCGGGCCGTAGAGAATCTTCGCCGCGATGAACTGATCCACCGCTGCCGGCGTGCTGGGCATGTTCGCGCCCTCGCTGATGACGTAGCAGCCGTTCTTGAGCAGCATCCTGGCGTCGTCGCCGTTGATCTCGTTCTGCGTCGCGCTCGGGAACGCGCACTGGCAGGGCACGCACCACGGGGTCTTGCCATCGAGGTATTCGCCGCCCCACTTGGCGACGTATTCCTTGATGCGGCCGCGCTTGACGTTCTTGAGGTCGAGCACCCACGCGAGCTTCTCGGCGGTGAGGCCGGCCGGATCGTGGATCGTGCCGTTGGAGTCGGAGAGCGTCACCGGCTTCGCGCCGAGCTGGAGCAGCTTCTCAACCGTGTACTGGGCGACGTTGCCCGAACCGGAGACCGTGCAGACCTTGCCCTTGAAGGACTCGCCGCGCGTCTTGAGCATTTCCTCGGCGAAGTAGACCGCGCCGTAACCGGTGGCTTCCGGGCGGATCAGCGAGCCGCCCCAGTTCAGGCCCTTGCCGGTCAGCACGCCGACGAACTCATTGCGCAGGCGCTTGTACTGGCCGTACATGAAACCGATTTCGCGGCCGCCCACGCCGATGTCGCCCGCGGGCACGTCGGTGTCGGCGCCGATGTGGCGCTGCAGCTCGGTCATGAAGCTCTGGCAGAAGCGCATCACTTCGTTGTCGCTCTTGCCCTTCGGGTCGAAGTCGGAACCGCCCTTGCCGCCGCCCATCGGGAGGGTCGTCAGCGAGTTCTTGAAGACCTGCTCGAAGCCGAGGAACTTCAGGATGCTCTGGTTGACGCTCGGATGGAAACGCAGGCCACCCTTGTACGGGCCGATCGCGCTGTTGAATTCAAAACGGAAACCGCGGTTGACCTGGACCTGCCCCTTGTCGTCCATCCACGGGACGCGGAACATGATCTGGCGCTCCGGCTCCACGATGCGCTCGAGGATGCGCGCCTCTTGATACTTCTTGTGCCGCTGCACGACCGGCTCCAGCGACTCGAGCACCTCACGCACCGCTTGCAGGAATTCGGGTTCGCCCGCATTCCGCTTTTCCACCACCGCCAGCACTTCTTGGATGTAGCCCATGTCCTGATCCTTTCCTGTTTTGGTTGTTGCATCACCAAAAGGGTAACGCGTGGCCGTATGATGCAGACCAAAACCAACCGGTCAAAGAGTCATTGATGCAAAGGGCCAAATCGTTCATGGCCATATTGCCGTATTATGGCGGGCTTGGAAGAACTTGGATGTTGCGATTTCCGGGGAAATCCGTAGCATCGCGGCCGCGCAAACGGCAGCCGAAAACGGCAGCGTCCGACGACCATGAAACAAAGCCAGACCGTCAAGCTCGCGATCCTCCGCGCCTTGCAGGAACTCGGCGGCCCCGCCGGCGCCTCGCGCCTGCTCGACCGCATCAGCGCCGATGGCGCGCACCTCCAGCCTCGCACGATCCGCCACTATCTCCTCCAACTCGACCGCGAGGGCCTCACGCGCTTCATCAACCGCCGCCGCGGCCGCGAGCTGACGCCGCGCGGCCGCGAGGAACTTGGGCACAGCAACATCATCGAGCGCCTCGGCTTCATTGGCGCGAAGATTGACGCGCTGGGTTACCGCATGACCTATCGGAACGCATCCGGCCAAGGCACGATCATCGCGAACATGGCGTTCATCCGCGAAGATTTTCTCGCCCGCGCACTGGAATACATGAAGCCCGTCTTCGCGCGCCACCTGTGTATGGGCACCAAGCTCGCCGTCGTCCGCGCCGGCGAAACGCTCGGCGGACTGACTGTGCCGCCGGGTATGGTCGCGCTCGGCACGGTGTGCAGCATGACGGTCAACGGCATTCTGCTCGCCGAGCGTATTCCCGTCACCTCGCGCTTCGGCGGCCTGCTCGAAATGCGCGAGGACAAGCCCGTGCGCTTTTTGGAACTGCTGGAGTATCGCGGCACCACGATTGACCCGCTGGAATTTTTCATCAACGCCAACATGACCACGGTGCGTGACTGCGCGCGTACCGGCAGCGGCATCATCGGCGCGAGCTTCCGCGAGATCCCGACCGTCGCGCTCGACGAGGTGCAGCGGCTCGTCCGGCAGATGGAGAAGCAGGGCCTCGCCAGCGTGCTGGCCCTCGGCCGGCCCAACCAGCCGCTCTTGCAGATTCCCGTGTCCGAGGGGCGCACCGGCATGATCGTCGTCGGCGGCATGAATCCGTTCGCCGCGCTGCGCGAGGCCGGCGCACAGATCCAGCTGCAATCGCTCGCCGGCCTGGAGGAGTTCAGTTCCTTCCTGCCCTTCTACGTCGTGCGCGACCGCTTCTCCGGTTGATCCTTTCCAGTCCTTGGAAAAAGTTTGCGCCTTTTTTCCAAGCCTTGGAAACAGCCAGCGTCTTCAGCCGTGCGGGACGAGGCCGCGCGATTCATCCACCAGCACGTAGCGGCGCTGCTTGACGAAGGTCCACGGCGCGGTCACACCCTCGCCGGTCGGGCCGGCGATGGTCATGGAGGTATAGCCCTCGCCGCCGACGCCGAGACCGGCCAGGCTCGGCCCGTTCTCCACGAAGATTGCCGTGTTGATCAGGCGCGCGACAAGAAAGACGCGGTCCACGCTCTCGGAGTGCATGATCGCGGTATGGTGGAAGCCGTGCTCGGCCTGGATCGCCAGTTCCATCGCCTGCCGCCAGTCGGCGACGCGGACCAGCGGCAGCACGGGCATCAACTGCTCGTGCTGTACAAGCGGATGCTCGAAGCCGACTTCGCAGAAGAGCAGGCGCGTCTCCGCGGACACGCTCACGCCGGCATCGCGGGCGATCAGGGTCGCGTCCTTGCCGATGTATTTCTTGTTAACGACCAGCGCGCCATCCTTAGCGACGAAAATCAGCTTGAAGACGCGCTCCAAATCGGCGCCGGCGAGTTCCACCGCGTGGTGCTTCGTCATCTCCGCCTTGAGCCGATCAGCGACGCTGGCGACGCACAGGAGCTCCTTCTCTGCGATGCAGAGGATGTTGTTCTCGAACGACGCGCCGGTGACGATATCGGCTGCCGCCTGCACGAGGTCGGCGGTCTCATCCACGATGACCGGCGGGTTGCCGGGCCCGGCGGCGATCACCTTCTTGCCCGACGCCATCGCGGCGCGCACGACATCGGGACCGCCGGTGACGACCAGCAGCTTGATAGCGGGATGCTTCATCAATTGCTGGCTGCTCTCGATCGTCGGGTTGCGGACCGAGAAGACGAGGTTGTGCGCGCTGCCCGCGGCGCGGACGGCGCAGTTGACGAGGTAGGCGGCGCGGTTGGAGACGCGCTTCGCTCCGGGGTGCGTGTTGAAAACCACGACGTTGCCGGCAGACAGCATCGTAAGGGAGTTGTTGATGATCGTCGCGCCCGGATTGGTCGAGGGTGTGACGGCACCGATAACGCCCCACGGCGCCTTGCCGAGGAAGGTCAGCCCGTTGTCGCCAGCAAAGGTCACCGCGAGGCCGGTATCGCGCACCTCAAGGCCCGGTGTCTTCTCGATGACCAGCGTGTTCTTGGCGATCTTATCGGCGACACGGCCGAGGCCGGTCTCCTCCACCGCCAGCCGCGCCAGTTCCTCCTTGTGCTCGAAAAGCAGCGTGCGGATGCCGGCGATGAGCTGCTTGCGCAGGTCGAGCGGCGTGTGCTGGTAATAATCGAACGCCACCTTCGCCAGCGCGACCGCCTCCTCGACAGTCTCGACGATGCCCCGCTCCTGCTCCGGCAGGTCGGTGGCCACGCATGAAGACGTCATGGGACAACTCCTTTCGGGTCACGCCGGCGGCGGTGAGGCCGCGGGCGGCAAAGTTTCGGCGATCACCAACTGGTCGCGGCCGGCGTGCTTGGCGCGGTAGAGCGCGGAATCGGTCTCGTGCAGCAGGGTGGTGGCGTTGATGCCGCGGTGCTGCTCATAGACGATGCCGCCAAGGCTCAAGGTCAGCGTGATCGGGCCGGCGGGCGAGGCGGCCTGGTTTTCCTGCAGACTGTCGCGCAGGCGCGCGCCCAGCGAGGTGAGGCTCGCACGGTCACAACCCGGCAACACCAGCAGAAATTCATCGCCGCCGTAGCGGCCGATGGAATCGTAGGAGCGGACCAGTTTTTGCAGCTGCTGCGCCACCATGCGCAAGGCCTGGTCACCGGCCAGATGGCCGTAGGTGTCATTGATCTTTTTGAAATGGTCAATATCGGCCAGCACGATGCCGACGGGCGTCTTCTGCCGCTCAGCGCGGAACAGTTCGAGGTCGAGCAGGCGGAAGATTTCCTCGTGATTCCACAACCCGGTCAACGAATCGTGGGTGGCTTTGACGCGCAAGGCCTCGCGCGCCTGCACCAGATCGTTCTGCAGCTCAACCACCCGTTTGCCGGCGCGCAGGCGGACGCGCAATTCGGCGGGCTTGAAGGGCTTGGTGACATAATCATCTGCACCCGCCTCCATACCGGCGACCAATTCGTCTTCGCCATGCAAGGCCGTTAGCAAGATCACATAGGTGTAGGGCTCGCGATTCTCCTGCCTGATTTTCTTGCACAACTCAATACCGCTCATGCCGGGCATCATCCAATCGAGGACGGCCAGTTGCGGCGCGGTGGGACCACACAGAATTTTCCACGCCTCGGTGCCATCGGAGGCCAGCACAACCTCGTACCCCCACGCCTTCAGGTTGTTCTCCAGAATCTTCTGGAACACCGCATTATCTTCCGCCACCAGGATCCGCATGCGCCCTACCCTGCCCTTCCCGGCCTGAAATATTTCTTGGTGTAGATGATGTAGCCAAGGAACGGCACCCACGCGGCCACCATCAAAATCCAGAGCAGCGGGCTGTTCAAGAACTCCATCTGCTTGAGCAGGTCGAGTTGCTCCTTGGGAAAGCCCATGTGCTCGTACATCGGCAGCAGCCCTATCCGTGCCATCGTGATGGCCGCGGAGAGGACCCACAGCGCAAAACCGAGCAACGCCACCCACCAGCCGGCCATCTGCAACTTGTACGTGGCCCGCGCCGCCCACGCATAGACCAGCGTTGTCACCAGCACGACCACCGCGCCCGGCAGGCCGCTGATGTAGGCACCGAAGCACGGCACGATGCTGTGATAGAACAGGATCATCAGCGGCATGAACGCCGCGCCGCACCCCAGCAACAGGCTGATCGCCAGCACCGGCAGCGGACACGCGTCGGTCCAGCGCGACACCGGGTCACGCAACTCGCAGGTCGCCTTGACGTGCGGGCTGCGGTAGAAGAAGACCAGCGCGCCGGGGATGAGGATGTAAATCACCGAGCAGAACGCCAGCATGATCAGCGTGATGACCGTGATCGCGGCCGGCGGCAGCGGTGGCGCGCCCGCCGGCGCGGGCATATGGGAGAAAACCTGCGGCATGATGACGCCCACAGAGATGACCCCGACGATGCCCATGATCAGCCACATCCAGCCGATGACCAGCAGCAGCGCGCGCGCCCAACGGCGGCACTTGATTGACCCGATGCCCAGCCAGATGAACACCGTCGCGACCCCCAGATACATCAGGATCGCCGGCCAGATGAACTGCATGGGCGTCACCGGCGCATCCGGCATCCGCGAGGCCATGAGCTGCCCCAGCAACATGAACGGGATTGCGAATGCGACCAGCGCGCCCAGCAGGATCAGCAGAATGCCAAAGACCATCAGCCCGATACGACGGTCTTTGAACGCGGCGACTGGCGGAACAGCGGCAGCTTCATTCATGATGTAGGCCCCTCACGCATCATTTCTGCGTGCAGTATAGCCGCCGCCGCGCCGGTGGGAAGCAGAAACCGGAAGCAGAGGAACGGCGGAGCGAGTTTCCCAAGGCTTGGATGGAAACACGCCAGCTTTTCCAAGGTCAGGAAAGGTGCGGACGCGGCTTTCCTGTGTGCCCCCTTGTGCCTTGTGTGGCCCATCCTCGGCGCTTGCTTTTCAGCGGTCAACGGCTAGAGTCCCGCCAACCTAAAAGGAGCCAACATGCAGAAACAAATGATGCTGGGTGCGGTCGGTTTGCTATGCGCGGCGCTGACGGCGCGCGCGGGGTGGGAATACACGTCGGTCACCAAGGCCGAGGGCGGCAAGCACGCCGAGATGGCCAACGCCACGGTCCACGCCATCGTGGATGGCAGCAAGGCGAAGATCGAATTCACCGAGAGCAAGAACCCGATGATGGGCACCGGCAATTACCTGCTCACCACCGACGCGGGCAAGACCGCCCACCTCGTCAATCCCGGCGAGAAAACCTATGGCACGTGGGACATGAACGCGATGCTCGGCATGGCCGGCGGCATGATGGGCATGATGAACATGAAGATCAAAGACCAGAAGGCCGAGAAACTGCTGGAGGAAAAAGGGCCGGCGATCCACGGGCTGCCGACCACGCATTATAAATTCCGCACGTCCTACACCATGGAGATCAACTTCATGGGCATGAAGCAAGCCACCAGCACGGCCAACGAGGAGGAGATGTGGGTGACCACAGCGCTCAAGGATGACGCGCTGACCTTCGCCGCCATGCGTAAGGAGATGAAGACCGGCAATGCCGACCTCGACAGGCTGATCGCCGACCAGATGAACAAGGCGCAGGGCTTCCCGCTCAAGGTGATCACCAAGAACAGCGCCACGGACCCCAACGGCAACGCGCAGGAATCCACCGTGACGATGGAAGTGACGTCCCTCAAGAAAATCAGCCCCGCCGCCGATGTCTTCCAGATGCCCAAGGGCTACACCGAGCAGGAAATGAATCCGCTGGCCGCGCTCATGGGCGGCGGCAAGAAGTCCGGCGACGGCAAGAAGGGCGGCGACAATCCGCTCCTGAAAATGCTGCAGGAGCAGATGAAGCAGCAGCAGTAATACTGGGAAAACTGTCAGCGCGAAACAGGCAACCGGAAGGTTGCCTGTTTTTCTTTTCAGTCCGCCACGCGGTGGGAGAGCAGTTGATCCATGAGCGCATCCGGCGCCACGCGGCGCAAGGCTGCGCCGGCCCACGCCACCAACGTCACCGGATAGCGCGTGCGCGGGTTGTCGGCCACCATGGCGTGCAGGATTTTTTCGCTGACGGCTTCGGGTGGCAGTTCAAAACGGTCGCGCGTCTTGGGACGATGGGGCTCCTCGGCATTGCGCCGGTAATACCCGGCAAAGCGCGAGTGCTTCAAATCCGCCAGATGCTTCCAACCCGCGGCAGCCGCGTTGGGGCGGAAATCCGTCTTGATCGGACCCGGCTCCACAATGCTGACCGCGACGCCGGAGCCGCGCAATTCCAGCCGCAAGCAGTCGCTCAGCGCTTCGAGCGCATACTTGCTGGCGCAATAGGCGCCCATCAGCGGCAGCGGTAACCGTCCCACCACGCTGCTGACGTTGATGATCCGCCCCCACCCCTGCTGGCGGAACAGCGGGATAAACTGATTGGTCAAATCCTGCAGGCCAACGACGTTCGTCTCGAACTGCTCGCGTAGCGCCGCGCGCGAGAGGTCCTCCAAGGCGCCGGGCTGGCCGTAACCGGCGTTGTTCACCAGCGCGCCCAGTTTGCCACCGGTGAGTTGGAGCGTCCCGGCCGCCGCCGCGCGCACGCTTTCGCCGCTGGCGATATCGAGCGTCACGGGCGTGAAGCCGGCGGCGCGCAGTTTCTCCAGGTCGGCCGCCTTGCGCGCCGTCGGGAAGACCTGCCAGCCGGCCGCGCGCAACACGTGCGCCGTCGCCCAGCCGATGCCGGTCGAGCAGCCGGTCACCAGCACCGTCTTGGATTGAACTGGGGGAAAGGCCATGAACCTATCTACAGGTTTAGAATTCGCCGCGCCCGGTGAAGTTACCGACCTCGGTCCTCATCCCATCCCAATTCATCTTGGTCACATGACCATCCACGGTGGCGAAGTTGGCAAAACTGTTGTGACGCACGGCCGGCTGGACCGGCGGAGGCGTTCCGGCGAACGACCACCCTCCCAGTGTGGAGGGGCGCGAGAAACCATGATTGGTGCGAATATAGCGGCCATCGCCCGGGGTCGCGCCCGCCAAAGGATGACCGACATCGCCCACCATCCAGATGTACGCGGGACGCGCCACATCGGAACTGCGCACCTTGCCCTGCCGGTTGCTGCTGGAACCAAATTCAGTTTGCAGCAGGTTATACAGGGCCCCATAGCCACCCACACCGCCAGTCCAGCCGTTGGCATCCTGGGCATCAATTTCGACCTGACGCACTTCCGGGCAACGCCAGACGGTGCGTTTCAAATCCGTCGGCAGGTATTTGGAGTTGCCCAGCAAACTCATCCACCAGGTGCCGCCGGGACCAAAGGACGTGTTGCCCTTGGGTGACGTGATTTCCTTCCACAGCCCCGAGGTGCGCCACGGCAGCCAGCCGTGATCGCTCTCGTAATTCTTGAAGGCCACGGCAATCTGATGAGCGTTCTGTGCGCAGGTGGCCCCGCGGCCGGCACTCAAGGAACGGAACAGCCCCGGCAGCAACAGCGCGGCCAGGGTACCGATGATGGCCATCACCACCAGCAGTTCGATCAGCGTGAACGCATACGTCCTGTTTTTTTTCATCGTGGTTCTCCTTCCATCCGTTCCAGTTTTGGCGATGTCGTCCGCGGTTTCCTTAACAAGCACCCCGCCATCCGTCAACCACCTGTTGCCGGCGGCGGCACCGGCGCGTGGATGACTTCGTGTACCGTTCGTAACAACAGCGCGACGGGATAGGGCTTGGGGATGAAGCGCAGACCGCGCGACTGAATGGCCGGCCAGCGCGAACGTTCATCGGTATAGCCACTGGCCATCAAGACGCGCAGACCGGGCTGCTTCGCCAGCAACTGCTCCACCAGTTCAAGGCCATTGCCGTCGGGCAACACCACATCGCTCAACACCATCTCAAAGGGCGTCTCGGCGGCGGCATAGAGTTTCAGCGCCTCGCCCACCGTGGCGGCGGCCGTAACGTTGTAGTTGCTCTCGGTCAGGATGCGCAGAGCCAGGGCGCGCACACCGCCCTCATCCTCGACCAGCAAAATACGCTGCCCCTTGCCCTTGGTTTCCACCTCGGTGGGCGGCGGCCGGGGGATGACTGAGGGCTCCTCGGCGCTGGCAAGCGCCGGAAAATAGAGTTTGAAGGTGGTGCCCGAGCCCAACTGGCTATAAACATGAATCCAGCCGCCATGCTGACGGGTGATGCCATAGACGGTGGCCAGGCCCAAGCCGGTGCCGCGATGTTTCTCCTTCGTGGTGAAAAACGGTTCAAAGATGTGCGGCACCACTTCCTCTGGCATGCCCACACCGGTATCGGAAACCGCCAGCACGATGAAACGACCGGGGCGGACATCTTTCCAATGTCCCACATCGCGCGCATCAAGCGTGATGTTATAGGCCGAGATGCTGACACGACCGCCCTGCGGCATGGCGTCCCGCGCGTTGACCAGCAGGTTCATCAGGACCTGGTCCACCTGGCTCGGGTCGGCTTTGATGCGATCCAGATCAGGGGCAAGGTTCAACTCGCATTCCACGTCTTCGCCCAGCAGGCGTTGATACATCTTCTGGTTTTGGCGGATCACCGCGGTCACATCCATGATCTGCATGGCGAGAGCCTGCTTACGACCAAAGGCCATCAGTTGCCGGGTCAGATCAGCCGCCGCATAGGCGGCCTTGCGCACTTCCTCAACATCGGCGCGGCGCTGGTCACCCTCCGGCAGTGCGCGGCGCAGCAGATCGCTGAAGCCGAGAATACCCTGCAACTGGTTGTTGAAATCGTGGGCGATGCCCGCAGCCAGCCGCCCGATGCTTTCCATCTTCTGCGCCTGCAGGAATTGCTGCTGTAGCGAGCGCTGGTCCGTGACGTCCTGCTTGATCTCGACGAAATGGGTGACCACCCCCTCACGGTTACGCACCGGCGTGATGGTGGTGGCATCTGTGTACAGACGGTTATCCTTGCGGCGGTTGATGAGCTCCCCGCTCCAGACGCGCCCGGACCTGAAGGACTCATCCAAGTCAGCATAAAACTCCGGCGGGTGCTGGCCGGACCGCAGAAAGGCCATGGTCTGGCCCTGGACTTCCCGCAGTTCATAGCCGGTGATCGCGGTGAACGCCGGATTGGCCCAGATGATCCGGCCGAGGCGATCTGTAATGACGATGCCGTTGGCGGCAGCGGCGAGCGCCGCGCCTTGCAGGCGCAGTTGCTCCTCATCGTATTTTCTGGCGGTGATATCGGTGGCAAACAGGGCAAAGCGCCTGGGTTCCGGCGAGAAGAGCGAGACATCCAACTGCAAGCCCAGGGCCACGTGCGCGCTCTCGAAATGTTGCGGCTGACCACTGGCGACGACGGCGGCACAGGGCTCCAAGAACGCCGGCAGACCGCCAAAAACCTGCGACGCCAGACGACCGACCACCTCTTCGCGTCTCAAACCAAACACCCGCAGGAAACTCGCGTTCCCATCCAACAGGATGACGTTCGTGGCCGCCCCCTTCTCGTCGCACACCACTTCCCCCAGCAACATCAACTCGGCCATCGAGTCATAGATCTTGCGCAGACGCGCTTCGTTTTCCTGCAAGGCGCACTCGGCCCGGACCTGGTCACTCACGTCCATGACGATGATGAAGACCAGTCGCCGCCGACGAACCAACAAAGGGGAAACGCAGACCTCGACGGTACGGATGCTGCCATCAGCCAGCCGGTGTGGCCCGCGCACCCGCTTGGGCGATTGCTCCGCGGCACGGATGATAACGCTCAATTCCTCCTGTGACCGCTGGCTGAATTGCGTGGCTGGCATGCCGATGAGTTCGGACTGCGGATAGCCATAGAACGCCGCCGCCGCCGGATTGGCGGCCACCACCCGCAGAGTCTCGGCATCCAGCAACGCCATGACCACGCCACTGTTCTCAAACAGGGAACGATGGCGTTCCTCGGATTCCGCCAACCAGTCGGTCAGCATCTGCACCCGTTGCACCACAACGAAGGCTGCGATCAACAGCACCATCAACAACATCACCGCCAGAATCGGCCACATGCGTTGCTTGGCCACGACCAGCTCCCAACCGGCCACATCCGCCTCCATGCCCAGCACGGCGCAGAGTTGACCCTGTGCATCCTTGATGGGCGCCAGTGCCAGCACCCATTGTTTTCTTGCATCCGACCAGGCTTCCTCCAACCTGCCCTGTCCACTTTGCCAGACTTGTTTAAGCGCCACGCTGCCCGCCTGACAACACTCCCTGGGTACAGACGCATGGCGCGAAAGCACCTGCCCGGAGTCGGCCAGGCAGATGAAGTCACCCTGCGCATTGGGAGCAGCCACATAGCAAAAACGAGTGCCCGGATCGGCCCGGCGCAGGCGCTGCAATTGTGTTTTGATAATCTGGTAATCAGGACGAGCCAGATCTGCCGGTGAACCCTGCAACCGGGCGACGTGGTCGGCATCCAAGGCGGCGGCCATCAGATTGGCGCGCCACAGGATGTCGGTGCGCAGGCGTTTGGTTTCCATCCTTCCGGCCCGCTCGGTGATCAGCCAGCCCAAGCCCAGCAATAGCGCGACAAAGGGCATGGCCCACCGCAGATAATGCCACCAGAACAGGCTGCCCTCGCGCCCCGCACTGGCCTCCTGTCCGCGGCAGTAATGCCACCACAGGAGGATCGCCACGCCAAAGATCAGGCCGCCACGCCAGCACTGCGCCGGCCAGCCGGTCAGTTGCCAGATTTCCGCCTCGTTCAGGAAAGCGGCCGGCGGCCAGGGCGCCGGCGCGACGACCGCGCCAATCAACAGCGTGTAGATACCCATGAGCAGAGCCGCCACCTGCAACTGCAACCGCTCTGGCCGCCCGCGAGGAGCAGCATGGCGCAGCAGCGCCCACGTGGTCAGCAGACCGGCGGGCAGGCCGACGGCATAGCGCACCACCGCCTGCAAGGTGGACAGTTCGCTGCCCGCATAAGAGAACACGATGGCCAAGCAGGGCAGATGCAACCAGGGGCCCGGAAACCGCGGCCAGACCGCGGCCAGACTGGCGCGCCCGAATTCCAGCAGGCAGACGAAAGAGAGCAGGCGCAGGAGCAGCCGCAGGGTACCGCCCGGCAGCCAGGACCAGCCATACATCAGGCCTTCCAGCCAGAGATTCGCCCCATGGATGACGCCGAACGCCACCAGCCAGATCCAGCGGGGCGTACCCGAGCGCTGACGGCGCAGGGACCAGGCGGCGATGGCGAGAAAGAAAAACGCCAAGCCATAGGCCACATAGATGAAATCCATTTGTGACTTCAACCACTCGCTCATGTCAGCTCACTTTCCGTGTGGGCCGCAGTCCTTTCCAAGGCCTGGAACCAACCCGTTGCTTTTTTCCAAGGCCCGGAAACTGGGCAACAACAGGACCGGCGCACGCGCGCAGGTTTTTCCAACCCCTGGAAAAACAGGCCCGTGGTGTTTCCAACCCCTGGACCAGACCCGTTCATGCGTGCCCCGCCTTGCGCGCCACCAGTTGCAGGAGTTCGTTGGCGGGATAGGGCTTTTGCAGAAATTCATAACCACGCTGGGCAATCAGCGGCCAGCGCGCGCGTTCATCGGTGTAGCCGCTGGAAAGGATGAACAGGCACCGTGCGCCCGTCGCCTGCCAGCGGTCCACCAGATCCAGCCCGTTGCCGTCAGGCAGCACCACATCGCATAACACCACGTCAAAACGGCCGCTCTCCCGACTCCACACAGCCTCGGCCTCGGCTACCGTGGACGCGGCCAGCACCGTGCAGCCCCGTCCACGCAGAACGCGGCAGGCCAGGTCGCGCACGCCATCCTCATCCTCCACCAGCAGCACACGCACTCCCGCCAGGTTCCTGGGTTGCGGCGTCGGCGCCGCCGCCCCCTGTGCCACCAAGGCGGGCAGGTAGAGCTTGAACGTCGTGCCGAGGCCCACCTGGCTGTAGACATGAATCCAGCCCTCATGCTGCTTGATAATGCCATAGGCCATCGCCAGACCGAGGCCGGTGCCGCGACCCGGCTCCTTGGTGGTAAAGAACGGCTCGAAAACGTGCGCGCGCACCTCGTCGCTCATGCCCTTGCCCGAATCGGCCAACGCGAGGCAGACAAACGCGCCGACCCGCGCATCTGGATGCAGGCGCACGTCTTCGCCGGTGAAAGTCAGGTTCCGCGTCGAAAGCGTGAGGCGACCACCATCCGGCATCGCGTCGCGCGCGTTGGCGCAGAGATGGGTGACGATCTGCTGAAGCTGGCCGGGATCCACTTTGACCGGCCAAAGCTCTGTCGCCAGTTCCAGATGCAGATCAATTTTGCCACCGAGGGCCTGTTCCAGCGCCGTGCGTTCGTTGGTCAGCAGCGTGTTGAGGTCCACCCGGATAGGCTGCAACATTTGTTTGCGACTGAAAGCGAGCAGGCGGTTGGTCAGATCGCGCGCGCGTTGGGCGGCGGTCTGGATTTCATGGACATCGCGTCGCTGCCGCTCGTGGGCGGCGACTTCGCCGGCCAGCAGTTCCGCAAAACCGAGGATCACTTGCAGCAGGTTGTTGAAGTCGTGGGCGATGCCGCCGGCGAGCCGGCCGATGGTCTCCATCTTCTGCGCCTGTCGCAACTCATCCTCGAGGGCGCGTTGTGCGGTCACATCGAGAAGCAGGCTCTGCGCCTGTTGCAGCACATGCGGATCGTCGCCCGCCACACGGATATGTTCTTCAACCCAGCGTACCTCACCCGCCCGGGTCATGAGCCGGTAATCCAGCCGGAATTCCGTCGCCTGTCCCGCCAGTTGCTGGCGGATTTCCTCCGCCACGCGGGTGCGCTCCTCAACATGGATCCACGGCAGTTCCGTCTGCCCAACCAGATGGGTGGCGTCATAGCCCCAACGGTTGACATTATCCGAGACATATTCCAACGGGGTGCCCAAACCTTGCGCGCGCAGGAGTACCACTGCCGGGCTGCGCGTGATCGCCAGTTCCAAGCCGATGCTGCGTGCATAGGCCGTCTGGAGTTTCCCCGTCAGCGCCTTGAAGGCCGTGATGTCGTGGCCAATGCCGACCAGCCCGATCACCTGGCCGGCCTGATCGCGGAGCGGCACCTTGGTGGAAGAGAACCAGACCTCCCGCCCATCTGGCGCCACACTAGCCTCCTCGCGGTTGACCAGCGCCTGCCCGGACGTGAGGATCATCCGCTCATCGGCGGCATAAGCATCGGCAACCTCCCGCTTGAAAAAGTCATGATCCGTCTTGCCCAGCAGGCCGTCCGGGGAAGCCACCCCCATGTGGCGGGCGGTGCTCGCGTTCGCCAACAGGAAACGATGCTGGATATCCTTGACGTAGATCAAATCCGGCAGCGCATTGATCAACGTCAACAGCAATTGCCGTTGCTTCTCAAAGGCAGCCTCCGCCTCCCGGCGCGGCGCCAGGTCACGAATGACGGACATCAGCGCCGGCTGTCCGCGAAACTCCGTCAAGCGCGCACTCACCTCAACCGGCATGGTGACGCCATCTTTCCGGCGATGCGTGGTCTCGAAAATCGTCTGCCCGGACGCCTGAAGCGCCCGCATGAATCCGGGGAGATGCGCATGCGCTTCCGGGACAAGCAGGTCCATGGTCGTCATGCGGAGCAATTCCTCGCGCGTATAACCATAGCGCGCGCTGGCCACCGCATTGGCCATCAGGATCCGACCCTGCAGATCCTTGATGAACACAACATCCGCCACATGATCGAACAGACCATGGTATTCCGCCTCCAGTTCATTCTCGCGCCGATAGACATGCAGACGATGGCTCTGGGCCAGCAACACCACCAACAGGCCGATCAACCAGATGGCCACGCAGATGGTCAGCCAGACCAGGCGGCGCGCAGGTTCAAGGCCCCGGAACACTTCCTGACGATCCAGCGTCAGCACCATGAACCAAGCGGTCTGGGGGATGGCCTTGGCCACGGCGAGGACCTCGTGACCGCGATGATCCACCGCCCTGACCATTTCGGACTCCCCCTGTACGGCACGAACCATGGGTGCGTTGGTCAGCGTCAGGGCTTGGCGCAAGGTCAGCGCCGAACCAGGCTGGAAGCGCGCCTCGTTCAGCACCACGACCTCGTCGTGTTCCCGCCGCACCAACAGCATCTCACCGCTCTCGTTCGGCGTGGGCCAGGTTTTGAGCAGTTTGTAGAGATACTCATAGGGTTGGACTCGAATCAGGAGATGAAAATAGTTGGTCCCCTCCGCCGGACTGACCGGCAGCATAAAAGGAATCACCAGAGTCAGACGCACGGGTTGCGCATTGGTGGTCAGGTAGAAATCCGAAAGCATGGGACTGCCACTCTGACGACTTGCGGTCAGCAGGGCTTGCACCTCCGGCCGCAGTTCCGCCATATCCGGGCGAATGGTCAGCAGCACCTGACCCGCTGGCGAGACCAAGGCCCCATCGCCATAGCCATACTTGCCCTTCATCCGTTGCAACCACTGGAGCACATCCGCTTGCAACCCCGGCGCGTCAGGCTGCTGCACCAGGCGGCCCAGCCATTGCACCACTCCGGGATTCATGATGAGCGTGTCCGCGGTGTTCATCCGCGCTTCACGCCACCGCGACACCTGCTCCACCTTGAAGTCCACCACATCCTTCAACCCGTCCAGCGCCTCCTCCAAGGCGGCTGTCTCGACATGCTGCCAATACAGCCTGCCCGTGAAGAAAATCAGGCCTCCCAGCGACAGGAACAGCGCCGGATAGAGCCACCAAGTGCGAAACGTTTTTTTCAGTGAGTCCGACACAAGTCACGCTCAATATCTGCGAAAAGATAAGCCAAGCGCAGATGGAACGCCATTAGAAATTCGATGACGTGTTGGCCGCCACTTGGGGACGTTACTTTCACCTTGATTTTTCCCCGCATCTGCGGTAAACAGCCGCGCCTTTTGGGTGTTCCATTAGATGTATGCACGTTGTGTGTTGATGAGGGCCTATGAGACATAGTACAGGGACCGTCGTGAAGGTGTGTGCTTGCCGTTCGCTGTTCAAGCTGTTGCTAGCAGCGCCCTTTCTGATCAGCGCGCCAGCGCTGGCCGCCGCCTATGGTTGGAACGGCAATTCCAGCACCAACTGGCTTGAGACCGCTAACTGGCGGACCAGCACCATGGCACCGACAGGCGGCATGTATAGCGTCTCCCTCTATGTGACGAACAAGGCCAACAACGCCCTCTACTACACCGCCGATTTGGGCACGACGATCTTTACGAACACCACCGCCGAAGGTTCCGGACGCGCGTTGCGTATTGGCGACCAAAACAACGGCGCGCTGTATATCACAGGCGGCACCTTGGAGAGCCGCGGCTCCGCTGGCGATATCCTCGCCAATGGCGCGTTGGGTCAAGCGGCGCTTACCGTGGACGGTGGTGTCTATATTCATACAAATCAAACCATGTTGTTTGCCTATGTCGGTATTGGGGCCACGCTGACGGTCAACAGCGGCACGGCCACGGTGGCCACGATTCAGGGCTACAACGCCACCAACGGCTACATCAATTTGAATGGCGGGCTGCTTTCGATGAAACAGTTGACGATGAGCGGCAAGGCGCTCCTGACGGTCAATCTGGCGGGTGGCACTCTGCAAGCCGCGCAGACCACGAGCAGTTGGCTGGTTAGTACGAGCGCGACCTATAACGTCTCAGGACCAGTCATTTTTGACACCCAAGCCTTTGGCGTCACCAATCAGGCGGTCTTGAGCGGCGCGGGCAGCATCTCTAAAATCGGCAGTGGTGGCTTGGTGCTGATGGCCAACAACACGCTGGGTTCCCTGGCCAATAATGAAGGTGCCTTGTCGCTCAACGGCAGCAACACCATCAGTGGCGATGTCACCCTCAATGCCGGAACCCTCAACCTGAATCACAACTACGCGCTGGGCTCCGGCACACTCACCATCAACGGCGGCACACTCGATAGCCTGTCGTCTGGAGTGACCAACGGCAATACCAACGCCCAGACATGGAATAAGGATTTCACCTATACAGGTACCCGCGCCGTGAGCTTGGGTTCGGGCTTGGTCACGCTGGGCAGTAATCTGACCTTGACCACCAGCGCCAACACCTTGACGGTGGGTGGCGTCGTCACCGGTAATGTCGGTGGCGTCAGACTCAATGCCTTCGACATCACCAAGGCGGGCAATGGTACGCTGACGTTAAGCGAACCGATCACGCTACGCGCCGACCAGACCAATACGGTGCTCGGTGGCAAGGTCAACTACAACGGCAGCATCGGTGATGATGGCGGCAACTATCGCTTGACCATACTGGGCGGCGGCACGGTGGCCTTCTCTGCCAATAACACGTTCAGTGGCGGTGTTTCACTGGTCTCCAGCACTCTTCAGATCGGTTCGGATGCCCATCTAGGCGCAGTTCCAACAGCAACGACCGCCACCAACATCCTTATCAATGGTGGTGTTCTCGTGGGGCCCGCTTCCGACATCGCCATCAATGCCAAGCGCGGTTTCGCCATTGGCAGCAATGGCGTCACGTTCAGTACACCTGTCAGTGGTGTTTTGCGCATTCAAGGCCCGGTCAGCGATTGGGCCGGCGAGGCCGGATTCGTCACCGTCACCAGCGGCGGCGGCAGCAGTACGGTGTTGAGCGGTAACAACACCTACTCCGGCGGCACACTGGTTCCGACCGGCGGGAATCTGCTCATCATCGGCAACAGCGCGCTGGGTACAGGCACGCTTACCTTGACCGGCGGCTTGCTGCGCGCCGCTCAATCGGCTAGCGGGGTCAGCTACATTTCCAACAACGTGTTCGTCGCCGCCGACAGCACCCTGGGCGGTAGCAACAGCAAAAACCTGACCTTTCTCGGTACCGTCACCCTATCCGGCGGCAGCCGTACCTTGACCGGCGGCGGCAATGACAGCGCCATCTTCAACGGCGTCATTGGCGATGGCGGGAATGGCTACAGCCTGACTAAAGCTGGTTCCTCCACGTTCACGCTCGCCAATGTGAACACCTACGGCGGCGGTACGCTCATCCGTGGCGGCGTGCTGGCCATCGCCACCAACCATGCGTTGGGTGCCGGGCCCGTCACCTTGAGCAATGGCACCTTGCGCGCCACCGGGGGTTCCGGTTGGGTGGTGAGCAATGCTATCCAAGTCGCTGCGGCCAGCAGCAACATCCTCGACGCCAGCAGCGACCTGATCCTGACCAATGGCACCAATCTCTCCGGGGCAGGCTGGCTCGCCAAGGCTGGAGCCAGTCCCTTGCAACTTTGGGGCGATAACAGCAGTTTCAACGGCACGTTCGTCAGCAGCAATGGCAACATCTGGTTCAACCATGAAGCAGCCGGCAGTTCCAGCGGGACGTGGGAAGTGGTCGGCGGAACACTCGCTTTCAATAACAACACCGGTGGCGCCGATAAGACTCTCCACCTGGGCTCCTTGGCTGGCGCGGCCGGCACCACCCTGCGGGCGGGCGGCAATCAGGCCGGTCGCACCACGTTCAGCGTGGGCGCCCTGGGTTCCAACACGCAATTTGATGGTGAGATCACCGACAGTGTGGACGCGAGTTCCAAGGCAGCGATCAACAAGGTTGGCGCCGGTATCTGGACCCTCTCCGGTGTCAACACCTACAACGGTGGCTCCACGATCAGCGGCGGTACCCTCGCGCTGGCCGGCAATGGCATGCTCGGCAGCAACTTCATCAGCATCGCCAGCGGAGCCAGACTCGACGTGTCCGCGCTTGGCAGCAGCTTCACCCTCCTCGCTGGCCAGAATCTGACCAACAGTGGAACGGTTGCCGGTGGCCTGATCATCGGCAACGGCGCGCTGGCGCTGGGCAGTGGCAGCTACGCCGGCGCCGTCACCAACCTCGCCGGCGGCACCCTGACGCCGGGCACGGGCGGCGACACGAATTTCTTCCAGAGCCTGACGCTGGCCGGCGGCTCGACGAACCTGTTCTGGATCGGCAGCGCCACCACACACGACATGAGCGTGGTCAGCAACAGCCTCGACTACACCGGCAGCGGCATGCCGCAGTTGAAACTGGACCTTTCCACCTACACGTGGAACGCCGGCGATACGTTCCTGCTCTACAACAACCTCTTCACCGGTATCAGCGCGTTCGATGGCACCAACCGCTATTTCCAGATCACCGACGCCTTTGGCGCGGTGTCCAACCTCTATAACAACACGCTCTTCAGCGCAGTCACCGGCGGCGGCACGGCCACCAATCTGTTCTCGCTCCGCTACGACTTCAACAGCGGCGATGGCCAGAACAACGACCTCCTGCTGACCGCCATCCCGGAACCGGCGTCCTTCAACCTGCTGCTCATGCTCGGCGCCGCCTACTGGCTGCGCCGCCGGCTGCATGGCAAACCCACCCGCTGGAACAGTTGAAGCCGGCGCCAGTTTCCAAGGCTTGGAAACTGGCCACCCAACTGTTCCAAGCCTTGGAAAAGTTCCTCAAATAAACCTGTGAGCCGGACGTTATCCGCGCGGCCGGTGTGTGGTTTCCAACGAGGCAACAACATGAAAACTTTTCTCCGGTGGAGCGCCGTTCTGGTCTGGGCTTGCCAGGCCGTCCCGGCGGCGGTGGTGGAGGAGGCGGCGCGCGCCATCCCGGTCGCGGCCGAGGCCGATGTGCTCGTCGTCGGCGGCAGCGGCGGCGCGGTGGCCGCGGCGGTCGCCGCCGCGGAACAGGGCGCGAAGGTCTTCCTCGCCGCGCCGCGCCCCTACCTCGGCGACGACATGACCGCGACGCTGCGGCTCTGGCTCGAACCGGGCGAGGAACCCAAGTCGCCACTCGCCTGTAAAATTTTCCATTTTGCCACCAACGATTTCCGCGTCAGCCCGAACCGGATCGCGCTGACCTACACCACGGATGTGCCCGCCGGCGGCGCGCACCCGGACACCAAGCCGCCCTCGGCGCTGACCGATGGCGCGTGGGGTTCCGCCAGCGCCGAGAGCGTCCAGTATGCCGGCGACGTGCAGATCATCGCCGATCTCAAAGCGCCGCAGGAACTCGAGGCGGTGCGACTGATGTCCTATCACCGCCCGGACGGAAAATTCAGCGCACAGCGTGTGACGGTTTTTGTGAGTGACGACAAGCAGACGTGGCGCGAGGTAGCCCAGCTCGGCGCGCCCACCAGCACGCTGCCGGGCAAGCACACCAACCTGGACGATTGCCAGACGTGGGCCGCGCCGGTCAGCGCGACCGCGCGCTACGTGAAGTTCGCCGTGCAGAAAAGCAACACGGCCACGCGCCTCCTGCTGGGTGAGATCGAGGTGTTGCACACCGAGCGGAATCCGCCGCCCAATCCGATTCCGCCGCCGCGGCCGATGCACGTGAAGAGGACGCTCGACGACGCACTCATCAAGGCCGGCGTGCCGTTCCTCTACAGTTGCCAGGCCACGCATGTGCTGCGCGACGCCGCCGGCCAGCCGTGCGGCATCGTCATGGCCAACCGCGCCGGGCGGCAGGCGGTGATCGCGAAGGTGCTCGTGGATGCGACAGACCGCGCGCTGGTTGCGCGGCTCGCGGGCGCCGGGTTCCGCCCCTATCCGGCGGGCCAGCACACGTTCAAGCGCGTCGTCATCGGCGGCGCGGTGCGCGAGAGCGAGAACCTGACCGCGCGCGTCATCGCCCCACCCTACACCGCGCGCGCGCCGGAATACGCCGGCGGCACGAACGTCAACTACCAGGTCATCGAGTACACGCTGAAGCTGCCGATGGCCGGCGACACACCCGCCGCGTGGGCCGAGGCCGACCAGATGGCGCGGACCTTCACCTTTGACCCCGGCCAGCAGATCACCTCCGACGTGCTTTTCGAGGTGCCGCCCGATGCGCTGCTCGGTCGCGGCCAAGCGCTGGACTCCGTCGCCGCGTTTCAACCCCAGGGCCTCGAC
Source organism: uncultured Lentisphaerota bacterium (assembly GCA_903889245.1). GTDB lineage: Bacteria > Verrucomicrobiota > Kiritimatiellia > CAIQIC01 > CAIQIC01 > DP16D-bin41. The sequence goes on along the minus strand of CAISWQ010000091.1, from coordinate 42,403 downwards.
CGCGTCTATGTGCTCGGCGGCTGCGCCGCTGTCGCGCGCAGCGACGCGGCCAAACTGATGCGCCCGCTCGCGCTGCTGGAGGCCGGCACGCGCGTCGGTGCGGCCGCTGCGCAGGAAGCCAGGAGCCTGCGCGCTCCGCAGCAGCCGCGCGTTGCGGGCGCGAAGGCCGGCGAAAAGATCGTCGCAGGCGAAGTACGCGAGCTGCTGACCGGCGTGCGGCCGACGCAGAAGTCGCCGACGATTCCGCAGGAGGCGGGCGTCGTGCCGGTGTGGGGCGCTTACGACGTGGTCGTCATCGGCGGCGGTACCGCGGGCGCGCCGGCCGGTATCGGCGCCGCGCGGCAGGGCGCGAAGACGCTCGTCGTCGAGGCGCTCTCCGCGCTCGGCGGCGTCGGCACGGTCGGCGAAATCACCGGCTATTGCTCCGGCAATCGCGTCGGCTTCACCGACACGATCAAGGACGAGCGGCAGCCGTGGAAGCCGGGCGGACGCATCTGGGGCATCGAGCAGCGCGCGAATTTGTGGCGCAGCGAACTGCTCAAGGCCGGCGCGGACATCTGGTTCGGCACGACCGGCTGCGGCGCGCTGGTCGAGGGGCAAAAGGTCACCGGCGTCGTGCTCGCGACGCCACAGGGCCGCGGTGTCGTGCGCGCGAAGGTCGTGATTGACGCCACCGGCAACTCCGACATCGCCGCCGCCGCGGGCGCGCCGTGCCTGACCACCGACGCGAGCGACTTCGGCATGCAGGGCGTCGGGCTGCCGCCGCGCCAGCTCGGCATCAACATGATCAACACCGACTACACGCTCACCGACGAAAGCGACCTGCTCGACGTCTGGCACCTCTACGTCTTCGCCAAGCACAAATTCCAGTCCGCGTTCGATCTCGGCCAACTCATAGATACACGCGAGCGCCGCCGCATCGTCGGTGACCACATCCTCAATGTCCGAGACCAGCTTGCCTCGCGCACGTTTCCCGACACGGTCGTGCAGGCGCGCGGCGGCGGCTTCGACACGCACGGCTACGTCGTGGATCCGTTCCTGCACATCTGGCCGTGGCCCTACCCGACCGGCAGACTGATCGAGAACATTCCGTACCGCAGCCTGCTGCCCAAAGGCTGGGACGGCCTCCTCGTCGTCGCGCTCGGCATCAGCGCGCACCGCGACGCCGTGCCGCTGATCCGCATGCAGCCGGACATCCAGAACGGCGGCTATGCCGCCGGCTACGCCGCCGCGCTTGCCCTCAAGACCGGCAAGACCGCGCGCACCGTGGATGTCCGCGCCGTGCAACAGCACCTCGTGGCGATGGGCGGGCTGACGACCAACGTGCTGACCGATGTGGATTCCTTCCCGCTCTCCAAGGAACAGCTTGCCGTGGCCGTCACGCAGGCACGCACGAACATGTACGCGGGCGCGGCGGTCTTCGGGAACGCCGAGGCCGCGCTGCCGCTGCTGCGCCAGGCCTACGCCAGCAGCGAGAAGGCCGCCCGCGTGCAATACGCCGCGCTGCTCGCCATGCTCGGCGACGCCACCGGCAGCGAGGCGCTGCTTGCCGTGGTGCGCGATGCAAAGTGGGACGAAGGCTGGCAGCATCGCGGCGGCGGCAACGTCAGCCAGCTCGATGGCCGCATCATGGCGCTCGGCCACACGCGCAACAAACGCGCGGTGCCAGTGTTGCTCGCCAAACTGGGCCAACTCAAGCCGGAGAGCGATTTCTCGCACTTCCGCGCCGTCGCACTCGCGCTCGAAACCATCGGCGACCCCGCCGCCGCCGCGCCGCTCGCCGCCGCCCTCGCCATGCCCGGCATGACCGGCTACGCGCACGAGACGCTGGAGCAGGCGATCCACTTCGAGGTGGAACAGCACGGCCGTACGATCACCACGCGTCACGACTCGCTGCGCGAGCTGATGCTCGCCCGCGCGCTCTACCGCTGCGGCGACCAAGACGGCCGCGGAGAAAAGGTCCTGCGCGCCTACGCCCGCGACCTGCGCGGCCCGATCGCCCGCCATGCGCAGGCCGTCCTCGACGCCAAACCGCGCTGACGCCAACTCCGCTCCTCGCCATCAGGCAACCAGCCTCGCATGAACACCTCGGTATCCGAGGTCTCATGCTATCGTCGGTAGCACACCGTATGCGCCCGGAGGTCGCATTCCACCAGCCACATCATGCTGGGCATAGTTGCTCTGTAGGCGCACTCGTGAGCGTGCGGCACACACCATCGCCTTGAATGGGAGGGCGAGCGTACTCGCGAGCCGTTGTGGTGAAATTTTCCAAGCCCTGGAAAAAACGTCGTGCGGGTTTCCAAGCCCTGGAAAACCAGACCGCACGGGTGTCGCCGGGCACCACGCCCGCCCGCCATGGCGTCGGCAGCGGGCAGCGCGCGGTTCATGACGAACCGGCGGCGAGCAAGCCAAAGATCAGGGCAGCGATGGCGATGCGATACCAGCCGAAAGCCGTGAAGGTGTGGGTCTGGACGTAGCGCAACAGCCATTTGACGACGATGAAGGAAACGAGGGCGGAGACCATAAAGCCGAGCGCGACCAGCGCCCAATCCTCTGGCGGTGCACCGGGTACCGGATGCCGCACCTCGTGCAGGATTTTCAGGCTGCCCGCCGCGAGCATGGTCGGGATGCCGACGAGGAAGGAGAACTCTGTCGCCGCCGGCCGACTCAAGCCGAGCAGCAGCGCGAACAGGATGCTGGACCCGGAGCGCGAGGTGCCGGGATAGACCGCGGCCAGCACCTGCGCCAAGCCCACCACCACGGCGATGAGCCAGGTGATGTCACTGCCCGTCGTCCGCCGCTTGAGCCAGGCCTCCACGGCGATGAAGCCGAGACCGCCGACCAGCAGCGCCATCGCGATCGGGAAGGCGGTCTCCGGCAGCTTGAAGCCACTTTTCTCCAGCGCCAGCCCGCCGATGGCCGTAACGAGGAAAGCAACGGCAATCTTGGCGGCATAGAGTTGCGTCGCCCGCTCGCGCCAGCGAAAGAGGAACTGCGCCAGCCGCTCGCGGAACAGCGGCAGGACCGCCAACACCGCGCCGGACTGGATGACGATGTTGAACAGGTCGCTCAACTGCTGCCCAAACAAGCGCTCGGTGAGCAGCAGGTGGCCCGTGGAAGAAACAGGGAGGAATTCGGTGAGGCCCTCGACGATGCCGGCGACCGTGGTGATGAGCACGTTGTTCGTCATGGCGCGGAGGATAGTCGCCGCCCCGGCGCCGCACAACCGCAAAGCGTGGCAGGCTTGTATTGGACAGGCGGGTTTGCTATGCACCCCAGCCATGGGGGAGCTGCCCCCGGAAAGGGGTTGGTCATGGAGACACAACGGGCCACGTGGGAAGGGTTGCAGGAGACGCGCATCGCGCTGGCGTTCTACGGCGGTGTCGCGCTGGCGGTGTATGAGAGCGGCGTGGCGCTGGAATTTTTCCGGCTGGTCCGCGGCGAAGGCGCCTACGCGGCGCTGCGCCCGCTGATTGGCAAGGTCGAGGTGGACATCATCACCGGTTCCTCGGCGGGCGGACTCAACGGCGCGTTCCTCGCCAATGCGCTGGTCAATGGCGGCAACATGGCCAAGCTGATGGAGGTCTGGCGGGAGGAAGGCGATATCGGCAAGTTGCTCTATCCGCCCGGCCGGCAACAGCCGCGCGCGCTGCTCGATGGCGACCGGTTCCGCCAGAAGATTTTCGAGGCGCTGCTCGAGAAGCAAACGGGCGGCGGGGCGCTCCAGCCCTATCTGGACCTGTTCATCACAGCCACCAACCTCGATGGCGACTGCGTGACCATCCCGACGCCGCGCGGCGCGCCGCTCAAGACGCGCACGCACCGGCAGGTCTTTCATTTTGCCTATCGCGCGCCGGCGCACGCCGATGAACCGGGGCGCAACGACTTTGCCTCCACCGAGGATACCGGCCTGCTGGCGGACGCGGTGCGGACCACCTCGTCATTTCCGTTTGCGTTCGAGCCGGTGCTGGTGACCAGGGAGGGGTTGGGCCGCCGCGCCTGTGATCTCTCCGCGCCGGCCTACCACGTGGATGGCGGCGTGCTGGACAACAAACCGATTGACCACGCCGTGCAAGCCATCGCCGCGCGCCGCGCCGACAAGCAGATTCAACGTCTGCTGTTTTATATCGAGCCGGACCCGGAACACATCACGCCCAACCCCGGCACAACGGCAGCCCGCTGTTACTCGCCGTGGGAGGTGATCCTCAAGTCTGTCCTCACGCTGCCGGCCTACCAGAGCATCACCAGTGCCCTGCGGAAAATCCAGCAACACAACCGCGTGGTGGAGGCGCGCAAGCGGACGCTGGCCTACTATGACGATGCGGCCGGCCGCTACCGCGCCAGGGGCGTGCTGAAAGACGCGAAGGCGCCGGAACAGGCGCGGGAGCGCATCACCCGGGATTCCTGGGCCGATGACCAGCATCGTTGCCTCACGTTTCTGCCGGACAGCAACCGCGCAACGGCACTCTATCGTGCTTTGGAGGATGGTTATCTGGACCTGCGACTGGACAACGATGTCGTGGAAAAGGAAGCCCAACGTGCCGCCCTGCAGGCGGCGTTGCAGGCGCTGGCCAGGCTCCTGGGCGAGACAGCGCGCGGACCCTTCTATGACGTAAAGCGGATGCTGCTGGACCGGCTCGACCTCACCTATCACCAGCGCATGTACCGTTATCTGGCGCAACTGGTCCGCGAACTCTACCCCGCGGCTCCCGGCGGCACGGGTACGGGCACGGGCGATCTGCCCTGGCAACAGGCGGTCACCGGCATACTCAATGGCTTGAAGGATTTCTTCTACAGCCAGGAGGAACTGATCCGCTCCCGGCAGCGGGCCGAGGCCACCCTGCAAACCGCCGAGGTGGATGAACTCATGGCCAGCCTGAAACACGCGGTCGAGGAACTCCGTCGTCTGCCTCTTGGCCCCGATGGACGGGTCGCGGAGCATCTGTCCGCACAGGTCGCGAGCCGCCTGTCCGGGTTGGCGCGCCAGTTGGCGCAACACAGCCTGCTGGGCCAGCGCAAAGCGTTCCTCGAAAAACTGCGCGAGACCGCGTGGCGCAAGTTGCAGAACGATTACCTGACCCTGCCTGCCGAGGTGCTCGCCCTGCACCGCGGCGACTACCAGGTGGAAGCGGGCTATTGGAAAGTGCGCGACGCGCTCGACAGCTTCTTTCAGCGTGACCTGATCCTCTATCCAATGATGCAAAGCCCGGAACTGGCCGCCGAGTTGCAACCCGTGGCCTTCGCCCGCATCAGCCCCGCCGATGCCAGCGCCTTCATGGGCCAGTTAAGCGCCCGGCAGAAACTCGCCGGCGAGCAAGGCCTGCATTTCGGCGGCTTCATGTCCGAGGTCTGGCGCGGTAATGACCTGACGTGGGGGCGTCTCGACGCCGCGGAAATCATCCTGAAGCACCTCTGGCCCCCAGGGGCCGATCCGGCTGGGCGTGAGACGCTCCGCAAGCAACTCCAGATTGACATCATCAGGGAGATGCGCCAACTCGGCATGGGCATCTCCACCAGCGGCCGCGCGCGCGACTTTGAGCACCTGATCGGACGCCAGACGCTGCGCGATATCCCTTGGAGCCGTAAACTCAACTGGATCATGCGCGGCGCCGTCACCACGCTCACCATGCTCCGCGACACCCTGCAGAGCAGCAAACTGGCCCCCATCTTGAAGAGCATGTTGCAAGTCATCACGTGGGTGATCTGGACCTTGGTCGGAACCTATCATCTGCTACAGAAGCCATGGCTGCAGTTCCTGCTATTCCTGGCGGGCGTGAGTTGGTTGATCTATCTGCTGGTTCATTGCTCCACCTAACCGTTGAACGCACGTATCGGCAACCTTGTCTGAAGCTGTCAGGTCTGTTATGCAGCCCTCGCGTGAAGGAGATATGACGATGAAAACGAATGCTTGGATCGTGGCGCTGGTGGTGGCGGGCGCGGCGGTGGCGCAGCCGCCGGTGGCGGTGAAGTCGGAGATCGGCCGCGTGACGGTCTATGCCGACCGCGCGCGGGTCGAGCGCGAGGCTTCGGCGCCACTCGCGGCGGGCCGGCAGGAACTCGTGTTCGCCGGTCTGCCAGGCTGGATTGACGAGGAAAGCGTCCGGCTTGCACTGCAGCCGGCGGGCGCGGGTAAAATCGTGGATGTCCGCGTGGCGCGCGAGCACCTGACGCGCTCCACCGATAACGAGGTGCGCAAGGTCGAGGCCGCCGTGCAGGAAACCAGCGACGCCATCAGCGACCTCGAAGACGACCTGAAGGTGCTCGCGGCGCAGGCCAAGCAGGTCGAGAACGTCCGCGCCTTCGCCGATACACAATTGCCGAAGGAGGTGGCGTTCAAGGGCGTGGACGTCAACGGCTACGGCGCGGTGGTCAAGTTCGTCGGCGATTCCCTGCGCGATACCGGCAGCGCGCGGCGCGCGCTGGAGCGCAAGCTGCGCGACCTGAAGCCGGAGCTGGCCGCGCGCCAGAAGAAGCTCAACGATCTCAAGCAGCGCAACCAACTGGAACAGACGACCATCACCATCGCCGTGGAAGCGCCCGCGGCGCAGGCGGCAAGGCTCTCGCTAATTTATATGCTGCCCGGCTGCACGTGGGAGGTGTCGCACGAGCTGCGGACCGCGGGTGAGCATCCGACCAACGCGCAGCTCACCAGCTACGCCATCGTCAGCCAGACCAGCGGCGAGGACTGGAACGGCGCCAAGCTGGCCTTCTCGACGCAATCGCCGTCGGAGACCATGGAGCTGCCGGAGTTGCAGTCGCTGTTGCTCGGCCAGTTGCCGATGCCGGTCGCGGCCAAATCCAGTGGTTCGTCGTTCAGCAAGGCGCAACAGGTGTTCGATGTGCAGAACAACAGCTTCTTCCTGTTGAACAACGGCACCGCGCAACTGGATTTTTATAACGACAACTACGAACGCCAGAACAAAACCCGCGACCGCGTGCTGGCCGTATTCGAGAAGCTGCAGAAGCGCGGCACGACCATCCACTTCGAGGGCCAGGGCCGGCCGACGGTGCGGCAGGACGGGCGCGCTGTCCGCGTCCCGCTGGCCGCCCAGACGCTAGCGGCGGCGGAGAAGATCATGTGCGCGCCGGAAAAAAATCCGAACGCCATCCACGCGCTGGCGATGATCAATACCGGCAAGCTGCCGCTGCTGCCCGGCCGCGTGGCGATCTACCAGGACGAGGCGTTCCTCGGCCACACCGACGTGGATTTCGTCGCCGATAACGAGGCGTTCTCGCTCGTCCTCGGCGTCGCCGATGGCGTCAAGGTCAAGCGCGTGCTCGACCGGCGCAACAGCACGCTCGCGCGCGGCGAGCGGACGAAGATGGAAGTCGCCTTCGACATCACCGTGGAGAATCTCTACAAGGCCGCCGTGGACGTGGACCTGATGGACCGCGTGCCGGTCTCGCAGAACCGGGATATCCGCGTCTACCGCGTCCGCGTTGAACCGGAAGGCAAACCCGACGACCGCGGCCTGCTCCAGTGGAAGCTGCACCTCGCGCCCGGCGAGAAGAAGAGCTACCGCCTCGAATATTCCCTCGAATATCCCGGTCAGATTCTGCTGCGCGAACGCCGCGGCGTGAACGCCGACGCTCCGGCCGCCGCCCCCGCCGTGGACCTCATCCAGAAACTGGAAGCCACGTTCTGAAGTTGGCTGCATTCGATCAGTCGGATCCGCCTGATCCGACCGATCCCCACCAACAACCGACCAATGACAACTGACTCTGCTCTCACCACCGACATCATTGCGACCCTACGCACCTTCGCCAATCCGGCGAACGTCGCCGGCATGGCGCGCTATGGCATCAACCCCAAGGGCACGCTCGGCGTCAGCATGCCGGTGTTGCGGAAGATCGGCCGGGAGAACCGGCGCAACCACGGGCTGGCGCTGGAACTGTGGCAGAGTGGCATCCACGAGGCGCGGATTCTCGCCGCACTCGTGGATGACGCCAAGCAGGTGACGGCACGCCAGATGGAAGCATGGGTCCGCGACTTCGACTCGTGGGACATCTGCGACGGCGTCTGCTGCAACCGCTTTGACAAAACGCCGTTCGCGCGCACGAAGATTCGCGCTTGGACGAAGCGGCGCGCCGAATACGTGAAACGCGCCGGCTTCGTGCTGATGGCGGCGCTCGCGGTCCACGACAAGCAGGCTCCGGATGAGTTGTTTTTGGAATTTCTGCCGTTGATCGAGCGCGAGGCCCATGACGAGCGCAACTTCGTCCGCAAGGCGGTCAACTGGGCCCTACGTCAGATTGGTAAACGCAATCCGCGCCTGCGCCGCGCCGCTATTGCCTCCGCCCGCCGCATCCGCATGCAGGGCACCAAAGCCGCCCGCTGGATCGCCACCGACGCCCTGCGGGAACTGGTGGAGCGCGACCTCCGGGCGCGCTAAATTCACAAGTCACTTGAACCCTGGTGGAACGCGACCTCCGGGCGCGTTCTCTTTCAGCATCGTTTGAAAGCGCCCGAAGGTCGCATTCCAACAGTCGCGTCACCTTACTCAAAACTCCACACCCAAGGCCATTCTTCTGCTGTGGAGCACAATCCTTTTACCACAGGATTCTGCCGGATATAGGATGTCTTCGTGACCAGTTCATCCGAGTTGCGAAGGCGATGATCAAAGTAATTGTCCTGCCAGAGAATTCCCAGTTGCTTGTGCTGGTAACGCTTCCAATCGCCGACAACACGAGACATCGGTTCTTGTTCTGGAAACCCCAGCAAGGCATGTACATGATCGGGCATCAACAGAAACAAGCGACAGTGCCAGCGCATCTTGGCCTCATAGAAGGCAACGGATAATCGCAACTGCTCGGCAACCTCCGGCTTGATCAGCGGGACCGAATTCTCCGGCAAGCAGCGAATCCGAATGTGAAAGATACGTCCAGATGCCACCCACGATGGCACGGCATGATGAAGGCGTTGCGGATAAATTTGCTTCGCAGGTGGAACGCGACCTCTGGGCGCGTTCGCTTCATCCGCTTTGACCTCTTCACTCATACAACATCTCCACAGTTCTAACGCGCCCGGAGGTCGCGTTCCACCTTACTTATCGTCGCCCAAGCGAATCAGGCGGGCGCTGTTCATCACCACCAGCAGGCTGCCGGCGTTGTGCAGGATCGCGGCGATGATCGGGCCCATCAGGCCGAGGCCGGAGAGAATCAAACCGCCCACGATGAACAGGCCGCCGAGGCCCAGGTTCTGGTGGATGACGTTGCGGGCGCTGCGCGAGATGCGGATCAGCGTGGGTACGCGGCGCAGGTCGCTGCTCATCAACGCGACGGAGGCGCTGTGGATCGCCACGTCGCTGCCGGCCGCGCCCATCGCGATGCCGGAATCGCCGGCGGCGAGCGCGGGCGCATCGTTGACGCCATCGCCGACGAACGCGACGCGGTAGCCTTCGCGCTGGACGCCGCGTACAAACTCGACCTTCTCCTGCGGCAGGCACTCGGCCTTGAACTCGCGGCAGCCGATCTTCGCGGCCACGGCGCGCGCGACGGACGAGCGGTCGCCGGTGACCATCGCGATACGCTTGACCTTGAGGCCGGCGAGCGTTTGCAGGCTGGCCTCGGCCTCGGCGCGCGGCTGATCCTGGAAACCGACCCAGCCGAGATACTTCCCGTCGGCGGCGACGAAGATGACGCTGAAGCCTTCCGTCTCCTGCGCATCGGCCTGCGCCAGCGTATCGGAGTTGATGCCCTGCGCCTTGAGGAACGTGGCGCGGCCGCTGACGATCTTCTGGCCGGCGATGGTGGCGCTGACGCCCTGGCCCGGTGTTTCCTTGAAGTCGGCCGGCTCCGGCAGCGCGAGGCCGGTCTGCTGCGCGAGTTCGACGAGCGCGAGCGCGGCGGGATGTTTGCTGAACCGCTCCGCGCCGGCAGCGGCGAGCAGCAATGCCGAGGGTGTCACGCCCTCGCGCGGCGCGAGCCGCGCCACGCCGAGCTTGCCGGTGGTCAGCGTGCCGGTCTTGTCGAAAATCACCGCATTCAGCTTCGCCGCCGATTCAAGGTCGCCGACGTTGCGGATGAGGATGCCGAGCTTGGCCGCGGCGGAAAGCGCGGCGACCATCGCCGTCGGCGTCGCGAGGATCACCGCGCACGGGCAGGCGATGACGAGCAGCGCGATGACGCGGCTCCACTCGCCCGTGAAGAACCACACCAGCGCCGCCAGCATCAGCATCACCGGCGTGTAATAGCTCACGTAGCGGTCCATGATCCGCTGGATCGGCAGCCGCGTCTGTTCGGCGGCGAGAATCAATTTGCGAACGTGGCCGAGCGTCGTGTCCTCGCCGACGCGCTTGACGATGACATCGATCGCGCCGGTCAGGTTCTGCGTGCCGGCGAAGACTTCCTCCTGCGGGCCCTTGTCGCGCGGCAGCGACTCGCCTGTCACCGTCGCCTCGTTCAGCGTCGTCTGGCCGCGCTCGATCAGGCCGTCGGCCGGAATCGCATCGCCGGGCAGGACGCGGATGCGGTCGCCGACGGCAAGCTGCGCGGCCGGGACGGTGACTTCGTTATTGTTGGCGTCGAGCTTGCGCGCGGTCGTCGGCGTCAGGCGGATGAGTTTCTCGATGGCCTGATGCGCGCCGGCGGCGGAACACGTCTCGATGACCAGCGCGATCAGCATGAAGAACGCGACGACGCCCGCCGTCAGGAAATCGCCCTGCGCCATCGCCGCCAGTACCGCGAGCGCCACCAGCTCGTTCATGTGTACGTGACCGTGCAGCAAATCCTCGACGGAGGTTTTCAGGATCGGCAGCAGCAGGATGACCGCGCCGATGGCGGCGGAGATGTGCCCGACCAAGGGATCATCGCTGAAAATATGCGGTGCCAGAAAGCCATTCAGCACGAAAGCCGTGCCGAGGAAAATCCACACCAGCAACCCCTGCGCGGAGTGTCCGTGCGGTTCGCCGGCTTCATGAGCATGGTGTTTGATCAGCATGGAGCGTCAGTCGTCAGTTGTTGGTGGTCAGTTGTCATTTGGCCATCGACTCTTAATCTTACTCGTAACTCCTAATCCTAATCTTCCGTCTTTGTCGCTATTTCCTCTTCGGCTGCTCCGGCGAAACCATCACGCGGATTTCCTGCTGACCGCTGGCGTCGCGGTGGACCACGAATTTCTGGTCCACCTTTTCCAGCGTCCGGCGTACGGCGTCCTGCCGCAGCGTCTTCAGGATCACGTCCGGGTTCTTCGCGTACTCGACCAGAATCTTGCGGAAATAGTCGGCGTCGGCCTTGGTCTGGCTGATGATCCTGTTTTTCTCCGACGCGCCTTCGGCAAGCGTACGCGCCGCCTGCCCGCGCGCCTCACTGGTCTGCCGCGTCGCGTAGGCGCGGGCCTCGCTGATGCGCCGGCTGCGCTCCTGCTCCGACTCGACCACAGCATTAAACGCCTCCGCCACCTGCCGCGGCGGCGTCAGCCCGAGGATATCCACGCCCTGTACGCGCACGCCGAGGCGCAGCGCGTCGCAGCGCGTGCGCAGCGTCTGCTCGACCGTGGAGCGGAAATCCTCGACGTTCGTGCGCAGCGCCTGGTCCACGGGCATCTGCGCGCTGGTTGCGAGGATCGCGCGGTCGAACTCGTCGTGCAGCGTCTGCGCGGCGTCGCGCCAGCCGAAGGCGAAGGTCTCGGGATCGCTCAAGGTATAGCGGACCGCCCAGCGCGAATGCAGCAGGTTGGCGTCGCCGGTCAGCGTATAGCCATCGGTGCCGGGCTTGAGCGTCGGAGAGGGCGCGCCCGCGTCCTTCGCAAGCGGATCTTCCTTGGGCCAGAACGAGGTTGTCATCAGCGTCGCGACGCGCTCGGTCTTGAGGCGGACGACCTCGGCGATGGGCTTGGGCCACGTCCAGTGCAGGCCCGGCCCCTTGAGGCGGTGCGCGGCGTCGCCGGACACCTGACCGAAGACTAGCGTGAACGCGCGCTCGTCCTGATGCACGATGAACAGGCCGGAGAGCAGATAGCCCGCCAGCAGCGCCAGCATCACCGCGCGCAGCGCGCGGAAGCTGACCGCCAGCGCATCGCCCAGCGCCTGCTGTCCGGCATCAAGTTGTTCTTTGTCGGCTGTCATTGGTCAGTTGTCATTTGTCAGTTGTTCGCGGAGATCAGACGGATCGGACGAATCCGACTGATCGGCCGCAGCCAAACACTTTCGCGGGAGCTGTAGCTCCCGCCCACAAAACCAGCCTGCTCTTGAGTGCGGGGTTTCCAACCCCGCGAACCCAACCAAGCTGCAACAGCCTGCTGTAGGCCGGGTCTCCGACCCGGCGCGCCCCAGCCGCAACTTTTCCAAGGATTGGAAATTTTCGCGGATTTTTTCCCCGAGGCTTGGAACTTTTCGCCAGAATTTTTCCAAGCCTTGGAAAGGGAGGGACGGCGCGCCGAGCCGTCCGCCAGAGAAATCTGCCTCAACCCTCCCAAATTTCCCGCGACCTTTTTCCCGCGGGAGCTGTAGCGCCCGCCCACCAGCAGAGCCAAGCCAGTCTTGTGGGCGGGACTTCCAAGTCCCGCGAGCCAAGCAAAACCGCAGCATGAACGCGGGGCTTCCAGCCCCGCCCACACTGAACAGAATCCTGGAATCGCTGTGGCTCATTTCGGGTTCTGTTTTTTCGCCTCGCCGCTGCGGAGGAGGTCGAAGGGTTCGGTATCGGCGCCGAGGACGACCGTGGACTTCTCCTTCAGCGTCTGCTCCAGCGCCTCTAGCTTGCGCAGGAACATGGCGAGGTCGGGATTCTTCTCGAACTCGCGGTAGAACTCGGCGGCGGCGGCATCGCCCTCGGCGCGCAGGCGCTTGGCGTCGGCCTCGGCCTTGGCGAGCGTCTGGTCGCGCTGGCTATCGGCCTCGGCACGGATGCGGATGGCCTCGCCCTCGCCCTCGGCGCGGTAGCCCTCCGCAATCGCCTTGCGCTCCTCGCGCATGCGCTCGAAGACCTTCGCGGTGATGCCCTCCGGCAGGCCGAGCTTGCGGATGGTGAGGAACTCGACCTCGATGCCATAGCGGTCGCGCGCCTCGGCCTGCACGGCGGCGAGCATGCGCCGCTCGACCTCGTCGAACTTCAGCGCCTCACGGCGCGTGTTGACGAGCGCGGCGAGCGGGACCTGGCCGAGCACCGCGGTCTTGTGGTTGCGGATGAGGCCATCGAGATTCTGCTCCGCCTGCGCATCGGAACCGACGCGCTCGAGGAAGAGCAGCGGCTCCTTGACGCGCCAGCCGGCGGCGACGGAGACGAGCAGGTTTTTGCCGTCCTGCGTGATGGTCTGCTCGAAGGCGCCTTCGAGGCTGCGCAGGCGCGCGTCGAAGGTGTAGACGCGCTGCACCGGCCAAGGCCAGCGGCCATAGAGGCCGGGCTCGGTCAGCGCGCGCTGCGGCTTGCCGAAGGTGGTCAGCACGGCAACCTCGCCCTGCCGCACGATGAACAGCACCTGCAGCAGCAGCAGCAGCGCCGCCACACACAGGCCGAACATCAACATGCCAACGTTGCGTTTCATGACTTCCTCGTTCAATGAATCTTATTTTATCGTACCAAGATCATGCCATAGGCAATGGCAGCCAGCGACATTCACCACCAACATCAACAGGAAAATTGTCCAGAGCGCCAGACTCCTGCGCAACGAACCGAAGGTGATTATTGCCGCATAAATTACAAACCCAAAAACAACAACGCCCCAATGATTCAGCACTTCAGCCGACGTATTTCGTGTCAAGGCGATTTCAATACCGACTGGAAAATGTAACAAGGCAACCAACGCCATGCCTATTCCGTCTGCGCCAGCAAAAAGCAATCTGCCGCCTGCAACAAGCAAAGCAAATAGAAACAGCCCAACAAACCAAATCCAATTAGGTGAAATTTTTTTCATTTGTTTCCACCTTGGAGTTTCGGCTTCTCCGGCGCGGGGCCACCGAGGTTCATCCAGTCGAGGTTGAGCTTTTCCTCGAGGTTGAAAATCAGGACGTCGTGGCCGGACTCGGCGGCGACGATGTATTTGCGGATGCCGGCAAGCGAGTCGGTAAGCGTGTCGAAGTAGGCGCGGCTGCGGAAGACGCCGGGCGCGGTGCGGCCGGCCTCGAGGCGGCGGGCGAACTGCTGGGCTTCGGCCTGCGCGAGTTCAGTACGGCGGACGCGGTAGGCGCTGGCCTCGGCGCCGAGCCGCGCGGCGTTGGCGATGGCGATCGGCGCGTTGCTGTTACTGTAGGCGTGCGCGGCGAGGATCGTCGCCTCCTTCTCCTCCGTCGCGCCGACGACCGACTCGAACGCCTCGGCGACGCCGAGCGGCGGATGGACACCGGCGAGCCCGACGAAAACGATCTCGACGCCGAGGCGCTGGCGGTCGGCGGCCTGCTGCATCCGTTGGCGGAGCGCGCCGGCGACCGCGGAGCGCTCCGGCCCCAGCAGACCGAGCAGGTCGCGGCTCGCCAGTTCCTGCGTCAGCGCGGCGGTGGCCAGTTGCTCCATCGCCTTCTGCGGCTCGGCGTGCTCATAGGCGTAGGCGAAGAGGTTGGTAATACGGAACTCGACCGGCATGTTGATGACGACGAGGTTGACCGGCACGCTGTTCTCCACGCCGCCCGCGAGGTTGGTGGTGGCCGCGTCGGCGCGGCTGGCAACAAGGTACTGCTCCTCGCTATCGAAATGCGCCGCGGTCCAGAGCAGCAGCGTCTCGCGCGCCGCGCCAGCCTCTTTGTGGAAGCCGACGTTGAGCGAGAGAATCCGCTTGGTCGGGAAGCGGCGGACAGTCTCGAACGGCCACGGCAGCTTGAAGTGCAGGCCGCTCGCCAGCCGCCACGCGTCGGCCTTCGGCTTGCCGAAGTGTTCGAGGATGCCTTCCTCGTCGGGGCCGAGCGTGACGATGCACGTGCTCGCGTAGAGGACGACGAGGTTGAGCACCACGAGCGGCAACAGCGCGCGGCGCAGAAAGCGGTAGAGCCACGTCTCGGAGACCTGGAAACCGAACTGGTAGTCGAGCGCGCCGGCGATGTTCTGCGTCCACGACGCCGGGTCGGCCAGCAGGCCGGCGAGGCGGCTTTCGTAGGCGATGACCGCGCCGGCGCGGCCGGGGCCGCGGTAGAACGAGGCGACCGCGCGCATCGCCAGTTCCACGGCGACGAGGGCAAGCACAGCAAGCAAGACCACGGTGGCGATTTTGTCGGCGGGGCGGACCTCGCCCTCGACGCAGGCGGCGGCGATGGTGCCGATGAGGTTGGCGTAGCTGGCGAGGCCGAGCGCGAAGGCGGGGCCGCGCAGCAGCTTGCTATCGTCGCTGCGCGCGAGGCCAACCAGGAAGCGGCTCAAGAGGAACAGCAGGAACGCCTCGCCCGCGAGGAAGGCGGCGGCGATCAGCGGCTGCGCGGGCACCGCGGCCGGCAGCGCGAAGCGGCGCGAGAGCTGCCAGATCCAGAGGCCGAACACGATCGCGAGCAGCGGCGCGATGGCGGGCACGAACCATTTCTCGAACTGGTCGCGGCTGCGCGCCTGCTGCAGCGGCGCGGCCTCGCCGTGCGCGGTCGCGAAGAGCGCGCCGTGCGCGGATTCCTTTTCGAGCAATTCCGTTTCGCGCTGCTCGTCATCGGCCAGGCGCGCGAGGCGCAGGCGGATGGCGACGAGCACGGCGGCGGTCAGGGCATAGACGTAGAAGGGCAGCAACGAGGGCAACAGCAGCAGATTCGTGCGCGTCTGCAGAATCGGCGCCAGCAGCAGGCAGACCGCCGCGAACGCGGCAGCCAGCCAGCAGAGTTTTTCGTTGCGCGAATGCATTGCGAAGCGAATGGTTAATGGAGGATGGCTAATGGTTCATGGCTGATGGGCAGTAAACTTCTAATTGCCCGCCATCTATAATCAACATTTTGCCATTTATCATCCGCCATCAACCATCCTCCATTAACCATCATCCATTTTCCATCAGCCATTTCTTCACGCCTTCACTTCCATGCGGCCGAAGACGAGCATACCGAGCGCGAGCAGAAACGCCAAGAGGCAGAACGCATAGAGCACGGCGGCGCCGACGTAGGACCACGGGATCGCGCCGCCGCCGGCGAGCGCGTCGGCCAGCCAGAATTGCTGGAGGTTCGGAATCAGGCCGTAGAGGACGGCGCTGACCTTGCTCGTGGCGGCGGTGCGACCGAAGAAATAATCGGACATCAGGCCGAGCAGGAACAGGACGCTGCACAGCGAGAGGGTCGGGACCACGTCGAGCTTCGTCGCCAGCAACAGCGCGAAGGCGGCAAGGACGAGGATCGCGAGCGTGATGAGCGCGCCGGCGGGCAGGATTTTCCATGGCAGCGGCTGGCCCCAGGTGACAAGCTCGCCGCTATCGCTGAAGAAACCGGCGAACAGCAGCGCACCCCCAAGCGCGGCGACGAGCAGGACGAACGCGTTCGAGACGAACGGGCGGCGCGTGAAATAGTTGATCAGCCCGGCAATCAGGAACGCGAGCGGGACGGCGCCGAGCAGCGGGCCTTCGCTCCACCAGTCCACATAGTTCTCCGGCGTCGCCGCGCGCGTCGCCAGCATGGTGGTGATGGTCAGCGCGGCGGAGAAAAGGGTCATGACCAGCCCGATGCCGGCGAACTTGGCGAGGAAAAGCGTCAGGCGGCCGACCGGCTTGGAGAGGATGGCAGCGACGGTGCCGCGGCGGATTTCGTGCTGGAGCGCGGCGCAGGCGAGGTAGCTGCCGAGGACGAGGCCGGTGACGAAGTGCAGCGCGAGCGCGCTATCGCGGACCATGCGCTCGGCCTCGCCGAGCGTGTGCGCGGTGATCAGCGGCAGCAGCCCGGCAAAGAAGGACGCCGCCGCCATCAGCAGCAGGAAGACCGGCTGCCGCATCGCCTCC
Source organism: uncultured Lentisphaerota bacterium (assembly GCA_903889245.1). Classification (GTDB taxonomy): domain Bacteria; phylum Verrucomicrobiota; class Kiritimatiellia; order CAIQIC01; family CAIQIC01; genus DP16D-bin41. The sequence goes on along the minus strand of CAISWQ010000091.1, from coordinate 25,581 downwards.
AGCGCCGTCAGCCACGCCAGCGCACCAAATTGTTCAAGCCGCCATCGCATGTCGGGGCGCATTCTAATGGCTGGCGATGCGGGAGCAAGCGCATTGCAGCAGTAAAACCATGGCGAACATCGAACACCGAACATCCAACATCGAACATCGAAGTTTTCCGAGGATTGGAAAGGCCCCCACCCTGTTTTTCCGAGCATTGGAAGATTTCGCCCCTAACTTTTCCGAGCCTTGGAAAAAATCGTGTGAAATTTTCCGAGGCTTGGAAACCGCAGGAGGAAACGGGTAGCGCGGGCTTCCAGCCCGCCCAACGCGGCCTCTGGCCGCGTTGTCCTGCGCACAAAAGCAACCCGGTTTCCAGCGGCCGGCAAGATGCCGGCCGTCGCAGGCCAGAGGCCTGCGCTCCCCATGAGGAAGCAACTGCGGTTTCCGGGAGGTATGGTCACCCGGAGGTCAGGAAAAGCTCACTTCTCACATCTTCCATCTCACCTCTCCGGTTCCCCGGCTTGACTTTGGGCGGCGCGTTTGCGAAAGCCTCGCGCCATCGCAACCGAGTTGAAGGAGCACCGATGAAGAAAAGCTGGCTGGTCGGCATGATGGCGGCGGGCGTGCAGGCGTTCGCGGCGGAAATTTTCGTGGCGTCGGATGGCAGTGACGCGAACAGCGGCGCCAAGGGCAGTCCGCTGGCGACGCTGGAAAAGGCGCGTGACGCCGCGCGGGCCGCGCACGCAGTGAATCCTGCGGAACCGGTGATGGTTTGGGTTCGTGGCGGCACCTACGCACTGCCGCGCACGCTGAAACTCGACGCCAGGGATGCGGGCACAACGTGGCGCAGCTCCGAGGGCGAAAAGGTGGTGCTGCTCGGCGGGCGCGTGATCGGCAACTTCGTGCCGCACGAGAAGGGCATCTTGAAGGCCGATGTCGCGGCGCAGGGCTTCAAGGGTGTGAACTTCCGTCAGCTTTTCTTCGACGGGCAGCGCCAACACTTGGCGCGTTATCCGAATTTTGACCCGAAGAATCCGTACGGCGGCGGCTGGGCCTATGCCGATGGCAAGACGTGGCCGATGTACGCGGAGCGCGCGGGCGAGGACAAGCACACGCTCCAGTTCAAGCCCGCCGACGCGCGGACGTGGGCGCATCCGCAGGACGGCGAGGTCATGGTCTTCCCGCGCTACAACTGGTGGAACAACATCGTGCGCATCAAGTCGGTCAACGCGGAGGCGCGCACGCTGACGCTGGCCAAGGATTGCTCCTATGCCATCCGCACGTTCGACCGCTACTATGTGCGCGGGCTGCTGGAGGAACTCGACGCGCCCGGCGAGTGGTTCCTCGATCCGCGCACGCAGACGCTCTACTTCTGGCCGCCCGCGCCGCTCGCGGGCCGGACGGTGTGCGCGCCGACGATGCGCACGATCCTCGAACTCGGTCCCGGCACGCGCGACGTGACCTTCCGCGGCTTCATCTTCGAGTGCGCCGAGGGCACCGCGATCACGCTCAAGGACACGACCAACTGCCTGATCGCCGCCAGCACGATCCGCAACGTCGGCGATTACGGCGGACACGGCGCCAGCATCAGTGGCGGCCGGAACAATGGCATCGCGGGCTGCGACATTTACGCGGTTGGCAGTTGCGGCGTCAGCGTGGGCGGCGGCGACCGCATCACGCTGACACCGGCCGGAAATTATGCCGACAACAACTACATCCACCACGTCGGTGTGTACTATGGGCAGGGCGTCGGCGTGAGCCTGAACGGCTGCGGCAACCGCGCGTCGCACAACCTGATCCACGACGGCCCGCGCATGGGCATTCACTTTTCCGGGAACAACCTCGTGATCGAATATAACCACATCCGCCACATGAACCTGGAGACCGAGGACACCGGCGCGGTCTATACCGGCGGGCGCGACTGGCTCGGCTCACGCGGGACGGTGATCCGCCACAACTATTTCCACGACATGCTCGGCTATGGCCACGACGACAAGGGCGTGTGGCGTTCGCCGCACTTCGCATGGGGCGTGTACCTCGACGACAACGCCGGCGGCGTGGACGTGATCGGCAACATCGTGGCGCGCTGCTCGCGCGCGTGCCTCCACCTGCACAACGGGCGCGACAACGTGATCGCGAACAACATCTTCATCGAGGGGCGGCTCCAGCAGGTGGAATACAGCGGCTGGACCGACAAGCACCGCTACTGGACCAATCATTTCGACAGCATGGCCAAGGGCTATGAGTCGGTCGCCAGCCAGCCGGCGTGGCAAAAGCTGCGCCACATGGAATTGCATCCGAAGGACGCCGTGCTGCCCGACCACACGATCATGGCGGGCAACGTCTGTACGCGGAACATCATCTACTACGAAAATCCCAAGGCGAAGCTCTACCAGATGCGCAGCGTCTCGTTCGCGCACAACGTGTGCGACAGCAACCTCGTCTGGCACGGCGGACTGCCGCTGCAAACCGGACTGCAAAAGGTCAAGGACGTGACCGGCCCGAACCTCGCGCCGAATCCCGGCTTCGCCGAGGGCGAGCCGGGCGCGTTGCCCAAGGGCTGGAAGTGGCAGATCAAGCCCAACGACTCCAAAGCCGCGCTCGACGCGGCCGTGCAGGGTACGGGCAAGCAGGTGCTCCGCATCGAGGGCCGCGGCACCACCAGCGATGGCAAGCACCAGAAGCTCTCGCCGAATTTCGTCAGCGTGAACATCCCGGCCAAGGCCGGCCAGTGGTATCGCCTGACCGCGCGCATCAAGGCCGCCGCGCCGGACACCAAGTTCGCGCTGATGCCGCAGGCCTATAAGCACAACGTCTTCTTCTGGTCGAAGGACCTCGCCGCCAAGGCCGGCCCCGCGTGGCAGGATTACGAAGTCACCTTCAAGTTCCCCGCGCCCGGCGAGGCGCAGTTCAAGCCGGGCATGGATGCTTTCTGCATCCGCTTCGATATCCGGCAGGACGCCGGCACCCTCTGGGTGGACAACGTGACGCTCAAGGAAGCGGTCGTCCTCGATGACTGGGCTTCGTGGCAGGCGGAGGGCAACGACCAGCATTCGCTCGTCGCCGATCCGCTCTTCGTGAACGCGGCGCAGGACGATTACCGGCTGAAGCCCGACTCGCCCGCGTTCAAGCTCGGCTTCCAGCCGATCCCGTTCGAGAAGATCGGTCCCTATGCCTCCGAACTGCGCGCGAGCTGGCCGATCGTCGAGGCCGAGGGCGCGCGCGAACATCCGCTCTCGCCATGATCGTACGCTGGTTCAGCCTCCTGCTGCTGCTCGGCACGGCGCACGCCGCGCCGGTCATCCCCACCGCTCACACGCAACGGCAGATCGAAGGCTGGACCGTGCAGGTGGATGCGCGCCTGCTCGCCGGCCCCGACGCCGGTACGGGCGAACGCGCGCTGCGGCTGCTCGCCGACCGGCTGGCGGAGATCAAGACCTTCATGGCCACCGACCACGTGGAGAGGTTGCAACGCGTCGGCATCTGGCTCGACCTGACACACGGCTCGCTGACTTCGATGCAGTATCACCCGAACCCGGTCTGGCTGCGCGACCACGGCTTCACGACGAATCTCGCCAAGTGCGTCCACATCCCCGACGTTGCGCGCTTCCTGCAGCCGCATCACCAGCAGCAGCAACCGTGGGCCGTGCTACACGAGCTCGCCCACGCCTACCACGACCAGGTCCTCGGTTTCGGGGAGGCCGAGATCATGGCCGCGTGGCGAAAAATCTGCGCGAGCGGGCGCTTCGCTTCCGTCCTGCACGTGGATGGCCGGATGCAGAAGCACTACGCGCTGACCGACCAGAAGGAATTCTTCGCCGAGATGAGCGAGGCTTACTTCGGCATGAACGACTTCTACCCGTTCAACCGCGCCGAGCTGCGCCGCGACTTCCCGGAGATTTTCGCCCTGCTCCTGAAAATCTGGGGGCCGCTGCCGTGAACCTGATCCTCATCGAGCCGCACGAGCTCGCCGGCGGGGGCGTCACGTTGCGCGACGATCGGGCGGCGCACATCCGCGAGGTGCTGCGCGCGCAACCCGGCGAGAGCATCCGCATCGGCCTGCTCGATGGACCGCGCGGCACGGCGCGTATCACGACTCTGGACAGGGAGCGCGTCGAACTGCAGTGCGTTTTTGATAATGAAATCCCGGCCGCACCGCGCGTGGATTTGTTGCTCGCACTGCCGCGGCCCAAGGTGCTACGCCGCCTCTGGGCCCAGCTCGCCGCGCTCGGCGTCGGCCGTATCGCGCTGACCAACGCGGCGAAAGTCGAACGGAACTATTTCGACACGCACGTCGTCCAGCCCGCCACCTACCGCCCGCTGCTGCTCGAAGGTTTGCAGCAGGCGCAGGACACGCGCCTGCCGCTCGTCGGCCTCCACAAGCAACTCAAGCCGCTCGTGGAAGACCGGCTCGACGAACTTTTCCCTGGCACGTTCCGGCTGCTGGCCGACCCGCTGGCCAAGGAAAGCATCAGCGAAAAGATACCGGCGGATTTTCCCGGCCGGGTGCTGCTCGCGGTCGGACCGGAGGGCGGTTGGACGGAGTACGAGCGCGAGCTGTTCGCGCGCCAAGGTTTCGTCGGCGTCGGCCTCGGCCCGCGCACCCTGCGCACCGACACCGCCTGCGTCGCGCTCCTCGCCCTGACCCACGCCGCGCTGGCACGCGCTTGATGCTTCCAAAGCCTGGAAAATTCCAGGGCGTTTTTCCCAGGGCCCGGAAAATCAAGCAGCCCCGTCTTCCAATTCCTGGAAGCACTATCTCACACGTATGAGATTGACATATAACAGTGCCCCCTTATCCTGCCGGCGTGATCACACAGAAGGATATTGCGCGGCGGCTGGGTGTCTCGCAGACGCTGGTCTCGCGGGCGCTGACCGGCACAGCGGGTGATATCGGTGCGGCCGCGGCGACCATCCGGCGCATCCGCGCCGCCGCCGCCGAGTTGCATTACCGGCCCAGCGCCGCGGCCCTGACGCTGCGTGGTAGGCCGACACGCACACTTGGCGTGGTTATCAAGGATTTCGACGATCCGTTCTTCGGTCACCTGATTGGCGAATTGCAGGCGCTGGCCCTGTGCCGCGAATACGTCCTGCTCCTGACCGGCGCCGGCGGCAAGCAGGAACTTACGATGTTACTCAAACACCGGCTGGATGGACTGCTGATCGTCGGCAGCGATTTCGCACCGGCGGGCTTGGAGGCGTTTGCGCACCACCGCGTGCCGGTGGTCTTCATCGGTAACGGCACACCGGTACCGGGCACCTGTCGTGTGGCAATGGATGAGCAGCGTGGTCTCCAGAATCTCGTGCAGCACCTGAAGCAACTCGGCCATCGCGCCATCGGCGTGCTTGGCAACCAGGCGAGCCCCACCGCGCGCCGGCTGCCGCTGCTCCGGAGTCTGCTGGAAAACGAGGCCCTGCCCATGCGCGCGTCATGGATTGTGACGTCAGCCTTGACGGCGACCGAGGCGGGTTATCGCGGCATGCAGCAACTGTTGCGACTCGATGCGCCGAAGCGCCCAACGGCTGTGATCGCAATGGAAGATGTGCTGGCCCAGTCGGCGCTGCGCGCGATCTTCGAAGCCGGGCTGCGTGCGCCACAGGATATCTCGATCGCCGGCATTGATGATATTCCCGCCGCCGCCATGACCATCCCCGCGCTGACGACCATCCGACAGCCGACGCAGCCGTTGGTCCAGTCGGCCTTCGAACTGCTGACCCGCCCCACCGGCGCACGCAAGGCGAGCAACATGGTGATTCCACCCAAGCTGATCATCCGCGAATCCTGCGGGCGACCGACCAGCGAACTTGGCAACAGAAAGGCGACCCCATGAACACCACCAACCCAGGCCTCGACCTCATCATCGTCGGTGGCGGCATGATCACCAACGACCTGATCCTGCCCTCGGCCTATCACCTGCAGCGCCTCGGCGTGGCGGGGCCGATCACGGTCTGCGCGCTCAACAGCGCGCCGCTCAAGGCGCTCAAACAGAACCGCGAAATCCTGGAGGCTTTTCCGGGGCAGGACTTCGAGGCGCAGCCAGCGTTGACCGAGCCAGACGAAAAACTTTTCCCGAACCTCTACAAGGATTTATTCGCCGCGGCGCGGCCGCGGCAGGCGGTGATCGTGGCGGTACCGGACCAGTTCCACTACGAGATCGTGCGGGAGGCGCTGCGGCACGATCAACACGTGCTGTGCGTGAAACCGCTGGTACTCCAATACACGCAGACGGTAGAACTTGAAAAGCTGGCGCGGGAGCGCGGGCTGTTCGTGGGTGTGGAGTATCACAAGCGGTTCGACCGGCGCGCGCTGATGGCGCGGCGGCAATACGCGCTCGGCCACTTCGGCGAGTTCGCGATGGGCGAGGCGCGGATGATCGAGCCCTATTATTACCGCCACTCCAACTTCCAAAACTGGTTCACCTGCGACAAGACCGACCCGTTCGTCTACGTCGGCTGCCACTATGTGGACCTCGTCTACTTCATCACCGGCCTCAAACCCGTCGCGGTCTCGGTTGCGGGCGTCAAGGGCCGCTTCCCCAACGGCAAGGAGGGCTATCTCTGGGCGCACGGCCGCATCCGCTACGAGAACGGCGCGCTGCTCTCCGTAATGGATGGCCTTGGTTATCCTGACGAGGGGGCCGGCAGCAACGACCAGGGTCTGCTGATGTATTGCGAGGGACCGGATCGCACCGGCCTGATTCAGCACAACGACCAGGACCGCGGCGTGCGCCACTGCTACCTCAAGGGCCTCGGCTGCGGCGGCACGCACTACAACTACGTCAGCCCGGATTTCTACCGGCTCGTCGCTTGGGAACAGCCCGGCTTCAAACCGGTGGGCTACGGTTACGATTCCATCGCCGCCAACCTCGAGACCATGCAGCGCATCGAGCGCGAGACCGCTGGCCTCGCCGCTGGTGACGCGCTCGCCAAACGGCGCGAGTTGATCCGGCAGGTGGATGCCACGGGGCTGATCGCCACGCCGGCCAACAGCTACATCAACGAACTCGTGGTCGAGGCCGCGCGGCGCTCGATCCTCGCCGATGGCGAGTGGGTGAACATTCTGTACGGGGAAAGCCCCCATGTCGAAGAACGCAGCCAACTTGCAGGAGAAACACCATGGCCGAATATGATCTGACACCCGTCCACGTGCCCGCCGTCCAGACGAAATATCGTACCATCCGCACGGCGTTGCCGGTGCCGGAATCGCTGCCCCTCTTCGCGGCGTTGCAGCGCTCCGAGCCACGCTCGATGTGGGGCCAGCCACCCGTCGTCTGGCACCGCGCCGAGAACTTCACGGTCAGCGACCGCTGGGGCAACCGGTGGCTCGACTGGTCGTCCGGTGTGCTCATCACCAACGCCGGTCACGGCCGCGAAGAAATTCGCGCCGGCCTCCGCCGCATCATTGAGCAGGACCTGCTCGCCAGCTATGTCTTCGTCCACGAAGGTCGTGCGACCCTGACGCAGCTGTTCTGCGACCTGATGCCTCAACCAGAGAACTATCGCGTGTTCCTCTTGAGTACCGGCAGCGAGGCCACGGAGAACTGCATCAAGCTCGCCAAAACCTATGCGCTTCAGCAACATGGGCCGCACAAAAAATACTTCGTTTCGTTTCGCGGCGCGTTCCACGGCCGCACGATGGGCGCGCAGCTCGCTGGCGGCATGGAGCGGTTGAAAACATGGATGGTTGACCGCGACCGCACCTTCGTGCAGGTCCCCTTCCCCGACGGCTACAAGAACGAGGACACCTCCTTCGAGCTGTTCCTGCGCTCACTTCAGGAGCAGGGCGTGCAGCCCAAGGACATCGCCGGCGTCATGACCGAAAGCTACCAGGGCATCGGCCCCGACTTCCTGCCGAGGGAGTACGCGCGGAAGCTGGCCGCGTTCTGCCGCGAACAAGACATCGTGCTGATCATGGACGAGGTCCAGTCTGGCTTCGGCCGCACGGGCAAAATGTTCTGCTTCGAGCACTACGGCATCACACCTGATTTGATCGCGTGCGGCAAAGGTGTTTCGTCCTCGCTCCCGCTTTCCGCCGTCATCGGCCGCAAGGACATCATGGACATCTACGCGCCCGGCTCGATGACTTCGACGCATTCCGCCTCGCCACTGGCGGTGGCGGCGGCGATCGAGAACATCAAGGTGCTCCTGCATGAAGACCTCGCCGGGCGCGCTGCACAGATGGGCCAGCTCCTCATGCCGGAACTCGAGCGCATCCAGCGCAAATATCCGAGCGTCCTTGGCTGCTGCCACGGGCTGGGTCTCGTCGCCGGTCTGCAGGTGGTCAAGCCCGGCACCAAGGACCCCGATCCGGCGACCGCACTGAAGATCAACGTGAAGTGCTTCCACAAGGGGCTCTTGATGTTCGCGCCGGTCGGTCTCGCCGGCGAGTGCCTCAAGATCGCGCCGCCGCTGACCATCGCCGAGGACGCGCTGCGCGAATCCATCGCCATCTTCGAGGAAGCCGTGGACGAGGTGCTGGCCGGCCAGCCACGCTGACTTTTCCAAGCCTTGGAAATTTTTCACGGCGTTTTTCCAAGGCTTGGAAAACGTTACTTCAGTTCCTTGAGCCGCAGGTTGCGGAACTCGATCTTCATCGGCGGGCCGGGATGCATCTGGAGGGCGATGACGCCATCGCGCCGCGCCTTGGCGGTGTTATCGGTCATCCGGCTCATCAGCACGTCGTTGATGAAGAGCTCGATCACCGGGCCGCGGCAGACGACGCGGTAGGTGTTCCAGTCGCCCGGCTTGAAGTTCTTGAGCAGCTCCTTGGCGTCGCCGATTTTCTCCACGGACTTTTTGCCATCGGCGGCAAGCGTGACGTTTTCGCCGCGCGCGCACACGAGGCCCAGGCTGGAGTGATAGACGTAGCCAAGGATTTTGCCGTCGCCGGTCATGTCGGCCTGGTAGCCGGAGGTGTTCCAGTCGGCGCCAGCGGTGGAGCGGACTTGGATGCCGGAGTTACCCTGCAGGCCCAGACGGAACTCGGCGCGCAGCTCAAAGTCGCCGGGTTGGCCATCTTTCCAGATCAGGTAATGACATTTGAGGCAGGGCTTTTCCTTCGTGCTCTCGCACGTCAGCGCGCCGTTCTCGACGCGCCACGTGCCGGGTTTGGCGTCCCAGCCGGTCAGGTCCTGGCCATTGAACATCGCGGTGAAGCCTTCCTCCAGCGCGCGCGCGGCGGGCGCGAGCAGGGCGGCGGCCAGTAGCAGCAGCAGGATTTTCTTCACCGCGTTCTCCTATTTGTTCTTCCGGCCCAGCCCCGCCAGCTTCCGGGCGCGCTTGAGCACCGCGGGATTCTTGCTCGTCTTGGTGAGTTGCTTCATCACCTCGCCCACCTGGTCGGGATGCGACTTCGCGATGCTCTCGGCGATGGCGACGGCCGCGAGGCCCGCCTCCTCCTTGAGGCTGGCGTTATCGAGATAGGTGGCGGCCAGCGCGAGCGCCTCCGGCGCGGGCACGTTGCCGAGCGCGGCCAGCGCGAGCCGCCGCTCCTCATCGCGACCGCACAAGCCCATCGCCTCCTTCAACACCGCGGCGTTCGCCGCCGGCGTCGCCGCGCGCAGCGGGATGAGCCGGAGGTAGCCGCGCAGCGCGAGGATTTTGAATTTGTCGTCGGTGGAGGTCCGCGCGAGCTTTTCGAGGTCGGGCAGGACCTCGGCGGTCGGCCAGTCGCACAGCGCGCGCAGGGCGGTCTCGCGGAGCGCGGCATCGCCCGCGCCGCTGGCCTCGCGCACCACGGCCAGCGCCTTGGCGCCGCCGGCGGTGCGTAACAACGCGAGAATGGAAAGCTTGGGCGCGCCCTGCGCCTGCGCGTAGGCGGCGAGCAGCGGCTCGACGACCACCGCGGGCGCGGCAGTGGTGGCGTCGAGCTTGAGCAGCTCGCCCTCGTCGGCCTTGGCGCTGCGCGGACGGCCTTCCACACTGTAGTCCACCTGGAGGCGCTTGACGCGGCCGCTCGCCGGATCGCCGAAGCTTCCATTGGAGACCTCGAAGGCCTGCTTGCCGGCGCGGATCAGTTCGTTGACCTTTGCGGTGACATCGGCCGACGGGCCGTCGGGCAGATCGCCGTAGACCGCCTTCTGGATGACAACCGCGCCGGTGGCCTGCGCCTGCCGCGCGCAGATGGCGGCGAGCGCATCCTCGGCGGCCTGGGGCGTCGCCGTCTTCTGAAGAGCGGCGAGCAGCGGCGTGATCTCGCTGGGCCCGGCGATGTCGCCGAGCACCTTGAAACTCGCCGCGCTGACCTGCGTATCGGCGTCGGCGGTCAGCCGGAGCAGCTCGGCGCACGCGCCGGTGATGCGGCGGCGGCCGACCAATTCGACACCGACCGCGCGCAGCTTGGCGTCCGGCCGGTTCAGCAGCGCGACGATGGCGGCATCCACATCGTGCCCCTGAAAACCCGCGAGCGCGGAGAGCGCGGCCTTGGCGATCTCGGCCTCGCCGGACACCGCCAGCCCGCCGAGCAACGGCACGGCCGCGGTACAGCCCATCTGCGACAGCGCGCGAATCGCCGCGACGCGGACCTCGCCCGCGCCCTGTCCGGCCAGCGCGAGCAGTGCGGGCGCGGCGGCCACGTCGTGCCGGTCGCCGAGCATCTGGATCACGAGCCCTTGCTTCTCCGGCGTAAATTTCCCGACCTCGGCCGCGAGCGCCTGCGTCACGTTCGCCCCGGGTAGTTCGCGGCCGGCGCCGAGCGCGACCTTGAACATCGCCGGATCGGCGCTGCCCAGTTGCTCCAGCAACAGCGGCAATCCTGCCGCGCCGCGCGCCAGGATCGCGCCACGCGTCGCCGCCGTCTTCAGATAGGCCGGCCCCGCCGCGCCGCGGACGGCGTCATAGAGGGCGACGGCCTGATCCGGCAGCGCCTCGGCGCAGCGCAGCAGCGCCTCGCCCGCCGCAGAATTTTTCCCGAGCGCCGGCTTCAGCGCCGCCGCGGCCGCGCCGGTCCCGATCTTGCCGAGCGCCATCGCCGCCGCCGCGGCCACGCCGCTATCGGCATCGCCGAGCAGCCTGGCCAGCGGCTCGACCGCCTGCGCATCGCGCCGGACACCGAGCGAGGCGATCACGCCGACCAGAAATTTTCCCTTGAGCTGGCCGAGCGCCACGCGCAGCGCCGCACCGGCGGCGGGGTCAGGGATGTTCTCAAGCCCGTGGCGCGCCATATCCGCCAGTTGTTCATCGCCCAGCAGCGCCGCGAGCGGCGCGACCGCCGCCTGCGTACCGACGCGGCCCAACTCGCGGCAGGCGTCGGCCTTTTCCGGCCGGGTCGCATTCGATTTGAGCACATCGAGCAGTTTCGCCTCCGGCGACTGCGCCAGCGCCGTTGAGGCCGCTAGCATGACCGCGAACAGCACAACACGTTGAAGAGCATTCATGATGGTTCTTTTCGTTTCGGATTTCCGCTTTTTGCTTTCAGTTTTCTGCTTTCTGCTTTTCTTCAGATCTGCCACGGCGCGCGCATCGCGCGCGAGCACAGGCGGTTCGCCTCGGCGTCGCCAACAAACTCCTCCTTCAGGGGATCAAGCGTCAGCTTCCGGTTGAGCCACATGCAGATGTTGGCGCCGTGGACGGTGCTCATCGAGCGGTGCATCACCATCTCGTTGGCGACGGTCTTCTGGCGCGACTTCACGCAGTCGAAGAAATTGCGGACGTGGTTGAGCGCGCGGCCGGTGCGCGCGGCGTAGTCCTGCACCAGCTTCGTGTAGTCGGCGAGCAGCGCCGGGCTGGAAACCTCCGGCCGCGAGTAGCCATCGGCGCAGGCGACCCAGCCCTCGGTGCCCTCGTAGCGCACGCCACACGAGCCGTGCCAGCCGCCCTGCTGCAAGACCATCTGCACGCCGTTGGCGAACCGCACGGCCATGCCGTCGCCGCTCGCCGCCGCGACCGGTTCGTAGCTGACGGCCGAGGTCTCGCCGAGGCCGAGCGCCACCTGGCATTGCGCGAACGTGTGCGCGCCCCACTCGCCGATGCTACCGGTGTGGAAATCATATTGCCCGCGCCAGCCGCCATCCACGTAACGCTGATTGAACGGCCGCCACGGGCAGGGACCCAGCCACTCGTCCCAGTCGAGCTCGTCGCGCGCGGGCTCCGGCTGGCCCGCCGCCCACTCGCGGCTGGTGACGGCGCTGCCGCCGGCGATGTGCGCGCGCACCGTGTGCACCTTGCCGAGCCGGCCGAGCCGCAGCAGCTCGTTCGCGGCGACGAAGTTCGCCTCGCTCAACCGCTGCGTGCCGGTCTGGTAGATGCGGCCGAAGCGCGCCGCGGTCTGCACCACCGCCTGCCCCTCGGCGATCGTCATGCTCGACGGTTTCTCCGAATACACATCCTTGCCCGCGCGCATCGCCATCACCGAGGCCAGCGCGTGCCAGCGGTCGCCGGTGGTGATGAGCACGGCATCAATATCGGACCGCGTCGCGAGGAACTCGCGGATGTCGCGGTACATCGCGCAGTTGGTGTTGCCGTAGTAGCGGTCCACGACCTGCTTGACCGACTCGCGCCGCTGCTTCCACGCGTCGCAGATGGCGACGAACTGCACGTCCTTCTCCGCGATCATCCATTGCAGGTCGTGCCGGCCGCGATGGCCGATGCCGATGCCGCCGAGGATGATCCGCTCGCTTGGCGGCGTTGCGCCGCCGCGCCCAAGCGTCTGCGCCTTCACGATCAGCGGCGCGACCGCCGCCGCCAGGAATGTCCGCCGCGAAATCCCACCTGTCATTTTCTTCATGTCGTGCTCCGTTTCATGTCCCACCGAGAACGCATCCCAAGCTTGAAAATTTTACGTCATATTCCCCGCGGTCCGGAAAAGTTTCCGCCAGCATCGAGATGGCTGCCTGGCGTCCATGCAGTGTAAGAAATTTCTTACGTCCCCGGACTTGCCAGCACGCGAACTTATTGTATGCTTTCCGCGTGGCGTTGCACGCAACCTATGGGGTTCCTCACCCCGACCTCCTTGGCGTGCAGCGCCATTTTTCCGTCCACGCCACCGGGCTCACATGTGCCATGGTTGACGCAGAGCGCGCGACCGCAGCCGATTCGCGTCGGCGTTGCCGATAAATTCTTCCTTCACCGGATCGAACTGCAGCGCGCGACCGAGTTCCCAGGCGATGGCCGCGGCGTGGCAGGCCACGTGCGATTTACGCATGATCGCGCTGTTCGCCGCCGGTTGCGCGCGCGAGCGGACACAGTCAAAAAAGTTCCGCGTGTGCCCCACCGGCCGCAGTCCGCTCTCGCGCGAGACGACGCGCGCGTTGCGCAACGAGGCCGGCTGCGTGATCAGGTCGCCCGCATCGCCGGTCTCAACCCAGCCCTCGTCGCCCTCGAAACGCACGGGACAAGTACCCAGTTCCGTCCGGTAAAACGGTGCACGATCATGAAAAGGATCCGGCAGAAAATCCAGCACGAGCTTGACGCCGTTGGCGTAGGTTGCCGTGACGTTTTTCGCGCCCGGCACGAACTCGAGCGGCGTGGTGCCATCGCAGTTGTTCGCCCACTGGCAGAGGTCCACTGTGTGCGCGCCCCAGTCGAGCAGTGTGCCGCCGGCGTCGAAGTCATATTGCCCGCGCCATTTGCCCTTGACGTAATCCTGGTTGAACGGCCGCCACGGCGCGGGGCCGAGCCACATATCCCAATCCACCTCCGCAGAGTCCGGTAATGGCTCGGCGGGTAACCAGGCGTGTTCCGCGCGCGGTGTATAGACCGAGGCGTGCAACGTCCGCAGACGGCCGAGCTGGCCGCTCTGTGCAAGGTGCACCGCATAGGTGAAGTTGGCGATCGTGCGCCGCTGCGTGCCCGCCTGGAAGATGCGGCCGGTCCGGCGGAACGTGTCGTCAATCGCCTGGCATTCGACCATCGTCACGCCGCACGGCTTCTCGCTATAGACATCCTTGCCCGCGCGCGCGGCCATGATCGAGGCCAGCGCGTGCCAGCGGTCGCCGGTCGCGATCAGTACCGCGTCCAGGTCCGGCCGTGCGAGCAGTTCGCGGAAGTCGCGGAGCATCGCGCAGTCCTGGTTGCCGTAATGCTCGTCGGCCATTTTTTTCACGGCCAGCCGCCGGCTCGCCTGCACATCGCAGATGGCAATGAACTGGACGTCCTTCTCCGGCAGCATGCTTTCCAGCACCAGCCGGCCGCGCGGGCCGATGCCGATCGCGGCAAGGGTAATGCGCTCGCTGGGCGCGACCGCCCCACCCCGCCCCAGCGCCGCAGCCGGGATGATCGTCGGCAGCGCCAGCGCCGCACCCGCCCTGGCCGTCAGCTTGAAAAAATCCCGCCGGGCAAATTTCTTGTTCAGCATTTTGTTTTCCTATCTCATCGTTGGTCAGACCTGCCACGGCGCGCGAGTGGCGCGCGTACGGAGGCGGTTGGCCTCGGCGTCACCCACAAACTCCTCCTGCACGGGATCGAACTTCAGGTCACGCTTGAGCAGCATGGACAGGTTGATCGCATGGCAGGTGGTCATCGAACGGTGAGCCACCTCGGCATTGGCGACCGGCTGGCGGCGTGTCCGCACACTGTCCAGAAAGTCGCGCACGTGGTTCATCACGCGCCGTTCCCGCTCGGCATAGGCCGCGAGCAGCTTCACGCGTTCGGTGAGCAACGCGGGGTTCGAGACCTCCGGGCCAGCATAACCATCGGCGCACGAGACCCAGCCCTCGCTGCCCTCGTAGCGCACACCACACGAGCCGTGCCAGAAACCCAGGTTCCCGAAATTGCCGACCGAAAGCTTGAGCTTCACGCCGCTGGCATAGCGCGCAGTAAAGCCTTCGCTGGTCTCGTTGTGGGGATAGGTATATTCGACCGCCGAGGTCAGGTCCGCCCCCATCACGCCCTGGCACTGGCAGATCGTGTGACTGCACCAACCCGCGACGCCGGTGCCGAAGTCGTAGTAGTTCAGCCACGCGCCACAGCCACTGACATAGCCTTTGTTATAAGGACGCCAGGGTGCGGGGCCGAGCCACAGGTCCCAGTCGAGGTCGGTCTTCGCCGGCTCCGGCTGCGCGGGCAGCAGATCGTGCTTCATCTCGAACGGCAGGGTGTGCGCGTAGACCGTGTGCAGTTGGCCCAGCCGCCCACTGCGGGCCAGTTCATCGGCAAAGACAAAATGCGCTTCGCTGCGGCGCTGGGTGCCCGTCTGGAACATCCGGCCGAGCCGCTGCGCGGTGGCAACCAAGGTCTGGCCCTCAGCAATGGACATGGTCGAAGGCTTCTCGGAGAAGACGTCCTTGCCTGCGCGCATGGCGAGCACGGCCATCGGCGTATGCCAGCGGTCGCCCGGCGCCATGATGATGGCATCCACGTCGGGCCGCGCGAGCACCTCGCGGAAATCAACGTAGGCGGCACAAGCCTTGTTGCCGTTGCGCTCGTCCACCGTGGCCTTGGCGCGCTCGCGACGCTCGCGCTGCACATCACAAACGGCGACAAACTGCACGTCCCGCTCATGGAGCGCCACGCCTACATCATAGCTGCCGCGGCCGCCGATGCCGATGGCCGCGAGCACCAGCCGCTCGCTCGGCGGCGTCGCACCTCCGCGGCCGAGCGTGGCCGCGCGCACGACCAGCGGCGCGCCCGCCGCCGCCGCCAGGAACTTCCGCCGCGTCAGGCCGCTTTTTTTTGTCTTCATCGGTGCATCCCGGGTCCGGCCACATCGAAAACGTTTCCATGGCTTGGAAACGGCAGGGCGGATTTTTCCAAGGATTGGACGCGTTGGCGATGTTTTTTTCCAAGTCTTGGAACTTGTTCCGGCGGTTTTTCCAGGGCCTGGAAAAACCGGAAATAAAGCTGGCGCGAAGCAGGGCTGGCCGCTATTTTCTGCCGACCAACCGGGCGGGACCATGAACGACAACATGCAGGCAAAGGCGGGCGGGGCCATGACGAACTATCGCTGGACCATCTGCGCGCTCCTCTTCTTCGCCACCACCATCAACTACATTGACCGGCAGATTCTCTCGCTGATCAAGGAATTCCTCGATGTGCAGTTCGGCTGGACCAAGGCGCAGTTCGGCCTGGTGAACTCGATGTTCCAGGGCGCCTACGGCCTCGGCTTGTTGTGGTTCGGCTGGTACGTGGACCGCCGCGGCGTGCGCGCGGGTTACACGCTCTCGATGATCGGCTGGAGCCTCGCGGCCATCGCGCACGCGCTGGTCAACCTGCTCCCGGTGGGCCAGGGTATGCAACTGTGCGGCTCGGCGATCACCTACACGGGCCTCGCGGTCGGCGGCTTCGGCTTCTGCCGCGTGCTGCTCGGGCTCGCCGAGGCCGGCAACTTCCCCGCCGCGGTCAAGGGCGTGGCGCAGTGGTTCCCGAAACGCGAGCGCGCGTTCGCCACGAGCATCTTCAACGCGGGCACGAACGTCGGCGCGATCATTGCGCCCGCCGTGGTCCCGTTCCTCGCGATCCACTACGGCTGGCCGATGCCGTTCATCATCGCCGGCATCGCGGGCTTCGTCTGGCTGTTCTTCTGGCTGCCGATGTACAAGACGCCCGACGAGCATCCGCGCTGTAACCAGGCCGAATATGACCACATCCACAGCGATGGTGAGGAAGCGGGCGGCAAGATCAAGTGGCTCGCGTTGCTGAAATATCCGCAGACGTGGTCGTTCATCAGCGCCAAGTTCATGACCGACCCGGTCTGGTGGTTCTTCCTGATCTGGCTGCCGGACTTCTTCAACGAGACGCTGCTGCTGAACATCAAGAAGAGCTGGGTCCACCTCGTCACCATCTACACGATCATCACCATCTTGAGTATCTTCGGCGGCTGGATCACCGGCCACCTGAACAAGCTCGGCTGGTCGGTGACGCGCGCGCGCAAGACGGGCATGATCATCTTTGCCATCTGCGTCGTGCCAGTGATGTTCGCGACCAAGTTCGGCAAGTTTGACGTGGGCGCCGGCTTCTTCGAGCGGCTCAAGGCAGCGACCTATGTGGTCGAGCAGAGCAGTGTCGTGGACGGCAAGACGGTGAAGACGAAGGCGACGCAGCCGGTGCCCGCCGAGGTCGGCGCCGCGCTCGCCACGCTCAACGGCAAGACCTACCGCACGGCCGAGGAGTTCATCAAGGCGGCCAGCGACATCATCGGCGCCGAGAAGGCCGCGCAACTGAAGCAGGCGTTGGCGGACGCCGCGCGCGACAACGGGCTGTTCTGGTACGCGGTGCTGCTGATCAGCCTCGCGGGCGCGGCGCACCAGGCGTGGTCGGCGAACCTCTACACGACGGTCTCGGACATGTTCCCGAAGCGCGCGGTCGCCTCGATCATCGGCATCGGCGGCATGGCCGGCTCGCTCGGTGGCATGATCTTCCCGCTGATGACCGGCGCGCTGCTCGACCACTTCAAGGCCGCGGGCGGCGTCACCGCCGGCTACGCGATCCTGTTCGGCATCTGCGCCTTCGCCTACCTTGTCTCGTTCGCGATCCACCACGTGCTGGCGCCGCGCTTCGAGCCGGTCAAATTTGAAGGACCATAAACCCCAACCGAAAGAAGGAGACCGCCATGGCCAGGAAGAACGTGGAGCAAGCCTATAAACTCGCCCGCGAGCAATATGCCGCAAGCGGCGTGGATACCGATGCCGCGCTGCGCAAGCTGCGCGCCGTACCGATCTCGCTGCACTGCTGGCAGGGCGACGACGTCGGCGGCTTCGAGAAATTCGGCACCGAGCTGGGCGGCGGCCTGGCGGCGACTGGCAACTACCCCGGCAAGGCCCGCACGCCCGCCGAGCTGCGCGCCGACGCCGAGAAGGCGTTCTCCCTGATCCCCGGCAAGCACCGCTTCAACATCCACGCCTTCTACGGTGAGTTCGGCGGCAAGCGCGTGGACCGCAACGAAATCACGCCGCGGCATTTCCAGGGCTGGATTGACTGGGCGAAGAAGCTCGGCATCGGGCTCGACTTCAACCCGACGTTCTTCTCGCACCCGAAGGCGGCGAGCAACTTCACGCTCTCCAATGCCGATAAGGGCATCCGCAAGTTCTGGGTCGAACACGGTATCGCCTGCCGCAAGATCGCCGCAGCGATGGGCAAGCAGCTCGGCAAGACCTGCGTCACCAACGTCTGGATTCCCGACGGCATGAAGGACATCCCCATTGACCGCGTCGGCCCGCGCGAGCGCCTCACCCAGTCGCTCGACGAGATGTTCGCCGTGAAGATCAATCCCGCCTACAACCTCGACTCCGTCGAGGGCAAGCTGTTTGGCATCGGCTGCGAGAGCTACACCGTGGGCTCGCACGAGTACTACCTCGGCTACGCGGTCTCGCGCGGCAAGCTCTTCACACTCGACACCGGCCACTACCACCCCACCGAGACGATCACCGACAAAATCTCCAGCGTGTTCCAGTTCATGCCGGAGATCCTGCTGCACGTCAGCCGCGGCGTCCGCTGGGACAGCGACCACGTGGTCATCTTGAGCAACGACCTTGAGGAGATCGGGCAGGAGCTCGTGCGCGGGAATTTCCTCGGCCGCACGCACATCGGCCTCGACTACTTCGATGCCAGCATCAACCGCGTCGCCGCGTGGGTCATCGGCACGCGCAACATGCTCAAGTCGCTGCTCAAGGCGATGACCGAGCCGGCCAAGACGCTGCGCCAGGCCGAGGCCGGCGGCGACTACACCAGCCGCCTCGCACTGCTCGAAGAGAGCCGTACCATGCCGCTCGGCGCGCTGTGGGATTACTACTGCGCCCAGCAGGATGTCCCCGTCGGGTCCGCGTGGCTCGCCGAGGTCAAGCAGTACGAGCAGGACGTGCTCGCGCTCCGCAAATAAGGAGGCCTCATGGATCCGGTAACAGCCACCACCAACACGACGCTGGGTGTGATCATCTTCACGCTCGGCGGCCTGGCGGGCGCGGTGTTCTACCTGCCCTTCAAGAAGGTCAAGGACTGGGCGTGGGAAAGCTATTGGATGATCTACGCCCTCTTCGGCCTGCTGATCGTTCCGCTCGCGCTGGCGCTGACCACCTCGCCCAACCTCGTCGCGGTGCTCAAGGCCGCGCCGGGCAACGAGCTCCTCAAGTGCTACCTCTGCGGCGCCTGCTGGGGCGTCGGCGGCCTGACGTGGGGCCTGATGATCCGCTTCCTCGGCGTGGGCCTCGGCCTCGCGCTCGGCTGCGGCATCTGCTCCGCCACCGGCACGCTGATCCCGCCGATTCTCTCCGGTAATCTCGGCGCGCTCGTCGGCACACCCTCGGCGATCGCCTCGCTGATCGGCGTCTTCGTCTCGCTCGCCGGCATCATCATGGTCGGCATGGCGGGCATGTCGAAGGAAAAGGAGATGCCGGAGGAGGCCAAGAAGAAGGCCGTCGCGGAATACAACTTCCAGAAGGGTATTCTCGCGGCCTGCTTCTCCGGCGTGATGAGCGCCGGCATGAGCTTCGGCCTGCAGGGCGGCCCGACGATCCAGAAGCTCGCCGAGACCACCGCGCCGATCACCAGCAAGACGTGGAGCGGCATGCCCGTCCTAGTCGTCGTGCTGCTCGGCGGCCTGACGGTCAACGCGCTCTGGTGCCTGTTCCTGAACGCGAAGAACAAGACGCTCAGCGACTACGTCAAGACCAGCGCCCCGCTGCTCGGCAATATCATCTTCGCCGGCCTCGCGGGCCTGATCTGGTGCTCGCAGTTCATCTGCTTCAAGACCGGCGAACCCGCGATGGGCGAGCAAGCCTACGTCGGCTGGGCGCTGCTGATGGCCGCGGCGATCCTCTTCAGCTCGCTGCTCGGCATCGCGCTTGGCGAGTGGAAGGGCACCGGCAGCCGGACGCGTACCCTGCTCGCCATCGGGCTCGTCATGCTGCTCGGCTCGGCGGTCATCGCCGGCGTCAGCGGCAAACTGGCCAAGGCCCAGCCCGCGCCCGAAGCCGTCAAGGCCCCGTAAGCCCGGCATTCAGCGCAACACAAACGGCCGCCCCACCGGGCGGCCGTTTTTTCTGAACACAGTGAATGCTGGATGATCATCCCGCCCTGGCCATCCACAGAGCATTCACAAGATCGGATTAGTGTTGGGTCAGGGTACGACGTGGAGTGATGGCAGGGGCTTTGGTGGGAGCACGGGGATTCGAACCCCGGACCCAGTGATTAAGAGTCACTTGCTCTAGCCAGCTGAGCTATGCTCCCGGGCCGAAAATATCAGAAGAACTCCCGCTGACAAGATGTTTTTGAAAAAAGTTGTCTGGCCGCGTTTTTCTTGGCACAACCAGCGCGTGGGCAGGCTCCTCAATAGCAGCCGCGGCAACCGCGAGGTCGCCGGCGGCGTCGAGCGCGCAGGTTCCTTCTGGCGGCGCGGCGTCGGCCTGCTCGGCCGCGCGGGCCTGCCGGCGGGCGCGGCCCTCTGGATCACGCCCTGCCATTCCATCCATATGTTCGGGATGCGCTTCGCGCTGGATCTGATCTTCCTTGATACCGACCTGCGCGTCGTCAAAATCGTGCGTAATATCCGCCCCTGGCAGATGGCCTCCGGCGGCGCGGCCGCGCACAGCGTCGTGGAACTGGCGACCGGCTGGCTGCCGGCCGATACCGTCGCCATCGGCGATCAACTGGCGTGGCAGCCGGCTCCGTCCTGACTTTCCGATGGCACGAGGAATACCATGAAGAAACACCTGGCGTTGGCGGCATCACTCCTATTCAGCGCACACACCACCACCTTGGCCGCCGATACGCAGCGACTCTATCTATCCGGCACCGATAAGGACCACACCGTGCCGTGGGACTTCCGGATTGATGGCGGGCGCAGCAACGGGGTCTGGTCAAGCATCGCCGTACCGTCGTGCTGGGAATGCCAAGGCTTCGGCACGTTCCGCTACGGCCATGAGGAGAAACCTTTTGCCGCGCTGCACGCGAACTATCGTCACCGCTTCACGCCACCCGCAGACTGGGCGGGCAAGCGCATCTTCCTCGTCTTCGATGGCGTGATGACCGACTGCGACGCCAAGCTCAACGGCGTCAGCACCGGCCCGGTTCATCAAGGCGCGTTCTACCGCTTCAAGCGCGACGTGACGGCTCAACTCAAACCCGGGCAGGAAAATCTGCTCGAAGTCGCGGTCAGCGACAAGTCCGCCAACGAGTCGGTCAATCGCGCCGAGCGTTACGCCGATTTCTGGGTCTTCGGCGGTATCTTCCGGCCCGTCTGGCTGGAGGCGCAGCCGCAGCAGTTCATCGAGCGCGTCGCCATCGATGCGCGCGCTGATGGCGCGTTCGCGCTGGATTTCTTTCTGGGCCAGCCCGCGCAGATGGAATCCGTCGAGGTGGAATTGTTCGATCCACAGGGCAAGCCAGCCGGTACGCCGGTCACGGTGACGGCGACCGCGAAGCGCGTGACGACCATGCTCACCAAGCCGCTGACGTGGACCGCCGAGACGCCGCGCCTCTACACCGCCATCATCCGCCTCAAACAGGGCGCGACGGTCCTGCATGAACTCAAGCAGCGCTTCGGCTTCCGCACGATCGAGGTGCGCGAGCGCGACGGCATCTACGTCAACGGTCAGCGCGTGATGCTCAAGGGCGTCTGCCGCCACTCGTCGTGGCCGACCAGCGGCCGCACGCTCTCCGAAGCCGTCCACCGGCAGGACATCGCGCTCATGAAGGACATGAACATGAACGCCGTCCGCATGAGCCACTACTCGCCAGACGAACAGTTCCTCGACCTCTGCGACGAACTCGGCCTCTATGTGCTCGATGAACTCACCGGCTGGCAGAAGTGCTACGACACCGCCACCGCGCGCAAGCTGATCCCCGAGTTGATCGCGCGCGATGTGAATCATCCCTCGATTCTGTTTTGGGATAACGGCAACGAGGGCGGCTGGAATACCGAGGTGGATGGCGACTTCGCCCAATACGACCCCCAGCGACGCGCCGTCCTGCATCCGTGGGAGAAACATGGCGGCATCAACACCAAGCACTATCCCAAGTACAACGACCTCGTGAAGCTGCTCGCATCCGGCGACCTCGTCATGCCCACCGAGTTCCTGCACGGCCTCTACGACGGCGGCCACGGCGCGGGGCTGGCCGACTACTGGGGCCTGATGCAACTGCACTCGAACGCCTGCGGCGGTTTCCTCTGGGTGCTGGCGGATGAAGGCGTCGTCCGCTGCGACTCCAACAACGTCATGGACGTCAAAGGCAACTGGGCCCCCGACGGCATCGTCGGCCCCTACCGCGAAAAGGAAGCCAGCTTCTATACGATCAAGCAGCTCTGGTCGCCGATTCAAGTCTCCATCGGTGTCATTCAAGACGAAGCCACGTTGACCATCGCGAATCATTACGATTTCACGGATGCCACGCAGTGCCGCTTCACATGGCAGCTTCGTGATTTTCCGCAGCCACAGGAAACCGGCGCGGGCCATCGGATTCGCGCCGAAGGCGTCGTCACTTTTTCAAGTATTCCACCCGGCGGTGCGAGCAAGCAGAAACTCAACCTGCCGGCGGATTGGGACAAGGCCGGCGCCCTGGCACTGCGCGTGGATGATCCCACCGGCCGTGAACTCTGGACCTGGGTGTGGCCGCTAACCTCCTTGGCACTGCCAGCCACAACCACCACGAACAAGCCGGTCGCCGGCGAGACGGCCGACGAGATGACTGTCGTGGCGGGAACGCTGAAACTCCGCTTCAGCAAGCAATCCGGTTTCCTGCTCTCCGCGCAGCGCGACGGCCAGAATTTTCCGCTGACGAATGGCCCGCGCCTGCTCGGCGGCAACGCCAGCTTGACCAGCCTCAAAACGCATGCCGCCGCGCGCGAGGTGGTCATCGAGGCCACCTATGATGGCGCGCTGAAAGCCATCACCTGGACAGTGGCGCAGGATGGCTGGACCAGGATGGACTACGACTATCAATTGCAGGGCACCAACGCCTGCCACGGTCTGGGCTTTGACCTGCCCGAAGCGGCGGTCAAGGACATGCGCTGGCTCGGTTTTGGTCCTTACCGGGTGTGGCAAAACCGGATGACGGGCAACACGCTTGGCGTCTGGACCAACACGTTCAACAACACCATCACCGGCTGGTCGGGCTGGCGCTACCCGGAATTCAAAGGCTTCTATGCTGGCGTCCAGTGGATGCAGCTTGGCACAACCGCGGGTTCGCTCACCTTCGCCCTGGCCAACACGCCGTATATGCAGGTGCTGAAGCCGGAATTGCCGCCCGGCAAACTGCCCGCAAAATCGCTCGTGACGTTTCCCGACGCCGGCCTCGCCTTCCTGAATGCGATCCCCGCCATCGGCAACAAATTCCACAACGCCCGCGAGACTGGACCGGCAGGCGAACCGGCGCTCGCCAGCGGCCACTACCGCGGTAGCGTCTTCTTCCATTTCGGCGCGCCATGACGCGCGTTCCAAGGCTTGGAAAAGAAGCTCGTCTTTTTTTCAATCCTTGGGAAGAATCGCCCCGCTTTTTTCCAAGCCTTGGAAAACAGGAGATGAAACCATGCGACTGAAACTGCTGATGCCCATCGTAATCGTTGCCGGATGCTTGCCCGTCGTGACGCCGGCCGCCGAGGCCATCAAACCGAAGGTCGCGGACGCGCTCGCCTTCGCGCCGCCGGGCAACGTCACGTTCACCGGCTGGATTGGCGAGGAAATCCAGACGTGCCTCAAGGGCCGCATTCACGGACAGATCATCTCCGACCTGATCAGCCCGTTCGCGATGCGCGAGGAGGACCGGCTGTGGCGCGAGGAGTTCTGGGGCAAGTGGTACACCTCGGCCACACTCGCCTACCGCTACCAGGCTGATCCCAAGTTGCGCGCGATTGTGGATGAGGCCGTGCGCGCGCTGCTCGCCACGCAGACGCCGGATGGTGCCATCACCACCTATAAGCAGGCCAGCGAGTTCAGCCACTGGGACACGTGGGGCCGCAAGTACACGTTGCTCGGCCTGCTCGCCTATCACGACCTGACCGGCGACACGAAGACGCTCGCCGCCGCGTGCCGCCATGCCGACTGCGTGCTCGCGCACTTCGGCCCCGGCAAGGCCGACATCGCCACCAACGGCTACTGGAACGGCATGGCCGCGAGCAGCATCCTCGAACCGATGGTCCTGCTCTATCGCGCCACCGGCGAGGCGCGCTACCTGCAGTTCGCCGAGTACATCGTCAAGTCGTGGGAAGGCCCGCAGGGACCCGACCTCGTCCGCAAGGCGCTCGCGGGCACCACCGTCTTCAAAATGTTCGGCGGCCCCGACCCGAAACAAAAGGGCTACGGCAGCGGCGGCAAGTCGAAGGCCTACGAAATGATGTCGTGCTACGAAGGGCTCATCGAACTCCACCGGATCACCGGCGAGCCGCGGCATCTGGAAGCCGCGCGCAAGGTCTTCGCCGACATCCGCGACACGGAGATCACCATCATCGGCTCCGGCTCAAGCTGGGAGCGCTGGTGCAACGGCCGCGTCCGGCAGGGCGAGCAGGTGCCGGAGTGGATGGAGACCTGCGTCACCGTCACGTGGATCAAGTTCGCCGCGCAGCTCCTGCGCATGACCGGCGACGCCAGCTACGCCGACGAGATCGAACGCAGCGCCTACAACCCGCTGCTCGCCGCGCAGAAGGACGACGGCACCTGGTGGAGCCACTACAATCCGCTCGAAGGCCCGCGCGGTCCGGCGCCGGAGCAATGCAAGATGCACGCGAACTGCTGCGTCGAGAATGGACCGCGCGGCCTGCTGCTCCTCCCCGCGCTCGCCTGCATGAGCGGCAGCGCCGGGCCGGTCGTCAATTTCTACGAACCCGCCACCGCCAAGCTGCCGCTGCCAAACGGCGGCAGCGTCGGCCTCGAAATCAAATCCGACTATCCGCGCGCCAACACGGTCGAGATCAACGTCGCGCCCGACAAGCCGGCGGAGTTCGCCGTGAGCCTGCGCCTCCCTGCGTGGAGCCGCGCGACTCTGGTCAGCGTCAACGGCCAGCCGATCAGCGGCCTGCCCGCCGGCGTTTATGCGCGCATCGCGCGGACGTGGCAGAGCGGCGACGTGATCAAGCTGACGCTCGATTTCTCCGTCCGCTGCGAGAAGGAGCCCGGCCAGTCCGGCCGCGTCGCCATCACGCGCGGCCCGATTGTCTTCACCGCCGACAAGCGCGTCTCGCTGTCCGGCTTTATCGGCGAGGGCAAGGTCGTCGCCAAGGCCGATGGCACCGTCGAGGCCCTCGCCGTGCAGGGCGGGCTGCCCGCCGGTATCCGCATGGCGCTGGATGTGCCGTTCGTCGTGGATGGCAAGCCCGCGCTCGTGCGCCTCTGCGACTATGCCTCGGCCGGCCACACGTGGGGCGAGGATTCCACCCTGCGCGTCTGGCTGCCGCAGCCGCTCAACCTCGCCAATCCTTTCGCGGGCCTCCCGCCGCCGTCGAAGAAACACTGACGCGCGGCCCGCCGCTGCCCCGCCTTGTTTCCAAGGGCTTGGAAAATATTCCCCGCCTTTTTCCAAAGCCTGGAAAATTTTCCGCTCGATTTTCCAAGGCTGCGGGCGCAAGGACCAAGTGCACCACTTGGGGGGTCGGGTGGATGGTTGGCCGCGGGTGGTCAGGTCACGGGGTGGGGGTGGTGGGATTGGTGGCGGGACCGGAACCTTCCCGCCCCCCAAGGGGGGCGGCGCGCGCGGCCAAAACTTCGGCCAATTTTTCGGCCGGGGTCTGCCAGCCGAGTT
>CAISWQ010000090.1 GCA_903889245.1 uncultured Lentisphaerota bacterium | reverse complement strand
TTCGCGCCGGTTTTGTTTTTGGCCTTGCCGGCTTTGTGGGCGGCGCCGTCGCCGTTCCACCGGATGTCTATCCAGCGCGGCGGCTCGTTCTTGGCGTTCCAGGCGTCCCACAGCGCTTGCAGCTTCTTCACGCGCTCCGGCTCTTGCGCGGCGAGGTCGTTCTTCTCGCCGATGTCGTTGGCCAGGTTGAACAGGTGCGGCGGGTCGTTGATGTGCGGCTTGACGAGCTTCCAATCGCCCTGCCGCACCGCGTACTGGATGCCGAAGCGCCAGTAGAGCGCCTCGCGGTCAAGCTGGTCGGTTTTCCCCTCGAGCAGCGGCAGCAGGTTCGCACCATCGAGCGTACCATCGGTGGGCAGCGCGCCGCCGCCGGCGCAGACTGCGGTCGCCTGGATGTCGAGTTGGATCACCGGCTGCGGTAGCACGCGGCCCGGCGGGATGTGGCCCTTCCACGCGGCGGCGAACGGGACGCGGATGCCGCCCTCCCACAACGTCCACTTGGTGCCGCGCAGCGCGCCGTTCTGCGCCGCGCCGCCGGGCCCGCCGTTATCGCCGAGGAAAAAGACCAGCGTGTTTTCCTCCAGCCCGCGCGCGCGCAGCCGCGCCATCACGCGCCCGATGATATCATCCATCTGGGCGAGATCAGCCGCGTATTTGCGGCGGTTCACGGGGACCAGCGTGTCGAATTTGCTTAGCCATGGCTCCGGCCCGACCATCGGTCCATGCACCGCCGGGAACGGCAGGTAGAGCAGGAACGGCTCCTTCTGGCGGCGGTCAATGAAGTCGAGCGCCTCCCGGCAGAACTGCTCCATGTGATTCTTCGGCGTCTCCACCACGTTCGTGCCGCGGTAGATCGGCACGTTGCCGTTCTGGGCCGCGAGGCCATAGGGGAAGAAGCCATAGAACTCGTCGAAGCCGCGGTCGGTCGGCCGGTAGCCCTCGCCCTCGCCGATGTGCCACTTGCCGAAAATCGCCGTCGCGTAGCCGAGCGCCTTCATGCGCTGCGCGAAGGTCGTCTGCTTGAGGTCGAGCGCGCGCGGGCCGCGGTCGGTCGGCTGCGCCTTGCCCTCGGCGTTGGCGTCGAAGCCGACTCTCTGCTGGTAGCGGCCGCTGATCAGCCCCGCGCGCGTCGGGCTGCACACGCAGCCGCTCGTGTAGCCACTGGTGAAGCGCACGCCGCTTTTGGCGAGCGCGTCAATGTTCGGCGTCGGGATGTCCTGGCAGCCCTGCATGCCGACGTCGTTGTAGCCGAGGTCGTCGGCGAGGAAGACCACCACGTTGGGTTTGGCGGCAACATCCGCGACTCCCACGCAGGCCGTCAGTACGCCCAAAGCCAGAACGCCTCTCATCGCTTGTTTCATTTTCTGCTCCTGTCTTATTTGCTGCGCAACCAGTCCAGCGTCACACGCCGGATGCGGAGGCGGTTCAGGCCGCCGACTTTTTTATCGCCCGCGCAGTAGGCCAGCAATACGGCGTCATCCACAAAGTGGATCGCCGTGTAGCAATACCAGCCATCGGGATCGTTCTCCAACACTTTGTAGGCGGGCCACGTCTTGCCGGCGTCCGACGAGAGCGCGGCGACCAGCGGGGTGCGTTTGCCCTTGGGGAACCCGACCCGGCCGCTGTGATCGTTGAATACCGCCAGCAGATCTGGCGTACCGGGCAGGCGCTTGATGCTCGCAGGCGAGGTGGGCGACTTCAGTTCCGTCGGCTCCGGCGCGGTCCAGGTCTTGCCGGCGTCGGTCGAGGTGAAGCCGTATTGCGAGCCGAGCGACGTGCGCGCCCAACCAAAGAGTTTGCCGCCGGCCAGTTCCACCACGCCCGGCTCCTGCAAGCCCGCACCGCTGGCCTGCGGCGCGGCCCACCACGTGGCCGCTTCGCGCCACGTCTGGCCTTCATCATCGGAGAGATACCAGAGCGCGAGGCCGCGCCCATCGAACGAACGGCCGCTGTGCGGGTCCGCCGCGCGCGAGCGGTGGAACGCCACCGGCGCCACCAGCCGACCCGAGGCGAGCTGCACCACGCGGTCGTTGTTCAGCACAAAATAGCCGGGGGCCTCGACCATCAACCGCGGCTCCGACCACGTCCGGGCCTCGTCGCTCGAGATCCGCAGGTAGGGCCGGCAGTCGAGCCAGCTATTCTTGACCAGGTAGAACAACGCGAGCCGGCCGCTGCGCAGCCGCAGCAGCGAGACGCTCATGACGTTGTTGCCGCCGGCGTTCGCGACGACCACCCGCGGCGCGCCCCACGTGCGGCCGGCATCAGCGGACTCGATCGCGACCAGGTTGGCCGCGCTATTATCGGCGGCGCCGCCGCTGAACTGCGTGTAGCAAAACAACACGCGGTTCGATGGCAGCGTGACGAACGCGCCCTCCGAATTGCGCGGATGCGCCTTGTCCGGCTCGATATTGAGGACCACGCCATTTTCCGGAGCGGCTTGGGCGGCGGTAGCAAGCAGCGCAACCAGAAGCAGAACCAAATGTTTCGTCATGGC
>CAISWQ010000089.1 GCA_903889245.1 uncultured Lentisphaerota bacterium | reverse complement strand
GGCTCGGCAAGCCTCGCCCTCCAGTACACGTGAAAACCGAAGTTGCGACCGGGCCTCCAACTCATCGCCCCGTCATCACGCATGGCAAAACCTCGCATAGACAGCCAAGGCCAAACACACAGCGCTGTACCGTCCGACTAACTGGGAGCGGCGGCTTTCCAGCCGCCGCAAGATAGCTTCACGCTCGACCATTGCACGCAAGGCTTGGGAAGATGTCCCGCAGCCACAACGTTGCCAGATAGTGGCCACGGTTTGTTCTGCGGCGGTGAGACACCGCCGCTCCCAGTTAATCGAATTTTCAAACCCGTTACCCGCACCCCGCATCCAGTTTCGGTTCTTAGGATATATGGAACTGGAGGGCGAGGCTTGCCGAGCCGTGCAACCATTATGCGGAGGGACGGCCGGCATGGCAGGCCCAGAGCAGCGCAGTGCCGAGCAGCAGACAGCTCACGCTATCCATCGCCACCCACCACGCGGGCAGGTGCGCCTGCAAATCAAGCCACAGGAAAGCCGGCGCGCCGAGCAGGCAGAGCCACGCGCTGGCAATGATGAGCGGGCGGTAGCGGACAACGTCGTTGGAGAACATCCACAGCAAAATGCCGAGGACGAAACAGACGAACGCGCAGCCGCCGACGAGGTAGACCAGCAGCGGCGTCAGGACCGGCTGACCCTGGCCCATCATCCACGAGAGTTTTTCGGCCGCGATGCGGGGCAGGATGACACCGGGCAGCGCGATGAACTGAAAGATGGCGGCCAGCCGCAACAGCTGGCGTTGCCACCGCAGATGACTGCGGCGGCTGAACGAGGTTGGATGGACATCCGCCACCTTCAACTCCTATTCATTGGCGAGGATGCCCCAGAAGGCGTCCCCTGACACCGGCGGATCGAGCAATTGCCAGCCCTCGTCATAGGGCAGATGGCGGTGGGCGAAGGCACGCGGGTCGGTGAAGAAAAAAAAGTTGGGATCGCTGGAGCCATCCAGTCGCGCACTGGTGGGCCAGGACGGTTCCACGAGGTACCAGCGGCCATCAACGGCCACCGCGCACCAGAGGTGGTTATACGACGTGACGGGGATGCTGGGGTCATAAGCGGACATGACGCCATAGCCCATCACCGTCTCCGCGGTCACGCCGGCCAGTTGGCACAGGTTCACAAAGAGCTGCGCGAATCCAGAGCAGACGGCCTTGCGCGTACTGAAGACAGCGCCCGGGGTCTGGCTCGCAGGGTCAAACGCGCCGCCCGCCAGGATGGAGTCGTCCGACCGGATGTTATCGCGTACCCACCGGTATACGCCATAGGCGCGCTCGGCATCATTGTGACCTTGGGCACGGATATACTCCGCCAACATATCCAGCGAGGCCTCGGCCGAGGCGGGGGTGTTCGCGATGCTGGCACCCACCGCGCCGAAGTTGACTTGCGACCGGGCGGCTGCTGGATTTCCCGCGTCCGGCTTATCGCCACCAGAACCCAGCTCGCAGCCGGCCAGCAACGCCACGACCACCAAGCCACCCAGCCATTTCCATTGTGGACGTATGTACATAAACACAGTCCTGCTCGCCGCCAAGCGCGTGACGATGTCAGACACCGACGCGGTCGGCGAGCAACTCGGCGACGTCGCGCGTCTGGAGGCGCTCGCCGAGGTTCAGCTCGCTCGCGCCGTCGCGGCACATCGTCAGGCAGAACGGACAGGCCGTGGCGATGACCTCGGCGCCGCTGGCGTCGAGCTGTTGCACGCGCGCGCGGTTGATGCGGTCGCCGACGTGCTCCTCGCGGAAGACCATGCCGCCGCCCGCGCCGCAGCAGAAACCGTTTTCCTTGCTGCGCTCGACCTCGCGCAGGTCGCTGCCCGGCAGGGCGCGCAGGACATCGCGCGGGGCCTGGTAAATCTGGTTGTAGCGGCCGAGGTAGCAACTGTCGTGGAAGACGACCTTGAGCGGCGTCGCGGTCGCGGGGACGGCGAGCTTGCCGGCGGCGACGAGTTGCGCGAGCAGCTCGGTGTGATGCACGACCTCGAACCGGCCGTCGAACTGCGGGTACTCATGCTTGAGCGTGTTCAGGCAGTGCGGGCAGCTCGTGATGATCTTCTTGAACTTGTATTGCTTGAAGACCTCGATGTTCGCCTGCGCCTGCGTCTGGAAAAGATATTCCTCGCCGAGCCGCCGCGCGGGATCGCCGCAACAGCCTTCCTCGGGGCCGAGGATCGCGACATCCACGCCCGCCTTGAGCAGCAGCTTGGCGAACGCCGCGGCGACCTTCTTGTTGCGGTCGTCGAAGTTGCCGGAACAACCGACGTACCACAGATACTCGACGCCGTCGGGCTTCTCGCTCATCAGCGGCACGCCCATTTCCTTAAGCCACAGACCGCGGTCGGCGCTGGGGAGGCCCCACGGGTTGCTCTTCTGTTCGAGGTTCTTCAGGGCGGTCTGCACTTCGGGATTGCACTCGCCATCCACCAGCACCATACGGCGGCGGAAGTCCACGATCTTGTCCACGTGGGTGATCAGCACCGGGCAGTTCTCCTCGCACGAGCGGCAGGTGGTGCATTCCCAGATTGGTTCCTTGCCGATGGCGTCGAGCAGGCTGCCCGCCTGATCGGCCGGCTTCTTCCACTCGTGCTTCTCGGCGTCGGGCGCGGGCGCCTCGGCGTTGAGCGTGTCCTTGCCCGCGAGGATATCGGCCTCGTGCTGCTTGACGAAGTCGCGCATGTCGGCAATCACCAGCTTCGGCTGGAGCGGCTTGTTTGTGTTGTGGGCCGGGCAGTTGACGATGCAGCGGCCGCACTCGGTGCAGGAGTAGCCATCGAAAATCTGCTTCCACGTCAGCTCGCGCGGCTCGATGACGCCGAACGTCTCCTGGTTTTCCATGTCCTTGATCGGGGCGATGGCGCCGGGCGCATCGAGCTTGGCGAAGAACGTGTTCGGGATCGAGGTGATCACGTGGAAGTGCTTCGAGAGCGGCAGCTCGTTGAGGAAGTAGAGCAGCACGACCGCGTGAATCCAGTACATCGCGTGGATGAACGCCGTCAGCCAGTCCGCGCCCGCCGGGAACCAGCCCGCAACGCACGCGCCAATCGGCGACCACTCCATCTCCTGCGCGCCGTGGCCGGCAGCGAAGCGCGCGCCGTCATAGAGGAAATCGGTGACCATCAGCGCGGCGATCAGGCCGAGGATCAGGTAGGCCGAGGCCTTGAGCGTCAGGCGCGCCGGCTTGAAGATCGCGCGGCGCAGCGCGGCGGCGGTGACCATCGCGAGCACGACCAGTTCGGTCCAGTCCTTCACATAGGTGTAGAGATGATCCAGCCCCGGCGCGAACCAGAACACCGACCAGTCGCACGTCACGGGTCCGCCGCCATACGCGCGGCCGAAGACGCTGACCGTGCGCAGCAGCAGGACCAGAAACCCCCAGAAGATCAGCGCGTGCATCAGGCCGGAGGCCGGGTCCTTGAACATTTTGACCTGCGCGATGGCGACGCGCAGCATCGTGGCGAGGCGCTCGCCGATGCGATCCCAGCGCACGTCCGGCTTCGCCTTCAGCAGCACCTGGATTTTCCGGCGCATGGTCAGCGTAAACCAGACCAGCGCGGCAATAATCAGGACGGTCATCAATAATGCGTTCAACATAGAGCCCTCGTGTGGTGAAAAGCGGCGCGAGCATAGGCGGCGGGAATTTCGCTGTCCAGTGCGTTGTTGGGCGGCGGACCGCGGGCTCCGATTTTCCAAGGCTTGGAAAATTTCCGGCGCGGTTTTCCAAGGTTTGGAAACGGGAGCCACCTCCTCTGGGTACCAAGGCCTGTTCCCCCCACTTGGGAAAACCGCGCTTGTCGCCCTGCTCCCGCGCCGCTAAAGTGCGCCTCAACTTGAGGGACACATGAAGCAAAACATGCTGATGCGAAGAATCGGAATGGCGGCGCTGCTCGCGGGCGGTGTGCTCACGGCGCGCGGCCAAGCGGAATGGCAGGAACTGCCGAAGCATGTCTTCGGCACCTGCGAGGCGGCGCTGACGAACATCGAGAACCAGGTGAGCCTGGCCAAGCCGGACCAGTGCGCGGCGCTGGAGGCGAAGCTGCTCGGCGTGCTCGGCGAGGGCGCGGCGACGATGCCGGCGAAGCAGTTCACCTGCCGGATGCTGCGCGTCGTTGGCTCGGAAAAGAGCGTCGCGCCGCTCGCCAAGCTGCTCGGCGATGAACAACTCTCGCACGCGGCGCGCTATGCGCTCGAAGCCATCGGCGGCGACGCGACCGATGCCGTGCTGCGCGAGGCGCTCGCCAAGACCAGTGGCAGAACGCGCCTCGGCATCATCGGCTCGCTCGGCGCGCGTTGCGACCACAAGGCCATTCCCGCGCTCGGCGAATTGGTCGGTTCGCCCGATGCGAATACAGCGCGCGCCGCGATCAGGGCACTGGCGCGTATCGGCACCGCCGAGTCAGCGAAGGCGCTGGAGACACGCAAAATTGCCAAAGCAGTGGAACTTTGCTGGTTCGTGGCCCGGCTCACCTGCGCCGACCAACTCGCCAAGGACGGCGACGCTAACGGCGCCAAGGGTATTTATGAAGACGTGCTCGCCAAAGCTGAAGCCAAGCAGATGCGCGTCGGCGCGTTCCTTGGGCTCGTCCGCCTCAATCCGGGCACGGAAGCGCCACGCGTGATGGCGGCGCTGAAGGGCGACGATCCCGTGCTCGGCGAGGCCGTCGTGCCGGCGCTGCTGGCGCTGTCGCCCAAGGCGGTCGTACCGGCGCTGGCCGCGGAACTGCCGGCGCTATCGGCAGAAAAGAAAGTGCTCGCGTTCCGCGCCCTCGCCGCGATTCCTGGCGTATCGCCGTTTGGCGAGGGGCTTAACGCCTCCATCAACGATGCGAGCCCTGTCGTCGCGCTCGCCGCGGTGGAAGCCGCGGTGCAGCTCGGCAATGCGCAAAATGTCGCCGCGTTGGTCGCCAAGCTCGCCGATGATGGCGACCTGGGCAAGGCGGCCAAGCAGTCGCTGACCGATCTCCAGCGCGACGGCGTTGGCGCTGCGTTGGTCAAGGCCGCCGGTGCGGGTGACCCGAAGCTGCGCGCGACGGCGCTCGCGATCCTCGCGGATCGCCGCGATCCCTCCGTCCTGCCCGCGCTCTACAAGCTGACCGCCGACGAGAATGTGAAAGTGAAGCGCGCCGCCACGAAGTCCATCAGCGCGCTCGGCGGCGCGGCCGACGTGGAAAAGCTCGTCGGCATGCTGCTCGCCAGCAAGGACAGCGGCGACCGCGACAGTTTTGCCAGCGCGATCTCCTCCATCGCCGCGCGGCAGCCCGTCGTGGAAACACGCGCCTTCCAGATGATCGCCGGGCTGGCCAAAGCCGATGACGAGGGCAAGGTGCTCTTGCTCGGCATCCTCTCGGCGCTCGGCGGCAAGCCCGCCTGCGAAGCGGCGCGCGGCTGCCTCGCGAGCACGGCCGCGGAGGTGAAGAAGGCCGCGGTCAAGTCGCTGGCCGAATGGCCCGATGCGGCGCCGCTCGAGGACTTGAAAGCCGTCGCGAAGGGCGACGCCAGTGACGTCAACCGCATCCTCGCGATGCGCGGCTACATCCGCCTGCTCGCCTCGGTCAACATGAAACCGAACAAGCGCGTCGAGGCCTACAAGGAGATGTATGCGCTCGCCACACGGCCGCAGGAGAAGCGCGCCGTGTTCGCCGGCCTCGGCGATTCACCCTCGGTGCAGGTGCTGGAGTTTCTCGCCGAACATCTCGCCGACGCCGACGTGAAGGCCGAGGCGCTGGTTACTTATGAACGCGTGGCCGAGGAACTGATCAAGCCCAAGTCGAAGGAGGCGCGCGCCGCGCTCCAGCGTGTCATCGCCGCCACCGACGACAAGAACCTGAAGAAGCGCGCGGAGAACGCCCTCAAGCGCATCAAGTGAACAGGAGCACGAACATGAACCAAAAACTTTCCCGCCGTAATTTCCTGAAGCTGGGTGCCGGCGCCGCGCTCGCCGCGCCATTCGTCATGACCGCCAAGGGCGCGCCCGCCGTCGTGCCGCCGAGCAAGCGGATCATCATGGGCGGCATCGGCATCGGCAAGATGGGCAGCGGCGACCTGCGCAGCTTCCTCGGTTTCCCGAACGTCCAGATGGTCGCCGTCAGCGACGTGCGCAAGCTGCATCGCGATAACGCGAAGCAGGCCGTCGACCAGAAATATGGCAACCAGGATTGCAAGGCCTACAACGATTTCCGCGAGCTGCTCGCGCGCGACGACATCGACGCCGTGCACATCGCCACGCCCGACCACTGGCACGCGTTCATCTCCGTCGCCGCGATGCGGCGCGGCAAGGACGTCTACTGCCAGAAACCCGAGACGCTGACGATCCGCGAAGGCCGCCAGATGCTGGAGACCGCGCGCCAGTTCGGCCGCGTTTTTTCCGGCGGCAGCCAGCGCGTCTATGGCGACCATCTCGACATCGCCAAGAAGGCGTGGGCCGGCGAGTTTGGCACGCTCAAGGCCGTGCACGTGGACTGCGGGATGCCCCCGTGGCCGTGCAACCTGCCCGGCGAGCCGATGCAGGAGGACATTGATTGGGAGCTCTGGCTCGGCCCCGCGCCGTGGGCGCCCTACAACGACAAGCGCTGCAACGGCACCTTCTCCATCAACGGCACCGGCTGGCGCTCGTGGCGCGATTACTCCGGCGGCGGCATGACCGACTGGGGCGCGCACCGCTTCGGCGCGGCGATGTTCATCACCGACATGCGCCTCGAAGGCCCGACTTCCATCACGCCGCCCAACGGCAAAGACGTGCAATTGCTGACCTACGAATTCGCCAACGGCGTGAAGTATTATCACAAGGGCGGCAAAGGCCCGATCGAGGTCATCGGCACGCCCGGCGAGCGCGTGCCGGCCAAGCCGATGCCGCACTACAAAGGCAGTGGCAGCATCTACGGCGATTTCCTGCATTGCGTGCAGACGCGCGAGCGGCCGTTCCGCGACATCGAGTTCGCGCACCGCACCTGCACCGTCTGCCACCTCGGCAACATCGCCTACTACCTCGGCCGCCCGCTCAAGTGGGACCCGGTCAAGGAAGAGTTCCCCGGCGATGCGCAGGCCAATCGTTTCCTCGACCGCGCCAAGCGCGCGCCGTGGGCGATCTGAAGAATTGTGGATTGCGGATTGTTGATTTCGGATTGCAGCTTACGACAACCGACGGCCGCAACGTGACACAAACCTCCGGCCTGGACCGGTTGCGCCACGTTGGTTGCCCGCGCCCATACTCGACGGAATATTCCAAGCCTTGGAAAAATCCCAGGTGTTTTTTCCTAGGCTTGGAAAAACTGTCGCCCCGGTTTCCAAACCTTGGAAAACCTTGACCGGGCAACGGGGGCTCCCTACCCTGCGGCCATGAAAAAAATCTGGCTGGCGGCGGTCCTGGGCGTAAGCGCGCTGGCGGCAGAGCCGCCAGTTTTTCCTTTCCAGTTAGCGCTCGCCACGCCGGTGCAGGTCATCGCGCCGGAACACTCCATCAACGGCCTGCGCCTGAATCTGCTCTGGGGCGCGAACGAGAACGTCAACGGCATGGACCTGGGCCTGATCAACTACACCGCTCAACATCATCGCGGTCTGCAACTCGGCCTCGCGAACCTGGTCGGTGGCGATCTGACGGGCTTCAACATGGGGCTCGTGAATTGGGCCGGCGGCAAGGTCGCGGGCAGCGAGGTCGGTTTGATCAACTGGGCCGGTGGCGAAGTCAGCGGGACGCAGGATGCGTTTCTGCTGAACGTTTCGCGCAGCAAAGTTTCCTATCAATTCGCGCTGCTGATGAGTTGGGCCGAGGACGTGGAAGGCGGCCAGTTTGCGTGCTTCAACCGCGCCACGAAAATGACCGGCCTGCAAATGGGCCTGCTCAACCTCACCGGCGAACTCCACGGCCTGCAAATCGGCCTGCTGAACATCGCCACCGAAAAAGCCGGCCCGTGGAAAATCCTGCCGCTGATCAACGCGAGCTGGTGAGCCAGACCAGATAAGAATTTGGTTGGGCGCGCCCACCGGGGGCGCGCCGTTTTTCGACCGCAGGTTGACGCTGAAAAAGCACGCGCGCAGTCTTGCGGGCCACACGGCCAAGTCAAGACCATTTTCGCGACGAATTTCTGCGCGGGAGAGAGCACGGAGCAACGGGGCGGCACAGTGCGACAAGACGGGTGCGTGACGGTTGGCAAATCAATC
>CAISWQ010000088.1 GCA_903889245.1 uncultured Lentisphaerota bacterium | reverse complement strand
CGGCCGGCGAGGAAGAGATTGGTGATGTTGCGGCTGTAGAGGCAGCGGTAGGGGATCGGGTAAACACCCTTCGCGTGCCATTGGTTGCAGCCGGGTTTTTCGGAAAACACGCCGTCGCCCGGGTGGAGGTCGATCGACCAGCCGCCGAAGGCCACGGCATCGGGATGCGCCCGTTGCTCGATGATGTCCTGCTGGCGCAGGATGTAGTCGCCCTCGAAGCGGCGGCTCTCGCGCTTGCCGGGGATCGTGCCGACCCACTCGAGCGTCATGCTCGCCGCCTCGGGGAACCGGCCGGAATTCTTGATGTGGTTCCAGACGCCATAGACGACCTTCCACAGCTCCCACTTGATTTTTTCGGTCTCGTGGATCGTATCGAGCGCGCCGCCCCACTCCAGCCACCAGAAGCGGCAGCCGTGGTCGCCGGCCTTGATGTCGCGCCAGCGTGGAATCTGTTGGATGTTGGTGAGCGCGAAGCTGGGTGGCGTGAAGCTGACCGGCCGGCCGGTGTCCTTCGAGAAGAAATACAGCGAGTGCCCGAGCAGCTCCTGCGACGGCTCCGGCGGCGCGAAGCCCTCGCCGAACTCGGCGCGGCCCTCGGCGCCCATGCGGAACGCCGCGCCCGCGAGGAAGCCGACGACGCCATCGCCGGTCGCATCGCAAAACAGCGGCGCGGAAAGCTCGTAGCTGGTTTCGTTCTGCGGGCAGTAGGCGCGCAGCAGCTTGATCGTGTCCGGCCCGCTCTTTTCGAGATCGTGAACCGCGGTGTTCAGCAGCAGCGTGATGTTCGGCTCGCTGACGACTTTCTCCAGCAGGACGGCGTCGAAGAGCAGCGCGTTGCCTTCCGGGTTGCGGTGGAGATTTTCGACGAGCAACTCATCTATCACGCCGCCCTCGCGTGCCCAGCGGTTATTGTTGCCCATGTGCGAGGTCGCGCCGAGCACCCAGAGCCGGACCTCGCTGGAAGCGTTGCCGCCGAGCACGGGCCGGTCCTGCACGAGCACCACCTTCAAGCCCGCGCGCGCCGCGGTGATCGCGCAGCAGACGCCGGCCAGCCCGCCGCCGGCGACCGCGAGGTCGCACGCCAGCCGTTCGCTTTTCAGTGGCCGTTTTTCCGCTGCCGCTTCGGTTTTCATAGGCGTTGCTCCGCGCGGAGTCTTCCAAGGATTGGAAACCGCCGCCAGCCTTTTTTCCAGGGCTTGGAAAATTTCGCGGTTGTTTTTCCAAACCTTGGAAAACGCCCGCGTCGGCCCCGGTTTTCTACGGCGGTGAGACACCGCCGCTCCCAGTCAGTCAGTCGCCCCACGTAACGGCGGTTTTCAGGAAGCCGGGTTCAATGCGCGTGGAGGCTGCTACCGCCGACGCCGCTCAAGAAAAAGCGCCAGCGTTCCTCCAGATCGCGCCGCAGACCGATGGTGGAAAGCTGGCCGACCGGATCGGCGGGTGGTGCGCGCTGGAAATCGGCCTCGGCGATAAAGGCGCCCAGCAGGTCGCGCCGGTCGCGGGCAAACAGCTCCGCCGGCCCTGCGCCCTCGCGGAGCTGCGCCAGGATGACGAAGACGCTGACCTGCGGCTGGCGGTGATGTTCGCGATACCAGTTCGGCCCGGGCCGCGGAAACGCGACCGCCACGGTCCGTCCGCCGGCGCCCACCTTGCGCAAGCGCTCCAGAAACGACGGCGATTGCGCCAGCCGGTCGCGCACCTCGGCCGCAAACGCGGGATCAAGTCTGGTGCGTAAAATCGGCGCCTGGACCACCACGAGCATCGCCGTCTCTGCCGCGCCCGCCACCGTGGCGACCGCCGGTGCGACTTGTTGCGCCGCAAACTGCCGCACCAGAAAGGCCCAGCGTTCCTCGCCGGGGAAGCCGGGGCCGGGCAACGTGAGCTGGCCCTCGACCAGCTCCTCGTTTTCCCCACGCCCCAGGTTGATTGGCGCGATACAGCCGCGCAAAATTTTGCGCTTGGTCGCGTCCGCCAATGCGTCCGGCAGCGCGGCCCCCTCCGCCAGCCGACAGCGCATCATGATCAAGCGGACGCGGTCGGGGCCGGCGGGATCCGGCGCGGGCCCGCGTTCGCCGGCCTTGCCCGGCTGCTCAAAAGGCGCGCAGAAAACCACGACGCCTTCGCGCGCGTTGGTCATCCCCAGGAAATCTTGCAGGGTGGCTGACTGTGCCAGCCGACGCAATACCTGTTCGGCGAAGCCGGGGACCGCGGCGTTGCGATAGGGGCCGCGCGCCACCAGCACGCGACCGGACATCACGAACGGCACGCCGCCTGTCGCGCCCGCCGTCATGGCCGGATCGCCAGTGGCGCCGGCGGGCAGCGTGACTGTGACGGCCAGGAACGGCACCTGGCGCACGCGCTCCTTGATGGCGTCAATCAGCGCGATCAACCCGAAGCACAGCGCCAGCGTGGCCGCAAAGGCCGCCGGCACCCGGATGAGCGCGGGCACGCGCAGCGGCCGCGCCCAGCGGCGCAGCGCGCGATCGCCGGGCAGGATGAACGACGTGCGCGCGCGGTAGCGCTCATAGTCCGCGCCAAACAGCCGGAGACAGTTCCGCTCTTCGCTTTTGGCGAGGTAGTAGTAGAGGAACATCATCAGGAAGAACGCCAGGAACATAAGGGCGCGGCCCCACGTCAGCAGAATGCCCAGACCGAGGAGCGTCAGCGCGATGTATTGCGGATGCCGCACGAAGCGGTACAGCCCGGTGGTGACCAGCCCGGTGCGCCGCCATTTGGCCCGGTAGATTTGTCCCGCGCCGAAGCCAAACAGCACCACGCCCACGAGCACCAGCGCCGGCCCCAGCCAGCCGCCGGTCAGGATCGGAAAAACGAAATGCGTCAGCCACGCCGTCCGGGGATTTTGATTCAGGTTTTCGATCTGCAACACCGAGCCGTAGAGGAAGCCGGCGAACGGCAGCAGCATCCAGACCGGCTCCAGGATGACGAAGAAGCCCAACGCTTTCAGCAGCCCTTCCGCCATGATGCGCAGGATTTTCATTCAGACCAGACCCGCTTGTAACCCGCGGGCGGCGCCACACTCGCCAGCACCAGCAGCAGTCCCAGCGACAGGATTTTCATGGCCGGATTGATGGCCGATGGCGTGGCGCAATGCAATCCCGGAATAGGCGCCGCCCCCGTGTGCGGCGGCGAGGTTCAATTTCCACCGGCCGTGGAATGCGAACGACGCCGGGCCGGGAAGCTGCTTTGATGCGGTCGGCCAACAGCCGGCAGGCTCGCGGCGCGGATGGTGTGAGCGGTCCCTTTGCATACCAACTCCTCACACACCCCGGCCGGCCCCGGTCATCCCCTGACCGCGGGCCGGCCGGTTTTTTTCAGCCCGAGGAAAGCGCATCCTGGCGTCAGGGTGCGCTTGAGTTTCCGCGCATGGACAGCGGCACGGGTTCCGCCTATGCTGCCGCACGCTTTGACAAAACAGGAGCCGACCATGAAAAAGTTCTGGCTGGGTATGTTGGCGCTGGCATGCGCGGGTTGCCTGACGGGTGCCGTGCGCGTCAGCGATGCGCGCGTGCAGGCGCTGCAAAATCTGCGCTGGGGCATGTTCATCTGCTGGAGCTTCTCCACCTTCTCCGGCACGGAGTGGACGCCGGGCGTCACCAATGTGAATTACTTCCGCGCCACGGACTGCGACACCGAGCAGTGGGCGCGCACGGCGAAGGAAGCGGGCATGGGCTACATCCTCTTCCTCACCAAGCACCACGACGGCTTCTGCCTCTGGGACACGCAGACCACCGACCGCAAGGTCACGAAGGCGCCGCTCGGCCGCGACGTGCTCGCCGAGCTGAAAAAAGCCTGCGACAAGCACGGCATCAAGCTCGCGCTCTATTTCTCCGAGGGCGAGTGGCGTCAGCCCGGCGGCCTGGACGATCCCCATATGCCCGGCGCCAAGAGGCGCAACCAGGGCGGGCAAAATGCGGAGCTGAAAAAGGCGCAGCTCAAGGAACTGCTGACCCAGTACGGCCCGATCGAATACATCTGGTTCGACCACGCGGTGGGCGATGGCGGCTTGAATCACAAGGAAACCTTCGCGTGGTGCAAACAGTTCCAGCCGGACTGCTTCATCGGCTTCAATCACGGCGACCAGGCCGAAGCCGATATCCGGCTCGGCGAGATGGGCAAGCCCGGCCCGCTCGCCGATCACAGCGCCGCCGGCCCGCACATGAAAAACCCCGCGGGCAAAAACTACCGCCTTGCCGAGTTCACCTACCCGATCCTGCCCAAGCACAAGGGCGGCGCGATGTGGTTCTACTCGCTGCCGGAGCACGACGGCCTCGTCCATCCGACGGCGAAGCTCTACCGCGATTACCTCGGCGCGAAAAAATTTGGCAACATTTTCTCCATTGATGTCGGTCCCGACTATAACGGCAAGCTGCGCGCGGTGGATGTGCAGACCCTGCGGCAGGTCGGCGAGATGATCCGCCACAACGTCGAGCTGCCGGAACCGATCCGCGCCTACGACGTGGACTTCAACTGGGGCCCCGGCGGCCCGAACGGTTTCGCGCCGCCGGGCCTGTGGGCCGAGGCCGACCCCGCGGCGCACCTGGCGTGGTACAAGGCGCTGGGCGTAAACGTCATTCAGACGTTCTGCGTCTCGTGCAACGGTTACGCCTGGTACAAAAACGGGATCGTGCCCGAGCAGCCCGGCCTGAAGCACGACTTCCTCCGCGAGCTCACGCGGCTGGCGCACCGGGAAAAGATGCTCGTGCTCGGCTATTTCTGCGCCGGCTCCAACACGAAGTGGGGCCGGGAACATCCCGACTTGAGTTACGGCATTCCCAGCGCGCCGCACATCCCCTACACCGACGAATATCTGAAATATCTCGACGCCTCCATCCGCGACGCCGTCGGGAAAACGGACATGGATGGTTTCATGCTCGACTGGCTGCGTATGCCGACGACACGCGCGAGCAACGACGGGCGCTGGCTGGACTGCGAGAAGAAGCTCTACGCGCAGCTCATGAACGAGCCGTTCCCCGGCGAGCAGCAACTGACGCCAGCGCAGATGACCGAGTATGGCCGGCGCGCGGTCGAGCGCTGCTGGAACACCATCCGCCGCGCGGCGAAGGAAACCAAACCGAACTGCCTCGTCTGGCTGACGTGTTGCGACGTCAACGACCCGCACATTGCCAACTCACGGGCGCTGCGGGAGACCGACTGGCTGCTGAACGAGGCCGGCGATCTGGAGCGCACCGCGGCGGCGAAGAAGATGATCGGCCCGCAGACGCGGCTGATCACCTGCCTCGCCAACTGGAACAAACAAGACCCGTTGCAGATCGTCCCCGCCGCCCTGGAGGAGGGCATCGGCGTCTATGGCTTTGTGAAGCCGGGCTCCAACTCGCTGCCGATCGCCATCGAAACCTGTTTGAGCCAACCTGTCGAATCGTTCAAGGGTGATGACCGCAACATCGCCGTGCTCGCCCGCGTCTTTAACAACAAGCCGCTGACGCCGGCGACGAAATCCGCTGCACTGCCGGGCGGCAAGGTTGCGCGCGCCTCCAGCGTCTGGAGCGCGGACTACGACGCCAACAAAGCCTTCGATGGCGACGAGACGACGCGTTGGGGCGCGCAGCCGGAGTCGCGTAGCGGCTGGCTGGAAATTGATCTCGGTAAGGAGACAGAAATCAGCCGCGCCATCGTGATGGAAATCGGTTTCCCGCGCACGCAGCAGTTCGCCATCGAGTGCAAGCGCGGCGACGCCTGGCAGCCGCTGGTTACCGGCACGACCATCGCCGGGCGGCGCGTCTATGACTTCGCGCCGGTGAAGGCGCGCATCTTCCGGTTGAACATCAACAAAGCCAGCGAGGTCCCGACCATCGAGGAATTCCAACTGCTCGCGCCCGGCGCGAAGCTGCCGGCGGCGCTCGAACAGGCGCAGCGCGAGGAAGCCGCGCGCGCGGCGCGCACGCAGTGGTTCCGCGAGGCGAAGTTCGGCATGTTCATCACGTGGGGTCTCTATTCGATCCCCGCCGGCAGTTGGCAGGGGCAGGAGCTGAAGCACCGCTACGGCGAATGGATCGAGTGGGCGCTGCCGATGCCGCACGCTGACTACGCCGCGCTGGCGGACACCTGGGTTCCGAAAAAATTCGACGCCGACGCGTGGGTCAAAACCGCGAAGGACGCCGGCATGAAGTACCTGCTGCTCACCGCCAAGTTCCACGACGGCTTCCTGATGTATCCCTCCCGGATCACCGCCTACAACATCCACGACCGCACGCCGTGGAAGCGCGATCCCGTCCAGGAACTCGCCGCAGCCTGCGCGCGGCAGGGCCTGAAGTTCGGCGTCTATTGGAACCACGTCTATGACTGGCAGCACCCCGACGCGCTCACGCCCGACGCCAAGGCCAGCGCCGCCCGCAACCTCGACAAGTACATTGACGAAGTCTCGCTCCCGCAGCTCAAGGAACTGCTCACCAACTACCCGCTGCTCAGCTTCATCTGGTTCGACCAGGCCCGCGGCACGCCCGAGATGACGAGCGCGCGGGGCCAGAAATTCGCCGACCTCATCCGCGCCCTCCGCCCCGACCTCATCTTCAACAGCCGGCTCGGCGGCTATCCCGCCGACTACACCTCGATGGGCGACAACGCGCTGCCCAGTAACATTCCGACAGGCGCGTGGGAATCGCCCTGCACGATCAACCACACGTGGGGCTACAAGGCGCAGGACACCGACTTCAAATCCGCCGCCACGCTGCTCTTCAACCTGGTGGACATCGTCAGCAAGGGCGGCAACTACATCCTCAACGTCGGCCCCACCGGCGAGGGCGAAATCCCCGCGCCCGAAGTCGAGCGGCTCCAGGCGCTGGGCGACTGGCTCCAGCGCAACGGCGAGGCGATTTACGGCGCGGGTCGCACGCCCTTCGGCGACGAGCTCGGCGCCTTCGACCCGGTGAAGAAGGATAAACAAGGCCGGCGCGTTTTCGTCGCCAGGACCGCCTGGCGCTGCACGACCAAGCCCGGCAAGTTGTTCATTCACCTCTTCACCTGGCCCGGCGGAAAATTCGAGCTCGCCGGTGTGAAGGAGAAAATCGTGAAGGCTTCGCTGCTCGCCACGCGCCAGCCGCTGTCGTTCACGCAGGACGGCACAAAGATCAGCCTCACCCTGCCGGCCCACGCCCCCGACCCGCTCGCGACCGTGCTCTGCCTGGAAACCCGATGAACTTTCCCAAGGATTGGAAGACGAAGTGATTGGCTTTTCCAGAGCTTGGACAAAGTCAGCCCGGTTTATTCCAAGGCTTGGAAAATACTATTCCCGTTGCAGTAGGCCGGGTCTCCGACCCGGCGTCTTCTGCACGCTGCTGTTGTTTGCGCCCGGCTCTCGTGCGGAACTGACGCCGACGCAGCAGCAAATCCTGGCGGCGCCGGTGATGACGCCGCCCTCGGCGGAGTTCAGCTTCTCTGTTCCCGCCGGGCCACAGTTCACCAACGCCGAGAAGCAGGCGCAGCGCGAGGCGGGGAAAACCGTACTGCCGTTGGTGCTCGCCGCGTTCAGCAACGGCGCGGAGTCGGTCCGGATTCCGCCGGGCGATTATCGCTTCGGCCACGAGCGCTGGGGCCGCGATGGCGTCCATTACGCGCTGGAGTTTGCCGAGTTGCGGCGCGACGCCGCGCATCCGTTCACCATCGACGCCACTGGCGCGACGTTCTGGTTCGATCTGCCCGACGACCAGGCGCCGCACGCGCATTTCGCCTGCGGCCTCCAGCGGTGCAGCCACGTGATTTTCCGCGGCGCGACGCTCGACCGCGGCACGCGCGGCCACGTCGAGGGCCGCATCACACAGCTCGACGCCGCGCTCAACCGCATCGAGCTGGAGCTCGCGCCCGGCATCAGCGTGCCTGAAAAATTCAACGACAAGACCGAGCAGCGCGTGCTGCCATTCAAGTCCGACGGCCGCTTCTGCGTGCCGCTCTATGCTTTGCAAGCCGGCGGCGTGCATCTGAAATACAAGAGCATCACGCCCGGCAGCGCACCGGGCCGCGTGTTTGTGACGATGCAGGACACCAAGCTGCTCGCGACCATCGGCAATCCGCAGTGGCAAAAAACCTACGGGGAGCTGGGCGCGTTAAAGGTCGGCGACGGGCTATCGTGCGTCTACACGGTATCCTGTGCGATCGAGCTGGTCGGCTGCGATCACTGCACGCTGGACGGGCTCAGGGTCTACATCACCAAGGGCTGGGGCGCGGAGCGCGGCGGCGCGGGCGGTCACCTGTGGAAGAACTGCTACTTCGGCCCGCGTCCCGGTACGAGTCGCTGGCAGGGCGGCGAGGGCTTCATGTTCAACGCGACGCGGACGGGCACGACGCTCGATGGCGTCGTCATCCGTCACACCGCCGACGACGTTGCCAACGTCCACGGCTACTGGGGCCATATCAAAAATCTCACCGGCCAGCGCGTGACGTTCGAGATGCCGGGGGAGTTTCGACAGACGGTGGCGAAGGACGCGCTGCCGGGCGACCGGCTGCTGTTCCGCGATAAAAATTCCGGCCACGAACTCGGCCTGGCGCTGCTGGTCGCTTTCTCCAACGACACCGCGATGGTGGATCGTGCGGTTGCGGGCTTCACGAATGCCATCGTCGAGTGGCCCGACCACGAGTGCGCCGGCTGGACGATCCAGAACTGCGTCTTTCAAGATTGCTACCAGCGGCTGCTGATCCAGTCCGGCCCCGGCGTGGTCCGCAACTGCGAGTTCACGCGGCTCGGCAGCAGCCTGGAGATCAACA
This sequence comes from uncultured Lentisphaerota bacterium, assembly GCA_903889245.1. Taxonomy (GTDB): domain Bacteria; phylum Verrucomicrobiota; class Kiritimatiellia; order CAIQIC01; family CAIQIC01; genus DP16D-bin41. The sequence continues at coordinate 3,915 of CAISWQ010000088.1, read as the reverse complement.
GCGATTTTCCGTACGTCGAGGGCGGCGTCGTGCGCGACCTCACGCTCGAGGGCAACACCTTCACCGACGTGAACACCCGCCCCGGCGGCGCGGCGATTGCGATGCACGTGCACACCTATGGCCGTGAAGCGCCGCCATTCAGCAACTTCGTCATCACCGGCAACACCTTTTCGCGCTACACCGCCGCCGCCATCGCCCTCGACGGCGTCCAAGGTGGATTGATCGCCAGCAACCGCTTCGGCCGCGCCCTCGAAAAGACCGCGCAACCCCTCCGCCTCAAGCGCTGCTCCGCCATCCGCTGCCTACCAACAGAATTCCACACTTTGGAAAGTGTGAAATTTGGTCTTCCGGGGAGGCGCCAGCCGCCGCTTGAGCCGAAGCAGTGACCAACCTATCATCCGCGCATGAACATTCTGTCCGTGGTGTTGTTTCTGGGACTGGCGGTGGCGGCGCAGGGGCAGCCGGTGCCGCTGATGTTCGATACGGACATGGATACCGACTGCGACGACGCCGGCGCGCTGGCAATCCTGCACACGCTGGCCGATCACCGCGAGGTGGAAATCCTGGCGACGGTCGTCAGCTCGCGGCACAAGTGGGCGGCGCCGTGCGTCGCCGCGATCAACGCGTGGCATGGCCGGCCGGCCATCCCCATCGGCGTGCCGAAGAGCGAGGCGCAGACATGGGACCGGCGCGGCTCCCAGTACGCGCAAAAAATTGCCGAGAAACATCCGACGACGCTGAAGTCCGGCGACGATGCGCCCGACGCGGTGACGCTCTACCGGAAAATCCTCGCGGCGCAGCCGGGCCACAGCGTGGTGCTGTGCAGCGTCGGCGACCTGACGAATATGCGCGACCTGCTGTTGAGCCAACCCGACGCCGTCAGCCCGCTCGGCGGACGCGAGCTGGTGGCGCAGAAGATCAAGGTCTGGGTCTGCATGGGCGGGCGCTATCCCAAGCATCTCGATCCGGGCGTCTTCGGCAACTTCAAGCCCGACCCGCGCTCGACGGTCGAGGCGCTCCGCGACTGGCCGGGCGTCATCGTTTTCACGGGGCTTGGCGATGACCTCCTGACCGGCGGGCGGTTGCGGGAGACGCCGACGGATAATCCCGTGCGGCAGGCTTACGAAATCTATCTGGGCAAGACGCCGACGCGGCCGAGTTGGGATCCGATCGCCGTGCTCTACGCCGTGCGGCCGGACGCGCCGTTCTGGAATATCCGCGCCACCGGTCACAACCACATCTTCCCGAACGGCTGCAACGAATGGCGCGAAGGCCCGCCAACCAACCACCGCCTGCTGGAGTTGCGGCCCGGTGCGGCGGACGAGGTGCGCGCTACACTCGATGAATTGATGATTCAGCCGCCGAAGAAAACCCGCCGATGAAAGCAGTTTAACGCAAAGGCGCGAAGGACGGCAGAAGGCGCAGAGGCTGGCGGCTTGCTTTGCGGCTTGTACTATTCCTTTGCGTCTTCGCGTTAAGGATCACAGCCCGGCGAAGTCTTCCTTATCTTCGTAGGCTTGGGTCTTGGCGCCGGTCGCGCGGATGAGGTAGCCACCGAGCAAGCCGGTCAGCACGGCGAGCACGATCGTGATCGCCATGCCGAGGAGCTGGGGCTTGGCGATGCCGGGCACCACGAACGCGGCGATGAGGCCGCCGAGCAGGCCGGGCATGCCGTGGAGGTTGTGGACGCCGCAGGTGTCCACGGTTTTCATCAGCGCCTGTAGTTTGGGCTGGATGACGATGTAGCCGGTGACGCACAGCGTGCCAGCGAGCAGGCCGACGCCGAACGCGCCGCCAGCGTGGAGCACGTTGCAGGTCGCGCCGACCGCGACGCCGCCGGCGAGCGCGGCATTGGCGATGTCGCCCATCGTGGTCTTGCCCTTGCGGAAGAGCGCGCTGACGACATAGGTGGACAGCGTCGCGCCGCACAGGGCCATGATGGTGTTGATGGCGGTCTGCGGCATCTGCTCCGGCGGCACCACGGCGCTGCAGAAGCTCGGCCAGAAAATCCACAACACCATCGAGCCGAGCATCGAGAAGCGATCCGAGGTCTCGTCCACCTCGATCGGGTCCTTGAGTTGCGCGGCGGAGGTCAGCGCGACGGAAAGGCCGAGCCCGCAGTAGGCGCCGAACGCGTGGATGATGATGGAGCCGGCGGAATCCGTGAAGCCCTTGGTCACGGCCAGCCCGCCATCGAGCACGAGCCACTCGTTGAGCATGTAGGCGGGGACGACGACGCACGCGAGCAGCGCGTACTGGTAGAGGCGCAGCCGGCCGAGCACCGCGCCCATGGCGATCAGCGCCGCAGCGCACGCGAACTCGGCAAGCAGCAGCGCCTTGATGCTGTCGGGCGCGAGCGCCTCGGCGGAGAGGCAGCCCGTGGAGCGCAGCACCGCGTAAAGCGGGAGGCCGGCGGCGACGACGAGGTAGGTGCCGGTGGTCGCGCTATAGCCATACTTCTTCACGAACACCATGAGGAAGCCGAAGCCGACGAGCAGCATCGCCATGATGTGGATGGAAAAGTTGTATTGCTCCACGTTGCGCAGCGCGCCAGCCGCCTCGCCGGCCCACGCGGAAACCGGGGAGACCATGACGGCCACCAACGCCACCCACGACAGCAAACTTTCCTTCTTCATGCGAAGCACCCTTTCTGGCTTTTCGCCCAAACCTGTGGGAACCCCAACAAGCGCCCTAACGTGGCGCGGAGCTTTACAGGCTGCCCGCGCCGGGCGCAAGCTTTTGCTCCGCGGGATTGCAACCGGCGCGGCGTCGTGCGAAAAACGCGGCCATGAAACCAATCCTCCTGAACCGGCGTGAGTTCGTGCGCGGCGCGGTCGGCGCCGCGGTGGTGGCGACGGCCCTGCGCGGCCGGGGCGCGGCGGCGGCGCCGAAGTTGCGGCTCGGCGGTCCGGCCTACGCCAAGGCCGACGACCCCGAGGCGTTCGTGCTCGCGCACCGCAAGCTCGGCTACCGCGCGGCGTTCTGCCCGAAGCTCGCGCTCACGGAGACCGACCGCCTGCGCGCGTTCGAGCAGGCCTTCGCCAAGCACGACGTGGTCCCCGCCGAGGTCGGCCGCTGGTGCAACCTGCTGGACGCCGATTCCGCCAAGCGCGCGCAGAACCTGGCGAACGTCACCGAGGGCCTCGCGCTCGCCGAGGCGCTTGGCGCGCGCTGCTGCGTGGACATCGCCGGCTCGTTCCACCCGACCATCTGGTACGGCCCGCACGCCGACAACCTGACGGAGAAATTCTTCGACGCCGCCGTGGAGAACGCGCGCAAGATCATTGACGCCGTCAAACCCAAGCGCGCCAGGTTCACCTACGAGATGATGGGCTGGGCGATGCCGGACACGGCCGACTGTTATCTGCGGCTGATCAAGGCGGTGGACCGACCGGGCTTCGGCGTCCACCTCGACCCGTGCAACGCGGTGAACTCGCCGGAGAAATTCTTCCGCAACACGGCGCTGCTGAACGAGTGCTTCGACAAGCTCGGCCCGTGGATCGCGAGCTGCCACGCCAAGGACCTGACGTGGGACGTGGAGATGAATGTCCACTTCCGCGAGGTCGCGCCGGGCAAGGGTTCGCTCGACTACGCGACCTACCTCAAACGTCTCGCCGCGCTGCCGGAGCCGCCGCCGCTGATGCTCGAACACCTCGCCAAGCCGGAGGACTACGCCGGCGCGCGCGACCACATCTTCGCCGTCGGCCAGCAAAACGGCCTCGCCTTCGAGTGAGGGTTTTCCAGGGACTGGAAAAGGGGCGGCCCGTTTTTCCAGGCCCCCGCATGCACATAATAAGTGCACCACCGAAAGCGGACGGGTACACCTAACGGTTGTTGGACCTAACAACCCCCGCAAGGAGACCCGTCCATGAAGCGAGAGTACACGCAGTTGACTGAAAAAGAACGCCAGGAAAT
>CAISWQ010000087.1 GCA_903889245.1 uncultured Lentisphaerota bacterium | reverse complement strand
TTGTAGGCCGGGTCTCCGACCCGGCGCGCCTCTCGCCGGCGGATTTTTCCAAGGCTTGGAAAAATATGGGTCCGGTTTTTCCAAGCCTTGGAAAATGGCCGCGCTCGCCGGCTTGCTGATCCTTGCGGGATGCACGACGCCTGCGGAGAAAGCCCAGCAACAGAAGCTCAAGCAGGTGTCGGCGCGATATCGGCCGGATGGCCGCAAGCCGGTGTTGCCGTCGCTCACGACGAACGCACCGCTTGCCGACTTCCTGACCTACGCGCTGCTCAACCAGCCGGAGGTCGAGGCCACCTACTATGATTGGGCCGCCGCGGTTGCGCGTATCACCAGCGCCGGGACGCCGCCCGATCCGCAACTGACTTTTCAAGCCGATATCCAGAGCGTGGTCGCCTCGCTGATGCCGGGGTTCATGTTCAGCTTTCCCGGTCCCGGCAAGCTGCGCGCACAGGCGGCGGTCGCCACCGCGGAGAGCGCCGGCAAGTATCACGAGTTCGAGGCGCGCGTGCTGGCGGCGGCCTTCGCGGTCAAGCAGGCCTATTACCAACTGTATTTCCTGACGGAGAAAATCGCCGTCAACCGCGCGACGCTTGCCGTGCTCGGCAACGTCGAGGCCGTGGCGCGGCAGCGCAATGCGGTGAACCAGGCGACGTTGCAGGATGTGCTCCGCGCGCAGATGGAGCAGGAGCGGCTGCGGACGGAGATCGCCAACCTTGAGGATTCGCGCCAGCCGCTCGCGGCGCAATTCAAGGCGGCGCTCGGTCTGCCGGCCCCCGCACCGGAGCCGCCGCTGCCCGCGCGGTTCGAGACCACGCCGCTGACCGTCGCGCCCTCGAACCTGCTCGCCGCCGCCTACGCGCACAATCCGCGGCTGGCGGTGATGGCCGCGGAGGTGCAGCGCGCCGAGGCCGCGCTGGCCTTGGCGGCCAAGGCGGGCGTACCCGATTTCAGCGCGGGCCTGATGACAGATTTCAAAATGACGCCGCTGCTCTTCCGGCCGCTGGCGAGCGTCACGCTGCCGGTCTGGCGCGCGAAAATCCGCGCACAGCTCGCCGAGGCGCAGGCACAGAAAAGCGCAGCGCAGGCGCGGCTCACCGGTGAGCAGATCGCGCTCGCGGTCGAACTGGCGGAGAAGACCTATATGCTGCGCGAGGCGCAGCGGAACCTGGCGCTCGCGCAGGATACGCTGCTGCCGAAGGCGCGGCTGGCGCTGGAGTCCGCGCGCGCCGGCTATCTCTCCAACCAAAGCTCGTTCCTCGATCTCTCCGAGGCGTGGCGCGCGCAACTCGAAGCCGAGCTTTCCGCCATCGCCGCGCAGACGCAGCGCGAGCTGGCGCTGGCCGGGCTGGACTTGCTGGTGCTCGGCGAGGGGAAAAAGGAATGGAGTGGTGGAGTACTGGAGTGAGGGAGCGATGAAAAAGATTGGAGTAATGGAGTATTGGAGTGGTGGAGTGAGGGAAAGAGCAGGAATGAATAGTATTCTGCGTTGGCTTTCCTCATCGGCAACCTCTGAAAATTCCAACACTCCAGCACTCCATCTCTCCAATACTCCAAAAACACAGCGGCTGGACTTCGTTTTATGAAAACTCGTTTGCTGTTGGTGGTTGTGCTTCTGCTGGGCGTGTTGCTCGGCTGGGGCGTGAGCCGGCTGGGCGGCAAGCCCGGGAGCGCCGGCGCGGCGGCGGAGAAAACGCTCTACACCTGCGGCATGCATCCGCAGATCGTCCAGGATCATCCCGGCAACTGCCCGATCTGCGGCATGAAGCTGACGCCGATCCGCAAGCAGGACGCCGGCACGAATGCCGCCGCAGGCGCGGCCATCGCGATTGACCCGGTGACGGTACAGAACATGGGCATTCGCACCGCCACGGTTACGCGCGGCCCGCTGCGCAAAATCATCCGCACGGTCGGCAATGTCGAGTACAGCGAAGCGGCGCTGACCGAGGTGACGACCAAGGCGAAGGGCTGGATCGAGAAGCTCCACGTGGACACGACCGGCCAGCAGGTCCACCGCGGCGACGTGCTGTTCGACTTCTACGCGCCGGAATATTTCAGCGCGCAGGCCGAGTTCGTGCAGGCGCTCGGCGCGGGCGGGGGCGCGGCGCTCCGGCAGAGCGCGGAACGCAAGCTGAAGTTCTTCGACTTCACCGATGAGCAGATCGCCGCGCTGGAAAAGTCGCGGCAGCCGCAGAAGACCGTGCCTGTGCGCGCGCCGGCCGATGGCGTCGTGCTGGAGAAGATGGCCGTCGCCGGTCAGATGGTCGAGGCGGGGATGAAGCTCTACCAACTCGCCGACCTCGGCCTCGTCTGGATTCAGGCGCAGATCTATGAGCGCGACCTCGCCTTCGTGAAGCCCGGACAGGAGGCCACGGTCACGCTCTCCTATCTGCCCGACCGCCATTTCCGCGGGCGGGTGACCTACCTCTATCCGAACGTGGATGAGAAGACGCGGACGGCCAAGGTGCGGATGGAATTTCCCAACCCCGGCTATTTGCTCAAGCCGGGGATGTTCGCTGAAGTGCGGCTCGAATCCGAACTGGAGCCGGCGGTGCTGCTCGTGCCGGAGATGGCCGTGTTGCGCAGCGGCGAACAGAACACCGTGTTCGTCGCGCTCGAGGGCGGCCACTTCGACCCGCGCACCGTGCGGCTTGGCGCGACCGCGGAGAACGGCATGGTGCAGATTCTCGATGGCTTGAAGGAAGGCGAGCGCATTGTCACCTCCGGCCAGTTCATGCTCGACTCCGAGAGCCAGTTGCGCGAGGCGATCCAGAAAATGCAGCAGCCCACGGCTGCTCCGCCATCCGCCATTTCTGCCGTCGTGAAATACACCTGCCCGATGGCTTCGCACGCGCACATCGTCACCGACAAGCCCGGCCTGTGCCCGGAATGCGAGATGCAGCTCGTGCCGACCACGACCGTCGCGCACGGCAAGCAGTCCGAAGCCGCGTGGCGCCGGCTGCACCCGGCGGAGAAAAAATAATGCACCGGACGCCGCCAAATTTTCGTCGTCGGTTTTCCAGGGATTGGAAAATAATTTCCGGAATTTTCCAAGGATTGGAAAAAGCAGGGCCGCAGTTTTCCAAGGCTTGGAAAAACCGGAGTGAAATTTTCCAGGGCTTGGAAAGGTGGGCGGCGGGTCGCGGCGAGGGTGGGGCGCGCCGGGTCGGAGACCCGGCCTACATCAGTTTCGAGCCGCGTGTCGCGGGGTGTCCTGTAGGCCGGGTCTCCGACCCGGCGGCATCGGGAAGGCGGGCTGCCCATGCTTAGCCGCGTCATAGATTTCGCGCTGCACAACAAGTTCGTCGTGTTGCTGGCGGTGGCCGCGGCGGTGGTGGGCGGCGTCTATGCGGTGCGCAACATGCCGCTCGACGCGATCCCCGACCTCTCCGATGTACAGGTGATCGTCTATACCGAGTGGCCCGGCCAGGCGCCGCAGATCGTGCAGGACCAGGTCACGTATCCGCTGACGACGAAAATGCTCTCGGTGCCGAAGGCGAAGGTGGTGCGCGGCTACTCGTTCTACGGTTTCTCGTTCGTCTATGTGATCTTCGAGGACGGCACCGATCCCTACTGGGCGCGCAGCCGCGTGCTGGAATATTTGAGCGGACTCGGCGACCGCCTGCCCAAGGGCGTCGCGCCGGTGCTCGGGCCGGACGCGACCGGCGTCGGCTGGGCGTTCATGTACTCGCTGACCTCGACGAACCGCGACCTCGCCGAGTTGCGCTCGATGCAGGACTGGTATCTGCGCTACCAGCTCGCGGCGGTCGAGGGCGTCGCGGAGGTCGCGAGCGTCGGCGGGTTCGTGAAGCAATATCAGGTGGTGGTGGATCCGAACCGCCTGCGCGCCTATAACCTCGCGCTGCACGAGGTGGCGATGGCCATCGAGCGCAGCAACGGCGAGGTCGGCGGGCGCTCGCTGGAGCTGGCGGAAAAGGAGTTCATGCTGCGCGTCCGCGGTTACGTGCGCGGGCTCGATGACCTGAAGAAGATCGCCGTCGGCGTGGGGGAGAAGGGCGTGCCGATTCTGCTCGGGCAGGTGGCGGAGGTGCAGCTTGGCTCCGATATGCGGCGCGGCATCGCCGAGTTCAACGGCGAGGGCGAGGCGGTTGGCGGCATCGTCGTGGTGCGCTACGGCGCGAACGCGCGGCAGGTGATCCTCGACGTGAAGCAGCGGCTTGACCAGGCGATGGCGGGCCTGCCACCGGATGTGAAGGCGACGATTGTCTATGACCGTAGTGCGCTGATCCAGCGCGCGGTCAAAACGCTGCAAGAAAAACTGCTGGAAGAAAGCCTGGTCGTGGCGCTGGTCTGCCTCGCGTTCCTGCTGCACCTGCGCAGCGCGCTGGTCGCGATCATCATCCTGCCGGTGGCTGTGCTCGCCTCGTTCCTCGTCATGTTCGGGCAGGGCATCAGCTCGAACATCATGAGCCTCGGCGGCATCGCCATCGCCATCGGCGCGATGGTGGATGCGGTCATCATCATGATCGAGAACGCGCACAAGCACCTTGAGCGCGATGCCGGGAAGAAACCGCACTGGCAGATCATCCGCGACGCCGCGGTCGAGGTGGGACCGACGCTGTTCTATTCGCTGCTGGTCATCACGGTCTCGTTCCTGCCGGTCTTCACGCTGCAGGAGCAGGAGGGCCGGTTGTTCAAGCCGCTGGCGTTCACCAAGACCTACGCGATGGCCGCGGCCGCGCTGCTCTCGCTCACGCTCGCGCCGGTGCTGATGGGCTGGTTCATCCGCGGGAAAATTCCGGCGGAGGAGAAAAACCCGATCAACCGGTTCCTGATCTGGCTCTATCACCCGGCGATTGATTTCGTCATTGCCCACCGCCGCGCGGTCATCACCACCGCCGCTGCGCTGGTCGCGTGGGTGTTCCTGCCGTGGAACGCGCTGGTGACGGCGCACCTGCCCGCCGGCCCGCTCAAGGACGCCGCCGCGCGCGTCGGAAAGCTTTTCCCGTGGGAAAATATCGGCTCGGAGTTCATGCCGCCGCTCTACGAGGGCGATTTGCTCTATATGCCGACGACGTTCCCCGGCCTCTCGCCGACCAAGGCACGCGAGGTCTTGCAGACGACCGACAAGCTCATCAAGAAATTCCCGGAGGTCGCGAGCGTCTTCGGCAAGGCCGGTCGCGCCGAGACCGCGACCGATCCCGCGCCGCTCGACATGCTCGAAACCACGATCATGCTCAAGGACGAGCGCGAGTGGCCCGCCGTGGAGATCCGCGACGACGCCGGCCGCGTGGTAGCGCATCGCCGCCGCACGCCGGAGGAACTGGTGGACGCGCTGAACGAAGCGGTGCAAATCCCCGGCCTGAACAACGCGTGGACGATGCCGATCAAGACGCGCATTGACATGCTCGCCACCGGCATCAAGACGCCGATTGGCATCAAGGTGGCCGGTCCCGACCTCGTCACGCTCGAACGCATCGGCGCGCAGATCGAGGCGGTGATCCGCACCGTACCGGGCACGGCGAGCGCCTACGCCGAGCGCGTGATGGGCGGCAACTACATCGAGTTCCACATTGATCGCGACGCGATCGCGCGCTACGGCCTGCGCCTCGCGGATGTGCAGGACGTGCTCGCCGTCGCGCTCGGCGGCATGCCGCTGACGACGACGGTCGAGGGGCTGGAGCGCTACGCGATCACGCTGCGCTACAACCGCGACTTCCGCGAGAACCTCGATGCGCTCCGCAACATCAGCATCCCGACGCCCGGCGGCGCGCAGGTGCCGCTCGGCCAGCTCGCGCGGCTCGAACTGGTCCGCGCGCCGATGGGCGTGAAGAGCGAGGCCGCCGTGCCGAACGCGTGGATCTACGTGGACGTGAAGGACACCGACCTCGGCCGCTATGTGCAGGCCGCGATGCGCACGGTCAACGCCGCCATCGCCGGCGGGAAGATCGAGATGCCGCACGGCTACAATCTGTTCTGGAGCGGGCAATTTGAATACATGAAACGCGCGCAGGAGCGGCTGCTCGTCGTCATCCCGCTGACGCTGCTGCTGATCGTGCTGATCATCTTCCTCAACACGCGCTCGCTGGTCAAAACCGCGATCGTGATGCTCGCGGTCCCGTTCTCTCTGGTCGGCGCCTTCGCGGTGCTGTGGCTGCTCGGCTACAACCTGAGCGTCGCCGTCTGGGTCGGCATCATCGCGCTCGCCGGTCTCGATGCCGAGACTGGCGTGGTCATGCTGCTCTATCTCGACCTCGCCCACGGCGAATGGAAAAACTCCGGCCGCCTGCACGGCGCGGTCGACCTGCGCGACGCGATCTATTATGGCGCCGTCAAGCGCGTGCGCCCGAAGGCGATGACCGCCGCGGTGATCATCGCCGGCCTGCTGCCGATCCTCTGGAGCCACGGCGCGGGCGCCGACGTGATGAAGCGCATCGCCACGCCGATGGTTGGCGGCGTCGTCACCTCGACGCTGATGGAGCTGCTCGTCTACCCTGCGATCTATTACCTCTGGCGCATTCGTGAGCTACGCAAGTCTGGGATGTGATGTTTTCTGGCTTGAAGGCGCGGTGCGAACAGGTTTGCCGTCAGAGAGAACGCCCGATTTTATCTACAGTCTGCAACGCAGGCCAATCTCGCTCGAATGACCGTCAGGGCAGCTTGATGCGGGTCTTCAGCTCGCTCTGCCACTGCGGTTTTCCGGTTTCCTTGAGCTTGCAGGCCACCGACATCTCCACGGTACCGGCGGCAATTTCGCTCACCAGCACCGTGCATTCGATGCCGTCGCCGGACTTCTCGTTCTTGATCTCGATCTTGCCTTCCTGGCCGGCCCTCACGAGAAGCTTCGGTGCGGAAAGCACGTCCCATTTCTGACCGTCCGGCGAGCGTTGAATCTTGACGGCGACCACGTACTGATGGGCCGAACCGGCTGATTCGACGGAGGTCTCCAGCTTGTAATGATCCCCGCCCGTACCGGCCACGGCGATGCCGGCCTTGGGCCGGAAGACCACGGAGCTGTCCTCCACGGTGGCGTTCAGGTCGGCCAGTTCGCCGAGAAAGCCGATGACCTGTTTCAACGGCATATTCTTGAGGCTTAAGGTGATTTTCGTATCGCTACCCCGCGGCACGATGAAATTCAGATCGGACGTCTTGCGCAGATACTCGATCACATCGCTGAACGCGCATTCCTTGAACTCCACGGTGATGTTTTTATGCAGCTTGGCGACCAGCTCCTTGGGCAGGGCTTGGTCCGTGAGTGGGACGCCGCCGGCCCAGGCCGGGAACAGGCCGCTGATTAACAGGACGAACAGAATCGGCTTCATGCTGGTTTTCCTTTCAGGGTTATTTCCACAAACTCGCTGCGGGACGCGCCACGAACAGGCCGTAGGCGTCCGTGCCATTGTACCGCGACACCATCAGCCGGCGCTCCTGCCAGCCGGCGCTGCGCTGGATGACGACGTGGGTCGGCGACTTCCATTCGGTGCGCACCGTGTGATCAGGGATCGTGATCAGGCAGGTGAACTCCGCCACAGGATGACGCCGCAGCTTGAGCGCGAAAAACAGCACCGTCAGCAACACGCAGGCGGCCGCGGCTGCCGCGCAGACCGGGCGCCACCACCAGTTCCAGTCGCGCCGGGGTACGACAGCCGCGAGCACATGGGCGCGCACCGCCGGCGCGAGGTGCAGCGTTTGCGCGCGCTGCCGGAGGGCCGCTTGCAAGGCCAAGGCCAACGCGGCCTCGTCTGCGCACAACTCCAGTTGGTCGTTTGGTGGCATCGTCTTCATGGAGTGAGTGTCGTTCATCCCCGAAAACGCTGCGCCGCTTGGCGGGCTTGGAGCAACGTCTCTTGGGTGAGATCCTGCGCCTCGGCCGCGTTGCCGCAGAGCACGAAGGCGGAGCGCACCAAGCGGTCTCCATAGTGGACCAGCAGGGCCTCCAGCGCCGCGGCGTCGCCGCTACGCAAGCCCGCGATGATCTGCTCCTCGTCCATTTCCTGTTTGTGCCACAAGCCAGCGGAAGGTTCAATGACCTATTGGCCTTCCAAACCTTGGAAAAGTGATGCGTGAGCTTGTCCAATGCTTGGAAAATTCCTGTCAGTTTTTCCGGTACAACTCGGCGAGGGCGTGGGCGAGGGCCTCGCGGCGCTGTTCGAGGGGCGCGGGCTCGCGCGCGAAGTCGGTCATGCTCCTGCTGATCTCCGGCGGAACTTCCAGCAGCGCTTCATAGGCACGGCGTTTTTCCGCGCTCACATCCTTCCGCGCGGCGAGCGCGCGCTGGAGGAGCGCGAGATATTCATAGTCCTCGAGGCCGTCGCGCAGCAGCTCCCAGCGGATGGAGTCCACCGGCGGCGCGAGCACCGGCGCGGCGGGCTTGCCGTCGGCGCAGCTCTCCGGCGGATAAAGGAAGCGGCCGTCGCCGTTGCCCCAACCCTGCCGTTTCTTCAGCGGGGCCTCGCCGCTGATCCAGCTCATGGGATCGGTCCATGGATTCTGCGGCTGCTGCCGGTCGGGATAGGCGGTCGGGCTGGTCCACCAAACCGTTTCCCAGATCAGGATACCCTCGATGCGGCGCTGGAAGGTCTGCCAGAGCCAGACGCGCAACTCCGTGCCGGGATGATCTATGAACTCGGTGGCATAGGGCGTCTTCGGGAAACAGCAGATGTACCACCAGAAATGTTCGCCGGCTTTCCGGCGCTCGTCGGCACGCGCGGCCTCGAAGCGCGGCGAGACCGGGCACCAGAGGTTCGGGCCGCCGTACATGACCGGGTCGGGCTGGATGGTCATCATGCGACGCAAGCCGGGCGCGAGGCGCTTTAGCTTCTCGCAGCCCTGGCGGACGAACTCGAACTGGTGGGCGGCGGGTTCGTCGAACCAGTAGACGAAGGCCTTGTCCTGCCAGCCGCGCTCGCGCAGGTGGCGGTCGAGCCCGCCGAGATAACTCTTGAGCATCACGTCATATTCGCGCGTGCCCTCCGGGAAGCCATGCAACGCGGGCTGGCCGTGGCCTTCGTAGGTGCCGCTGCCGAGGCCGCTCACGTGGATCTGGAACGTGTTGAATTTCCAGCGCGCGAGCGCGGCGGCAACGGCCTTGTCCCACGCGGCGAAGTCGAGGCCGACCTGGAGCTGCTCCTCCGTCGCACCGCTATCGCCAAACTCCGGCGGCTCGAAGTCGCCGCCGGGCAGCAGCTCCGGCCCGCCGGCGGCGCGCAGGCTGATGTCGTCGAACCACGTCAGCCCGGTTTTCTCGCCGGCGTCGGTCCACTGCGTCGCCCAGAAATTCACCTGTACCGCCACAGCGCCGGCGGGGAAGTTGGTCAGGAGCTGGTCGAACGTCTCCCAGCGCCCGCTGCCGGGCAGCACAATATCGTTGTTGCAGCCGCTCATCCACGAGCCGTCGTTGCGATAGTGGTTCAGCGAAAGCATCGCGTCGCGGCCCGGCAGCGCGGTGCGGTACTTGAGCTTCAGGCGCAGACCGCCGGGCGGAAGCGCGATGCGGGACCGATAGGCCGCCGCGACGCACGCCTTGGGGTTGTCATCGAACAGCGCGAGTGCGCCCTGGCCACCGGTGACTTCGTTGGTGACAAGGCGGACGCCGTCCCAGTCGCGCCATTTCGAGGGCGGACGTTTGACGGCGGGCCAGCTCACGCGGATGGGATCGAGCGGCGCGGGGTCATAGGGCGAGATGTGATGCGCCGCAAAGGAGTCGAAATATTTCTCCAGCAGCGCGCGCTTGTCGGCCCCGGTCTTCACGCCGTGATAGCGGAAGACCATCTCGGGCGAGAAACCGAACGCGGTCTGGCAGGTCATCTCGTCGGGCAGCGTGAAGTCGAAGACCTCGACGGCAAGCGGCGCCTCGGCGGCAAAACCTTGCGCGGCGAATTTCACACAGCCGGTGTAGAGGCCGGCCGCGGACGCGCGCGGCACGCGGACGCGCAGCCAGAAGGCTTGATGCTTGTGGGCAGCCAGATCGAGCGGCGCGGCCAGCGGCGGCAGTGGATCGGGCCAGAGTCCGGTCTGCGCGCTCTTGTCGGTGGGCTCGGTGATGTTCACGTAGGCGACGCGCAGCACGTCCACGGCGGCGGCGGAAATGTTCGCACCCTGCGGCCCCGCGAGCTCGCTGACCGTCACCGTGAGTCCGGTGAGCGGTGTGCGTGGCGTGAGGATGAGCTGCACGGCCTCGGCCTCGTTACGAGCGGCGCGGACGCTGGCGCACTCGCCACGCGCCGTGGGCAATGGCGTATCAGGACGAATCTTCCAGCCGGACGCAGCCCACCAGAGCGCCGCCTGTGGCGTGTCTTGCAGTTTCTGGCCGATCTCCGTAGCGCTGGTGGAAGAGAAGAGGAGCAGGAGTTGCACAGAAGCCAACCAAGGTAACGAAGGCCGGCGCCCCCGCGGGGCTTGCCCCAGCGGAGCGGAAGTTTTGGCGTTAGCAGGCTTTAGCCTTGGAACTTCTTCACCTGCCGGACAAGCCGGCGGGGGGCGATCGGTCACAACACCGCTGTAGGCCGGGTCTCTGACCCGGCGGATGTGTACCGGCCGTCGCACGGCCTTCATTTCCGCGCCCCGATGCAATAGAGGTTCTTCGCGGTGCGGATGAAGAGCTGGCCGTCGCTGATGGCGATCGAGGCGCGGCACGGCGCCTCGCCGAGCGTGTTCACGGCGAGAATCTTGTAGGCGTTGCCGGCCTCGGCGACGACGATCTTGCCGCTCTCGCTGATGCCATAGAGCTTGCCCTCGGCGCCGGTCAGCGAGGCGCGCGTGACACCATCCACCGGCCACTCGCCGCTCCACAGCTTGACGCCGGTCCGCGGATTGACGCGGTACAGCACCTTCTTATCACCATCGAGCGCGAAGAGCTTGCCATCCATGACGAGCGGCGTGCAGACATCCGGCGCGTTCTCCGTGATGCGCCACGCGACGTGCGTCGCGCTGACATCGCCCTGCCCGCCGTCGCGGATCGCCTGGAACATCTCGCGCTTCGGGCCACAGGCATAAGCGAAATCGCCGCAGGTCACGACGGAGGGCACGATGCGACCCCATTCCTGATGGCGCGGGTTGAGCCCGCCGCAGCGCCACAGTTCCTTGCCGGTCGCGGCGTCGTGCGCGGTCACGTAGTCGCCGCCGGCGAGCAGAATCTCGTCGCCCTGTTTGCCGCGGAACGGGATCGGTGTCGCGTAGGATTCCATGCACTCGGCCAGCGCCTCGGTCGTGCGCGGCTGCTTCCAGAGATAGTGGCCGGTCTGCGGATCGAGGCAGAACAGGAACGACTCGCGCGTGGGCTTGTCATCGAGCGCGTGCTTGTAGGTCGGCGGATTGCGCTGGAGTAACTGGACGTAGAGGCGGCCGCCATGGAGCAGCGGGCTCGCGCCGTAGAGCCAGTTGATCGCCAGCTTGCCATATTCCTTTTCGAGCTGGCGCGACCAGAGCACTTGGCCGGAAAAATCCAGCGCCGCGAGATCGCCGCTGCCGAACATCGCGATCACCAGCTTGCCGTCGGTCACCGGCGAGGGCGAGGCGCAGTTGTTGTTCCCCTTGGTGAAGTTGCCCGTGCCGAGCTGCTTCTGCCAGCGCACCTTGCCGCTCGCGCGGTCGAGGCAGAGCAGCAGCAGATTGCCAGCCTCGTCGGGACTGGTGACGAAGAGCGCGTCGCCCCAGACCGCCGGTGTCGCGCCGCTGGGTCCGGGCAGCGGCGCGACCCACGCGACGTTTTCCGTCTTGCTCCACGTCACCGGCAGGCCGGTCGCCGTGGTCGAGCCGTTGTTGTTCGGGCCGCGCCACTGCGCCCAGTTTTCGGCGCGCGCCGCCATCAGCCCCAGCAACGCAACGACGAGAAGCGGTAATGATTTGTTCATAGTGGCGGCAGAGTACACGAAGCCCCGCCGCTGGTCAGGGGAATTTCGTGAAGTTGTGGTGCCTGCTTGCATGCGAGGGAAGTCGCCCGTATGTTCCGCGCCATGCAAACAAATCTGACCCGTCGCGCCGCGCTGTGCCTCGCCCTCCTGCTGCTGACCTGCTCCGCCTTCGCCGGGCGGCGGGCCGAGCATGTGTTCATCATCAGCCTCGATGGCGGGAAGCCCGATGTAATCCAGCAAAGTCAGATGCCGGTACTCAAGCGCCTCGTGGCCGAGGGCGCCTGCACCTGGGGCGCGCAGACCACCGTGCCCAGCAGCACGCTGCCCTCACACGTCTCCATGCTGACCGGTGTGCAGCCAGCGAAACATCTGGTGACCTGGAACAGTTACAAGCCGGAGGCTGGCGTGGTCAAGGTACCCACGGTCTTCTCGTTGGTGAAACAGGCCGGCGGCTCCACCGCGATGTTCGTCGGCAAGGAGAAATTCAAGCACCTGCTTGTGCCCGGCAGTGTGGACGAGTTCGGCTACAACCGCAAAGTCTCCGGTGAGGTCACCAAGCTGATGGAGGGCGAGAAGAAGCCGACCAAGGAGGGCACGGTGCTGGCGAAGACCGTCTCCGCCGATGCCGCCGCCTATATCGCGGCCAAGCAGCCCACGCTCTGCTTCATCCACTTCACCGATACCGACAGCACCGGCCACAAATTCGGCTGGGGCTCACCGGAGCAGAGGCAGGCGTTTGCCGATGAGGACGCCGGCCTCGATACCATGCTCAAGGCGATCCGCAAGGCGGGTTTGCTGGAGACGAGCGTCATCATCGTCACCGCCGACCACGGCGGCCACGCCAAGACCCACGGCTTGAACATCCCCGACGATATGACCGTTCCGTGGGTCGCGTGGGGCAAGGGCGTGAAGAAAAACTGTACCATCACCGCGCCCGTCCTGACCTGCGACACCACCGCCACCGCCCTCTGGCTGCTCGACATCAAGCCCCCCGCCGACCTCGACGGCCAGCCCGTCGCCAGCGCCTTTGAGTGACCCTGCGCCCGGCCACCGTTTTGACGGCCCATGACGTCATGAGCGGAGCCGCCCATCTTTGATTCCCGGCGGCGGAGGCGTGCGAGCCGGCTGTTCCAGGGTCTGGGAAAAGCGGTGTTGTCCCTTTCCCATCCTTGGAAAACCGCGCGGCACTTTGTACCCTGCGCGCGATGCACATGCAGGTTCTGGATTGGGTGATGGTGCTGCTGCCGCTGGCCGTGGTCGTCTGGCTGGTGGCGCGCACGCGGCGGATGACGCGCAGCGTCGCCGATTTCATGGCCGCGAACCGCTGCGCGCACCGCTACCTGCTCTGCACGGCGCAAGGCGAGTCGCTCTACGGGTTGGTCAGCGCGGTCGCCAGCTTCGAGATGCTCTACGTTGCGGGCTTTACGATCATCTGGTGGCAGATGCTCACGGTGATCGCGGCGCTGCTGTTGGCGCTCTCCGGCTATGTGGTCTACCGCTACCGCCAGACGCGCGCGCTGACGCTCTCGCAGTTCCTCGAAAGGCGCTACAGCCGCAACTTCCGCGTGTTCGCGGGGCTGGTGGCGTTCACGGCGGGCGTGGTCAACTTCGGTATCTTTCCGGCGGTCGGCGCGCGGTTCTTCGTCTATTTCTGTGGCCTGCCGGAGGCGCTCCTGATCGGCGGCTGCACGGTACCGACCTATGCGCTGTTGATGGTCGTCTTCGTGGGCACGGCGCTGTTGCTCACGGTCGCCGGCGGGCAGATCACGATTCTCGTCGCGACGTTCCTGGAGGGCATGCTCTCCGGCCTGTTTTACATCGTGGTGATCGTGGCCCTGCTCTGGTTGTTCCGTTGGGACCAGATCACCAGTGCGCTCGCCGCGCCGCCGCCGGGCCATTCGCTGCTCAATCCGTTCGACTCGCTCAAGCTGAAGGATTTCAACATCTGGTATGTGCTGCTGGGCATCTTCACGAGCTGCTATGCCTACGGGAGCTGGCAGGGTGGCCACGCGTTCAAGGCGTCCGCCGCCAGCCCGCACGAGGCGAAGATGGCGAACATCCTCGGCAAGTGGCGCGATTACGCGCGCGGCCTGATGTTCCTGCTGCTCGCCGTCTGCGCCTACACCTTCCTGCATCACGCCGACTTCGCCGCCGGCGCCGCGCAGGTACAGGACCAGCTCAAGGACATCGCCAGCCCCGCGATCCAGACGCAGATGACCGTGCCGGTGGCGCTGGCCACCCTGCTGCCGGATGGCATCCGCGGCGTACTCGCCGCCATTCTGCTCTTTGCCATGCTCGCGTGCGATGGCTCCTATATGCACTCCTGGGGCAGCATCCTTGTGCAGGACGTGATCCTGCCGTTGCGCAAGGCCGTGCTCGCACCCGCCGCCCACCTGCGCCTGCTGCGCTGGGCGATCACCGGCGTCGCCGCCTTCGCCTTCGTATTCAGCCTGGTCTTCCCGCAGACCGACTACATCCTGATGTTTTTTGCCATCACCGGCGCGATCTATTCCGGCGCCGGCGCGGTGCTCGTCATCGGCCTCTACTGGCGCAAGGGCACGACGCCCGCCGCGTGGGTCAGCCTGTGTACCGGCTCGACACTCGCCGTCACCGGCCTCGTCATCCGCCAGGTGGACCCCCAGTTCCCGATCAACGGCGTCTGGATGCAGTTCATCGCGCAGCTTGGCGCGATCTCCACCTACGTCACCCTCTCCCTGCTGACCTGCCGGCGCGACTTCGACCTCGACCAACTGCTGCACCGCGGCCGGCACGCCGTCGAGGCCAACGTCAGCACCGCCGCACCCGGGAAGAAAAAAATCACCTGGGGCCGGCTCGCCGGCTTCGACGCCGAGTTCACGCGCGGCGACCGCTGGATCGCCGGCGGCCTGTTCGCGTGGACCATGTTGTTCCTCGCCATCTTCCTTGTGGGCGTCGTCTGGAATCTCGTCAGCCCGTGGCCGCTGCTGTGGTGGAAAAACTACTGGTGGATGGTCGGCGTCCTCATTCCGCTGGTGGTCAGCACGCTGACGACCCTCTGGTTCACCATTGGCGGGCTCAAGGACCTGCGCCGCTTCTTCGACGCCCTCGCCACCGCCCGCCGCGACAACACCGACAACGGCCGCGTCGACTCCACCCCGCACTGACCTTTCCAAGGATTGGAAACGCCACCCGCGCTTTTTCCAGACCTTGGAAGAAACAAGCCCCCGCCGTTCCGAGCCTCGGGAAAATCTGCCAAAACTTTTCCGAGCCCTGGAAAAAACCGCACCAAAAATTCCGAGCCTTGGAAAAGGTGGACGGCGGGGTCCGGTAAATTAGATTTGACGTTGCGCGGGGGGCTTTATAAAAGCGGGATGTGCATACGGGTTGCTTTTATCATTAAGGAATGGAAACGAATTTATGGTTGATGTCGTGTAAGGCATCAAAAAGCATCCCAAAATTGGCGTGCGGTGCAGCGGCGAGATAGTTTATCTAATTATTTAATCCCGCGGTGCAGCGGCGACATATATTTATTAAAAGAATATCTGCGCGGCGCTGCGATGGATATATTACTTACAAATTATGGGAATGCGGCACGGCGGCCTGATATTTATCAGCAAAATATCGGACTGCGGTACAGCGGTGAAGTTTTTGGCGATAAAATGAGGAAAAACGCAGGAAAGGAGTCCAAAAATGGCCGATAACAGCACACCCAAAGCCTATGAGCCCCTCATTCAACTGCTGGAGGCTGCCGCCGATGGCGCACATACCCACGGTACGGCCATTGGTCTGGCGCATAACACGGAGGCCGCCATCCGGGCCGACCTCATCGCCCTCGTCGGCGCGCCTGCCGGTCCCGGCGGCCATCCACCGGCCCTTCCCGGCCTCAAGTTCGCTTGGGACCAGGCGCGGGCAAACAAGTCTGCCAAGATCGCCGCACTGCATACGGCCAACAGCCAGGGCCGCTTCCTCGCCCGCATGTGTGTCCGCACCCTCACGCCCGTCCTCGGCGAAAGTTGGAACGCGCAATGGGACTCCGTGGGCTTCACCAGCGGCTCGCTCGCCATCCCGACGGCACCGCTGGCCTTGCTCCAGCACTTGCGCGGCTATTACGGCCAGCATCCCACCCGCGAAATGCCGAACTTCCAGGGCGTCGCCTGTACCGCCGCCGCGTGCGAAGCCGCTGTTCAGGCGCTCAGCGATGCCGAGTCCGCCCGCAACCAGAGTCAGACCGACGCCGGCACGGCGAAAGCCGCCTTCGATGCGGCCTTCGCCGCCGCCAGCGTCCGCATCAGCCATCTGCGCGACGAACTCGCACAACTCATCGCCGCTGACGACGAGCGGTGGTATGCCTTCGGTTTCGATAAGCCGTCTGAGCCCACCACGCCCGATGTACCCGCGAATCTCGTTGTGACACCGGGCGCGACCGGCAGCAAACTACTGCTCGTGGAGTGTACCGAAGCCCGCCGCGCCACAGGTTATCGCTTTCGTGCCGTCAACAAGAGCGCTCATCAGGAAGTCGCCAGCCATCTCGTCCAAGCCGCCCAGACCACGCTGGCCCTGACGAATGTGGCCGCCGGTACGCAGGTGGATGTCACCGTCATCGCCCGCAACGCCAAAGGCGAAAGCCAGCCCACGGAGCCCATCACCGCGACAGTGCCGTGACGAAAGCAGCTCGACGCGCTGTACGGACGTCAAAGTTCAGTCAGTGAAAAAAGAATAGCGGGTGTGTGGTTGCGTTGTGGTGCGATCATTTCCATCCGCTGCGGCTACTTCTCGTCTTTGTCCGTTCCGTTGTGCCTGGCGTTGCGCGTGCAGGTGGGCGGCGGGCCGACGGGGCCGAGGTCATAGGAGGTTTGTAGCGTGTGTTCGTCGTCATCGGGACAGATTATCGGACGGGGAGGCCCGAAAACGCGCGGGCCTTAAAACTCGAAACCGAGCTCTTTTTTTACCGCAGCCCAATTCGCGCCGGGCTTGCCGGCCTTGCGTTGCTTGGCGCGGGCCAGGGAGCGGCGGTCATCCAGGTCTTCCACCAAGTCGCGCAGTTGACGAAGCACAGTCTGGGCCTTGGCAATTTGCCGATCCAAATCCGGCAGACGCGCGGCAGTGGTTTTGTGTTTAGCGCTGGCGATGCTCATTGGTAGATGTCCTTCCGCGGCCCGCTGGTATAGACCACAATCCGTTTACCTGCCAGTTCAGACAATATCAAGTTCTCCCGAATCCCTATGTGACAACTGACAAATGACCACTGACAACTGACGTCCACAGCTACTTCTCATCTTTGTCCGTTCCGTTGTGCCTGGCGTTGCACGTGCAGGTGGGCGGCGGGCCGGCGGGCACGCGGCTGGCCGTCACGATGAGTGCCAAGCCAGCCAGTGCCATTCCCAGCCACAGCGGGCCGAACAAATAGCCGGCGCGAAAGCCAAAGATATCTTCCCTGAAGAAACTCAAATCAGGTTCACCCCAGTACGCCAGGAACGGCCACGCCCACGGACCCAGCACGAGCAGGAAACCCAGCGCCAGATAAAGCCAGGCGCGGACCGGCGAGTGATGGCGCGCGGGCCTGTTCATCTGACAAACGGCAACCGCCACGCGTGACGCCGGAAGGTGCGCCAGAGCAGCAGCAACAGCACGGCGCAGAGGAGCAGCAGGCCCGTGCCCGGCTCCGGCACGATGTCCGGCGTCGTGGAGGGATCAGCCGGCGTCAGGTGGGCGGCGCGATACTGCTCGGCCGTCTCCAGCACCACGGCGCTGGAAACCGCGGTGACCAGTTGCCACGTCTGCGCCAGCTTGATGGCGCGGGCGCGATCTTCTTTCTTACGCGAGTGCGCGAGCTTCTGGATTTCGTCGGCAGCCCAAAGCCGGACAAGATGCGAGGACCCTTCCACCGCGCCCGCCGGCGGTTCAGCGCCCTCCAGCTTCACGCGCTCCCAACGCTGCGGCGTGCCGCGGCCGGCCCACAGTTCAAACAACTGGCCGAGGTCCTTCCCGGCGCCGAGCAGCACGGCAAGCGCGTGGAAATTTTCCGTGCTCGCGAGCTTCTCGCTGATGCGGTCCGCGCCGCTGCCAAACTGGTAGGCGTAGAGTGGCGGGCCGTTGGGCCGCCGCTGCCAGCGCTGGAGCAGCGCCTCGGTATCCTCGGACTCCAGCGGCTGCGCCGCGTGCAGCCAGAGCACCGCGCCGCCGGGCTGCTCGCTCGCCCAATCCCACGCTGCGAGGAGCGCGGGCACGTTGTCGCAGCCGCCGGCAAAGTGCAGTTTGTCCGGCGCGCAAACTTCGACGCGGTCGGCGGCGAGGAAGAGCTGCGCCTTCACCTCGGTAGGAATTTTGGCGAGCAGCGCGCGCATGGCCTCGGCATTTTTCTGCATCGCCTTCGAGCCATCCACGACCACCGCGAGCCGCTTGGGCGCGGCGCGGGGCGCGGGTACGAGCTGCTGCACAATGACCGGCTTGTCGGGCGCGCGCTCGTCGCGGTACCAGACGGTTTTCGCCGGTGAGCTGTCCTGGATGGCGAGCGCCAGCGGTTCCTCGACGGCGCTGCCGGGCAGGTCGCCGCGGCTGCCCTCGGCGGAATTCTTGAGCTGCGCGCCTGCGCCGCTGAGCGGCTGCAACGCCGCGCCCTCGAGCCAGAGATTGTGCTTGAGGCTGGCGGCGAGGCCGAAGTTGCTTTCCAGGATGCGCGGCAGCGCCAGCGCGTAGAGCCCATCCGGCGCGGGCGTCAGCGGCACGGTGATGCCGAGGCGCGTCTTCATCGTGCCGCCATCGCGCGGCACCGGGAAGCACTGCACGAGGATGCGGTCCTGTCCCACCTGCGAGACCAGCACCGGGTCGCGGCGACGCGCCACGACTTTCTGGTAGGCTTCGCGCACCTCGGCGCGTCCGCCGAACGCGGCCTCGCGCTCCTCGCCGTTGATCCAGAGCGTCAGGCGGCTGACCACCGCGCCGGGTGGCAGCAAAATTTGCGCGCGCGCCTCGCGCTCCACCTGCGCCGCGTTGCGGAAAACCAGCGTCCACTCGACGTAGGCCGTGCCGCCGGCCGCCTCGACCTTGCCATCGAAGCGCGACTGCTCCAGCGTCAGGCCGCGCAGTTTCGCCGCCACGCGGTCGCCGGCCTGGTCAAAGTCCCATTCGTTTTCGCTGAACAGCAAGCCGCCGCGCTGGTTGCGCAGCACCGGCGGGCGCACCGCGTTAAACGGCTGGCCGGTGACGCGGTAATAGACCTCGCGCACCTTCTCGATGGGTGGGGCCGGGTAGCAGCTGCCGACGAGCAGGTCGAGCGGATTCATCTCGCGGTTGCGCCGGAGATAGCTCTCGCGCAGCAACTCTTCTTCGCTGCCGAAGCGGCGCAGCAGTTCGAGGCCGCGGACGCGCGCCTCGCGGTCGCCCGTCGTCGCCATGCCGACGCCGACCTGCGTCAGGACCTCCGGCAGCGCCAACAGCACCAGCAGCGCAAAACCCAGCGGCAGGGTCAGCCAGAGCGGCGCGGGCCGCGGCCGCGCCTCCTTGCGCGTCACGCCCGCCAGCCGGATGCGCAGGAAGACGCCGCAGATCAGCGCGCTCAACGGCGAGAGCGGCAGGAAGCCCAGCCCCATGAACAGGATGCCCATGCAGGCAAACGGCGTGAGAATGGAGAACATGAAGGCATAGAAGAGCGCGATGCCCATGGTCAGGCCGCTCAACCAGCCGGTGGTTTTCCACAGCGGGCGCTCCGGCGAGCGCAACGTCCGCAGCGTCAGGAAAAGCGCGACGGGGACCAGCCCGATGCCCACCGCATGCAGCCACGTGGGCAGCGGATCAAAGATGATGCTCGCGCACATGCCCGTCAGCCCCTCGACGATCAGCGTCAGCGCCGGCAGGAACACACCGAACAAGCCGATGAGGATCAGGCCCGCGATGTTGATACGATAGGGTTTGGGCGCTGGCTTGGCCGGGGTGCCGGTGGCTGGCGCTGCCGCGGGCGGTTCAACCGGCACGTCGAGTTTGGTGAGCAGCTCGAAGACCTCCTCCGCGTTGACCGATTCGCCGGGGCGCGCGGCGGTCTCCTCGCCGATGTGCGCGCGCCAGTTGGCGAAGACTTCGTCGGGATCGGCGCCGGCCTTGAGCAGGTCGGCGCGGCGGCGTTCACAGTAATCCTCGAAACAGCGTTGGGCGGCCGTTGTCCAGTTTTTCATTTACGCTCCTTGTGCTCTCGCAGGCGTCGGGTTTGTTCGACCATGTCCTCGATGTGCTTGTTCATTTTTTCCAGCGCGTGGCGGCCCGCTGCGGTCAGGGCGTAGTATTTGCGCGCCGGCCCGCCGGAGGATTCCTCCAGCCGCGTGGCGACCAATCCTTGCAGCCGCAGCCGCGAGAGCAGGGGATAGAGCGTGCCCTCGGTGACGTTCTCGCCGGGCAGGGTGGCGAGTGTCCGGGCGAGGTCATACCCGTAACGCTCGCCCCCGGCCAGTGCATTGAGCACGCACAACTCCAGCCAGCCGCGCCGGAGCTGCACCGTCCAGTTCAGTTGATAGTCAGTGGTGTCCATAACGCCGCTACCTAGTACAGCTAGGTAGCTGGCGTGTCAAGGTAGTATTTTGTTGTAGTTCATGACGTGCTGCAGGGTCGTAGGGTCAGCCACCGCTTCTGGGGGCTTGACGGCCTTTCGCTGCTGCGTTACACAAGCACGCAACACGACCGAGGTGACTATGCAAAAGAGCACGTCTTTCGGCTGCATGAAGAGCGGTATACGAAGTAGGCCGGGGGCCTTCACGTTGATTGAACTGTTGGTGGTGCTGGCCATCATTGGCCTGCTCGCCGGTCTGTTGGTGCCGGCGGTGGTCCGAACACTGGGGTCAGGGAAAGCTGCCGGTTGCGGGAGTAACGCGCGCCAGATCGCGCTGGCCATGATCGCCTTCGATGGTGACTTCCAATACCTCCCTTGGTCCAACGAAGGTTATTATCAGGGGCAGTTCGATTCCACTGGCACACAGACTAATTCCACCTTTCGCGGCACCAACTGGAATAATAAGCTGGTCTATTTCAAGTATCTGGCGAGCGATTTTGACAAGGGTGCCTGGCTCTGCCCGGGTGCCTCGCGCGCCGAAATTCGTGGTCTGGATCAAAACAACAATCCAGCCAACTATGGCGGCTACGGCATCTGCAACAACATCTTCCGGCAGGAAAACAATTTAAGCGGCGGCAACAATGTGCCCCAGCGGCCCTTGAAGCTCTCGCGTATTCCGCGGCCAGCCCTGACGTGGATGGTCGGTGACTGTGGCCGCCCAGTGGCCAAGAGTACGCCGGGCAGTGGTCTCTACCAGCGTACCGCCAATGGTTTTGGTCGGCCCGCGACCATGGGTGCCTGGGATTTCACGAAGCAATACACGGATTCACAACCCGCCTTGCGTCATAATGGCGAGGCCTGCTGGGCCGGCTTTGACTCGCATGTTACCAAATTCAACTGGGCCGGCATGCAGGTGGAGACCAATAACTTCACAGCCCGTAGCGAGTCCATCTAACCGCCGGCTGTTTCCAAGGTTCGAAAAGCGAAACCTCCGTTCTCCAAGCCTTGGGGCATACCATGGCCGCCTTCACAGCCTTGAAAAAAAATCACGGGCAGCCGAGGACGGCATCGGTGGCGGTGTCCACCGTGTTGGTTTCCGTCGGCGCGCCGAGCGTGGCGAGTACCGCCGCTTCCAGTCGTTGGAACTCCGGCATGGAGCGGCTGGCGATGTTCAGCCCGCGGCACTGGCCCCAGCCGCCAGCGGTGATGGAAAGCGGCGCGAGCAGGACGCGGCTCTCGCTGGACAGCGCGGTGTTGACCAGGGTTTGCAGCGGCTGCGCCGCGAGTCCGGCGTGGCACCGCGCGCAGTCGGCGCGCAGTTGCGCGCGCAACAGCTGCTCGCCTTCTGCATCGGGCTTGCGGCGCTCGGCGCGCACCGGTCCATAGTCGCCAAAGTAGGGACAGTTCAGGTCCAGCCACTGCATCAGGCGTTCCCAGCTTTCGCCGTCGAGCCGGACGCGCGCCGCGTGCGTGGTTTCCAGCAGCGCCGGCAGTTGCGCGGCGCGCGCGCCAGATTCGTCGGGCGCACTCAACACGCTCTCCTTGCGCCGCCACAACATGCCGGTCAATTCCGGTTTTGCGGTCAGGCTGCGATAGGCCGTGCTGTAGCTGCCGCTCGGCGTGCCGCGCAAATCCGGCCTGTTGGGCTGGCGCGTTTCGCCGTGACAGCGGAGGCAGTAGCGGTCGAGCACCGGCTGCACCGTGCGCGCGAAGCTCAAGCCGCCCGCGTAACGCGGACCGGCCGGCGGGCGCAGCGTTTGCACCGTGCCGCGCCACACCGGCTTCTCCGCCGGCGGCGTGGTCAGCCGGTTCTCGTGGCAACCGATGCACGACTGCCGCTCGCCCGGCTGGAAGCACATCTGGCTGCGCATGGAGATGATCGCGCGCTGTTTCTCGTCGAGCAGTTGGAACAGCAGCGGCTCGTGCGCCGGTACGCGGAACGCTGCGGAGCCATCGGCCGCGATGCGCGCGGTGCCGACGACGTTGCGCGCGAATTCGATCTGGTTGATGCTCCGGGGCAGCGGATGCTGTGGGTGCTGCTCGAAGAGTTGCACGACGCGCAGCGCGACCGCCTTCCGGCCCTCCAGCGGGACGCCGCGATGAATGTCGCGTACGATCACGGTCGCCTCCTGCGTGGCGGGCGGCGGCGTCAGCTTGACCGGCTGCGGCGGCCGCGCGCGCGAGGCCAGCGGCATGGGCTTGAAGCAACTGTCGTGGGCGTCGCGCCAGAGCAATTCCCGCGAGCCGGTCGCGTCCCAGAGATAGAGTCCCCACGCATTGGCGCGCGCCATCTCCCAATGGCACGACACCGGGTCGGGCGAATAGGAAACCAGCATCAGGTCGCGGCTGACGGGGTGGGGGAACATATAGCTGCCGTTCGGCCAGCCTTCGGTTTCCGGGAAGCAGATGTCCGGCGAGAGGCGCATCAGCGGCTCCTCGCCGTCCTGCCCGCGTGCGGGGTCGAGCCGCACCAGCGAGCCGCCG
The DNA here is from genome assembly GCA_903889245.1 of uncultured Lentisphaerota bacterium. Taxonomy (GTDB): domain Bacteria; phylum Verrucomicrobiota; class Kiritimatiellia; order CAIQIC01; family CAIQIC01; genus DP16D-bin41. Next base: position 66,565 of record CAISWQ010000087.1, on the reverse strand, counting down.
GGCAGCGAGTGGTGGCCGGCGGCGATGGCGGCGAGCTCGCGCGTGCCGGGAATTGGCCGCGCGTGCAGCACCGCGCACGGATTCGGCGTGTAGTTGCCGTAGATGTGCGCTAGCGCCGCGCCATCGGGCCGGCAACTCCACAGGCCTTGGAATAGCACCTCGTGGCGGTTGACATAATCCCATTGCGTGAAGGCGAGGCGGCCATCGGGCATGACCACCGGCGCCCACTCGTTGGACTCCATGAAGCTCAAGCGGCGCGGTTCACCGTTGGTGCGGCTGGTGCGGTAGAGGACGAACGACGGCGCGTAGCGGCCCACGTGGCAGCGGCTGAAGCTCTGGCAGCGCGTACTCATGAACGCCACATCGCCGTCCGGCAGATAAATCGGATCAAGGTCCTCGATCACCGCGCTCGCCCAGCCAGCCTCGCCGCGCAGCGGATCGGTCTTCGGATCGCCGGTGATCTGCTTCAGGCCGCTGCCATCCGTCGCGCCCTCGAAGAGATGATAGGCGCGCCGCTCGCTGTTGGTTTCCGCGTGACTGCAAAAGCTGAACAGGACATGACGCGCGTCGAAGTCGAGGTCCATGTTCTGCACCGCGCCCGGCGGCAACTGTCCAGCAAAAAGTTCTTCCGCCCGCGGCTGGGCACGCCAGTGATCGAGCCGGCTGACGCCCGCGCCCGCCTGACTCCAGCGGCCGGCGTTGGAATCCACGAGATTACTCGTGTACTTCGAGGGCCGCCCACGGAAGAACACCAGCGAGTCGAATGGCAACAAGGGACTTGCCAGCAGGATGCCGCGCCGCAGACGGCGGAGGGCGAGGTAGTCCTCCTTGCTGCTCGCGGGCTGCGGTCGCAGTCTCTCCAACTCCGCGCGCCACGCCGCGCACTGGCTTCGGCACGCTTCACCTTCGCCGCGCTGCTGCCACTGCCGCTCGATGAGTTCCAAGGTTTGGAAAGTATTTTTCCAAGCCTTGGAAACGCCCGCGGCAAAATCCGGCGCACGCTGCTCGCGCAGCTCTGGGAAATCCTGCTCCAGCCAGTCGGCCTCGATGACGGCGGCGCTGTTGCCGGCGAGGCGCACCGGCGCGGGCTGCGGCGCGCCGGCCGCGCCGCGCTCACTGCGGCGCACGGTGCGGAAGCCGACGAACGCGGTGACGACTTCCGGAGCCATGTGGCTGCGATGCGAGCAGCGCAGTTGCTCGGCGACGCTGTACCACGAGCCGCCGCGCAACACGCGTCCGCCCCACAGGCTCGTGGGCGGGCCGAGCGGATTCGCGGGCCAGCTTGGGAGGGGATGAAGCGTGTAGGTGTCGGCGTCAAACCAGTCCCAGCACCACTCGGCGACGTTGCCGGCCATGTCGCACAGGCCCCACGGATGCCCGGCGATGCGGCTCAACTGGTGCGAGCCGACCGCCTGCGTCTGGTTGCCCGCGGTCTCAATGCTCTCGATGTAGTTGGCCTTGGCCGGCGCGATGGCGTCGTGGAAATCCGCGCTCGCGCCGGGCCAGGGGAAGTGCTGGCCGGCGAGCCCGCCGCGCGCGGCCTTTTCCCACTCGGCCTCGGTCGGCAGGCGGTAGCCGGTGCCGGAGAAATCGCACGACCAGTCGGCGAGTTTCACGCACGGCGTCAGGCGCGCGCCGCGCTCGTTCTCCAGCGCGGTGCGGATTGCGCAGTAGGCGAGCGCCCCGTGCCACGTCACCCAGACGCACGGCATCCGGTCCTGCCCGGCGGCGACCGTGACCACACCGTTGGAGAGCGCGAGCGGATTGGGCCGGCTGCCCAGATCGAGCAGGAGTCTGCGGTCGGTGGCGCTGACGAGCTTCGCGCCTTCCAACGCGATCCAGTTTTTCGCCAGTGCCCAGTTCAGCGCGGGTGCCATCTGCGCGGCGGTGATCTCGCAGCGATCCATCTGGAAAGCGGAAACGGTAACGGTGTGCTGCGGCAAGCCATCGCGCCGCAGGTGGTGCTCATCGCCCATGACGAACGGCCCGCCGGGGACGGCGACCAAATCCAGATCAACCGCCCCCATCGCCATAGGCAACAGGGCGGCCAGCAGGGCTGAAGCACGCCAAAACACGGCGCGAATCTAGTCTGTACGCGTGGCTTTTCCAAGGATTGGAAACGCGCCGGCCGGTTTTTCCAAGGCTTGGAAAACCGGAGTGGAGCGGGGCGGCTGCCTGACTGGGAGCGGCGGTGTCTCACCGCCGCAGAAAAAACCGGAACCGGTGCCTCGCTCCCAGTCAGCCGGCTGGCGCAGAAATGTGCGTAGGTGATACCCTCACTCACGGGCGGGACGCCGTGCCACTCGGAGCGGAGCCTTACTTCTCCGCCATCTGGATCTTGATGGTGTGCGCGCCGGTCAGGGTGGCGTCGAGGAAGGGACCGGTGGCCTGGCCATCGAGCTCGAACTTCACCAACCGGGTGCCGTGACCGGTGACTTCGAGGGCGAGCGTCATGCCGCGATATTTCACGTTCGTCAGCGTGAGCTTCTCGAGCTTCGCGGGCACGACGGGCGCGAAGCTGATGCCGTGCTCAACGAAGTCCATGCCGAACAGGCCGTGGTAGATCATCGAGAGAAAGCCCGACGCGCTCCAGAGCTGGCGCGGCGAGCCGCCGGGCGCGCCGTTCTCCGGGAAATAGAATTCCATGAACGTGCTCGCGTTCTGCGAGAGCTTGATAAGCGCTTCCAGTTCGCGGCCGAACACGGTGATGTCCTTGGCCTGGGTGGCGGCCCACGCCCAGTAGCCCTGCACGAAGGGCCAGACCATGCCGTTGTGATAGTAGTTCGCGGTGTGCTTCTTGTTCTTGATCTCGAGCCACTCCGGGTACTGCGGCCACAGGCACGGGAAGCCGCTCGGCGAGGTCGGAGTCTTTTGCAGGATGCTCGCGCTCTGCTTGGCGTCGGCGACGCGGTAGAGGATGGCGAACGCCTCTCCGCAGCCTTCCATGCGCTCGTCGAGTTGTCCGTCGGCGTCGAGGAAATAGGCGTAGTACCCTTTCTTCGGCTGCCACAGCTTCTGGTTGATCGCGGCCTTGAGCGCCTCGGCCTTCTGCTGCCATGGCGCGGGCTTTTCGCCGAGCAGTTGCGCGAGGCGCGCGGCGATGAGGTAGCCGCGGTAATAGAGCAGGTTCGTGCTCAACGCCTTCGTCTTCGCGATCATCGGGCCCTGCATCGCGTACTTCTTCGGATAGCCGCTGTTCGATTCCATGAACGTCGAGCAGCCGCCGAAGAGGCCGACGTCCTGGAAGAACGCGTCGCGCTCGGCGCGTTGCAGGCTGCGGATGGTGCGCTCATAGACCGGGCGCAGCAGCGCCTGGTCGCCGGTGACCAGATACAGCGACCACGCGCCGGTCGCGCCGACGATGGCGTCGGTCAGGTTCGGCCAGCCGGCGAAGTGCCCGCACTTGTCCTGATACCAGCACTCGCCGATGCTGGGCACGTCTTCGCGCAGGCCGAGCAGCGTCTTCTTGGAGACATCGGGATGAAGGAGCGCACAGGCCATCTCGACGGAGTAGGAGGTGTCGCGCGTCCAGACCTGCGCCCAGTCCTGGCCGGCGAGGAAGTCGCCATCCTTCACGTCGCCGGCGATGGTGCGGCGCGCCTTTTGATAGGCGGCATCCAGCGCGGGCACGCCGGAGGTGAATTCAAATCCTGCGGGCAGCGGCAATTCCTCGGCCAGCACGCCGGCGGCGAGCAGGGCGGGGGACAACAGCAACAAAAGTTTCTTCATGCCTGTTCCTTTCTTCATGCGGACGGGAAAAATCTCACATCTGCCTTCTCGCTTCAACTTTGCTGCCACGCGCCCCGGACGGGGTGCGTCATCTGCGCGTTGAGCGCGGCGGGCGAGCTGATCTTGTATGCCTGCGGATCCCACACGACCTCGCCGCCGCTCTTGATCGCAAGCAGCGCGAGGTGGCTCATCGCGTCGGAGCGCACCGCGTCCTCGATCGGCGCGATGGAGGGCGTGCGGTGGGCAACCGACTCGACGAAGGATTTGTAGTAACGGTTGTGATAGAGGACGCGCTTGCTGCCCTCGCATTGCTTCAGCTTGAACCAGTCGGGATTACTGGCGCAGACGCCGCCGCGGCTCAAGCTGATCCAGCCCTTGGCACCGAAGAAGGTCGTGCCGTCGCCGAAGAACCTGGCATCAGCGCCCTGCACATCGGTACGGTACTTCTTGACGATCGGCTGCGCGTGGTTGGTGCTCATGAAGCGCATCGGCAGGCCGCCGGCGAACTTGATTTCCACATCCCACGTGGCGCAGGTGTTGAACAGCGCGTCCGGCGTCGGGAAGTCGCCCTTGCCGCGATAGCTGACCGGGCCTTTCAGATCGTAGTCCATGCCCCAGATGGCGATGTCGAGCGGGTGCGCGCCCCAGCCGGCGATGAAGCCGAGGGAATAATCGCTGCAATGATAGGATGCCTGGTTCGTGATCCGGTCCTTGCTGCACGGCTTCATCGGCGCGGGGCCGATATAGAGATCGTAATCGAGGCCGGGCGGCACGGGGCTTTCGTCGAGCGAGCCGCCGCCGCGTCCCTGCGGCGCCCAGACCTCGATCCGTTGCAGGTCGCCGATGTAGCCGTTGAGCACCAGCTCGATGCCGCGCTTGAGTAACTCCTGGCTGCGCTGCTGCGTCCCGTACTGGAAAATTTTGTTCTCCTTGCGGCAGGCCTCGAGCAGCGCACGGTTCTGGTGGAGCGTGTGGCCGAGCGGCTTCTCGATGTAGACATCCTTGCCCGCCCGCACCGCCGCCAGCCCGATCGGCACGTGCCAGTGGTCGGGCGTCGCGATGATGACGGCGTCAATGGTCTTGTCGGCGAGCAGCTCGCGGAAATCGTTATAAAGTTTCGGCTCGTGCTGCTGCGACTCCTTGACCATCTTGCCGGCGCGCTCGCGGCGTTCCTGATAGGGATCGGCAATGGCGACGCTCTTCGCGCCCTCCACCGAGAGAAAATTGCGCAGCAGGCCGGAACCCTGTCCGCCGGTGCCGATGTGGCCGAGTTGAATGGTTTTGCCCGGCGCCGCCGGACCGCCGAGTACGCGGCTTGGAATGAACTGCGGTGCGACCGCCGCCGCCAACACCCCGCCCAAAAACTGCCGCCGGCTGACTGGTTGAATCATCTTCATGGCGATCCTTTCCTGCGCTGATGGCCTCAAGCAGGCGGCAATCTAGCAGGGTGTTTCGGATGCGTCGTGCAAAATTTTCTTCTGAAAGAAACTGCAAGCGCCGCCACGGTCCCATCAATCCAACGGGTCAAAGCCGTCTTTGCCGACATAGCAGACCGGGCAGACCCAGCCCTCCGGCAGATGCTCGAACGCCGTGCCGGGTGGCACATTGCTCATGACATCGCCCTCGGCCGGGTTATAGACATAGCCGCAGTTGGCGCAGATGAATTTCTGGAATGGCTTCAGATTTTCCATACGAGGACTCGTTCGAGCCTCCTTTTTTCGTCGGGCCAAAATTTGCGGTCAGGATGCGAAAGGGTACTGCACCAGTGTGCGATCTCTTTCGTATCCAGACAAGCATTCAGGACTACTTGAATTCGAGAGTAGTCCCGCGCAGGAACTTTTCTTAATTTGGCTTGGTCATTCGTTAGCTTTTCCTGCCATTTCGAGTGGCTGGTTTCGTCATGCACCAAACCTATCTCAATCAGGATTTTTCTTTGGCCGTTGGGCTTCAAGAACAGGTCAGCTTTCTGGAGAGAACCTGCTACTCCATATGCACTATAATTCGGCTTTGCGTCAGGTGAATAGCTGGCCTTACAGGCATAATAAGCTTCCCAGTTCAGCCATTCCTCGAAGGAATAACCTGTACTCGCGTAAGCAAGTATTTTCGCGGACTGCGCTTGCCAGGCATCGGCGATGACTTTGATGGCGGTCCAAACGGATGCATCATTTTGAGCATTCATATTTTCACACCGCGAAATATTTCGCCTGCGGATGGTGCGCGACGATCGCGCTGGTGGTGAATTCCGGCACCATCTGCATGTTCTCGGTCAGCGTGAGGCCGAGCGCGTCGGGTTTGAGCAGGGCGAAGACCGGCAGGTGCGCGCCGAGGTCGGGGCAGGCGGGATAGCCGAAGCCGTAGCGCGAGCCTTGGTAGTCCTGCGTGACGAAGCCCGCCTTGGTCGCCGGCTCGCTGCCCGCGATGCCGAGCTCGCGGCGCATCGCGGCGTGCCAGTACTCGGCGAGCGCGTCGGTCACCTCGACGCCGAAGCCGTGCAACATCAGGTAGTCGTGATACTGGTTCGCCGCAAACAGCTCCTGTGTGCGTTCTCCGAGACGCGCACCGATGGTGACGACGAAGAAGCCGGCGAGGTCGCCGCCCTCGGCCTCGGTCTTGAAGAAGTCGGCGATGCACAAGTGCGGCGGCGTGGCCTGGCGCGGGAAGTTGAAGGTGAATTCATGCTGCCCATCGCGCACGACCACGTCGTCGCCGCGGGCAAAGCAGCGGAAATATCCGTAGGCCGCTTGCGGCTGGAGCAGGCCCCCGGCAACGGTGTCGTGCTGTAGTTTCGCGTAAAGCGGGCGGACTTTCTCGGCGAGGATCTTCTCGTAGTCCTCGGCGGTGAGCTTCGCGCGGCGGAAACCCCAGCGGCCGCGGAAGAGCGCCTCGGTATTGACGTAGGGGAAGATGTCCGCCGCGGAAATTTCGCGGACGTGCCGGAAACCGAGGAACGGTGCCTGGGGCACGGGATGGTCGCGGCCGATCTCGACGTTCTTCAGGCCGGGCTTGAACGGCGCGGCGGCGTGCTCATCGAACGTCGTGCTGCGCAACTTGCCGGCCTCGAAGTCGCGGACCGCCTGCAGGCCGGCGAAGGCGTCGGCGCAATAGACCACCGGCTGGTCGTAGGCGGGCGCGCAGTCCTGTGCGACGAACTTGCGCGTCAGCGCCGCGCCGCCGAGCAGGATCGGCGCGCCGAGGTTGGCCTCGCGGTATTGCCGCATGCTCTCCTTCATCACCAGCGCGCTCTTCACGAGCAGACCGCTCAAGCCGATGAGGTCGGGCTTGAGCTCGCGCGCCTTCTCGATGATGACCTCGGCGGGGACCTTGATGCCGAGGTTGAAGACCTGGTAGCCGTTGTTCGTCAGGATGATGTCCACGAGGTTCTTGCCGATGTCGTGGACGTCGCCCTGCACGGTGGCGAGCAGGACCTTCGTCGCGTGCCCCTCGGCGACGGCGGACATGTGCGGCTCCAGCAGCGAGACCGCGCGCTTCATCGCCTCGGCGCTTTGCAGGACGAACGGCAGCAGCAGCTCGCCGCGGCCAAAGAGGTCGCCGACCTTGCGCATCGCCGGGATCAGGATACGGTTGATGATCTCCACCGGCGGCATCCGGCGCATCAAAATCGAAAGCAAATCCTCCAGCCCTTCCTTGGAGCCGGCGATGATACGGTCGGCCAGCGCCAGTTCCGCGGGCTTCTGCGCATCGGCCTCGGCGCTGGATTTTTCGGTCGTCGTGCCGACCTTCTTCTGGAAGTGCTCGATAAAAATCGTCAGCGGTTTCTGCTCCGCGTTCTTTTGCCGGTCGAGCAGCAGATCGAGGCAGACCTCGCGGTCGGCGGCGTCAATCTTGGCCAGCGGCAGAACGTTGCCGGCATCCACGATGGCGGCATCGAGCCCGGCGGCGACGGCCTCGTGGAGGAAGACGGAGTTGAGCACCTTGCGCGCAGCCGGCGCGAGCCCGAACGAGACGTTGCTCAAGCCGAGGACGCAGCCGACGCCCGGCAGCGCGGCCTTGATGCCGCGGATGCCTTCCAAGGTTTGGATCGCGCTGTCGCGCAGGCTCTCGTCGCCCGCGCCGATGGTGAAGGTCAGCGCGTCAAAGAGCAGGTCCTGCGGCCGCAGCCCGAACTCGCCGCAGGCGATGTCGTGAATCTGCCGCGCCGTCGCGACCTTGTCGGCGGCGCGCATTGCCATGCCGCCCTTGTTGATCGTCAGGGCGACGGCGGCCGCACCGTACTTCTTCAGCAGCGCGCAGACGCGCCGCAGATACGCGCCGCCATCCTCCAGATTGATCGAGTTGACGATGGCGCGGCCGGGATAAATCTTGAGCGCCGCCTCGATCACCTCCGGCGTCGTCGAGTCAATCATCAGCGGCAGCTTCACGGTGCCGGTCAGGCGGCGGACGAGTTCGAGCATGTCGCGCTGCTCGTCGCGCCCGGCGTAGGCCACACAGACATCCAGCACCTGCGCGCCGCGCTGCTCCTGCTCGACGCCGATCTCGACGCAGCCCGCCCAGTCATCGGCCAGCAGCCGCTCGCGGAAGCGCTTCGAGCCGTTGGCGTTCATCCGCTCGCCGATCAACAGCGGCGGAATCGGCTGCCGCAGTTCGATCGCCTGATAGAGGCTGGCCAAAGAGGGCTTCATCAGGCTGTCCTCCCGCAGAACTCCACAAGCGAACAGCGAACAGCGAACATCGAACACTGAACATCGAAGAACGGACGCGACGAAGCGTGTCCCTCCATGGAAGGAAGAAGCGTGGAGAGCCACGCTCCGTCGTGGCCGGATAACCATGGCTGGTGGCGCATGGGCTTCACGTTTCCACCTCGCGCGTCGCGGGACGCACGCCGCGCAGCGACTCCACCAGCGCGCGGATATGCGCGGGCGTGGTGCCGCAGCAGCCGCCGACGATGCTGACGCCGCACTCGGCGACGAACGGCTGCATCTGCCGCGCGAAGTCAGCGGGCGTCAGGCGGTAGGCGGTCTGGCCGTTGACGATCTCCGGCAGGCCCTGGTTGGGCATCATCGAAATCCGGCGCGGCCAGTTGTGCTGGAGCCAGTGGATGTGCGAGGTCATGTCGGCCGGGCCCGTGGCGCAGTTGAGGCCGAAGGCGAAGATGGGAAACGGCTCCACCGTGACCGCGGCAGCGGCGATATCGGTGCCGACGAGCATGGTGCCGGTACGCTCGACCGTCACCGAGACCATCACCGGGATGTCGCGGCCGAGTTGCTCCAGCGTCTCGAAGCAGGCGACCAGGCCGAGCTTGATCTGGAAGATGTCCTGCGCGGTTTCGAAGAGCAGCAGGTCCACGCCGGCCCCGACCAGCGCGGCGATTTGCTCGCGGTAGGCCTCGGCCAGCTTCTCCGGCTCGATATGGCCGAGCGAGGGCAGCTTGGTGCCGGGGCCGAGCGAGCCGCAGACCCAGCGGCCGGGCTGGCCGGCGATGGCGGCGCGCGCGTTGCGGACCGCGGCCGCATTGATTTCTGCGACGCGCTTTTCCTGGCCGTACTCCGCCAGCACGACGCGCGACGCGCCGAACGTATTCGTCTCCAAAACCTGCGCCCCGGCGTCGAGAAAGTCGCGGTGCAAGCTCTGGATCGCGTCGGGCGCGGTGACGTTCAGCAATTCGTTGCAGCCGTCCTTGCCGTCCCACGCGGCGGCGGGCAACTGCATCTGCTGGATGTTCGTCCCGGTCGCGCCGTCGAAGATCAGCAGTTCCTGGTCGGTGATTTTCACGGGCGCGAACCTAACCGATGGAGCGCGGTTTTCCAAGGATGGGAACGCCGCTGACACATTTTTCCAAGGCTTGGAAATTGCCAAGGCCAGCGGGACTGCGGCCGTGCGGGGTGACGGAACGAGGAAACGCTAGACGGCGAGGATGTCCTTCTCCTTGACGGCGAGGAGGTCATCCACCTTCTTCGTAAAGTCGTCGGTGTACTTTTGGATCTCGTCGAGGCCGCTCTTCTCCTCATCCTCGGTGATCTTGCTGCCCTTCTGGAGCACTTTGATCTGTTCGTTGGCTTCACGCCGGACGGCGCGGATGGCGACGCGCGCATCCTCGCTCATGCGTTTAGCGACCTTGATCAGCTCCTTGCGGCGTTCCTCGCTCAATTCGGGGATCGGGATGCGGATGACGCGGCCATCGTTGATGGGCGTGATGCCGATGTTGGCGGCGAGAATCGCCTTCTCGATCGCGGCGAGCGCGGTCGGGTCATAGGCGTTGATGACGATCAGGCGCGCCTCGGGCGTGGCGATGCCGGCGAGCTGGCGCAGGCGGGTGGGTGCGCCGTAGTATTCCACGTTGATGTTTTCGACCAGGCTGGGCGAAGCCTTGCCGGTGCGCAGGCCGGTGAACTCCTGCTTGAGATGGTCGAACGACTTCTGCATTTTATCGTCAGCTTCGAGCAAGACATCATCCAATGATTCCATGTTGGGCCTCCGTTCAATCAATCACCCACGAGCGTGCCAACCGGCTCGCCCTGGACTGCGCGGGCGAGTTCGCCCTTCTTGAAGAAATTGCAGACAATGATCGGGATGTGGTTCTCCTGGCAGAGCGAGAAGGCGGCCGTGTCCATCACCCGCAGCCGTTTGCTGATGGCCTCGTGATAGGTGATGGTTGTGTAGCGCGTGGCCTGCGGGTCCTTCAGCGGGTCGGCGGTGTAGACGCCATCCACCTTCGTCCCTTTCACCAGCAGGTCGGCGCCGATCTCACTGGCGCGCAACGCGGCGGCGCTGTCGGTGGTGAAGAAAGGATTACCCGTGCCCGCGCCGAAGATCACGACGCGGCCCTTTTCAAGGTGACGCATGGCGCGGCGGCGGATGAACGGCTCGGCGACCGCGGCCATCGCGATGGAGGTCATGACGCGGGTGTAGATGCCCTTGCGTTCGAGCGCGGATTGCAGGGCGAGCGAATTGATGACCGTGGCCAACATGCCCATGTAATCCCCGGTGGTACGGTCAATGCCGCACTCGGTGCCGGCCTGCCCGCGATAGATGTTGCCACCGCCGACGACGATGGCGATCTCGACTCCCGCAGCCTTGACCGCGGCGATCTGCTCGGCGGCGGAATTGAGTACCTCGGTGTCCAGCGGCTCACCATCCTTGGGATTCTGGAACGCTTCCCCGGAAAGTTTGATCAGGATGCGTTTGAATTTGACGCCGCGCTTATTCATGCCTCGCCTTTCCGTCCCGCCGCCATAGCGGGGTGCGCCGATAGTAGCAAGAGCGCGGGGGATGTCAAAGAGATGGTGATCACCGCGAGAAGGCGGGCTGGCCGGCGGCCAGTCGTGCTTCGCGATGGGGCGTTAGCGCGCGAGGTCGGCGAGGTCGGCGGAGGTGACGACCTTCAGGTGCTTGGCGGAGTAGGCAAGCAGGTTTTCGTAGGCGGTGAAAATCTTTTCCACTTCCTGCTTGGGCCGCGCGCGGGAGGGGTCGGCGGCCTTCAGGTTCCACGGCGGCGGCAGCGGGGTGCGGCCGTCGAGGTAAAAGGCCTTCCAAGTTTCCGCTCCGCGACGGTAGTAATTGTTCTCGTGGATCAGCGCGGTGATTAGCGGCGGACGCGACGCCTTCCAGTGGGCCAGTTCCTTTTTCAGCATGGCCGTGGGATCCGCAGCACTGTCGCGATTGACAAGATTCCACCAGAAGTTGTCGGAAGGCTCGTTGGGCGTCTTGCAGCGTGTGATGCTAAAGTCGCTCGGTCGCACCAGCAGGCCCTCGACAAACTCGAAGGGCTGTTCCACCTTGGTGCCGCTCTCGTGGTACATCAGCGCCATCCGCGCGCCCATCTCGCGGTAAATTTTCAACAAACCCATCTTGATCTTCGGCGTGTCACACAACGCGGAGACGCACACCGGCTGGGCGCCCAGGACCTCGGCGACGAGTGCGTAACCGCCCTTGCGGTCCTTGTTGATGACGCCGGTGGCGAGATCAAGCTCGCACGTCTCGACGTCGCGGAGCGCCGCGTCCAACTCCGCGCCGTTCAGGCTGGCCAGCCGGTCGCTGAAGCCGGTGTAGGCGGGATGGGGCGGGCGGAAGTGATAGCTGATGCACATGCCGGTATCCTTCAGCGTCTTGATGACATCGGGGCAGTGCTCGCGATAGGTGGTGACCACGGGGGCGGTCAGGTAGAAATCGCCCTTCACCCCGTGGCGTTTGAACATGCCCGCGAGTCGCTTGAGCGTGTCGGCGCTCTCGCGCGGATGGCACCAGTCGTGGACGTTGACGGCGAAGGTGATGTAGCCGGGGCCGCTCAAGCCCTGGCCGGCGGCTGGCGCGGCGGTGGCCACCGGCGACGGCGCGGTCGCCACGGGAACGGCCGCAGCCTTGGCGGCGCCTTTGCCCAGCGGATCCGCCTCGGGATTGGCGCGCTCCCAGGCGATATAGGCGTCAGCCATCTCCGAGAACGAGGACCACTTGACCTTGCCGGCGGCGACAAGCGGATCAATCACCTTGGTGAGCCACGCGGCGACCACTTGGAATTGCGCGCGCGGGTTACCGCGCAACTCGCCGGGGTGGACGGTGATGTGGAACACGTTCACGCGATCCTTCCGCGCGGCGCGCAGCGAGCGCTCAAGGCCGTCGGTCAGGAAGTTCAGGTAGTCGGCGTCGGAGCCTTGCTTGCGCGCATGGAAGTCGGCATCGGCGAAGATGCCGTCCGGCAGGTAAATGATCCTGCCCTTGGGATCGTGGCGGACGAAGGCGGCGACATCGTCGAAGCCCGGCCCGCCGGCGGGCCGCCACGGATGAATGGCGAGCAGAGCGGGATCGGTCTCCTGCTTGCGCGGATTCTTGTGGTCGCTCATCACGTCGAGGCCCGCGGCGCTGGCGGCCTCAAGGACGCCGGGGAAAATATTGCCGCCGCTCCAGTAACGAAGGCGGACCTCGCGGCCGACGGCCCTGCGGATCAGGTCCAACTCCTCGCGCATGACGGCGGCCCACGTGGCGGCGGGCAGGTTTTCGCTGTTACGCCCCAGATGCGCGTCCTCGTGGAAGTGTAGCGCGATTTCGTGGCCGCGTTTTTGGAGGTCGGTCAGCAGGCTGTCGCCGCTCTCCGCCGCCACCCGCGTGAACGGCGTCTGCGCCTGCACGGTCAGCTTGCCGCCGTGTTGCTCGATGATGGCGGCCAGCGACTGGATGCTGCCGACGTGCATCTTGAAAATTTCAGGATCGTTGTAATCCTGGCCGCCACCGGGGCGTTGCCCGCCACCGCCCATGCCCGGTCGCTGCTGGCGCGGCGGCAGGGGCTCATCGCCGCCCACGCCGGCGCGCGGTGGACGCGGACGCTGCCCGCCTTCCACGTTGGCGCGCGGCGGGCGCGGCCGGTCGCCGCCAACGATGCTGCTGACCGTGGAACCAAACGGCTCGATGTGCAGCCCGATGCAGAACAGGAGGGGCGCTTCCTTGCTGCCGAGGTCCCTGGCTACCGCACGGATGTCGGCGTTCTCGCTGGCCTGTTTTTGCCCGCGTGGGGGTCTTTCGCCCAACGGCGGACGTGGGCCGAAACCTGGCCGTGGTCCCACCGGCGCGGCGCTTGCTGCCACGGTCAGGGCTACTCCTAGCGCGACAAGCCTGGTTCTCATGTGAAAACTCCCGGGTTGTGTCAAATCAGCCTGCGGCATTGAAGCGCATCCGGCTTGGGCTGTCGAGCCTCATTCCGGTTGGTGTCAGTCTATGGGCAAAACCTCCCTTACGGGGTGACCCTGTGCGAAATTATCCACTGTTGGCCGCGCGGATAACAGCCGCTCGGAGGGCACCTTTGGGCCGCTTTTCCAAAGCTCGGGAAAAGCCACGTTCCACTTTCCAATCCTTGGAAAAGTCGCGCCGAAAGTTCCAAGGCTTGGAAAACAGCCAGAGGAGTTTTCCGAACCGAGGACCGGGATCAGCCGTTCCAGAGTCGGCGCGAGCCCCGCAGCCGGCGGCGTAGCCAGTGGGCGGCGCCGAGCATGAGCAGCAGGTTGCAGGAAGCCGGTTTCGGGATGGCGGTCAGCTCTATGCCGTCGGTGAACTCACTATCGAACTGGGTGTTGGCTAGTGACCACCTCCCGCGCTCCGCTGGAACTGCTGGCCGCTGCATGGTTGAGCCAGGTGCTGCAATCCCGAACACTATCCGGACGTTTTTTCGGCACGCATCCCTATGCCATGCCGTCGGCGTGCTGCCTTGGAACGGGGCGTGAAAATCTGATCAGGACAACGCTGATGCTGGCGAGCAGGGAGGTGAGCGCGCCGAGGAGCAGCGCGCGGTGCAAGCCGGCCGCGATGCTGTCGGGCGGCAGCGCCGCGCCCGCCACCGGATGGCCGGCGGAAAAAACGGTTTCCAGCAGGCAGACACCGAGCACGAGGCTCATGTTCGTGGCGGTCTTGAACACGCCGGAGACCATGCCGATTTCGCCCGCCGGCGCGTGGCCCAGCACGAGGTTGTTGCACGCCGAGATGAAGAGCGCATAGGCCGGCGCGAGCAGCACCAGGTAGAGCAACACCGCCCAGAGGCCCGGCGTGTGCAGCGTGAACGCGAAGAGCAGCGCGGCGGCTGTCGCGAGGGCCATGCCCGCCGCGCACAGGCGCTGCGGCGGCAGGCGGTCCGCCAGCCGGCCGCAACCGGGGCACAGAGCCGCGAAGACCGCCGCGTAGGCCAACAGCACCAGGCCGGCCTGTTCGATGCGCAGTCCCTTGACGCCGACAAGGTAGAAGGGCAGCAGGAAATTGCCACCCGCCAGCAGCATGTAGGCCAGCAGCGCGGCGAGGTTGCCGAGCGCGATCGCCGGGATGCAGAACATCGCGGGGTCCATCAGCGGCGCGGTGTGTGCGCGCTCGCGCCGCCAGAAGAACGCGAGCGCCAGAAAAGCCAGCACGAAGCCGGCGAGGATCGGCGGCGAGGTCCAGCCGAGTTCCTCGCCTTGATTACAGGCGAAGACCAGCAGCAGCACGCCCGCGCCACTCATCAGCGCGCCGGCGACGTCGAAGGGCGCGGCGTGTTCGCGCGTGGCTGGCGGGGCGTCGTCGGGCAGGGCGCGGAGCGTGGCGTAGAGCGCGAGGAGTCCGACGGGCACGTTGAGCAGGAAGACCCATGGCCAGCCCAGCAGGCTGACGATGAAGCCGCCCACGGGCGCGCCGAGCGCGATGCCGCCAGCGCCGGCGGTCATGACGAGGCCGAAGGCCCAGCCCTGCATCCCGGCGGGCAGCCAGCGCGGGAGGAGCGGCGGGCCGACGGCGTAGAGCATCGCGCCGCCCAGGCCCTGGAGCGCGCGGGCGAGCAACAAGCTGGTGAGATTCGGCGCTATGCCGCAGAGCAGCGAGCCAAGCGTGAACAGGCCGTAGCCCCAGGCGAACACGCGCTTGAGGCCGAGGCGGTCGCCGAGTTTGCCGAAGAACAGCAGCGTGCTGCTCAACGCCAGCAGATAGACCACGGTCACCAACGCCGCCAGGCTCGTGCCGACGTGGAAGGAGTGTGCGATGGCCGGCAGCGCGATGCTGATGATGTAGCTATCGAGGTTGATGAGGAAGGCGCCGAGCGCGACGCACGCGATGAGCGCCCGCTGCCGTCGCGGTTCCTGCAAGATCCCGGCAGCGGCGCCGGTGGGGGCGTGCGGACGAAAGAGATGTGCGCCCAGCATGGCCGTGGCCCTCAAATGAAGCCGACGTATTCCTCCTCGAACAGCTCGGCGGGAACCTCGGTGATGAAACGCGAGGGGATGCAGGGCATCGCGCCGCCATCGCGGACGCGGCGGATTTCGGGGCAGCACAGATACAGTTCGTCCTTGGCGCGGGTGGTGGCGACGTAGAACAACCGTCGCTCCTCGGCCTCGGTCGCGTGGTCATCGAGCGAACGTTGCGAGGGGAACAGGCCCTCGTTCATCCAGAGCAGGAAGACCACCGGCCACTCCAGGCCCTTGGCCTGGTGGACGCTGGAGAGCTTGAGCATCGGGCGGCGCTCCTCGCCGGGCGCCTCGGTCTCGGCATCGAGGTTGGTCAGCAGCGCGATCTCGCTCAAGAAATCCTCGGCGTTCTCATAGCGCGTGGTGAAGGCGATCAGCCCCTGCAAATCTTCGAGACGCCGCTCGTGGTTATCGAAGGCGGCGACGGCGTGGTCCTCGTAAAACGCCGCCAGGAAACGGTAGATGATTTCGCCGGGATCCTCGGCGAGTTGCTCCGCGCCAAACTGCGCGAAGAGCGGCGCGATCTTGCGCCACGCGGGCTGCGCGGCCTCCGGCAGCAGCCGCGCGACCTTCGCGGCGGCGTCGGGATCGGCCGCGTCCAACTTGTCACCGAGCTTGTGGAAGATTTTCAGCGCGGTCTTCTCGCCGACCTTCGGCAGCAGGCCGAGCAGGCGGACGAACGCGAGCTGGTCATCGCCGTGGACGAGCACGCGCACGAGCGAGCAGACGTCCTTCACGTGCGCCTGCTCGAAGAAGCGGACACCGGAGGTGACGATGAACGGGATGCCCTGCCGCGTCAGCTCCATCTGCAACTCCATCGCGTGGAAATGCGCGCGGTAGAGCACACAGATGTCGGTCGGCGCGCGGCCCTGCCGCAGGCAGCGGCGGATGCGCTCGACGACGTAGCGCGCCTGGCTATCGCCATCGCGCAGCCGCGTCAGCACCGGCTTCTTGTGGCCGGCGCGCGTCGCCTTCATCGTCTTCTGGAACTGCTCCGGGTTGCCCGCGATGCACGCGTTGGCCAGGTCGAGAATCTCCGGCACGCTGCGGTAGTTGGTGACGAGCTTGAAGATCGTCGTGCCGGGATAGCGTTCCGGGAACGACATGATGTTGGCGAAGTTCGCGCCGCGCCACGAGTAGATGCTCTGGAAATCATCGCCGACGACGAGCAGGTTCTGCCGCCGCCTGGCGAGGCGGTCCACCCACTCGGCCTGCAGCGTGTTGGTGTCCTGATATTCATCCACCAGGATGTGCTCGAACTGCTCCTCGTAGCGCGCGAGCACTTCGGGATGCTCGCGGAACAGGCGCAGGCCGTTGACCAGCAGGTCATCGAAGTCCATCGCGTGCAGTTGCCGCTTGTGCGCTTCATACGCCTGGTGGACGCGCAGGACCTCCTCGACCTTGATGTTGTGATCAGCGAAGCGCTTCTCCGCCAGCTCCGCGACCGGGCGCTCGATATTCGCGGCGTAGCTGAAGACGCTCAAGAGCACGTCGGCCTTCGGGAATTCCTTGCCGGCGAGCTTGAGCTCGGTCGCGCAGGTTTTCACGAGGCCCTTCGCGTCGTCCTCGTCGAGGATCGTGTAGTCCGCCTTGTAACCGAGCAGGTGCGCGTGGCGGCGGAGCATCCGGTTCGCCATGTGGTGGAACGTGCCGCCCCAGAGTCCGCCGACCGAGTCGCCGACGAGCTGCGTCGCGCGTTCGAGCATCTCGTGCGCGGCCTTGTTCGTGAACGTCATCAGCAGGATGCGCCGCGCCGCGATGCCGCGCTCGACGAGCCATGCGACGCGGTAGGTCAGCGTGCGCGTCTTGCCGGTACCGGCGGCGGCGATGACGAGGACCGGGCCGTCCGGCGCCATCACGGCGGCGAGCTGCTCGGCGTTCAGGGCGTGTTCAAAGTCGAGGGACATGAGAGGAATTTATGATTTTTGACTTGTGATTTGATGATTTGCGGAACGGAACATTCCAGGGATTGGAAAGTGAAAGCGGTGGATTTTCCACGCCTTGGAAAAGTTCCCTATGGTTGCACGTGTTCATGGCTATGCCGCGCGAGGCGCGGGATGACATAGCGGTTTCAGGGTGGGGGAACAAGTCGAAAGGTCGGACTCAAGGCGTGGCGGGGCGTGTGGAAATCAAGTGGCGCGCGGTCTGAATCAAGAGTGCCGGCAGGATGGGCTTGCGCATGACCCAGTCGGCGCCGTTGAGCCAGGCTTCTTGGAGTATTTCGTCATTATCGGCGGAGATGGCAATGATGGGTGTGCCGGGCATGTGTACGCGCAGGAGCCGGAGCATCTCCAAGGCGCCCATATCGGGCAGATGCAGGTCGGTCACGAGCAACTGGGGCACAGCCGTACGACAGGCTGCGAGACACGTCTGCGCCGTGTGGACGATTTCGACCTCGAAAAGATGGCGCTGCAACGCCGCCTGAAAAAAACGGCAGACCTGCACATCGTTATCACAGATTACAATCCTCGACATACGAGCCTCTCCCCGACCTCCTTGGCGTTCGCAACCTGATCTGGCACCAACCTGCCGGTTCGCGCCTCATCCCGACCTCCCTGGCGGCGGCACCCGGGTACCCGCAGCAACCACCTCACCCCGATCTCCTTGACCTGAAAAGGTCAGCACGGTTTCTTGCGGCGCAGCCGCTTGCGACCATGCTGGGCCGCAATACTGAAATCCAAACCCAGTTCGCGGCCCACGCGCATCAATTTACGGTCATTAAAAATTTCCAGCTTGCGGCTGGCGGTGCGCCGGTGTAGTCCCACGGTGCCCGGCGAGATGTTGAGTTGCGCGCCCACGTCGGCATCGCTCAAGCCCAGCGAAATCAAGCCGAGGATTTCCCGTTCACGCTCCGTCAGGATTTTGTTGAAGGCGTCGGGCTTGCGCTGTTCCCGATCCCGTTGCTGTGTCACCGTTTCGGAGATGTAACGTTCCCCGGAGGCCACGGTACGGACAGCTTTCTCCAGGACGGTGAGCGGGCTCATTTTGTCCACAAAGCCATGCACGCCCAGTTCCTCGGCGCGCAGCAGGCAGTAAGGGTTGGAGCGGCAGGAGACGATGATGATCTTCAGTGCCGGGAACTCACGTAGAAGATGCTCCGAGAGGTCCAACCCGTTCATCCCCGGCAACTGGATATCCACCAGCGCGATGTCAGGCTGTTTCTGACGGCACAGGGCGAGGGCCGACGCGGCATCGGTGGCGCAGCCCAAGACTTGGATTTGAGTACGCCGGCTTAGCCAGGCCCTGAACATATCGGCCACCATCGTCTCGTCTTCCACTATTACGACGTGAATGCTCATCGCGCTGCGAGCATGGCGCAAGAAGGGGGGCTTGTGCAAAATATTAAACTATCAAAATTTTGATAGATAAATCTGCGGTCAACCGCCGAGCTTTTTCTCAAAAAGCAGCCACGCGGCGAGTGTTTTGGCGTCGGCCACCTCGCCGGCGACGAGCATCCGCTCGAACGCGGCGCGGGTCAGCGCGACCGTCTCGACGCGCTCGTCCTCGTCGTGTTCGGTCGCGCCCGTGACGGGGTTCAGCTCGGCGAAGAAGAGGGTGAACTGTTCATCCACATAGCCGGGCGTGGCGAAGGCGCTGCCGAGCTCGACCAGCGTGGCGGCGGTGTAGCCGGTTTCCTCGCGCAGTTCGCGTGCGGCGGTCGCGGCCGGCGCCTCGCCGGGCTCGCAGATGCCGGCGACGATCTCCAGCATCACGCGCTCGACCGCCTTGCGGAATTGGCGGACGAAGATGAACACGCCATCGGGCCGCCGCGCGAGCACGCCGACCGCGGGCGCGTGCCGGATCAGCTCGCGCGGCGCGCGCCGGCCGTCGGGCAGTTCCACCTCCTGCAGCTCGAGCGCGAGGATGCGGCCGGCATAGAGCGTTTTTTTTGTCAGCGTTTTCTCATGCAAGTTCATCGGTGCTCCAAAAGGTTGCCAAGCGGCGCGGACGCCGTAAGATACCCGCCATGATCGTGTCGAGGCAAGCGCGCGACGAGGCGGAGGCGGGGCTGCTCGCACCCTATGCGGTGCGGACGGCCGCCAGCTTCGGCCGCAAGTACCCGGAGCGCCGCCACGATTTCCGCGCGGAATTTCAGCGCGACCGCGACCGCATCCTGCACAGCCGCGCCTTCCGGCGGCTGGAATACAAGACGCAGGTTTTCGTCAGCGGCAACCAGGACCACTACCGCACGCGCCTGACGCACACCATCGAGATGGCCGCGGTCGCGCGCACGCTGGCGCGGGTGCTGCGCGCCAACGAGGACCTCGCCGAGGCTATCGCGCTGGCTCACGACCTCGGCCACAGCCCGTTCGGCCACTCCGGCGAACACGAGTTGGATGAGTTGATGAAGGCCGATGGCGGCTTCGATCACAACGTGCAGGGCCTGCGCTGCGTCGAACTGCTCGAATACCGTTATCCCGATTTTCCCGGCCTGAACCTGACGTGGGAGGTGCGCGCCGGCCTGCTCAAGCACCAGGCCGCGCAACCGGGCGCACAGCTCGATGGCCACCCGCTCGGCCCGTTCCAATTCCTGGAGGCGCAGATCGCCGACCTCGCCGACGATGTGACCTATCTGGCGCACGACGCCGACGATGGCGTGGAGGCGGGGCTGTTGAGCGAGGAACAGCTCGACGCGCAACCGCTCTGGCAGTTGGCCGCGGCGCAGGCGCGCGCCGAGTTCGCCCGGATCCCCGCCGACCGTCGGATTTCCATCACGGTGCGCTGCCTGCTCAACCTGTTGGTCGAGGATGCCCTGCGCACCAGCGCCGCGCGGCTCGAACGCCACGCGCCGTCTTCACCCGCCGCCGTGCAACAGGCCGGCGAGATGGTGGTGGCAATCAGCGACGCGCTGCGGCCACCGATGCTCGCCTTTAAGGACTTCCTGTACCAGAACATGTATTTCCATCCAGCGGTCAAAAGCGCGAACGATGCCGCCGTGCAACTGATGCGCCGGCTGTTCCTGCACTACGCGGCGCAGCCCGCAAGCATGGGCGCGAAGGCGCGCGAGCGCGTTCAGCGCGAAGGGTTGCGCCGCACCGTCTGCGATTATGTCGCGGGCATGACCGACCGCTACGCCCTGGAAGAAGTCCGCAAATTTCACCTGGACCAAGGAGTTGTCACATGATCCGCGAAGCCATCGCCGCCCTCGCCGAGGGCAAACAGCTCGGCCGTGAGCAGGCGCGCGCCACCATGCTGGAGATCATGTCCGGCGAGGCTACGCCCGCGCAGGTCGCCGCCTACATCACCGCGCTCCGCATCCGCGGCGAGACCGCGGAGATCATCGCCGGCAGCGCCGAGGCGATGCGCCGGAAGTTCACCGCGGTGGAGGCCGGCGCGCCGGTCGTCGCCGATATCGTCGGTACTGGCGGCGATGGCGCGCATACCTTCAACATCTCCACCTGTTCCGCCTTCGTCGCCGCCGGCGCGGGTGTCGTCGTCGCCAAGCACGGCAACCGCTCGGTCAGCAGCCAGTGCGGCAGCGCCGACGTGCTCGCCGCGCTCGGCGTGAACCTGGAGATCGGTCCCGACGTGATGGCGCGCGCGCTGCGCGAGATCGGCGTCGCCTTCCTGTTCGCGCCCGCGTTGCACCCGGCGATGAAACACGCCATCGGCCCGCGCCGCGAGATCGGCATCCGCACGATCTTCAACATCCTCGGCCCGATCTCCAATCCCGCCGGCGCGCAATATGGACTGGTCGGCGTCTATGCCGCCGCGCTCGTGCCCGTCATCGCCGAGGCGCTCGCCGCGCTGGGCGCGCAGCACATGTTTGTCGTCCACGGACTCGATGGCCTCGACGAAATCACCACGACCACCGGAACGCTGGTCGCGGAAGTCAAGCATGGCCACGTGCGCCAGTACGAACTCCATCCGCGCGATGTTGGTCTCGCCACCGCGACCACCGCCGACCTGTTCGGCGGCGAACCCGCGGCGAACGCGGAGCTCATCCGCGGCCTGCTCGCCGGCCAGCGCGGGCCGAAGCGCGACATCGTCCTGCTGAATGCCGCCGCCGCGATTTTTGCCGCCGGCCAGGCGCGCGACCTGAAGGACGCGGTGAGCGTCGCTGCCACCTCGATTGACTCCGGAGCCGCCCGCCAAAAACTCGAAGCCCTGGCCAAGCTGACGGCCGCGGCCAAGGTGTGAGTGGTGGCCGCGAGCCCGCTATTCCTGAACAGGAAGGGGCGCGCGGCGGAATAGTTTATTTCACCTTTTTGGCGGTCGGCTTGGACGGCTCGGTCTTTTTCAGCTCCTCGGCCTGCGGTGTGCCCGGGACAATCCAGTTGGCCGGTGGCGGGAGGGTGACCTTGCCAGTCGCCGCCCATTCGGCGCCGCGCAGCATCAACGCCTGGAAACCCGCACCGGCCATCGGCTTCGGGTCGTGGCCGAGCGCGCAGTTGAAGCAGCGGCCCTTGCCAAGCTCGGTAATGACGACCATCGGCTCGTTGGTATTGCTGCCGCCCTTCGTTTTGTCGGAGAAGGTCGTGGCGAGGACGTGGCCGGTCTTGTGCAGGAGCTGGCGGTGATAAAGCTCGTCCTTGACGTGCTGGAAGTCACCCAGGCCCTTGGTCACGGGATGATCCTTGTCGGTGATGGTGACGACGAAGGAATGTTGCGCGCCGTGGCCGCTGATGTTTTTGCCGGCGGCGTCCTTCTGCCATGTGAGGCCGATGAGGTCGCCGAACTCCGGCCAGTCCATCCACGCGGTGCTGGCGGCGTGGAAGAGGACGAAGCCGTGGCCGGCGGCCACATAGTCGAGAAACGCCTTCTCCGTTTCCGCGGGCCAGCGGTGGCCGAGCACGTTCGGGTAGCTGGTGTAGTTGCAGACGATCGCGTCGTACTTGGCGAACTCGGCCGGGTTGAGGTGCGGCACGTCCTCGGTCACTGTCACGGTGAACCGGCCGCTGTCCTCATACAGCTTCTGGAGGACCGGTGTCGTGGTCTTCCAACTGTGGTTGTTGGCGCCGCTGAAGATCAGCAGCTTGATTTTGTCGCCGTCGGCCGCCTGCGCGGCGAGGCCGAATGCGAGCAGGGCGAACAGGGCGAGCGAGCGGATTTTCATTTTGATTTCTCCTGGATCAGATCAGACGGTTTCCGGCAATTCGTAGGGTTTGCGGCGCGTGCGGTCGAGGTAGGTGTTCGCCTCGGCGTCGTCGAACTGTTCCTTGACCGGATCCCATTTCAGTCGCTTGCCGGTCCAGCGCGCGATGTTGCCGAGGTGGCAGACCGTGGCGGAGCGGTGGCCGGTTTCGACGTCGGCGATGGGCTTCTGGCGCGAGCGGATACAGTCGAACCAGTTTTGCATGTGCCCGCCGTTCAGCGGCGGCGTGGCGGCCAGCTTGACGTTATCGGTCAGCGTCGAGGGCGGCGGCGCGGGATCTTCCACCGAGGACTTCTGCGTTTTGGCGGCGGCGTGATGCCTGGCGATACCCTGCGCGAGTTTTTCCGCCACGAGGTCGGCGGGATCGGACTTGCATTTGCCGCGGTCGATCGTGATCGAGCCCTTCTCGCCGATGAAGATGCCGCCGCCGTGCGGGCCATCGGCGAGTTCCATGAGCGTGCCGGTGGCATAGCGGAAGAAGACCTTTGGCACGGCGCAGATTTTGTTGCCGCGCGCGCTGGACTCCGGCGCGGTGTAGGTGGGCGGCTCGAACTTGCCGCCCTCGGTCCAGACCTCGACCGGCCCGCTCTCGTCCATGCCGAGCGCGCACTGGATCTGGTCGAAGCCGTGCGCGCCCCAGCCGGTCATCTCGCCGCCGGAATGCGGGCGGAACGAGAGCCAGCCCGGCTTTGCGCGCGGCGCGTAGAGGTCGGCGTTGAATGGCATCGGCTCGACCGGCCCGCACCAGAGATCCCAGTCGAGCTCGTCGGGAATTTTCTGCGCGGGCAGGCCGTTGTTCCACGGGCTGGGATAGTTGAAAGCGATCACCTTGCTGATCTTGCCGATCAGCCCCTCGCGCACGAACTGGCAGCCGAGGTGGTTCTGGATCTGCGAGCGCTGCTGGCTGCCGCACTGGAACACGCGGCCGTACTTGCGTACCGCCTGCACCATCAGCCGGCCCTCGCGGATGGTCAGCGTCATCGGCTTCTCGGCATAGACATCCTTGCCCGCCTGGCAGGCGTGGATGCACGTGAGCGCGCGCCAGTGCTCCGGCGTCGCGGTGATGATGGCATCGACATCCTTCCGCTCAAGCAGCTTCCGGTAATCCTTATAGACCTCCGCCTTGTAGGGCGCGGCCTTCTGGCGCGCGCGGACGAGGTTGACATCGGCGATGGCGACGATGCGCGCGTCCTTGGATTTGCCCGCCGAGCCGAGCAGCCCGCCGCCCTGGCGGCCCGGGCCGATGACGGCGAGGCCGATGCGTTCGTTCGCCCCGATGGCCGAGGCCGGCAGAATAAATGGGCCGGCGGCCAGCGCCACGCCCCCGGCGAGACCGCGCCGCATGAAAGCCCTGCGTGAAACCAGTGTCCTGCTCATAGTGACTCCTTTCATCAACGTTCCCCGCGCAAACGTGCCGGCCCGGCAATTATTGCCGCGCGTTTCCAAGGATTGGAAACTGAAACTGGAAATTTTCCAGGCCTTGGAAAACGGTCACTCGACGCCGGCTTTTTTCAGGAGGTCGGCGAGCTTGATCTCGGCGCCGCCGGCGAGCTTGCTGGCGTCGGCGGCTTCCATGAAGGCGAGGATTTCGAGTGTCTCGCGTTCTGGGACGGGCGCCACACCCGACTGGAAGAATTTCATGATCTCGACGAGCAGCGGGGCGTAGCTATCGTAGCCGCCGACGGGCGCCTCGCCTTTCTCGCCCTTCGCGCTGCCGCCGTAACCCTTGTTGCCGGGACCTTGCCGGAAAATTCCAATACGGCCATCGCTCCACGTGCCGGTGATCTCGACGCGGCCGTCGCTTGTCGCGCCGCGCTTGACCGCGACGCAGGCGGGGCCCATCACGGTAAAGAGCGACTCAACGCCGTGGATGCCATACCAGAAGAGATCGGGGTGGTGCGGTTCGAGGTTGACCGGGCTGAAGGTCTCGGCGCTCTGCACCTTGCCCAGCGAGCCGCCGCGGACGGCCTGCGTGGCTTTCCCGAAGCGGAGCGAGGACGCGCTGAACACGGGCACCTTCGCGGCCTTGGCGAGCTTGAAGATTTCCACGGCGTCGCGCAGCGAGGCGGCCATGGGCTTATCAATGAACAGCGGCTTGCCCGCCTTGATCACCGGTTTGGCCTGCGCGAGGTGCGGGCGGCCGTCCACGCTCTCCAGCAGCACGACATCCACCTGCTGGCAGAGTTCCTCGATGGTGTCCACGAGTTTGACGCCGTATTTCTGCTGGATCTCCTGCGCGAATTTGTCCACGCGGTCGGCGCTGCTGGGGATGTCCTGGCTGCCACCCTTGTAGGCGGCGACGACGCGGCCGCCAGGGACGTGCGCCTTGTCCTTGGCATCGTTGAGCACCTTGGTGAAGGCGGGGACGTGCGAGGTATCGCAGCCGATGATGCCGATGCGCAGCTCGGCGGCGGGGCAGGTGGCGGCGGCACACAGCGCGGCGGTGGTCAGCAGAATCTTTGTTTTCATTGCGGTGTCCTTTCGGATACATTCTAGCGCCATGAACTCAACAATCAATCGCCGTGTTTTCCTCCGCCAGTCCGCCGCGCTCGGCGCCGGGCTCGCCGCGTGGCGCGCAGGCGTGCCTGCGTTCGCCGCCAGCCAGAAAATCGTCCTTGCCGTCATCGGCACCAATGCGCGCGGCCTTGCGCACATCAATGGGCTGCTGGCGCAACCGAACGTCGAGATCGCCTATATCTGCGACGTGGACGACCGCGCGCTCGCCAAGGGCATCAAGGCCGTCGTGGCCAAGGGCGGCAAGGCGCCGAAGCCGCAGAAGGATCTGCGCCGCCTGCTGGAGGACAAGAGCGTGGACGCCGTGACTATCGCGACGCCGAACCACTGGCACGCGATTGCCGCGATCATGGCCTGTCAGGCGGGCAAGCACGTCTATGTGGAGAAGCCCGGCAGCCACGACCAGTTCGAGTCGGAGACGCTGGTCGCCGCGGCGAAGAAGCATGACCGCGTCGTGCAGATGGGCAACCAGCGGCGCTCCATGCCGACGTTCCTCGAGGCGATGAAGGCGCTGCACGATGGCGCGATCGGCCGGCTGCTGAACGCGCGCTGCTATTACACGCGCTATCGCTCCAGCATCGGCCGCGGCAAGGTCGTGCCCGTGCCGGCGGAACTCGACTACACGCTGTGGCAGGGCGCGGCGCCGGAGCGGCCCTATAAGGACAACCTGATCCATTACAACTGGCACTGGTTCTGGCACTGGGGCAACGGCGAGCTTGGCAACAACGCCGTGCATGCGCTCGACCTCGCGCGCTGGGGGTTGCAGGTGGACCGGCCCAAGCGCGTCACGTGGGGTGGGGGGCGCTACCTCTGCCAGGACGACCAGGAGACGCCGGATACCGGGCTCGCCGCGTTCGACTTCGGCGACAAGCTGATCACGTGGGAGCAGAGCAGCAGCCATGGCCGCGCCGCCGAGAAGCTTGGCTTCCGCGTTACCTTCTACGGCGAAGGCGGCACGATGATCGTCACCGACCCCGGCCACCAGATCTACGACGTGAAGGGCAAGGAGATCGTCGGGCTCAAGGGCAAAGGCGACGTGGATGTTGGCAAGGGCTCCGGCAGCGACTCGGTGGAGCACTTCGCGAACTTCCTCGACTGCATCCGCAACGGCGGCAAGCCGAACGCGTGGATCGAGGACGGCCAGCGCAGCACGATGTACTGCCACTACGCCAACCTCGCCGTGCGCACCGGCCGCACGATCAACATTGACCAGACCACCGGCGCGGTCATCGGCGATCCCGAAGCCAGCGCGCTCACCAAGCGCGAATACCGCCCCGGTTGGGAACCGAAGGTCTGAATGACGAAACCGGAAAGCTGAAAGCTGAAATCGGAAAGCAGAAACCGGAAACTGGAGACCTGGAACCTGAAACCGGAAAAGAGTTTCAATGGCTCGGCAGTTGTCGGGTTGGCACGGTGTCAAGTGCGAGCCGCGTATTGTGCTAATTTACGCGGAGGAGTTTCGCGGAAATCATCCGCAGCTTGCACGATCTTCCTCGCGCAAGTGACCAATGACAAATGACCACTGACGACTGACAACTGTTTTCCAGGTGTCAGTGACGTTCATTTCACTGCGCTTCTATTTTCAGCGTGTGCGTCACGGGCTGGAAGGCGGTCTGGATGGCGGCGGCGAGCGGCGCGCGCACAGCCTCGGTCCGTTTGACGGCGGCTTCCATGTCGGCCTTGCCCTCGGCGCCGTGGAAAATCTTTTTGATCTGCTCCGTCTCGTAGCCCTGCTTCGCGCCGACGGCGTCATCCACCTTCTTGAACGCCGCGCTGAACGGGTTGACCGCGAAGTCGTCGGCGAGGTTGATGCCCCGCGCCAGTTGCGCGGCGGAGTAGGTGCGCGAGGTCTCGCCCCATGTCACCTTATAGCTCGCCGCCGTCGCGCCCCGCACCACGAGCCGCAGCCGGTTCAGTTTATCGTTGAACGCCACGAGGGCCATGCCGGAGCGGATGGAGGAATCCTTGTCGGCGTCGCCCGTGGCGCAGAACGGATAGCGCGAACTGGTCACGGTCAGCACGCCATCCGTGAAGCTGTTCACCACGTGGCCCGCGCTGGCAGTCGCCTTGTTGGCGGCGAGGTCCACAGTGAACGTGCCGATTTCGCCCTCGAGTCCCAGCGCCTTAAGGAACGCGAAGGCCATGATCGTCTGCCCCGCCCAGCCGGGATGCACGCCATCCTTGCCCGGCACAGCGTAGTCGCCGCCGAACTGCTTTTGCGCGGCGAACCCGGCGGTGAACATCGGCCAGAAGACATCGGCGAAGCGCACGCCTTCCGCCTGCGCGATCTCCAGGTCATGGTTGCGGAACCGGCAGAGGCTCAAGTTCAGGTCCTCGACCGTACCGCTCGCGCTCTTGACCCAACTGGGCATCTTACCGACGCAGCCGGGCGAGCCGAGCACGACGCGCGTACCCGCCGCCTTGAACGCGCGCACGATGCCCGTCTGGTTGGTCCCATACCATGCCGCGATTTTCGCGTCATACGGGCGGTAACGGTGATCGTTCATGCCGTAGCACGTCGTCGCGATGGTCGGCTGGAAGCGCAGGCAGTCGTTGGTCATGCGCCGCAGAAAGCCCTCCGCCGTCTCGCCGCTCCAGCCGTACTGGCGCGCGGTCACCTGCAACTCCGGCACGCAGACCGTCAGGTAGGTCTCAATGATCCGCGAGTACATCTTCTGCTCGGTGATCGAGTCGCCGATGATCGCCAGCCGGTCGCCCTGCTGGAGCAGCAGCCCCTCCGCCGCCGGCGCCTTGTGGGGCGCGAACTTCGCGAACTCCGGCCCCACCGGCTTCGTCTCCAGCCGCGGTCCGAGCAACGCGCAAGAGGTGGTGAACAGCAACCCCACCAGCAGCCCGGCGCCGCCCAGCAGCCGCGCCAGAGAAATGGAGTGTTGGAGTACTGGAGTGTTGGAGTGTTGCAGAGGGGTCGAATGCGAGTCAGGATTTGCGCCATTACTCCCATTCTCCATTGCTCCATCACTCCATGTCTTTTGCTGCTTCATGATTTTCTCCTCTGGGTTGAAAGTGCAACGCGCGGCGCAGTCTATTTCCAAGCCTTGGAAAAGTCGCCGAAAATTTTTCCAAGGCTTGGAAATTCGCCGACCGGGGCGCTGGGCGCCCAGCGTAGATGCCACTTGACGCTACGCGGCGCGTGTGGTTATTGGCGGGCGGCTGCGGCGCGTGGCGCCCGGCTGGAGGAATAGCAAATGAAGCACAAGTTGGGTCGCGCCGCATTCGTCCTCGGTCTGGTCCTCTGCACCGTCCGGGCGCAGGAGGTCGAGCCGGGGTTCACGAGCCTGTTCAACGGGAAGGACCTCATCGGTTGGGCGGGCCGCACCAATCACTGGTCCGTGCAGGATGGCGCCATCACGGGCAGCACGACCAAAGAGAATCCGGCGCAGGGCAACAACTTCCTCATCGCCCGCGACGGCGATAAAGATCTCGTGGTCGGCGATTTTGAACTGCGCCTCTCCTTCCGCTTCGGCACGAACGCCTGGGGCAACTCCGGCATCCAATATCGCAGCACGGCCTTCGAAAATTTCGTCGTCCGCGGCTACCAGGCCGATCTGGAAACCGGCCCGACCCACACCGGGGGCCTCTATGAAGAAGGTGGACGCGGCATCCTCTGCAAGCGCGGCGATAAGATCATCGTTCGCGAGAATTCCGCCAAACCCAAAAAAGGCGCGGTGGAAGTGGTCGGCAGTTGCGGCGATTCCAAGGCCATTCAGGCCACGATCAAGGCCAGCGACTGGAACGACATCGCCATCATCGCCAAGGGGAACCATCTCCAGCACTTCATCAACGGCAAGCAAACCGTGGACGTGGTGGATGAGCAGGCCAGCAAGGCGGCCAAGTCCGGCGTCCTCGCGCTGCAAATCCATGCCGGCCAGCCCATGCAGATCCAGTTCAAGAACGTTCGGATCAAGCCGCTGAACTAAACCGTCCGCCTATTTCGCGATGGGCGCGGCTTGGGCAGTGGTGGGTGTCGCCGGCAGAAGCGGCGCGCGGAAGACAAGCTCGATGGTCTGGTTGGCGGCAAAGTCGCCCTTGAGCGGCAGCAACACGAAGTCGTCGGTGATCACCGGTTTATAGTCGCCGCCTTGCTGAACGGTCGCCGGGCCGAGGCGTTTGGGCAGCGCGAAGACTTGCGGGCGGCCGCCCCAGTTACCGGCGCGCGTCGTCGTCAGGCGCAGCGTGTGAATTTCGCCGGTGGCTTTCAGTTCGGCATTCCACGCCAGATTCGGCTTGGCGAAGCCCGCCTGCCACGCCGGGTCGCCGTAGAAGGCGAGCACGTCGCGATCCCAGAGCAGGCCGAGCGCGTCGCGGTCGCTGGTGCCGAGCTTCTGCGCTTCTGCGCCGAGCTGGTTGGTGTCGAGCGTGCCGAGATTTTTCCGCGCGATGTCCGGGAAGCGCGTTTCGAGCTGGTGCACGAGCGCGAGCTGATTGAAGAGGACCGCCTGCGCGAACGTACACGAGCCCGGCCGGCCAAGGAAGTAATCGTTCACACCCCAACCGGCGAAGCCAAAGAAGGTCGGCACCACATAGCCGAACATCTGCACGACGCCCGTGCTGCGGAGGAAGGAAAGCGCCATGCAGTTCGGCTGGTGGATTTGCCCGATCAGGCAGTTGCCCGACGGCAGATAAATTTTCGGATTCGGCGAGCGCACCGGGAAGTGTACGCCTTTACGGTCAATGCCGATGACTTGCCCCGCGCTGCACCGGAACTGGCCGTCGCGGTGACTGTAGCCGATCTGCCAGTCGTCGGGCGTCGCGTGGCCGCTGGTCATGAAGAGGTCGGGCTGGAACTTGTTCAGCGCCTCGGTGATCAGCGCGGTCGTATCGGGCGGCGCGGGCTTCTCCTCCGTTTTCCCGTCGGCGGACTTGATCCAGTACTTGCCGGCCTTGCCCTCGTCGAACTTGCGCCCCTCGACGAACGGGCCGAGGTCGAGCGCCGAGGTGCCGCCGAGTCCGCGGCGCACGACGAGCGGCGGGCGCGCTTGCGCCAGCTTGAGCGCGTCCTCCGGCGTGTAGCCGGTGACGATGCCCCACTGCGCGTCGGTGTAGGGATCCTCATCAAGCGTGCGCAGCAACCGGTGCGCGGCGACGACAAAATTTTGTCCGGCCTCCTCCGGCCGCGCGACGAGCGCGACGTAACGCGGATGCAGTGCGGCCAGCGGCGCGCGCGCCCCGGTCAGCGTCTCCTTATAGATGACGCACGCGCCGTCGTGCCTGGTGCGGAGCGCGTCCACCACCGCGCGCCATTTGGGCAGCGCATAGGTCGCGCGGCTGACGACGACCGCGTAGCTGCCGCGCGGCTCCGGCACGCTCCACGCCGCGACCTCTGCCGCGCAACAAACAAGTGGCAGTGCCAGCAGGGAGAGGCACAGGACAGGAAATTGGCGCGGTTGCATAGGGATGGGCTCAACGCGGGTGGCGCGGTGTCGGATCAGAAGCTGTAACGAACGCCGAGGCCGGTGGTGATGTTGCTCAAGGGGATGTGCGGTTCGCCGCCGTAGTCGCGCCCGTCAGGACCCTGCCAGTGGGTGCCGACGGCGTCCTGCACCTTGGTGTAGCGCAGGTGGAAATCGGCCGACCATTGTTCGGCAAAGGTCCAGATGATCCCGGCATAAACCAAAGCGCCCCACGTCCGGTCGAAATCCAAGGTCTGCACCAGGGGGCGACCCGGCGGCCGGTGCCACTGGGGGTCTTCGTCGAAATTCACAAAGTAATAGGACAGGCCGGCGCCCGCGTACGGGGTCAGGCCATGCTCCCACGGATAGCGCACAAAGACGCTGAAGGCCGGACCCCAATAGTTCAAGTCGCCATCGGTGTGGCCATCGGAGCGGGTGAGGGTCTTGACGCTCAAGGAATCCCAGGAAAGCTCCAGGCCGCCATAAGGACAGAAGCGGTACGCCACGAACACTTTCAGCGGCAGGTAGTCCTGATGCACATCAAGCTGGTTGATGCTGCCGTAGAAACTGCCCATGGACTCGGTGGTGGCGCTGACCGGCCGCTTGTTGTCGGTGAGGTAGGTCCAGGTGACGCGCGTGCCCAACTCGAACCCTTGCCACCATTCCTGGTCGGGTTCTGCGGTGGTGGCGCGCGCCAGCAGCAGGGCTGAACACAGCAGCAGCGGCAGACGGCGCGGGAGATTTTGCACTTTCATTGAGGCCTCTGTTTGCGGCATATCTACGCTTTGCCCCCGCAGGCGTCAAACGAAAAGGATTTGGCCATGAACCGGACCCGTTGTCAGTTGGTGTGCCGCGCGTGTTGCAGCGTACTGCTCACGTTCCTTGCCGTGGTCGCCGCGCCCAAGCCCGCCGCTCCGCCGCGCCAGCTCGAAACGCTCTGCGCCTGGCCCAACCTCTGGACCATGAATCAGGACGCGTTCCAGCAGGTCGCGCACAGCCTCGGCTTCCTGTGGAGCGATGTGCAGCGTGGCCAGGCCCTGACGGGCGGCGAGGGCCTCCAGTTTGCCGGCCTCAAGTCGCATGAGGCGCGCGCCACGTTTGAGGGCGGCAGGCTGGCCCATCTGGTCGTCATGTTCTATGGCCGCGCCGAAAGCGGGGCGATCAACCCGTTCCAGTTCGAGGAGCAACTGGAGCGGGCCCAAAAGGAACTATCCGCGTGGGCGGGCCAGGCGGCCCTCCCGCTGCCGGACCTGCCCGGCCCGGCGCGCACCAAGGTTCAACGTTGTGCCTGGACCAACGCCACGACGCGCACGGAACTGGAGTGGAGCGCGTTGAAGGCGCAGGTGCTGGAAGGCCGCAAGCTGGACTTCCGCGCTGACTTCATCCGCCTGCGGCAGACCCCGGCGGCGGGCGTACCCGCCGCCGCCAGCGCGGCCAAGCCGCGCACGGCGGCCGACCTCAAGGCGCGGATCAAGCGCGAAGCCAACGGCGATGTGCTGTTGGAGGTGCCCATGGTGATGGGCTCGGCCAAGGGCAGCCCGCTCTCCGCCACCACCGAGCGCGTGCTGCGCTATTACGGCTTGAACTTCGACCAATACCAGGTGGGGCAGGTCAGCGACAGCCTGGCTGCCGCCAGCGGCAACAGCTTCAACAGCCTGCGCGACTCGCTGAAGAAGATCGCCCAGAAGCTGGGCCTGCGGCTGGTGGTGGTGCAGGACATCGAGCAGCGCGATTTTCAGCGGCTGGTGCAGGACTATAACCACGCGGCCACCGCCGCCAAGCTGACCAAGGTCTCGCTCGAAAGCGCCGGCAACGACATCTGCCGCCTCTACTGGAACATGGACCTGGACCTGCTCCGCACGGCCAAGGCCAAGCGCACCGTGGACTTCAACCGCTTCAAGGGCGAAGTCAGCAAGAGCGTGGAAGCCGGGGTGCCATTGATCTGGCACTGCATGATGGGCAAGGTGCCGGAGGAGGGGCTGAACGTCACCGGCAGTTGCGTCTTCCTGCCGCGGCTGCTGATTGGCTACAACACCAAGACTGGCGCGGTGCTGCTGACCGACGGCTTTGGCGCGGGCCACGAACTCAAACGCCTGAAGTGGGAAGACGCCTGGGCCATCGGCTTGAGCCTCTTCATCCTCAAACCCAACCACCTTCCCTGACCCGCCCCGGCGGCTGGTCAGCCGCTGCTGCCGCCGCCGTGCGCCGCGGCGTCCCTCTGCGGTGCTGGTCTTCCAAACCTTGGAAAAAGGGCGGGCGGGGGTTCCCAGCTTTGGACGGGCGCGGGCGGGGCGGCGGTTGCGCCTAACACCAGCCCGCCGGTTTGCCGGCGGGCTGGTGCGGTGTGGCGGGGACGGTCTTAGCCGAGGGCGATACAGGCGACCGGGCAGCTATCCGCCGCTTCTTTGCAGGCGGCTTCGGCCCCGGCGGGGACCACGTCCACTTTGGCCTTGGCGACGCCTTCCACGATCTCGAACACGTCGGGGCAGACCTGGACGCAGAGTTCGCAGCCGGTGCAGGTGCCGGCATCTACGGTGGCTTTCATGTGCTTCGTTCCTTTCGGGTGGGTGGGTTACACGGGCAAGCTGTATTCGGCTTTGTACTTTTCGATGATCTTGATGTAGTTGCCGCGCTCGAAGGCGGTCGGGTCGGCGACGCTCTTGAGGCTCATCGCGCCCTTCATCTGCTTGACGCTGGTGTACTCCTTGGCCTTCATCCAGGCCTCGAGGTCGGCGAGCAACTGGGCGGCGTGGGCGGGGCCGCGGTTGAGCAGCGCGCTGGTGCTCATCACCACGTCGGCGCCGGCGAGGATATACTTCGCCACTTCCGCGGCGCTCTGTACGCCGGTGGTCGCGGCCAGCGAGAGGCGGAGCTGGCTGCGCAGAATCGCGATCCAGCGCAGCGGCAGGCGGATTTCGTTGGCCGTGCTCAATTCGAGCGTCGGCGCGACGGCGAGCTCGTCGAGGTCAAAGTCCGGCTGGTAGAACCGGTTGAAGAGGACGAGCGCGTCGGCGCCGGCGCGCTTGAGCTTGCGGGCCATGTTGGCGGTCGAGGTGAAGTAAGGGGAGAGCTTGACGGCGACCGGGACGGTGACCGCGGCCTTCACCGCCGCGACCACCGCGACGTATTCCTTCTCGATCGCGCTCGCGGAGAGCTTGGGATCGGTGGGCATGTAGTAGATGTTCAGCTCGATGCCCTGCGCGCCGGCGTCCTGCATCTTGCGCGCGTACTCGATCCAGCCCTCGGACGAGATGCCGTTGAGGCTGCCGATGATCGGGAGCTGCACCTGCTGCGTGGCCTTGTTGAGCAGTTCAAGGTACTGCTCCGGGCCGACCATATAGTCGCTGGCCTGCGGGAAGTAGCTGGTGGACTCGGCGAAGCTCTCCGTGCCCGCTTCGAGCTGCGAGTGGAGGGCGTTGGCCTCGGCCTTGAGCTGCTCCTCGAACAGCGAGAACATGACGATGGCGCTGACGCCGCCGTCCTCCAGCTTCTTCAGGTTGTCGAGGGAGTCGGAGAGCGGGCCGGCGGAAGCGACGAGCGGGTTCTTGAGCTCCAGGCCCATGTACTTTGTTTTCAGGTTCATGATGG
This sequence comes from uncultured Lentisphaerota bacterium, assembly GCA_903889245.1. GTDB lineage: Bacteria > Verrucomicrobiota > Kiritimatiellia > CAIQIC01 > CAIQIC01 > DP16D-bin41. The sequence continues at coordinate 32,582 of CAISWQ010000087.1, read as the reverse complement.
GTTGCCTTTCTTGGGGTGAATGGTTGTTCAGCCGGCCGCCGGGGCCGGGGTGGGGTTGGCCACCAGCTTCTCGTACATCGCCCAGCGCTCGTTGACGAACTTCTGGCCCTGCTCCAGCAACGCCTTGGCCGCCTCCGGGTTCGAGTGCGTCAACATCTTGTAGCGCACCTCGGTATAGATGTAGTCCTTCAGCGCGAGGCTCGGCTTCTTGCTGTCGAGCTGGAGCGGGTTCTGGCCCTGCTCCTTGAGCAGCGGGTTATAGCGGTAGAGCGGCCAGTGCCCGCTATCCACCGCGAGCTTCTGCTGGCGCAGGCCGTTGATCATGTCAATACCGTGCGCGATGCAATGGCTGTAGGCGATGATCAGCGAGGGGCCGGGGTAGGCATCGGCCTCGACGAACGCGCGCAGCGTCTGCCGCGGATTCGCGCCCATCGCGATCTTCGCCACATAGACATTGCCGTAGCTCATCGCGATCATGCCGAGGTCCTTCTTGCCCATCCGCTTGCCGCCGGCGGCGAACTTCGCCACCGCGCCAATCGGCGTGGACTTGGACATCTGGCCGCCGGTGTTGGAATAGACCTCGGTATCGAGCACGAGCACGTTGATATTCGCGCCGCTGGCGAGGACGTGATCGAGGCCGCCGTAGCCGATGTCATAGGCCCAGCCGTCGCCGCCCATGATCCAGACGGAGCGGCGGACGAGCATGTCGGCAATCGAGAGCAGGCTCTTCGCCTGCGGCTTCGCGTGGCCGGCCAGCTTGGCCTTGAGCGCCGTGATGCGCTCGCGCTGCCGGGCGATCTCCGCCTCGCTGGTCTGAACCGCGCCGAGAATCTCGGCGACGAGGTTTTCGCCCACGTCGGCCGCGAGCGCCTTGAGCAACTCACCCGCGTGCTCGCGGTGCTTCTGCACCGTCAGGCTGTAGCCGAAGCCAAACTCGGCGTTGTCCTCGAACAGCGAGTTCGACCACGCCGGGCCGCGGCCGTTCTTATCCACCGCCCACGGCGTGCTCGGCAGGTTGCCGCCGTAGATCGAGGAGCAGCCCGTCGCGTTCGCGACGATCATGCGGTCGCCGAAGAGCTGGCTGGCGATGCGGACATAGGGCGTCTCGCCGCAACCGGAGCAGGCGCCGGAGAACTCGAACAGCGGCTGCAGGTATTGCACGTCGCGGACGAGCGTCGGGTCGAGCGCGCCGCGGTCGTTTTCCGGCAGCGTGAGGAAGAAGTCGTAGTTCGCCCGCTCGCGTTCCAGGAGCGGGTCCTTGTCCACCATGTTGATCGCGCGGAGGTTGACCTGTTCCTTGTTCTTGGCGGGGCAGGCCTGGACGCACAGCGCGCAGCCGGTGCAGTCCTCGACGGCGACCTGCAGGATGTAGCGCTTCTCCTCCTGGCCCTTCATCTTCATCGGCGTCGAGGCGAACCCCTTCGGCGCGTTCGCGAGGTCGCTCTGCTTGACCGACTTCATGCGGATGCAGGAATGCGGGCAGACCAGCGCGCAGTTGCCGCACTGGATGCAGGTCTTCGGGTCCCACGCCGGGACGGTGAGCGAGATGTTGCGCTTTTCCCACTGCGTCGTCGCGGTCGGGAAGGTGCCGTCCACCGGCATCGCGCTGACGGGCAGTTCATCGCCCTGGTCGCTCATGATTTTGCCGAGCACGTTGCGCACGTATTCCGGCGCGGCGGCGGGCACCGGCGGCGGCATTTCGAGCTTGCTCGTCGCGGCGGCCGGGATCTTCATCTCGATCAGGTTCGCCAGCGTCTGGTCCACGGCCTGGAAGTTCTTCTTGACGACGTCGTCGCCCTTCTTGCCGTAGGTCTTCTTGATCGTGCCCTTGATCTTCTCGATCGCCTCGTCCTTCGGCAGCACGCCGGAGATGGCGAAGAAGCAGGTCTGCATGATCGTGTTGATGCGCGAGCCCATGCCCGTGGCCTCGGCCACCTTGTAGGCGTCAATCACGTAGAACTGGAGCTGCTTGGCGATGATCTGCTCCTGCACCTTGCGGGGCAGGCGCTCCCAGGTTTCCGTCGGGCTATACTGGCTGTTGAGCAGGAACACCGCCTTGGGCGCGGCGTACTTGAGCACGTCGGTCTTCTCCAGGAAGTTGAACTGGTGGCAGCCCACGAAGTTCGCCGACTGGATCAGGTAGGTCGAGCGGATCGGGTCCGGGCCGAAGCGCAGGTGCGAGACCGTGCGCGAGCCGGACTTCTTGGAGTCATAGACGAAGTAGCCCTGCGCGTAGAGGTCGGTTTCCGAGCCGATGATCTTGATCGTGTTCTTGTTCGCGCCCACGGTGCCGTCGGCGCCGAGGCCGAAGAAGACCGCGCGGTTGACCTTGTCGGACTCGGTCAGGAACGCGGCGTCGTAGCTCAAGCTGGTGTGCGTCACGTCGTCGTTGATGCCGATCGTGAAGTGGTTCTTGGCGGCCGGCTGGGCGAGCTCATCGAAGATCGCCTTGACCATGGCGGGGGTGAATTCCTTCGAGGAGAGGCCGTAGCGGCCGCCGACGACGCGCGGCATTTGGGCGAACGGCAGCGCCCCGGCCTGCTGGGCTTCGGCGAGCACCGTGAGCACATCCTGGTACATCGGCTCGCCCGCCGCGCCCGGCTCCTTCGTGCGGTCGAGCACGGAGAGCGCCTTGACGGTCTTGGGCAGCGCCGCGAGGAAATGCTTGGCCGAGAACGGACGGAACAGGTGGACGCGCAGCACGCCAACCTTCTCGCCCTGCGCGGTCAGATAGTCCACCGTCTCGCTCGCCGCCTCGGCGCCCGAGCCCATGAGGATGATGACGCGCTCCGCATCCGGCGCGCCGGTGTAATCGAAGAGATGATAGGTGCGACCGACGGTCTTGGCGAAGTCCGCCATCACCTTTTCCACGATCGCGGGGGTCACGTCGTAGAACTTGTTGACCGTCTCGCGGCCCTGGAAATAGACGTCCGGGTTCTGGGCCGTGCCGCGCAGCACCGGCTTCTCTGGATTCAGGGCGCGGGCGCGGTGGGCGATTACCAGTTCATCGCTGATCAGCGCGCGAATCTGGTCTTCGGGAATCAATTCGATCTTCTGGACTTCGTGGGAGGTGCGGAAGCCGTCGAAGTAGTGGAGGAACGGCACGCGCGATTCGAGCGTCGCGGCCTGCGCGATCAGCGCCATGTCCATCGCTTCCTGGACGCTGGCGGAGCAGAGGAACGCGAAGCCGGTGGCGCGGCACGCGAGCACGTCGCTGTGGTCGCCGAAGATCGAGAGCGCCTGGCAGGCCAGCGAGCGCGCCGTCACATGGAACACCGTCGAGGTCAGCTCGCCGGCGATCTTGTACATGTTCGGGATCATCAGCAGCAGGCCCTGCGACGCCGTGAAGGTCGTCGTCAGCGCGCCGGTCTGGAGCGCGCCGTGGACCGCGCCGCTCGCGCCGCCTTCGCTTTGCAGCTCGACGACGAGCGGGATCGTGCCCCAGATGTTCTTCTTGTTCAGCGCGCTCCACTCGTCGGAAAGCTCGCCCATCGGCGAGGACGGCGTGATGGGGTAAATCGCGCAGACTTCGTTGGTTTTGTGGGCAACATAGGCCGCAGCCTCATTGCCATCCATGATACCGGTCAGTTTCTTCATTTTGGCTCCTGTAAACTCATCCGTCCTGCGCACACACCGCGAGCCGTTGACTGCGAAAACTGGTGACAACGAACTCGGCAGCGTGCGGTCGGCGTCGGCGTGACGTTGCAGGCCGGAAACGGGGCGCGACTTAACCACAACCCGCCCCGCTTGCAAAGTTTTTTTTCCGCCCGCACAAAATTCCCGGCTTGTGTCTGGCCGTGTGGTGAAAACCGGTGGTGGACAACCCCCGCTGTCAGGCGCGGTCTTCCAAGGCTTGGAAAATCCACGGCACGATTTTCCAAGGCTTGGAATAAAGACGAGCCCCTTTTTCCAATCCTTGGAAAAAACAGCCCTGCCGTCTTCCAATCCCTGGAACATCAGCCGCGGCTGGCGGCAAAACCGAGCAGGCGCTTGAAGCGCTGGAGCAGGCTGTCGCGCTTGAGGACGAGGGTGGTGGCGCCGACGGCTTTCAGGCGCTCGTAGTTTTGCGCGTTCTGCGCGGCGCGGTCGGCGACGAGCGAGGCGAGCCTCTCCGGCAGCTCCGGCCGCAGCGCGAGCAGGCGCGCGAACGCCTCCATCGAAATCTCCAACAGCTCGACCTCCTCCGGCGCGGTCAGCGTGGCGGTGCGCGGCAGGCCGGTGACGAGGCTCATCTCGCCGCAGAGCGCGCCGGCGGGCAGATCGAAGTCGGCGGGCGGCGTGCTGTCCTGGTATTCCACGCGGCCGCGCAGCTTGCCGCCGGCGATCACATAGCAGCTTTCGCCGGTGTCGCCCTGGCGGAAAATCGTCTCGCCGGCGGTGTAGCGGACGAAGCGCAGCAACGGCGCAAGCTGCGCGAGGTCGGCCTCCGCGAGCAGCGGCTGGCCGGCGGCGTCCACAAACAGGCGCGTGAGGAAATCGCTGCGCTGGAGCGCGCGGACGCGGCGCGCGGCTTCGCGCTCGGCCGGCGGCTGATGCTTCTGGTGGTTGACGACCTCCATGAAGTCGCACAGCAGCTTGTCGCTCATCGGGAACGGAATCTCGATGTGGCGGCGCTTGAACTGATACCAGATCATCCGGTTGACCTCGCCGCTGATCGGCGTGCGCCGCTGGTGCTGGCTGGTCCAGATGCGCAGTTCATAGTTGATACCGAAATCCTTGAACTCGATGGGGAAGGCGGCGGGCGCGGGATCGCGCAGGACCTCGGGCACGGCGGCGGCGGATTCCAACAGCGCGGCGATGACCTCGGCCGGCGCGGCTTCGTAGCTGGCGCCGACATAGAGCGAGTGGCGGCGGACGGGTGTGGGCCAGCTCATGTTATGGACCGTCGCGTCGGCGAGCTTGCTGTTGGGGACGATCAGCGTGTGGCCGGCGGTGCTGCGCAGGTGCGTCTCGCGCCAGTTGGTCTGGAGCACCTCGCCCTCGGTCTCGCCGGCGCTGATCCAGTCGCCGGGCCGCAGCGAACGCGTGATGTGGATGGACATGCCGGCGAGCAGGTTGCCGAGCACGCCCTGCAACGCGAAGCCGATGATCGCGGTGATCAGCGCGGTGGAGGCCAGCAGCGGCGAGATGTTCACGCCCATGCCATAGCGCAGGACGGCGAGCACGGCCGCGCCGAGCAGCAGGCCGCGGGCAAGGTTGCGCAGCAGGCCGGGGAGCGGGAAGGCCGCGCCGCGCAGCCGGAAGAAGATGGCGACCAGACCTTCCAGCAGCGCGAGCGCGGTGACCACCGCCCAGATGGCCAGCCACGCGGTCAGCAGCTTGTCGTTGCCCAGCGCGGAGAAGCGCGGCAGCGCGTCGCCGGCGAGCCGGAGCAGCGCGGAGAGCAGCAGCACGACGAGCGGCGTCGCCAGCGGCTCCAGCAGCGCGCCGAGCGGGGTGGGGTGGCGTGCCGCGCGCCGCCGCAACGGCAAGCCGATCAGCCAGCCGATGACGAGGATGGCGGCCAGCACCGCCAGTTCGATGATGTGTTCGGTGATTTGCTTATCCATGTAGGTCGAGCTCCATGCCGCTGCGCGCGAGCGCCGCGCCGCTCCAGGCGCGCCGCGCGGCCTTTTCGATTTCAGTCAATTGCGCGTCGTTGTTTTGCGGCGCGTGGTGCGTGATCAGTACCTCGCGCACGCCGGCTTTCTGCGCCACCTCGAGGCAGTCCTCCCACGTCGAGTGGCCCCAGCCCTTGAAGCGGGTGTAAGTGGCGCGGCTGAACTGGCCATCCATCACCAGCAGGCGCGCGGGCTTCGGCAGCAGGCAGAGGTTGAGGAAGTCGCGCCGCTCGGCCTCGGTGCTGGCGCGCCACTCCATGTCGGTGGCGAAGACCAGCGACGCGCCGGAGGCGGGCTCGTCCACCCGGTAGGCGTGACAGCCCTCCGGGTGATGCACCGCGCACCAGCGCAGTTCGAGGCTGCGATAGTGACGCACGGCGTCCGTGGCGGGCAGCGTCGTGAACTTCAGCTTCGCGTGGAGCTTGTCGAGCTGCATCGGCCAGAAGGGTTTCGAGAGGATGCGCCGGACGACCTCGGCCGGCTCCAGCGCCTCGCGGCGCGGCGCGGCGATCTCCACGGTCCACGCCTTGTTATAGAGCAGATCGAAGGCGGGCAACCCCATGAGGTGATCGAGGTGATAGTGCGTCATCAGCAGCAGCGCCTCTGGCCGCGCCGTGCCCGCGATCAGCCGGCTGCCGAGCGCGCGCAGACCGGTGCCCGCATCCAGCACCACCCGCTCGCCGGCGCGGCCCTCGACCAGCACCGCGGTCGTCTCGCCGCCGAACTTGAGGAAGTCGGCCTGCGCCACCGCGCTGGTCCCCCGCACCCCGCCAAAATAAATCTTCATGGTTTCTTCCGCCGGTAATATTGGCAGCCCTTTAATTCGGATGCGCTCATTTTACCGGAAGCTGATTTTAACACCACGTCCACGTAACAGGCTTCTCTCAAGGTTTGCCCAAGGATCTTCCAGGGCGATGATCGTGTGCCACACCTCATCACGGTCCAGTTCGGGGTACTGGCGCATGACCAACTCCAATTGTCGCATACGCCGCCGGTGCCGTCGCAGGTTTCGTTGCTGCGTAGCGGTCTGTTGTTTTGGTAGTTGTTTTCGCATGGACTAAAAACCGGCTATTTCTCCGTCAAACTCCAAACGCCGTCCCAGGCGGCGGGCGGGCGCGCGAGCAGGTCGCGGCACTGCGCCGCGTAGGCCCGCGCCGCCGGGTCATCGGGCAGCTTTTCAAAAGCGGCGATAGCGGCGGCGAAGTCGCCGGCGTAGAATTTTTCGAGCGCCTGCTCGAACGCGGCAAAGTGCGGCGGGCGCTCCGCGCCGGGCAGCCCGGCGAGTTCATAGACGCGCACCGGCGCCTTGCGGCCGACGACGCGTAGCCGGGCCAGTTCGCGGCCGACGAAGTTGCCGCCGCTCTGCTGCCACGTGGTCTCGGAAACCATCAGGTAGGTGCCGAACGCCTTGTTCGCGCCCTCCAGCCGCGAGGCGAGATTCGCCGCGTCGCCGAGGATCGTGTAGTTGAACCGCTCGTGACTGCCCATGTTGCCGACCGTGACCTCGCCGGTGTTCAGCCCGATGCGGTTCTTCACGACCGCGCCGGTCTGTTCCTGGAACTGCGGGCGCAGCTCGGCGAGCCGTTGCTGGCAGCGCAACGCGGCGCGGCAGGCGCGCGCGGCGTGATCGGCCTGTCCCAGCGGCGCGTTCCAAAAAGCAACGATGGCGTCGCCAATGTATTTATCGAGATAGCCGCCCTCGGCGGTGATGCATGCGCCCATCTCGGTCAGGTAATCGTTGAGCAGCTTGGTCAGCGTCGGCGGGTCGAGCCGCTCGGAGAAGCCGGAGAACTTTTCGATGTCGGAGAAGAAGATCGTCAGCTCGCGCTTCTCGCCGCCGAGCTGGAGCTTGGAGGGGTCGGCGATGATCTGCTCGATCACCTCCGGGCCGAGGTAATGCTTGAACGCCGACTTGAGGAACGCCTTCTGCCGCCCCTCGGTCGCGTAGTTCACAACGACCGCGCCGATCAGCGCGAGTGCGACCGCGATGAAGCCCGGCGCAATCGGCCACCACCAGCCGGCGGCATAGGCGGCGAAGCCCAGCACGAACGTCAGCGGCAGCAACACGACGAAGCCGAGCACGGTCTGCCACGAGTTGCGGCTGTAGCGGCCGGCCAGCCCGGCGGCGAGCGCGAGCAGCAGCGTGACCAGCGCGGTCGCGGCGGCGGGCAGGTCGCGCAGGAACAGCCGCGTCAGCAGATTATCCAGCGCCGTCGCGTGAATCTCGACGCCGGGATAGACCTTGCTCACCGGCGTCGGCCGCAGGTCGAGCAGGCCCGGCGCGCTGAAGCCGAAGAAGACGTAGCAGTCCTTCAGCGCCGTGGGTTGCACCACCGGCGGCTGGCCCTCGCGCAGCAGCAACTCGGAGCGGATGATGTCCTTCGCGCTGAATTCCTGATGCGTGCGCGAGGGGCCGACGAACCGCAGCGTCGCGCGGCCGTGGTCATCGAGCGGAATGCGCTTGTCATCCACCGTCAGCCAGCCCGGCGCGAGCGCAAGCTGGGTCTGTGGATGCGCCGCGAGATAGGCGCCCAGGCCGAGCGAGGGCAGGACGCGTCCAGCGAACTCGCGGACGAGCGTGGCGCGGCGGAAGACGCCGTCGAAGTCCGGCAGGTCATTGACGTTGGCCAGCAGCGTCGCATTGGTGGCGACCGCGGCGATCGGGAAGCTGGCGCGCGCGGCAGGTTTCCAAGGCTTGGAAAAATCCGCGGTGTTTTTTCCAAGGCTTGGAACGTTGGAGGCCGAGTTTTTCCAATCCTTGGAAAAACCGGCCGCCCCGGTTTCCAATCCCTGGAAAACCGGCGTGCGGGCGGGGACGGCGGCGGGCCAGTTGGTGTACTCGCCCTGCTTGTCGCTCAAGTAGAGCGCGCCGGCGAACGGCGGGCTGCGGCGGATCGCGTCGCCGAGCGCGGTGTCGTCGTTGACGCCGTAAACGCTGGGCTCGGTGAAGAGGACATCGAAGGCGACCGACTTGGCGCCGCCGCGTTTGCAGAAGTCGAGCAGCACGCCATAGACCTCGCGTGGCCACGGCCACGACCAGCTATTCTCGTTCTTGCCCCAGTCGAGGCTGTTCTGGTCGAGCATGATCAGCTTGATCTGCGCGGTGGCGGGCGAGGGCTGGGCGAGCGCGCGGACGCGCCAGAGCCAGGGATAGTTGTCGAGTCCGCGCGGCACGTCGCCGAACCACAGCGCCAGCGCGAGCGCCGCGCTGCCGAGGCCGAGCAACAATCCCGAAATCCATTTGCGTTTCATGGTCGCATGGCCATCAGCGCGCCGGCTGCGGTGGCCGGTGTTGGTATAGCACAACCGCCCAGTGATGTGGCGCATAATGCTCGGCGCGCGCGAGCACCGCGGCGGCCTCCGCGCCACGGCCGAGCGCGGTCAGCCGGCGCGCCACGTGCATCGCGAGCGTGACCGAGTCGCTGTTCCAGCGGTGCTGGAGCGCCTGCTGATAGAACGCGAGCGCCGCGTTGGTCTGCCCCTGTTGCTCATGAATGAAGCCCTGCGCCTTGAGCGGAAAGGCGTCGGCCGGGTTGAGCTGGTGCGCCTGCGCATAGAACTGCAGCGCGGCCGGATAGTTGGTGCGCAGCAGTGCGATCTGGCCGCGCAACTGGACGGCGAAGTCGAACCACGGCGCCATCTGCTGCGCGGAGGCGGCGAGCTGGTCGGCGGTGTCGAGCTGGCCGGCGCGGATGCAGAAGTCGCCCCAGTTGGCGAGCACGACGTAGTTGAACGGATCGGCGTGGAGCAGGTAGCGGTTGAGGCTGTTGGTCTCGCGCCACGCGAGGAGGCCGCGCGGCAGTTCGAGCGCCGCGCCGGCGCGGACGAGCAGCAGTACCACGCCGGCCGCGAGGGCGAGGCGGCTGGTCTGCTCACGCCAGCGTTGCAGGCAGTAGCGCAGCACGTCGGCCGCGGCGAGCGCGAGACCGAGGCTGGGCAGCGCGAGGTAGTAATCGGCGAACGGCCCGTTGCGGAACGGAATGAGATTGCTCATCGGCAGGAACGCGCCCAGGAACCAGAGCCAGCCGAGCCAGAGGAAGCGGATGTCGTCGCGCAGCCGGAACGCGAGGAAGGTGATCGCGAGCAGCAGCAGCCAGCTCGCGGGCAGCAGGAACGCGGGCACCGTGCCGGCCGGCGGGTAGCCGGTGAACAGCGTCAGCCGGTCCCACGGCCAGAGCCAGAGGCCGAGGTGATGCAGCGTGAAGTAGGCGCTGGCGAAGCTGACCTCCACGGGACTCATCGGCGGGAAGAAACCGGAGACGGCCGACGACGTGATGCCCTGCACCTTGAAGCGGATCAGCATGTAGGCCGCGACCACCAGCGCGAACAGTCCCGCCATGAGCAGGGTGGGGCGCGCCGTCCACGTCCGCTCGCGCGCCACCTGCCAGAGCAGGAACAGCGCGGGCAACGCGACGGCGACCTCGTAGCTCACCAGCGCCAGCGCGGCGCACGCCAGGGCCAGCGCGCCGTGGAGCGCGGCGGCGCCCGCGCGCCGCTCGCGCCAGCGCCGGCACGCGTTCTCCGCGGCCAGCAGCGCAAGCAGGACCATCACGATGTTCATCACCACGTTGGTCGTGCAACTGAACCACGCGAGGCAGGAGAGCTGCGTCGGCGCGAGCGCGTAGAGCGCGGCGACGGCCAGGGCCCAGCGCTCGCTCGCCAGCAGCCGCCGCGTGGCCAGCCAGACCACGAGCACCAGCAACGCGTACAGCGCCAGCGAGGCCACGTGCGCGGCGACGATGCTGCCATCCGGCGCGGGCGCGCAGAGCGCGAAGAACAGGTTCTTGATCGGCCGGAAATAACCGAAGCAGTCCAGCGCGGAGACGCGGCCGCTCTCGCTCCACGAGGCGAGGTAATCCCACTCGTTGTTGTCATCGAGCACCGGCGGCGAGTGGAGCGGGAGGCAGCCGAGGGCCACGACCAGCAGGAGCAGGCCCAGCAGGAGCCACTGGCTGCCGGTCGGGTGCAGTTTCATGGTTGCGGTCAGAGGCTGCGCAGGAAGGCGGCGAACCGCGCCTGCCGCGCGGCCGGCTCATTGAGCGGCGCGGGGTCGCCGAGGCCGGCGCTGATCTCGGTGATGCGCTTCTGCGGATCGGGATGCGTCTTGCCGAAGCCCGCGCTGCCCGGCGGCATGCGCTGCTTCATCTGGCCGAGCATATCGAGCAGGCCGGCGGGGTTATAACCGACGCGCTTGAGGATCTTCACCGCGGCCGCGTCGGCCTGGTATTCGAGCGAACTGGAATAACCCTTGTTGACCAGCGAGCTGGTGATGTCGGTGATCGAGCCCTCGAACGCCTTGGTCACGTCGGCGAGGTTCTGGCCGCCGAGGTTCTTGCCCGCCTCGAGCGCGAGGATGGTCAGCGCGCCGGTCAGGCGGCTGCCCTTGATCGCCTTGAGGCCGTGCTGGTTCTCGACGTGGCCCACCTCGTGCGCGAGCACGGCGGCGAGCGCGTCCTCGTTGCGGCAGCAGCGGAGCAGGCCGCGCGAGACCATCACGAAGCCGCCGGGCGCGGCGAACGCGTTGATCTCGTCGGTGTCCATGATGATGAAGTGATAGCCGCCGAAGGTCTCCGGCTTGTCGGAGGCGAGCGCGAGCGTCTGGCCGAGCACGTTGAGGTAGTGCGTGGCCGCCTCGTTCTCGTAGGGCTTGTAGGTGGTCAGGAGCGTCGCCGCCACGGAGCGGCCGATATAGAACTCCTGCTCCGGCGTGATGTCCTTGAATGTCTTCTCCACCGCCTCCGCGCTGCGGTTGATCGAGTCGGCCTGCTGCTGGTTGATCGTACCGGTCGCCTGCAGCACGCCGGTGGTCATCTTCGTCACCGTCGCGCAGCCGGCTAACAGCACGCCGATCAACAGCAGTCCGCCGGCCATCTGAAATTTGAAATTTGAAATCTGAAATTTCATTTGGCACCTCCCGCCGGCTTGACGCTGCCCGCGGTGAGGAACTGCTGCATCTCCTGCGGCGCGATCTTGATCTTCGCCATCCGGTCCACCGCGGCGAAGTTCACGCTGGGATTCTGCTTCTTGAACTGCGCCTCGACATCGGAGTTGAAGCCCTTGCCGGCCAGCGCGAGTTCATCGCTGGAGGCACCCGTGGCCCCGGCCCCGCCTGCCGTCATGACGATCTTCTTCTTGGAGAGCGACGCCTTGTGCATCCAGCCCTGCTGGCCCGCTTCGGTCCGCACGGGGATCCAGCCGTTCTGCTCCGCCTGCGCCTCGACGGCCGCGCCGTAGGGCAGCTTGGCGGTCACCGCGCCCAAGAACGACGGCGTCGCGCGCACCTGCCCATCCTGCACCTGCACGCTCATGCGTTCGGCCAGCGCCGCGCCCGCCAGGCCGAGCGCGCCGGCCGCCGCCACTATGACAAACCTTCTCATGCTTGCCTCCGGTTTTTGGTTGGCCGTTAGTATCGCCGCGCCCGCCGGAAAATCAATCGTAACCTTTTGGCTCCCCGCGCTGTACCGCCCGGTGTACCTTCTCCGCCGTGTCCAATATGAAATTTCTTTTGACAATGGCGTTGCTGTGGGCGTCGGCCTCTGCACTCGCGGCCGAGGTCACGGACGCCGCGGCGCGGATGCGCGTGGTGATGCAGCTTGCCCGCGAGAAGAACGACCGCGCGCTGGTCGAGCGCGTCAGGCAGGCCGGCCGCGAGCCTGACGAAACCAAGGTGCGTGCGTTGGAGGCCGAGGTCGGCCTTGATCCCGGTGGGTGGAGCATGCACGGCCTGAAAATTTTCAAACCCGCACCTGAATTTCTGGCGCAGCGCGACGCGTTCAACCGCGCACTGGCCGGGGCGATGACCCAGGATACCGCCGCCGTTCAAAAAGTTTGCGTCGCGATGCGCCAACTTCTCGGCGACCAAGCCGGCCTGCCCGACGCGCGCCGCGCCGGCGAGCGCGCCGAGCCGTGTGCGATCAACCAGGCCGAAGCCGTGAACCTTTTCCTCGGCGCACTGGCAGCCGAGAAGAAGAGCCTGCGCGAAATCAGCGCCGGAAAAACGGTCGGCCATAACATGCTCCGCCTCTATGCCGACCTCATCCAAGGCTGCTGCGAGGCGCGGCCGGCGATCCAGAAATCCCAGCCGGAAAAGTTGAGCGAGGTGGATCGGCTGGTCGCCGGCGCGTGTGCGATTCTGCTCCGCCTGCAACAACCCGATGGCTTGTTTCCCTTCCCCGACTTGCGCGGCGTGAACATCCGCTTCGGTGAGATGATCGAGCGCCAGGTTGCCGGTCATCCCAACGCGCTCAAGGATGGCTGGGTGGTCGTGCCCGATCCCGATGGTGGCACGCAGTTCGATACCGGGCTCTGCGGCACCGCGCTGCTGACCGCCGGCGCGACCTATCACCGCGCCGAGTGGACGCAGGCCGGCCGCCGCGCCGCCGACTGGGCGCTCGCCCAGCGCTGCGTGCCCAATTTCAACTACAACGCCTTCTCCATCGGCCTGCTCGCGCGCGCCTTCACGGCGACCGGCGAGGCGCGCTACCTCGCTGGTGCTATCCGCAAGGCCGAGATCGGCGTGCTGCCGGGGCAGGCCCCGAACGGGCGCTGGCTCGACCCGCACAACGCCCGCACCGTCTATCACCTGATCATCCTGCGCGCGCTCAACGACCTTGCCGCCGCCCTGCCCGCCGAGCGCAGTGACGTGACGCAGGCGATCAGCAAAGCCGTTGGCGCGTTGCTCGACGAATTCGAGAAGGCCGGAGTTACCACCGTTGCCCTGCGCGAGCTGCAACGCTGCCCCACGAAATCCGACGCCCGGCTGAAAGCCATGCTTGAACTGAACCGGGCTGTGATCGTGCAAAAATGCCGGCGCGGCGACCGCGCCAAACTAGCCGTTGCCGTTACCGAACTCGCCGCGCTCACCTGCCGATGAATAAGCAGCAAGTCTTTCGGTGAGGGTGCCCCTGACTATAACAAGCGGCGCAGGGGCGCGCCGCGGCGGCAGAGCTGGAGCGCCAGGCCCCACGGATCGCGCAGCATCACGAGGTGTGAGCCATCGGGCAGATGCGTTTCCTCGATGAACGTCGCGCCGGCGCGCAGCAGCCGCTCCTTGTCGGCCGCGGGATCGGCGGAGACGAACGCGAGGTGCAGCAGCAGCGGGTTCATCGTCGCATAGGGCGGCACCTGGTCCGGCGGGTTGCGGTAGAACTCGACGAGCATCGTGCCCGCGCTATCGGCGAGGAAGACCGTGAACGGCGGCGCATCCATGCGCTTGACGATGGTGAGGCCCAGGTGGCGGGCGTACCAGTCGGCGGCCGCGAGCGGCTCGGCTACGTTCAGGCCGACGTGCTCGCAGTTCATGGCTGGCCTTTCAGCCAGATCAGCGAATCGCTTTGCTGGCGCCAGGCCATGCATACCATGGCCGCATAACACGCTGCTTCTTCGGCGCTGCCCGGGGCATAACAATCAGGTGCAGAGGCGGAATTTTTGCGCCGGCCTTTGAGGTAGTCTTCCATAAATGGATTTTGTTTGCGCGCGGCTTGCAGCGCGGTTACGGCGCCCGGCAAATCCTCGTTCAGATACCGCTCCAGGACCTTTCCCCAAGCAAACACCGCATTGTAGTCGCCCTCGTCTGGATATTTTGCCAGCAAGCGTTGCGCGTCCTCCAGCCGTCCCAACGTCAGATATCCCGACAACAGCCAGTAGCGCACGCCCTGGTTGTCGTTGGGATTCAACTCCAGCATGGCTTCCCACTCGGACACCGCCTCCTGCCTGAGCCCGTGTTGCAGCAAGGTGTCCGCCAGCTCTGCGCGCGCCCGCATATAGGGCCGGGTCTCGACGAACCCCCAGAACTGGCCCCTCATTTCCCGGAAATTTGCCGGCCCCAGATTTTTTTCACCCAGGGCCACGATCTCCCGTAACACCGCGAGGTATTCGTCCCCGGTCAACGGGGAGGTTTGTGCTATGCGCAAGAGCGCATCCACATTGGTCGGATCAAGTTGCAGGGCCTGAAGAATCAACTCGGTTTCACGTTCGTCGGACGCTGCCTCCATGGCCTCATAGATCAATTGCTGCGCCTCATACGCTGCGTTCTGGTCGATGCTGCCCTCCGCATGCAATTGCCGCTCGATCGCGCGCAGCAAGTCTTTGGCTGGCGGCGGTTCAGGTCGGGCCGACGGACGCGCTTTAGACGGTTTGCGTTTTTTTTCTGGCGGCTTGTCACGTGGCATGATCATTTTTGTTCTCCATTGTCCCGCCACAGGCCGGTAATCCCATCCCGATAAAACCCCGCCGGTTATTTGGTCGGCGCCTGGATCTGCGCGATGGTCCACGCGAGGGCTTCATCGAGCAGCGCCTGCGGCGGCGTGGCGACGAGCTGCTCCTTGATGAGGAGGTCGAGCAGGCCGCGCGAGGCGGTGATGTCGGCGCGGGCCTTTGCGAAGATGGCCTCGCGCGTGGCGGGCGCGCGGGCGACGCCATCGGCAATCGCCTGCATGGCAACATCGGCGGCTTCCTGCGGGAAGACATCGGGCTCCTCCATCGTCGGGATGATGTACTCGGGATGGATGCCCTTCTTCTCGGCGAACGCGGCGAGCGAGCGCGCGGCGGTGATCGCCATCGCGTCGGTCACCTTGCGCGCGCGGACGAGCAGCGCGCCCTTGAGGATGCCGGGGAAGCCGACGGAGTTGTTGACCTGGTTCGGGAAGTCGCCGCGGCCGGTGGCGACGATGTAGGCGCCGGCCTCCTTCGCGGTGTGCGGATAGATTTCCGGCACGGGATTCGCGCAGGCGAAGACGATCGCCTTCTTGCCCATCTTGCGGACCCAGTCGGCCTTGATGACGTCGGGGCCGGGCTTGGAGAGCGCGATGAGCACGTCGGCGCCGGTCATCGCCTTTTCCATGTCGCGGATGCCGGCGGGGTTGGTCTGCTCGCAGATCTCCCATTTGCGGTAGAAGCGCGGGTCGGCCTTGACGTCGTCGCGGTGCTTGCCGAGCGAGTCGCGGCTGTCGAACATGACGATGTTGGCGGGGTCGGCGCCGGCCTGCATGATGAGGCTGGCGATGGTCGTGTTGGAGGCGCCCGCGCCGTAGAAGACCATGCGCGACTTGGCGATGTCCTTGCCCGCGACCTTGAGCGCGTTGAGCAGGCCGGCGAGCGTGACGCAGCCGGTGCCCTGCGCATCGTCGTGCCAGACGGGGATCTCGCAGGCTTCGCGGAGCTGGTCGAGCACGCGGTAGCAGTTGGGCTGCGCGATGTCCTCGAGGTTGACCGCGCCGAAGCTCGGCTGCAGGCGCTTGACGAACTCGATGATGCTGTCGGGATCGTTCTCGCCCCTGGCGTTGCGGCTATCCATGCAGAGCGCGACGGCGTCCACGCCGCCGAGATATTTCATGAGGAATGCCTTGCCCTCCATCACGCCGAGGCCGCCGGCGGGGCTGCAGTTGCCGTCGCCGAGCACGCGCGTGGAGTCGCTGACGATGGCGACGAGGTTGCCGCGGCTGGAGAGCTCGAAGCTTGCGTCGTTGTTGTCGCGGATCGCGCGCGAGACGGCGGAGACGCCGGGCGTGTACCAGACGTTGAACCAGTTGAAGCCGAACGCGCCGACGCGCGGCACGGTCTGCATCTTGCCGCCGTAGAAGCGGTGGGCGGAAAGCGAGAGGCGCTGCAGCAGCATCGTCTTGGCGCGCGCGCGCTGGTCGGGGGTGAAGGACGCGGGGAAAACCTGGTCGAGGTTGTCGAGTTTGATGTTCAATTTTTCGGTCATGGGTTGCTCCTGCTTAAAAGTGCGCGCCGACTGTGCCGAGCGTGATGGGGTGTGTCAATGCCGGAGTGGTTCCCGGCGGGCCGTTCCACACGTGACACGGCGCGGACAACCCGCTACGCTGCGCCCGTGCGTGTGGGGCGGGGCAGCATGATGAAACCAAGGGCCGGACAAAAACACGCCGGGGGTGCCTTCACCCTGATCGAACTGCTGGTGGTCATCTCGATCATCGCCATCCTCTTGAGCCTGCTCTTGCCCGGCATCAACAGTGCGCTGCAACGCGCCAAGCGGGCCAGTTGCATGAGCAATATGCGCGGACTGCAACAGGCCTACATCAGTTACGCGCAGAGCCACAACGATACCTTGGTCTCCTCACATACCGCGGTCGGCGCCTGGGTGGGGCCGGGCAACACTATCCCGGCCATCACCAACGGGCAGCTCTACGCCACCCTCAATGATGTCCGTCCCTACCACTGCCCGGCGTCGCAGTTGCACCTCTACCGCTCTTATTCCATCAACGGTTACTTGAACGGCGAATGGACCGCCTCCGGCGCGCGGCGCTATGCGGACCTCCTGTTCGCCGCGCGCACCATCGTCTTCGTCGAGGAATGCGATCTGCGCGGCTACCTGATGGGTTCGTTCATCGCCAACCGGAACACGTGGATTGATTATGTGGCGATCAATCACCTCGATGGCGACAATTTCTCGTTTGCCGACGGGCACATGGAGTACCGGACCTATGTCTCGCCGGATACGTTTGGCATCACCGGCCACAGCACCAGCGGCGCCAACAACGCCGATCTGCAATGGATCGCCAATCGCATGTGGCCGCAATAGGGGTAGCACCATGAAACCCATGATTCTCGGCGGGCTTTTGGTGGCGGCGCTGGTGGCCGGCAGCGTGGTCTGGGGGCCGCGCTTGTTCAACCGGCTGCCCGGCGAAAATCAGCGGCTCAAGCAGCGGGTCTATTTCCGCTGCGAAGCCTGCGGCCACGTCTTCGGCCTGACCCCGTCGGATCTGGGTGCAATGTGGAAGGACGTGACCCCGACCCCCGCCACCTTGGGCAAGGCGACGTGCGCCAAGTGCCGCAAGCCGTTCGTGGCTTTTCGCACCGATGAGGCGGACTATCGCAAGGGCGATCTGAATCCGGCGCACATCACCAAGCCGGTGGCCAGCGACCGCAACGCGCCACCACCCGCGCGTTGATTCGGCGCACTACGCAGCGTAAATTCCGTCCGCGATGAGTACACAGACTTCCACCGTGCCGACGCAGTACTGGCAGACGCTGCCCGACGGCCGCGCGCAGTGCACGCTCTGCCCGCGCCAGTGCCAGTTGAAGGACGGCCAGCGCGGCGTCTGCTTCGTCCGCGCCGCCCAGCAGGGCAAGATCGTGCTGACCACCTACGGCCGCTCCAGTGGCTTCTGCGTGGATCCCATCGAGAAGAAACCGCTCAACCATTTCCTGCCCGGCAGCTCCGTACTCTCCTTCGGCACCGCCGGCTGCAACCTGACCTGCAAGTTCTGCCAGAACTGGCACATCAGCCGGTCGCGCCAGACCGAGACACTAGCCGACGAGGCCGCGCCCGAGGTCATCGCGCGCGCCGCCAAGGCGCTCGGTTGCCGCAGCGTCGCCTTCACCTACAACGACCCGGTCGTCTTCCTCGAATATGCGGTGGACACCGCGCGTGCCTGCCATGCGCTCGGCGTGCAGACCGTCGCCGTCACCGCCGGTTACATGAATCCTGAACCGCGCCGCGAGTTCTACGCGCACATGGACGCGGCCAACGTGGACCTCAAGGGTTTTACCGAGGATTTCTACCGGCAGTACTGCGGCGTCCATCTGCAACCTGTGCTCGACACGCTCATCTATCTTGCCCGCGAGACCAAAGTCTGGCTGGAAATCACCACGCTGCTGATCCCCGGCACGAACGACTCCGATGCCGAGCTCGACGCGTTGACCAAATGGATCAAGCGCGAGCTCGGCGCGCACATCCCGCTGCACTTCACCGCGTTTTATCCCACGTGGCAGATGACCGACCGCCCGCCGACGCCGGCCGCCACGCTGACGCGCGCGCGACAGATCGCGCTGCGCAACGGCTTGCGCTACGTCTTCACCGGCAACGTTCGCGACCCGGCCGGCGCGGCCACGGTCTGCCCCGACTGCGGCAAGGTCGTCATCGCGCGCGAGGGCTACGACATCACCGCGTGGCATCTCGAGGGCGGCCGCTGCAAATTCTGCCAGGCCCCGATCGCCGGCGTCTTTGAGGACGGGCCCGGCACGTGGAACGGCCGGTGCCTGCCCGTGGACATCCGCCGCTTTGCCAACGCCTGATTTCCAAGGCTTGGAAAAAAGCTGGCGAAGTTTTCCAAGGTTTGGAAAAGTGCCGCGGTGTTGCGTGAAAGGAGCCGGCCATGAAATGCGAATCGAAGAATTGCGGTTGCACTGGGAGTACACGGCGGGATTTTGTGAAGTTGATGGGCGCGGGCGCGGCAGCGGTCGTCGCGTCGCGGCTGCCGGTAATGGCCGGGCCGTTCACGCGAAAGGATTTTTCCAAGCTGGTGCCGGAGGATAAGAAGCTCGACCCGGCATGGGTGAAGTCGCTGTTCGAGCGCGGCACGCCGGAAATTTTGCGCGGCGCGAATCTGCGCTACGTCGGCATGCCGGTCGGCGGCCTCTGTGCTGGCCAGCTTTATCTCGGCGGCGATGGCAAGCTCTGGCATTGGGACATTTTCAACCAGCACCAGAACACCGGCGCGGGTCACTATGCCAAGCCGCCCGATCCGGATCATCCGCTGGAGCAAAGTTTCGCGCTGCGCCTTGGCGAGAGGACCGTGGCGCTTGATCGCAGCGGATTTTCCGACATCAGCTTCCGCGGCGAGTATCCGATCGGCCGCGTCGAATATCGCGACGCGGCGGTGCCGCTCGCCGTCACCCTAGAGGCGTTCGCGCCGTTCATCCCGCTGAACACCGACGATTCCAGTTTGCCGGTGACGATCATGCAGTTCACGGTGAAAAACATTTCCGCCGCGCCGGTCGAAGCCGCGCTCGTCGGCACGCTGGAAAACGCGGTGCTGCTCAACCACCGCAACGCGCCGGGCGTGCGGCGCAACCGCGTGATCAGGGAGAATGGTTTCAGTCTTTTGGAATGTTCAGCGGAAGAATCCACCGCGCCAGAAAAGCCGCAGCGACCCGATATCGTTTTCGAGGACTGGAACAAGGACACCTACGCGGGCTGGCAGGTCGAGGGCACGGCATTCGGTAGCGGGCCGGTGAAAAAATCGGCGATTCCGGGCTATCAGGGCGACGTCGGTGGCGACACGGACCGCGTCGCGAATTCGCACGCCAGCGCGCTGGGCCAGGGCGTGGGCGTGCGCGATGGCGCGCTGGGTAAGCTGACCAGCGCGGCGTTCAAGATTGAGCGCGATTACATCAGGCTCTGGGTTGGCGGCGGCAATCACAAGGACAAGACCTGCGTGAACCTCGTGGTGAATGGCAACGTGGTTCAGTCACTGACCGGAAAAGCCAACAACAAGATGGAACTGGTGCATTTCGATGTGCGCAAATTGGCCGGGCAGGAAGCGCGTATCGAAATCGTGGACGCACAGACAGGTCCGTGGGGCAACATCGGCGTCGGGAAGATCACCTTCAGCGATCAGGCGGGCACGTCTGTCCCCTTCGAGAAGCTACCCGACCTCGGCACGCTAGGGCTTGCTCTGCTTGGCGCGCCGGCGGAGCTCGCCAGTGGCGAGGCCGCCAAGCCGCTTGGCGAGAAACTCGTTGGCGAACTCGGCCGCAAGCTCAAGCTCGGCGCGGGTGAGTCGGCCACCGTGACCTTCGTGCTCGCGTGGCATTTCCCGAATCTGTTCATCAAGGGCGCGCGCGAGGGTGGCCGGTTCTATGCGACGAAGTTCGACTCCGCGCTCGCGGTGGCGAAACACGTCGCCGAAAACTTTGACCGGCTCGCGCAGCAGACGCGGCTCTGGCGCGACACGTGGTATGACTCGACCCTGCCGTACTGGTTCCTCGACCGCACGCAGCTCAACACCTCAATCCTCGCCACCTCGACCTGCCACCGCTTTGCCGACGGCCGGTTCTGGGCGTGGGAGGGCGTTGGCTGCTGCGCCGGCACCTGCGCGCACGTCTGGCATTATGCGCAGGCGATGGGGCGGCAGTTTCCAGAGCTGGAGCGCATCCTGCGCGAGCGGACCGACTTCGGCCTCGCGCTGCAAGCCGATGGCGCGATCTATTTCCGCGGCGAGAACAATAACATCCCCGCAATTGACGCGCAGGCCGGCTCGGTCCTGCGCACGTTGCGCGAGCACCAAATGAGCTGCGACGACGCCTTCCTCAAGCGCGTCTGGCCCGGCGTCAAGCGTGCGACCGACTGGCTCATCGCGAAGGATGGCGATGGCGACGGCATCATCGAGGGCAACCAGCACAACACGCTCGATGCCGACTGGTTCGGCCCTGTCGCGTGGTTGAGCGGGCTCTACCTCGCTGCGCTGCAGGCGGCCGCGACGCTGGCCGATGAACTCGGCGATGCCGCCTACGCCGCGAAGTGCCGCGCGATCTTTGAACGCGGGCAGAAGAAAATCGTCGCCGACCTGTTCGATGGCGAATACTTCATCAACAAGCCGGACCCGCAACATGCCCAGGCGATCAACTCCGGCACCGGCTGCGAGATTGACCAGGTCATGGGCCAGAGCTGGGCGTGGCAGGTCGGCCTGCCGCGAGTGCTGCCGGAGCCGGAAACCAAGTCGGCGCTACGCGCGCTTTGGAAATACAACTTCTCGCCGGATGTCGGCCCCTACCGCGAGCGCTTCAAGGCCGGCCGTTGGTACGCGATGGCCGGCGAGGCGGGCCTGCTGATGTGCACGTTCCCGCGCACGGACTGGGATTTCGAGAATGCGTGCGGCGTGGGCAATGCCAAGCCGGGGTTTGCCGGGTACTTCAATGAGTGCATGAACGGCTTCGAATATCAGGTGGCCGGCCACATGGTCTGGGAGTACATGCTGCTCGAAGGCTTCGCGATCACGCGCGCGCTGCATGACCGCTACCACGCCTCGCGCCGCAATCCGTGGAACGAGGTCGAGTGCGGCGACCACTACGCGCGCTCGATGGCCAGCTACGGCGTTTTTCTTGCCGCGTGCGGCTTTGAGTATCACGGGCCGAAGGGCCACCTCGGTTTTGCGCCGCGCCTCACACCGGAAAACTTCAAGGCGCCGTTCACCACCGCCGTCGGGTGGGGCACCTTCGAGCAGAAATTTGAGATTTCAAATTTCAAAGCTCAAATTGCACTCAAGTGGGGGACGCTGCGCCTCAAGACCCTCGCGCTCGCCGTGCCGGCCCGCCTGCGCGGCGCGACCGTGAAGGTCACGATTGGTGGCCGCGCTGCTGGTGCCTCGACCTCCAGCCAGCCTGATCGAATGCTGGTGCTTTTTCAGCAGGAAACCAATCTGGCGGCTGGCGAGTCGCTTTCTGTGGAGCTGGGTTAAACCGAGACTAGCCCGATCTGGAAATGGCGGTGCTTGTATCTGTGGTGGGTGTCCATGCGGATGATTGACTTTCGGGCCGAATCTGCTATCAATCCGCGCCCGCCGTGCAGCGGCGGAGAGAACGGAGTTCAACCATGTCCATGCATCCGAGTTTGAAGTCGGCGAGCAAGATTCAGACGAAGCGCAACGTGCTCAAGCGGTTCGAGCGCATTGATATCATGCGCAAGGACGGCAAGTGGAAAGAGGGCGACCGCGCCTACGGTCTGCCCAAAACCAAGCAGCACTAAGTCACCCCGTCGCTTCGGTCCAGGAGTTTCCCATGAAGAAGAAATCCGTCCGCCCCGGCGATTATATCGTCAAGGACATGGCGCTGGCCGACTTTGGCCGCAAGGAAATGGACCTGGCCGAGTTCGAGATGCCGGGGCTGATGGCCATCCGTGAGGAATACGGCCAACAGCAGCCGCTCAAGGGCGCGCGCATCGCCGGCTCCCTGCATATGACGATCCAGACCGCGGTGCTGATCGAGACGCTCCAGCATCTCGGCGCCCAAATCCGCTGGGCAAGCTGCAACATCTTCTCCACGCAGGACCACGCCGCCGCCGCCATCGCCGCGCGCGGCACGCCGGTCTTCGCCGTCAAGGGCGAGACGCTGGAGGAATACTGGGAATACACCGACCGTATCCTCGATTGGGGCGCTGAATCGCCGAACATGATCCTCGATGATGGCGGCGATGCGACCCTGTTCGTCCACCTCGGCTATGCCGCCGAGGACAATCCCGCCGTGCTCGACCGCCAGCCGGAAAGCACCGAGGAAAAAATTCTGCTCGCACAGGTCAGGAAGGCCGTGAAGAAGAATCCCGGCCGCTTCCACAAGATGGTCAAGGCCATCCGCGGCGTCAGCGAGGAGACGACCACGGGCGTCCACCGCCTCTACCAGATGCAGCAGCGCGGCGAACTGCTCTTCCCCGCTTTCAACGTCAACGACTCCGTCACCAAGAGCAAGTTCGACAACATCTACGGCTGCCGCCACTCGCTCGTGGATGGCATCATGCGCGCCACCGATGTCATGCTCGCGGGCAAAGTCGCGGTCGTCGCCGGTTATGGCGACGTCGGCAAGGGCTCGTGCCAGAGCCTGCGCGGCCAGTGCGCGCGCGTCATCGTCACCGAAATTGACCCCATCTGCGCCTTGCAGGCCTCGATGGAAGGTTATGAAGTCATGACCATGGACGAGGCGTGCAAGCTCGGCGATATCTTCGTCACCTCCACCGGCTGCTGCGACGTGATCACCGAGCGGCACATGAAGCAGATGAAGCACCTCGCCATCGTCTGCAACATCGGCCACTTCGACAGCGAGATTCAGGTTGAGGCCATCAAGAAGTACGACTGGCTGGAGATCAAGCCGCAGGTCCACCGCATCACCTTCCCCTCCGGCCGCAGCATCCTCCTGCTGGCCGAGGGCCGGCTCTGCAACCTTGGCTGCGCGACGGGCCATCCGAGCTTCGTCATGTCGAACAGCTTCAGCAACCAGACGCTGGCGCAGATCGAGCTGTTCACGAACCCCGGCAAGTACCCGATTGGCGTCTATACGCTGCCGAAGCTGCTCGATGAGCATGTGGCGCGGCTGCATCTGGGCAAGCTCGGCGTGCAGTTGGAGAAGCTGACGCCGAAGCAGGCCAAGTACCTTGGCCTACCCGCCGCCGGCCCCTTCAAGCCGCACCACTACCGCTACTGACGCCCAGCGGAAATCGCCACAGATTTCACAGATGGCCGCGCCCGCCCCACCTGTGGGCAGGCGGGCAGCAGGGCGGACAGCCCAGCCAGAAGACAGCGCAGACTCGCAGCCGCGAAGCAGATCAGCATAGATTGCGCAGCTTGCACCGCTTGGAATCCGTGAGCATCCGTGCTCATCTGTGGTTGCTCTTCCTCCCGCCTTCCCTTCTTCGCTATTTACAAAAGGCCTTTGTTCTCTTCGTTTCCTTTTGTGAATCCTCCGCCTCCGCCATCTGTGTTCATCTGTGGCCATCTGCCTGCGCTGTTTTCCAAGGCTTGGAAAATGGCGCGCAGATTTTTCCGAGGCTTGGAAAGCTGATTTTAGCTTTCAGCCATCTGCTTTCTGCTTTTCCCACGGCGTGGAGAAACGGGGGCGAGGCGGGCGGGGCTTATTTTTCCGGCGGGGCGGCGGCGAGTTCGCGTTCGAGCGCCTGCGGCGAGAAGCGTTGCCAGAGCACGCGCCCGTCCGGGTCCACCAGGTGCAGGATCAGGCCGTAGAAATCCGAACCGAAGTTGCTGACGGAAACACCGGCGTACTGCTGCACGCTGACCGACTCGGAGCGGTTGAGCTGCAGGCCCTTCAAGTCCACCGTGTGGCTCTTGCTGCGCTCCAGCCGCGGCAGGGTCACGCGCTCCACGGTCTCGCGCTTGAGCGTGTGCTCCGGCAGGACGCGGCTGAAATACTCGACCACCAGCCGGCTGCCGGAGAGGATTTCGCCGTTATGGCAGGTCAGGGTGATGCGCGGCGCAAAGCTCACCGCGCCATCAAGCGAGCGGTACAGGCCGCCCGCGCCGGCGGATTTGCGGGCCTTGAGCTGCGTGGCGTCCTCATAGAGCCAGACCTTCGCCTCGTAGTTGATGGTGGAGGAGAGCGGCTCGTTGTCGGGCCGGTAGAGGTCCAGCGGGCGGCGCTGGCGCGGATCGGCGCCGCCGGTGGCGAGGGCGCCCGTGTGCGTCTTGGGCGGCGCGGCGGGCGGGCGCACCTTGGTGACCTCCAGCGCTTGCCGCAGCCGCGGCAGCGCAACGACGCGCTCGCACTCGCCCTCGACGGCCTGCACCGTCTGCGTGGCCGCGTTGACCTTCTCCAGCGTCTCGCTGGCGACCGCCAGCGCCTGCACATAGCGCTCGGCGAGTTTGACGATGGTGAACTCGTTGCTGTACTGCGTCTGCTGCCACTTGGTTTGGAAGGTGGCTTGCGCCTCGCGCAACTCGACGGGTTCCTCGACGGGCCGGTCGGGCAGGGTCCGCGCCTTGCTGAAGCGCGCGAGTTCATCGCGCACCGTCACCAGCCCCCGGAAGCGCCCCTTGCTTTGCTGCTGGCGGGCGAGTTCGCGCAAGCGTTTCTGATAGGCCTCGCCCAGCTCGGTGACGCGTTCCTGGCCCTGCTGCTCGGCCTTTTTCAGGCCCGCCTCGAACTCCTCGCGCGCGGGCTGCACGTCCTTGGGCAGTTCCGCCGCGCCGCCGCCCCACGCGCAGAAAGTCAAAATCAGCATGACGTTTCGCCAACGCATGAGCGGAAGCTAATGACGAAGCGCAAGCTTGTCCAATTATTTCTCGGCTCGGGCGCAATTATTTTGTGGATCAGGCTTGTCCCAGGCTCGCGCGCACGGCGGCGCGGAGGCGGGCGAGGAGCGCGGGCAGCGCGGCGGCGACGGCGGGGGAGAGCTGCGTGCCGAGCGTGTGTACATCGGCCACCTCAAGGGCGAAGATACGGACGCGCTCCGGCATCGGCAGGCCCAGTTGGCGGCCCAAGGCCAGGGTCTCGCCCACGCCGAGAAAATGGGGCGTGCGCCCAGTCAGGTGCTGGAGGTGTTCGGCCTCCAGTTCATACAAGGTGCCAGGCACTGCCCTGCCGGTCTGGATGGCATCCACCAACAGCACCTCCCTGCGCCCCGTCAGAAAATCCAGCAAGGCCAGACCCATCTCCTGTGTTTCTAGAATGGCGATGCGCGGGTCGCTCGCCAGTTCCTCCGCCAGTTGGCGGGCGACCTGCAAACCAACGGCGTCGTCGGTCAGAATGTCGTTGCCGAGGCCAAGCAGTAGCAGGGGCGCTCTGGCCGGTTCATGCATCGCCTGTTTCCCTCGCACAGGGGCCGAAGGCTGTCAGCCCTGTACCAGTTCTCGCACCACGGCGCGGCGGTGGTCAAAGATGCGGGCGCGGAGCGGCATGTGGCCGGGGAGCGTGTGCGTGGCGCAGCCGAGGCAGGGGTCATAGGCGCGGAAGGCCATCTCGACTTTGTTCAGCAGGCCCTCGGTGATGTTCCCGCCCTTGATGAGGCCCTTGGCGGCGCGGTCCACGCTCATCGCGATACGCGCGGCGTTGTTGCCGGTGGCGACGACCATGTTCGCCATCGTGATCAGGCCGTTCGCATCGGTCTGGTAGTGATGGAAGAGCGTGCCGCGCGGGGCCTCGATGATGCCCATGCCCTCGCGTGGCGTCTGCGTGGGGACGCGGCGCACGTCGGGGCTGGTGATTTCGGGGTCGTTGACTAATTCCTCGATGCGCTCGGCGGCGTAGATCATCTCGATGACGCGCGCCCAGTGCGTGGCCAAGGTGTGGTGGACCGGCTTCCCACCGAGCGTCTTGAAGAATTCGTCGTAGGCGGCCTGCGCCTTGGGCGTGGCCATGCCGTCGGCGGCGTTGAGGCGCGCGAGCGGGCCGACGGCGTAGATGCTGCTCTCCGGGCCTTCGGCAAAGCCTTTCCACCCGCGGCTCTTGAGGAAGGCGAACTTCATGTAGCTCCACGGCTCGGTGTGTTCGGCGACGTAGTCGCGGTACTGCTTCGCCGTGAACTTGCAGACTTCCTTGCCGGTGCAGTCCACGACGCGCGTCGCGCCGTCGTAGAAGTTGACCTTATTGTTCGCATCCACCGTGCCCATGTAGCAGGTCTGGTGGGTGTAGGCGTCGGACTTGATCATCTGCACGTAGTCGGGATTGCCAAGCACGATGCTCTTGAAGACGGCGAGCGTCCACTCGGCGAACTCGACGCCATCCTTGGCGAGCTCCTTGAACTTCGCGAGGTCCTCGGCCTTGAGCGCCTTGCTGACGCCGCCGGGCAAACCGAGCACGGGATGGACGACCTTACCGCCGAAGTAGCTGGTGATCTCGCGGACGCGGCGGCGCATCGCGATGACCTTCTTGCCGGCCTCAAGGCCGACCTTGCCGATGACGCCGACGATATTGCGCTGCTCCGGCGGCGCATCGGGGCCGACGATGAAGTCGGGCCCGCCGAGCACGAAGACGTGGAGCGCGTGGTCTTCGAGGGTGAAGGCGTTATAGACCAGTTCGCGGATTTTTTTCCCGGCGGAGGTGGGCTCGACGTTATAGAGGCTGTCGAGCGCCTTCGTCGCGGCCATGTGGTGCGCGGTCGGGCAGACGCCGCAGATGCGGCTGGTGATCTGCGGCATATCCTCGGCGGGCCGGCCGAGGCTGAAGACCTCGAAGCCGCGCAGTTCCGGCACCTGCAGGTAGGCGCGCTCCACGTCGCCCTTGGCATCGAGGAAGATGTCAATCTTGCCGTGGCCTTCGAGGCGCGTGATCGGGTTGATGGTGACGTTGCGGCGCGCGCCGGCGTAGGCGGCGTTGGCGCGGGCGGCTCCGGCATTGAACACTTTTTCAGCTTCGGGATTCATGGCGTGTCTCGCAATCAGGATTTGGCGGGCAGGTTGATCTTGCGGCGGAGAATGCTCTTGGCGAGCCCATAGCGATAGAACGTGCCGACCGGGTCGGGAATGCCGGCGAGCGTGGCCTCGATCTCGTCCTCCTCCTTCGCGGCGAGGTTGGAGCAGAGCGAGGACAGAATCTTCGCGCCCTGGTCGCGTACGCGCGAGGTCGGGCCGAAGCAACCGGTGCAGGGCATGCCGCCCTCGGTGCAGACGGCATCGCAGCCCGCGCGCGTCGCCGGGCCCATGCACACGACGCCCTGCGCCAGGAAGCACTTCTCGTCCATCAGCTTTTGGTGCGGGCGCTTGAACTCGACGAAGTCCCACTTGTCCGGCTTCGTGTCCTTGCGCGAGCACTCATCGCACAGCGCGTGGTCGGGCGCGATGACGGAACCCTTCGGCGGCAGCTTGCCGGAGAGCAGCGCGTCCACCGCGGCGCGCGTGATCTTCGGCGTCGGCGGGCAGCCGGGCACGTAGTAATCCACGTCCACCACCTGGTCGAGCGTGCGCACCACATTGTGCAGCGCGGGTAGCGTCGTGGTGCGGCCTTCCTCGGTGAAGGCCGTGAGCGGGCGGGTTTGCTCGCCCTTGGGAATCGTCGGCGCGTCCTCGTAGTTGAACTTGAGGATCTGCTCGCGCGGGAACTGGTTCGCGAGACCGGGGATGCCGCCCAGATGTGCGCAGGAGCCGTAGGCGATTAGATAGACGCTCTTGCGGCGCAGCAGGCGGGCCATTTCCTCTTGCTCGGTCATGCGGATCGCGCCGTTGAGGAAGGTGGCGGTGATGGACTTGTCCGGCATCGCCTCGATGTCCTTGTACTTGAAGTCCATCGCGACAGGCCAGAGGACGATGTCCACCTTCTCGACCACGCCAAGGATGTCCTCGGCGAGATCCACGACGGTTTCCTCGCAACCGCCGCACGAGGCGCACCAGTAGAAAGCGACTTTGGGTTTAGACATGGGCGGGCTCCTGTTGCGGGGCGTGGGCGGAGCAGGGCGTTTTGAGTGCCTCGCCCGCCTCGACGTGCGCGGCGAACGCCTCCATCTCCTGGTCCCACGCGGCGAACTTCTGCGGGATACCGAGCGGGCCGAGCGCGCGGATGGTCTCGGTCATCTCGTTGATAACGCGCTTGACCTTCTCGCCCTCCGCGGCGGAAATCCATTCGAGGCGGACGCGCTGCTCCTCGATACCCATGTCCTTGAGCATGCGCTTGAGCAGCTGGAAACGGCGCAGGCATTTGTAATTGCCCTCGGCGTAGTGGCAGTCGAAGGGATGGCAGCCGCCGATCAGCACGGCATCGGCGCCCTTCGCAAGCGCGTCGAGGATGAACTGCGGGTCCACGCGGCCGGAGCACATCAGCCGGATGACGCGCGTGTTGGCGGCGTACTTCAGGCGCGAGACGCCCGCGAGGTCCGCCGCCGTGTAGGTGCACCAGTTGCAGAAAAACGCGACGATGCGCGGTTGCCATTGTTCACTCATGGGCCAGCACTCCCTGGATTTCGCTGAAGATTTCGTCGTCATCGAACAGGTTCTGGACGATCGAGCCGGAGGGGCAGGCGGCGACGCACGTGCCGCAGCCCTTGCACAGCGCCTCGTTGATGACGGCCTTCTTCTTGCCGGTGTCGAACGTGATCGCGGTGTAGGGGCAGAGCGGGAGGCACGACTTGCAGCCGCAGCACTCCTCCTCGATGATGTAGGCGGTGTTCGGCTCCTGCTCGATGTGCCCCTTATCAATCAGCGCGAGCGCCTCGGCGGCGGCCGCGCCGGCCTGGGCGACCGTGTCCGGGATATCGCGCGGACCCTGACAGGCGCCGGCGATGAAGATGCCCTCGGTGAAGGTGCTGACCGGCGCGAGTTTCGGGTGGCGCTCCAGGAAGAAGCCCTCCGAGCCGCAGCTCATGTTGAACAGGCGGCGCACGTCCTGCGCGTCGCTCTGTGCCTCCATGCCGGTGGCGAGCACGACCATGTCGAACGGGATGCGCCGCACGTAGCCAGCGAGCGTGTCCTCGACGCGGATGATCAGCTTGCCCTCCTCCATCTCCTCCTTCGACATCGCCCAGTCGGTGACCTCGCCGACGCGGCCGCGGATGAAGTGGACGCCCTCCTCGAGCAGCTTGTCGTAGAACTCCTCGTAGCCCTTGCCCGGCGTCCGCATGTCAATGTAGAAGCTATACACCTCCGCGCCGGTGTGTTCCTTGAGCAGGTGCGCGAGCTTCATCGAGTACATGCAGCAGACGCGCGAGCACCAGCGGTTGGTCTTCTTGTCACGGCTGCCGACGCAGTGGATGATGCCGATACTCTTGGGCTCCGTCTTGCCGTCGCGCATCACCACGTGGCCGCCGGTCGGGCCGGAGGTGTTCACGAGGCGCTCGATCTCCAGCGCGGTATAGACGTTCGGATATTTGCCGTAACCGTACTGCGGCATCCGCTTCGCGTCGAAGGTCTGGAAACCGGTGGTGATGATGATCGTGCCGACCTTCAGATCGAGGAAGGTTTCCTGCTGGTTGAAGTCAATCGCCTGCTTCTCGCCGCAGGCGGTGACGCAGCTCTTCTTGCACTTGTTCGTCAGCTCGCCGTTGCGGAAGTTCAGGCAGGTCTTCGGGTCAATCGCCACGACCTGCGGCGTCGCCTGTGGGAACGGGATATAGACCGGCTTGCGCTTGCCCAGCCCCTCGTTGAACTCGTCGCGGAACTTCGGCTCCTTGTAGACGCAGTTGACGATGCAGTCCTGGCAGCCGGTGCACTTGTCCTCGATGATATAGCGCGGCTTGCGCTTCACGGTCACGGTGTAGTTGCCCACGTAGCCATCGAGCTTGGTGACCTCGGAATAGGAGAGCAGCGTGATGTTCGGGTGCGTGCCGACTGCGGACATCTTCGGCGTCAGGATGCAGGCGGCGCAGTCGAGTGTCGGGAAGGTCTTGTCGAACTTCGCCATGTGCCCGCCGATGGAAGGCTCGCGCTCGACGAGGAAGACCTTCTTGCCCGCGTTGGCCAGCGTCATCGCCGCGTGGATGCCCGCGATGCCGCCGCCGACGACGAGCGCGTCGGGATGGATCGGGACCTTCTTCACCTCGAGCGCCTTGTGCTGCGCCACGCGCAAGACGGCCGCGCGCGCGAGCTCCTTCGCCTTCGCGGTCGCCTCGGCCTTGTCGGTATGCACCCACGAATCGTGCTCGCGGATGTTGACCATCTGGAAGAAGAACGGGTTCAGGCCGCCGGCCTCGACCGCGCCGCGGAACGTGTGCTCGTGCAGCAGCGGCGAGCACGAGGCGACGACGACGCGGTTGAGCTTGAACTCGGCGATGTCCTTCTGGATCAGCTCCTGGCCGGGATCGGAGCACATATACTTGTAGTCGCGCGAGAGCACGACGTTCGGCAGGGTCTCCACATATTTCGCCACGGCCGGGCAGTCCACCATCGCGGCGATGTTCGAGCCGCAGTGGCAGACGTAGAAACCGATCCGGATGTTTGACTTGCTTGGCTTGTCCATGTGCGTTTGCTCCACCGGAAAATTGCTGCGTTCACGCCCCCGCCGCGGCCGGCGCCGGCAGCGGCTTCATCGGGATAAACCCGCGGTGCAGGCCCAGCTCGCGCTCGCCCAAGCCGAACGCGAGACCCATCAACTGCGTGAAATACACCGTCGGGATGCGGTGCGGCCCCCACTTCTTCTCGATGTTGTGGTGATAGCCGTCGAGGTTGAACTGGCACAGCGGGCAGACCGTGGCGATCACGTCCGCGCCGCGCTTGAGGGCCTCGGCGAGGATGATCTTCGCGCACAGCAGGCCCGGCTCCGGCAGCGTGCCGGTCAGGCTCGCGCCGCAGCACCGCGTCTTGAGCGGGAAGCGGACGATCTCGCAGCCGATCGCCTCCAGCAGGCGGTCCATCGTCACCGGGTCGTGCTGGTCATCGAAGGTCGCGTAGGGCCGCACGATCTGGCAGCCGTAATAGGGCGCCACCTTCAGTCCGGTCAGCGGCCGCTTGACGCGCTTCTTGATCTCGTCGAGCCCGATGTTGTTGATCATCACGTCCAGCGGATGCTTCACCGGCGTCTGGCCGGAGTAGGTCATGTTGACCTCCGCCAGCGCCTTCTGGATCACGCCGCGCACCGCGGGCGAATCCTCGAGGTAGTGCTTGGTCTTGTTCAGCACCAGGTAGCACGCGCTGCACGGTGCGAGCAGTTCCTTGTGGCCGAGCTGCTCCGCCATCGCCAGGTTGCGCGAGGCGAGCACGCAGGCCTTGACCTCGTCCACCGCCATGTAGGCGGTCGCGCCGCAGCAGTTCCAGTCTTCGAGCTCCTCCAGCTCGCAGCCCAGCGCGCGGAAGACCGGCAGCAGGCTCTCCTCGTAGGCGCGGCCGATGCCCTTGAGCGAACAGCCTGGAAAGTAGGAATATTTCGTCGTCATGCGAGGCTCCCGGCGACGCCTTCCCCGTGCGTCTTTTTCTTCTCGTCGTGCAGCGAGTCAATGTTCAGCTGGTCCACGACCTTCATCATGCGGTCAAGCTCGTCGCGGCGCTTGATTTTCTCCAGCTTGAGCGGGAAGCGCCCGCGCAGGAACAGACCCAGCCCCAGCCGCCACATTTTGAGCGCCTCGATCGGCTTCGTCTTCAGGTACATCGTCGCCGCCAGCACGTTCTCGGTGATGCGCCCGTACTTATAGGTCATCTTGTAGAACTCGCGGGCGAGGACCGGGATGGTGAACTGCCGCGGGTAGATGCGCTCGTGGATCGCGCGCTGCTTGAGCTCATACATGATGTCCGTGATGCGGATCTTGCGCGGGCATTCCACAGTGCAGTGATAGCACGAGGCGCACAGCCAGATCGTGTGGCTGCGTAGCACCTCGTTCTTGAAATCGGCCCGCGTCAGCGTCATCACCTGCCGCGGCGAATAGTCCATGTAGATGGAGAGCGGGCAGACGCCGGAGCATGTGCCGCACTGGATGCACGCCTGCAGGTCCTCGCAGCCGGGCACGCTGCGGACCTCGTCGCCGAAGCCCTTCACCCGGTCGGCTTCATATTTGATCGTCCGTTTGAATTCCATGCTGGTCCATGCCCGCGGGCCGCGCCCTGCCGCTCACACCGGGCGCTGTCGGTTATCCACGCGCGCGGGCATTCCTTTCTGCTGCCCCCGGCATACGCAAACCAGCTTTCGTTGTCAATCATGGAGCGTGTGACGGGGAAAATTTCCAGGGCTTGGCAACCAGCGGGCCGGTTTTCCAAGCCCCCGCATGCACATAATAAGTGCACCACCGAAAGCGGACGGGTACACCTAACGGTTGTTGGACCTAACAACCCCCGCAAGGAGACCCGTCCATGAAGCGAGAGTACACGCAGTTGACTGAAAAAGAACGCC
>CAISWQ010000086.1 GCA_903889245.1 uncultured Lentisphaerota bacterium | reverse complement strand
CGAGCAGGCCGGTCGGGCAATACTTCTTCACCAGCGAGAGGATCACGCCGTCATAATCATATTCCGCGATCGCGCCGTAGAGCTGGTCCTTGATCTTGGCGTCGGCCAGCGGCGCGGCGGCCTGCTCCTTGAGCAGCGCGGTGACCTTGGCGGCATCCACCTTCTTGCCGAGCGCGTCGCCGACCGCCTTGACGCCGGCCTGCGCGTCCGCGGCCGCGTTCGCCTTCACGGCGGCGACGGCCTTGGCGTAAACCTCCTCGCCGAGGATCGGCGGCGGAATGCGGTAACCCTTCTCCGGCAGCGCGGTCAGCGCGACGGCGATCATGCCGGGGACGATGACGAGCGCGGGGAAGAGCATCTTGGGCACCGCCGCGACAATCGGCGTGTTGCGGGCCGCGGTCATGTTCTTCGCGGCCATCGCGCGCTGGACGACGAGGAAGTTCGTGCACCAGTAGCCAAACGAGAGAACGAAGCCGAGGCCGAAGACCATCGCGAACAGATCCACGCCCATCGGGTTGTTCGCCGGGCCGGCCAGCAGCGGCTGCCACGCGCTGGTCCACGCGTTCGCCGCGTAGGTCGTGCCGGCCTCCTGCAGGTTGAGCGCCGCCGGATTCTGCGCGACGCCGTGCAGCACCTTGTTCATCGCGTCCCAGCCGCCCGCGTCCTTCAGCCCCAGATAGACCACCGGCGCGAAGCCGAGCACGATCATGAAGAATTGCAGCACCTCGGTGTAGATCGCCGAGGTCAGGCCGCCCTTGAGCACATAGACGAGCACGACGCCGGAGCAGACCCAGAGCGCGAGGTGATAGTTCCAGCCAAGGAGCTGGTTGAGCAGCTTGGCCAGCGCGTTCATCGAGATGCCGGAGGCGAACAACGTCATCACCGCGAACGCGATGGAGTTGAGCGCGCGAACGCGTTCATCGAAGCGCAGCTTCAGGTATTCCGGCACCGAGCGCGCCTTGCTGCCGTAGTAGAACGGCATCATGAAGACCGCGAGGAAGATCATCGCCGGGATCGCGCCGACCCAGTAGAAGTGCGCCGTGGCGATGCCATACTTCGCGCCGCTCGCCGCCATGCCGACGAGTTCGAGCGCGCCGAGGTTCGCGGAGATGAACGCCAGGCCCGTCACCCACGTCGGGATGCCGCGCGACGAGGTGAGGAAGTCCGACGAGGTCTTCATGTAGCGCTTCAGCGCGAAGCCGATGCCCACGACGAACGCCACGTAGATCAACAGAATCGAATAGTCCAGCCAGCCCAATGCTATCGCATGCACGCGCCCGCTCCTTTCATGTGGTCAAGCAAGCGCGGCGACTATAGCCATGCCTCCCCCGCCCCGCCACATAAAAAACGGGGGCGAGGGCCTGGGAAAGCGGAGGGCGGGTTTTTCCGAGGCCGCGGGCGCAAGGACCAAGTGCACCACTTGGGGGGTCGGGTGGATGGTTGGAAGAGGGTGGTCATGTCACCGGGTGGGTGTGGTGGGATTGGTGGCGGGACCGGAACCTTCCCGCCCCCCAAGGGGGGCGGCGCGCGCGG
>CAISWQ010000085.1 GCA_903889245.1 uncultured Lentisphaerota bacterium | reverse complement strand
GGCGCTGCCGCGGGCGCGGCGGCCGGAGCCGGGGCTGGAGCAGCCGCCTGCGCGAAAGCCGTCACCGTCCAACCCATCGCAAAAAGACCAGCGCCCACCAGGGCCGCCCACAGCATATTTTTCCGCATCATGACGAATCTCCTTTTCTCAATCAGCACACGACGCGCGTGCAGATAAAATGTTTTTGCCCTTGTTTGCAAGCCATTTCTGGCCGCACGGACTGTTTAGCGCGGCCGCAGCCGCGCGGCGGCGCGGCTTGTCGGGTAGCGCTCCAGCAACTGCCGCAGGCAGTACTGCGAGCTGCGGGCGTCTTTCAACTGTTGCAACGCCGCCACCGCCCGCGCCAGCGCCTCGGCCTGGACCTCGTTCTCGTCCTTGACCTCGGGATAGAGCAGCGCGGCGCGCAGGTAATCCATCACCGCCTCCTCATACCGGTTCTGCGCCATGCGCACATCGCCGCGCGTGACGTTGGCGCGCGCCGCGTCCGGCCGCGACGCGCCGTTGAGCGTGGTGTTCAGCATCCCCTCCAGCCGGTCGAATTGCTTCGCGGCGATCAGCGCCTGCCGTTGCGCGTCCTGCGCCACCGTGTTCTCGGCGAGCTTGGAATTGGCGATCAGCAGGCGGTCGGCGGTCGCCACCGCGCCCAGCGCCTCGCCCTTGGCGATCTGCGACTGGATGATCAGCGCGCCGGCGTAGGCATCCCAGAACAGGCCGCGCAGCTTCGAGGCCACGGGCGTCAGCAGCGCGATGACCTCATCATATTTGCGGCTGTTATAGAGGAGTACGGCCTTGTCATATTCGGCGGGCTTGTCGGCCACGGCCAGTTGGTACTGGCCGGGGGCGTAGGTGGTCTGCTGGCCGGGCGCGGTGGTCAACAGCACGTTGCCGTCGGGCGTGATGCGGATATCAAGGCCATCCTTGCGCGAGCCGTCCTGCTGGATCACGTAGGCCGCGAGGGCCGGGAGCGCGCCGCCGGCCAGTGCCGCCGCCAGCCACGCGACCGCGCGCCGCTGTCTGCTGCCAGTTGTTGTCTTCATCCCACGTCTCCCGAAAAAAAGTTCCCGGCGCTCAACCGCCGCTGTTCTTGGTCTTCGCCTCGGTCCGCGCCCGGCGCGCCTCGTCGAGGTATTTCCCGTTCGGGAAAGCCTTCTCATACTCGTCGCTGTTCTGGATGACATCGCTGTAGCGCCGCAGGTCCATGCCCAGCCGCACGGCCTCGCGGTAGGCTTCCTCGACCATCGGCGCGAGGTCGGCGTTGGTCGGGTCGCTCAACATCGCGACGCGCTGGTAGCTGGCGAGCGCCTTCTCCTTCTGGCCGCCATCGAGCTGCATCTTCGCCAGGTCGAGGTTGGCGCGCGTGAAGATCGCCGGCTTGTTCGCGTATTGCTGCATCACGTCGGCCAGCGCGGACTCGGCGATGTTGAACTGCTTGGCCTGCCGCGCGGCATCGGCCACGGCGAACTTGCCCTCGCGGAAGAAGCCGGTCGCGGGATACTCCTTGAACAACTGGTTCAGTGTGACCAGCGCGGTCTTGGCGTCGCCGGCGTCGAGTTGCGCCTTGCCCTTGGCGAACAGCGCCACCTCGCGCAGCGGCGCCTTGGGATCGGTCAGCTTGCCGAGCACAACGTCGAAGCACTTGGCGGCGTCGGCCGGCAGCTTGGCATCGGTGAAATCCTTGCCGAGGCTCAAGAACAGTTCCGGCCCGTACTTGTCGGCGGTCGCGGCGAGCTTGGTCAGCGCGTCCTGCGCCTGCTTGATCTGCCGCACCTCCAGCGCGCTCTTGGCCAGCGCGTAGAGCGCGCTCTTGCCTTCCTCGGTGTTCGGATATTTTTTCGCGAGCTCGTCGAACACCTGCGCCGCGTCCTGCGTCCGGCCGATTTCCAGATAAGCCGCGCCCTTCAGGCGCAGCGCCTTCGCGAGCTGCTTGCTGCGCGGGTAGCGCGCCGCAAATTCGTCGAACGCCTTGAGCGCCTTGTCGCGGTTGAGGGCGAGCTCGGCGGCCGGCTCCTTGATCGCGATCAGGCACGAGCCGCGCTGGAAGAACGCCTGTTCGAGCAGGTCGTCGTTTTTCTTGAGGTCGGCCGCCACGCGCGCGAACGAGTTGCGGTCCTTCTCCAGCCAGCCGATCAGCGCCTCGAGCGCCGCGAGCGCCTCGCGCGGCTGGTTGCTCTGGCGGTAGGCGGTGGCGAGGAAGAACTGCGCCTGCGCCTTGTCCGGGCCGGACTGCGCGGACACGAGGTAGTTGGTGAAGCCCTTGATCGCCTGCACGTAGTTGCTCGCCGCGTAATAGCTCCACGCGAGCTGGCTCATCGCCTTCGCGCCGAGCGGGTCGTTCGGGAACTCATCGGCGATGCGCTGCAACAGCGTGACCGCGCCTTCCGGATCCTTCGCCTGGTTGCGCAGGAAGGCCAGCCGGTAGAGCACGTTCGGGACGCGCTCGTGTTTCGGGAATAATTTCAGGACGAGGTAATAGACCTTGACCGCCCGCGCCTCGCCTTCCTCGCCCTGGTCGTCGTAGAACTTCGCCAGTTGCAGGATGCCGCTCGCCGTCCGCGGGTCCGCGACAAATTGCGCCGCGGCCTCGTTGGCCAGCTTCAGCGCTTCCTCCGGCTGTTTCAGGTGCGCGTAGCTCATCATCTTGTTGACCAGCACCTGGGGCACCGCCGGGTTGCTCTTGAACTGCTGCAGCAGCTTGTCGTAGGCCTCCAGCGCCTCCTTGTATTTGCCCGCGCGGAAGAGCTGGTCCGCCGGCTCGAACACCGGCGCGTTCACCTGCGCCAGCCACGGCGACAGATCAATCGAGGTCTTGCTGCCCATCGCCTGCAACTGGGCCAGCAGGTCCTGCGTGCGCGCGGCCACCTGCGGCGCGGCCGGGCTCTTCGGATACTTCTTGAGCACGTTGATGTATTCCGTCAGCGCCGCGCTGAAGGCCTGCTTGGCCTTTTCCTTCTGGCCCGCCTTCAGCAGGTCCTTGCCCTCGTGGGCGTGCAGGTCGCCGAGCGCCGAGCGCGCGCCAGGGATCGGGCTGATCTGCTGCACGGCCAGCGGGTTCGCGCCGCTCTCCTCGCGCACCGCCTTCTCAATCTCCAGCAGCACGTTCATGCGCCCGGCGATCGCCTGCCGCGCCTCGGCCAGTTTGCCCTGCCGCTCCTTCGCGCTCGCCAGCGAAATCAGCGCGCGCCCGAACCACATGTCGAGGCCCTGATAGAGGACGACGTTCGCGACCCGCTCCGCATGCTTGAGCTGCACCACCACGTTCGTGCCCGTCGCCACCTCGGCCAGCTTCAGGTAGAGCTCGGCCTGCTCGCACAGCGCCTGCCGGCCTGCGTCGTCGCGCGTGCCCAACTCAATGATGTGTTGATAGGCCCTGATCGCGCCCGCCGGGTCGCCCGCGTGCTCCAAAATCTGGCCGTATTGGAACGCCGACGACCGGTAGAACGCCGGGTCCGCCGGCTTGCCCTGGACCTTCTTGAAGAAATCGTCGTAGATCGCGCGCGTCTTGTCGAACTGCCCCGCGTTATAGAACGCCACCGCCAGCGAAAGCAGCATCTCCTGCACGCGCTTATCGGAGGCGTTGAGCGCCTTGACCGCCTCCTCCGCCTCCTTCAACCGGCCGCTGGCCAGCATCAGCCGCGCCTTGACCGGCTTCGCGCGCTCCGCCCCGTCCGGGTGCTGCACCAGCAGGCGCTCCACCACGCGGCTGCCGTAATAGGGCAGGCCGAATTGCGCCAGCGCCGTGGCAAAGTCCAGTTCGCGGTCAACCTCGTCCGCGCGCGCGACGCCGCCCAGCGCGACGACGACCGCCAGCCACGCCACCGCGGCTTGCTTGAACAGGCAGAAAGCTTTCATAGGACAAACTCACTTGCGACGGTTGTTGGTCTTACGGGACACGGCGACACGCTAGCGGATGTCACCGCGCCCCGTCAAGCGCCGTCCCGCCCGCCGCCGACGATTTCCCGCGGGTGGCCGCCGCGGGTCCAAGCCCTGGAAAACTTCACCCTCCGTTTTCCAAGGCCTGGAAAAACGGCGTTGTTTTTTTTCCAACCCCTGGAACAGCGGCCGCCGCTTGAGCGGGCACGGCCGGACGGCTACTATCCGCGCCATGAGATTCTTCACCGCCCTTGCGCTGGGCCTGACGCTGCTCGGCGGCGTCCGCGCCGCGGAACTGCCGGCCGTGACCGTGCCGGCGTTCACCAACGCGCCCGGCCCGCTGGCGCAACGGGCGCTCGCGCTGACGCGGCGCGAACTCGTGGCGATCCACAACGACCTCAAACCCTGGGCCAAGGACCCGCGCGCCAAGCTGCTGACCGATGGCCGGCATACCGAGCACGGCATCCGCCCGAACACACAGGTGCTGCTCGCCTGCGCCGTCGTCGCGCGCTGGGGCGCGACGGCGGAGGAACGCGCGGGCGCGCTCGCCGACCTGGTCGCGCTCCTGCGTTTCGTGGCGCCGACGCATTCGCAGGGCACCTTGCTGGCCAACGATGGCGGGAAATGGCAGGCGCAATGGCAGTCGGCGCTGTGGGCGTTTCAGGCGGGCCAGGCGGCGTGGCTGGTCTGGGACCGGCTCGACGCGGAGTTGCAGGAACTGGTCGCTCATCTGGTGAGCGCGGAGGCCGACCGCTTCCTGAAGGCGTCGCCGCCCTGCCAGATCAAGAACGACACGAAGGCCGAGGAGAACGCCTGGAACTCGCTGGCGCCAGCGCTGGCGGCGAACCTGTTTCCGCAACATCCGCGCGCGCCGGCCTGGCGCGTGGCGGCCCAGCGTTGGCAGCTCTCCTCCTTCCTGACTGAAGACGACACCCAGAGCGACCGCCGCGTGGACGGCCGGCCGCTCCGCGGCTACCGGCTCGGCGCCAACATCCATCCCGACTACACGCTGGAAAATCACGACCGCGTGCATCCGAGCTACATGGCATGCATCGGCCTGCTGCTGGGCCAGGACATCTGCTACCGCTGGGCCGGCCAGCCGCCGCCGGAGGCGCTGCGCTTCAACGCCGCGCCCATCTATGACCACCTGAAATTCCTGACGCATCCCGATGGCCGCAGCCATTTCCCCAACGGACAGGACTGGGAGC
Source organism: uncultured Lentisphaerota bacterium (assembly GCA_903889245.1). Taxonomy (GTDB): domain Bacteria; phylum Verrucomicrobiota; class Kiritimatiellia; order CAIQIC01; family CAIQIC01; genus DP16D-bin41. Next base: position 6,321 of record CAISWQ010000085.1, on the reverse strand, counting down.
TGCACCGCGTCTCGCCCGCGTTGCACGCGGAAATGAACGTGCTCTGCGGCGACGCCGAGGCCGCGCGGCTCGAACGCGCCGCGCTCGACACCTGCGAGCGGATGCAGGCGCGCTCGCCCGACGGCCGGAGCCTGTTGCCCGGCGAATATTTCTTCCCCTCGCTGCCCGGCATGTACGCCCACGCCTACGCCGCGACGTTCCTGCTCCACCTGACGCTGGGCGAAGGAGTGGCGCCGGTGAGCGCCGCGGAGTTCGAGCGGCGGCTGGCCGGCGTGCGCTATTTCCAGCACGGCGCCTTCCTCGCGCAACGCACACCCGCGGGTTTCACCTCGTTCTCGTGGGGCCGCCTCGTGATGGGCCAGGCGATCCCGTTCGACGCCGACCTGCTGGGCAGTCCGCTCGAGCACAGCTTCGTCGGGCACATCGCCGCGGGCCAGGCCGCCGGCCTCGTGGTCGAGGCGGTCAACGCCGTCACCAACCGCGACCACTATGCGGTCTCCGCGCTGCTCGGCCGCGCCGGCGGCGCGGTGGCGCAACAGCTCGTCTTCGCCAGCCTCCCGGAAGGGCGCGTCCTCTATGTGGAGCGCGTCACCGCGCGGCGCGCCGTCACCCTGACGCACTATGAAACCGGTCTGCTCGGCGTGCTCAACGAACCGGAATGGGTCCATCAGGGCGGACCGCGCCGCGTGAAGTTCGCCGGCGGCGAGTGGCTGGTGGATGGCCGGCGGGCGGCCGCGGCGCGCACGCTGCCGGGCCCCTGGCTCAACCTGGATAATTTGTGGGGACTGGCGGCGGCCGGCGTCGAGGGCTGGCGCTACCAGGCGACCAGCCAGATCACGCGCGGCCGGCGCGAGCAACGCCTCGCGTGGCCGCCGCCCGCGCAGCACAGGTTTGCCCGCGACGAGCTCATCGCGCAGCGCGTGCTGGTCGTGGGCCTGAACGAGACCGCGCTCGCCACGGCGGCGCGCGCCCGGCTCTTGACCCAACAGGCGCAGTTCACCTCCGGCACGCTGGTGCTGCCACTCGGGGGCTGGCGGCTGACCGCCGATTTCGTGCATCCGCTGCCCGTGGTCAAACTCGAGAGGAGCCAGCCATGAAGAAGCTTTTTCTGTTTCCGCTGCTCTGCGCCACCCTGATACAGGCACAGCCGCCCGCGCCGCTGCCGCCGGTCCCCACCCCGGAACAGCTCGCGTGGCAGCGGATGGAACTGACGCTGTTCCTGCACTTCGGCGTCAACACCTTCTCCGACCGCGAGTGGGGCACGGGCAAGGAGGAACCGAAAATTTTCAAGCCCTCGGCGCTGGACTGCCGCCAATGGGCGCAGACCGCAAAGGCTGCGGGCTTCAAGCTGCTGATCCTGACGGCGAAGCATCACGACGGCTTCTGCCTCTGGCCGACGAAGCTATCCGACCACTGCGTCCGCCGCGCGCCGTGGAAAAACGGCCAGGGCGATGTCGTCCGCGAGTTCGTGGACGCCTGCCGCGCCGAGGGGCTGAAGGTCGGGCTCTATCTCTCGCCATGGGACCGCAACCATCCGCAGTACGGCAGCGACGCCTACAACGATTACTTTACCGGCCAGTTGACCGAGCTGCTGACGAACTACGGGCCGGTGGACGAGATGTGGTTCGATGGCGCGTGCGGCGAGGGGCCGAACGGCAAGAAGCAGGTCTATGACTGGCCGCGCTACTACGCGACGATCCGCCGGCTCGCGCCGCGCGCGCTGATCGCGATCAGCGGACCGGATATCCGCTGGGTCGGCAACGAGAGCGGCGTCGCGCGGCTCGGCGAGCGGAGCGCGCAGCGCGGCGGCACGCCGCGCTGGTATCCGGCCGAATGCGATGTCTCCCTCCGCCCCGGCTGGTTCTACCACGCGCACGAGGATGGCAAGGTGAAGGCGCTGGCGAAGCTCGTCGAAATCTATTTCGCGTCGGTCGGCCGCAACAGCTCGCTGCTGCTGAACGTGCCGCCCGACCGGCGCGGGTTGCTGGCGGAGCCGGACGTCGCGCGGCTCAAGGACTTCGGCGACGCGATCCGCGGGCTGCACGCCGGCCGGCTCGCGCCGCAGAAACTGGCCGCGAGCGCTGAGCGTGGCCCGGATTTTGCCGCGGACAAAGCGGGCGACGGGAACCTCGACACTTATTGGAGCACCGACGAGGCGACGAAAACCGGCTGGCTGGAGCTGGATTTCGGCGCGCCGCGGGACTTCAACGTAGTCAACGTGCAGGAGGCCATCGCGCTCGGCGAGCGCATCAGCCGCTATCGCGTGGACGCGGAAGTCGGCGGCGCGTGGCAGACGCTCGCGCGCGGCACGACGCTCGGCCAGCGCAACCTGCACCCGCTCGCGAAGACCACCGCGCAAAAACTGCGGTTGGTCATCGAGGAGGCGCGCGCGTGCCCGGCGGTCGCCGGGTTCAGCGCGCACCTCGCGCCCGTCACGCCGCCGCCGCTGAAGGTGCAGGAACACGTCCTGCCGCTGACCGCGCACAAGCCGGCGCGCGCCAGCAACGTCCACGGTAACAACACCAACTTCGGCGCCGACAAGGCCGTGGATGACGACGAGGCGACGCGCTGGGCCACGAGCGATGGCACGCGCGAGTGCTGGCTGGAGGTGGACCTTGGCCAGCCGGAAAGTTTCCGGCGCGTGGCCCTCAAGGAAATGCAGCCGCGCATCACGAAGTTTGCGGTGGAGTACAAGACCACCGCCGACGGCGCGTGGCAGGTGGCGTTCAGCGGTGGCCAGGCCGGCGCCAACTTCAGCGCGCCCTTTGCGCCCGTCACCGCGCGCTGGGTCCGCCTGCACATTCTCGAAGCCACCTTTGCGCCGACCCTTTGGGACTTCGCCCTATATAAGGAATAAGTGTCCGGCCTATTTTGTTTTGGCAGGCCGGGCCGGGTTCTGCTAGCGTGCGGCCAACATCCGGTTGTCCTTGGTTTCGCACCCGGAAGTTGAAAGGGAAAAGACGTGTCCACCGCAAGCGCCGGGGTTGAGTCAGGGCGCCGCCGTCCGCCCATGCAGGCCCTCTTAAGCGGCTATATGCTGCTGCTCGTGTTGCTGACGGCCATCCTGTTCACCCTTTTCTTTTATCGTTTCTCCCGTGACCAACTGCTCCAGCAGATTGACGAGCGCCTGCTGGCCGCGGCGCATTTCGCCAAGGCCGCCCTGCCGGCGGATTTTCACGATAGACTGAACCAGGCAACGTCTCTGCCCGTGGCCGACTATGAGCAGATCGTGGACCGCCACAACCGGCTCTGCACGCAACTGCAACTCCAATATCTCTGGAGTTGCATGCTGGCGGGCGGTGACATCGTGTTCACCACGGCGACCTCGCCGGGCAAGGACATACGCAAGGGCGACCACGCCAGCTTCTTCCGCGCGCATAGCGACCCGCATGCCTTCGACCGCGTCTTCGGCCGGATGGAGGTGGACTACAGCTCGTTCCAAAACGAGTGGGGCCACGGCCGGATGGTGCTGGTGCCGTTCCGCGACAGCCACGGCCGCCCCTACTGCTTTGGCGCCAGCATGAGCATCAACGACGTGTTCGCGGCGCAGCGCGCCCTGCTCCTCCACACGCTCATGCTGGGATGCGGCGCGCTGGCCATGGGCCTGCTCGGCACCCTGCTGCTGGCGCGGCTGTTCACGCGCCCGCTCCGGCAACTGACCGCCAGCGCGGAACGCATCACGCAGGGCGACCTGGCCGCGCCGGTCCCCATCGCCGGCCCGGCGGAAATCGCCCAACTGGCCGCGACCGTGGACACCATGCGGCTGGCGATCACCGACAAGCTCGCCGCGCTGCAACGCAGTGAGGAACGGCTGGACTCCGCGTTGCTGCAAAGCCACACCGGGGGCTGGGATCTGGACCTGGCGACCCGCGTGGCCTATCGCACGCTGGAGCATGGCCGGATTTTCGGCTACACGCCGCCGCTGCCGCCATGGTCGTTCGAGAAGTTCATGGAACACGTCCTGCCCGAGGACCGGACCGAGGTGAGCCGGCTGATCCGTCTGGCCATCGAAACCGCCACCGCTCTGCACTTGGAATGCCGTATCCGCCGCCTGGATGGCGCCATCCGCTGGCTCTGGGTGGCCGGCGGCCCGCAGCGCGACGCCGAAGGCCGCGTCCACCGCATGGCCGGCATCGTGCAGGACATCACCGACCGCAAGGAGATGGAGGCGGCGTTGCGGATCAGCGCAGAGGAACACCGCCTGCTGCTCCAGAATCTGTCCGCCGCCGTCGTGGTCCACGCGCCCGATACCCGCATCATCTACAGCAACCCGATGGCCTCCCGGTTGCTGGGCCTGACCACCGAGCAAATGCAGGGCAAACAGGCACTTGATCCGGCCTGGCACTTCACGCATGGGGACGGCCGGCCCATGGCGCTGGCTGCCTACCCCGTCAACCTCGTGCGCGCGTCCGGCCAGCCACTCCACGACTATGTGGTGGGCGTCCATCACCCCGGCCGGCCGGAGGTGACCTGGGTCCTGGTCAACGCCTTCCCCGAACTGGATGACCGGCAGCAACTGCGGCAGATCGTGGTGACCTTCGTGGATATCACGGCCGTCCGGCAGACCGAGGCGGCGCTCCGCGAGAACGAGGCCGTACTGCGCAGCTTCTTCGACAGCCCCGGCATTATGCGCGGCATCGTGGAACTGGTGGAGGAGGGCGACATCCTGCACATCAGCGACAACACCGTCGCCGCCCAGTTCTTTGGCCGGACGCCGGAAACCATGCGCAACCAGTTGGCCACCGCCCTGGGCGTGCCGCGGGAGATCGTGCAGCAGTGGATCGCCCACTACGAGGCCAGCCGCCAGTCGGGCGAGTTGGTGACCTTCACCTATGCGCATCCGGTGGGCCAGGAGGAGAAATGGTTCTCCGTGATGGTCAATTTCCTCGGCCTGACCGATCAGCAGCGCGCGCGCTATGCCTACTCGGTTCGCGACATCACCGACGTCAAGCGGCTGGAAGCCCAGTTGGTGCAGGCGCAGAAGATGGAAGCCATCGGCCAGCTCGCCGGCGGCGTCGCGCACGACTTCAACAACATTTTGCAGGCGATCAACGGCTACACCGAACTGGCCCAGGGCGACCTGGAGCCCGGTCATCCCGCCCGCGATTCGCTCAACGAAATCGGCAAGGCCGGCACGCGCGCCGCCAAACTCGTCGGCCAGCTTCTCGCCTTCAGCCGCCGCACCATCCTGGAGCCGGCGCACCTCGACCTCAACGAGGTGGTCGGCAATCTGCTCGGCATGCTCGAACGCGTCATCGGCGAGCACATCCGCCTCGATTTGATCCCCGGCCACCACCTCGGCACCGTCCACGCCGACCGCACGATGCTCGAACAGGTGCTGCTCAACCTGTGCGTCAACGCGCGCGATGCCATGCCCAACGGCGGGCGCCTGACCCTCGAGACCGAGAACGTCACCTTCGACAGCGAGTACTGCGAGCGCAACCCGTGGGCGCGACCCGGCCGCTACCTCCTCTTGAGCGTCACCGATACCGGCTGCGGCATGGACGCGCTGACGCTGGAGCGCATCTTCGAGCCGTTCTTCAGCACCAAGGGGCCGGGCAAGGGCACGGGCCTCGGCCTCTCGATGGTCTATGGCATCGTCCGCCAGCACGAGGGCATGGTGCGCGCCTACAGCGAGGTCGGCAAAGGCACGACCTTCAAGGTCTATCTGCCGGTCGTCGAGCGCCCCGCCGACGTGGTCGGCACCAAGATCGAAAGCCTGCCGCTCGGCGGCCACGAGACCATCCTCGTCGCCGAGGACGATGCCAGCCTGCGCGAACTGGCGCACGCGACGCTGACGCGCGCCGGCTATACCGTGTTGCTCGCCGCCAACGGAGCCGAGGCGCTGGAGGTCTTCCACCGCCACGCCGCCGGGATCAAGCTGCTGCTGCTCGATGTCGTCATGCCCGAGCTGGGCGGACGCGAGGTGTTCGACCGGATTCGCGCCGGGCACCCGCACCTGCCCGCGCTCTTCGCCAGCGGTTACAGCGAGAACGCCATCCACACCAACTTCGTCCTGCAGGAGGGCATGAAACTCATCCGCAAACCCTACGACACCGCCGCGCTCCTGCGCGCCGTCCGCGCCACCCTCGACGCCGCCGCGGGCGCCCGGTGAGTCGCCTGCCACACACGACCGGCGCGCCGTTCCAAGCCTTGGAAAAAATCGCCCGAATTTTCCAAACCCGCGGGCGCAAGGACCAAGTGCACCACTTGGGGGGTCGGGTGGATGGTTGGAAGAGGGTGGTCATGTCACCGGGTGGGTGTGGTGGGATTGGTGGCGGGACCGGAACCTTCCCGCCCCCCAAGGGGGGCGGCGCGCGC
>CAISWQ010000084.1 GCA_903889245.1 uncultured Lentisphaerota bacterium | reverse complement strand
CCGCCCCCGCACCAGCCCCGGCACCAGCCGCGCCGCCGCCGCCGGCCCCCGCCCCCGCGCGGCCCGCGCCCAAGCGCCCGCAGGCCGTCGAGGCCTCGCCGGAGGACCTCAAGCTCGTCCAGCAAATGAAGGACTATGCGCAGGACATCCGCGACGAGGTCGGCAAGATCATCATCGGCCAGAAGGAAGTGCTCGATGAAATCCTGATGGCGATGATCGCCGGCGGCCACGCGCTGCTCGTCGGTATGCCCGGCATGGCCAAGACCACCATGGTCAGCACCATCGCCAAGGTCCTCGACATGGAATTCAAGCGCATCCAGTTCACGCCCGACCTGATGCCGACCGACATCACCGGCACCGAGGTGCTGGAGACGAACAAGAGCACGATGGAGAAGGAATTCCGGTTCATCAAGGGCCCGATCTTCTGCAACCTGATGCTCGCCGACGAAATCAACCGTACCCCGCCGAAGACGCAGGCCGCGCTCCTCGAAGCCATGCAGGAAAAGCGCGTCACGGTCGGCAACATCACCTACAAGCTCGACGCCCCGTTCTTCGTGCTCGCCACGCAGAACCCGATCGAGCAGGAAGGCACCTATCCGCTGCCGGAAGCGCAGATGGACCGCTTCATGTTCTTCGTCTGGGTGGATTACCCGCTGGAGAACGAGGAAGAGATCGTCATCAAGAGCACGACCATCAAGACCAAGGTCACCGTCGAGAAGGTGCTGACGAAGGAGCAATTCCTCGCCTTGCAGGATGTCGTCCAGAAGGTGCCGGTGAGCGACCACGTCATCAAGTACGCGATCCGCCTCGTCCGCGCCACGCGCCCCGCTGTCGAGCACGCGCCGAAGTTCATCAAGGATTATGTCACGGTCGGCGCCGGCCCGCGCGCCGGCCAGTTCCTCGTGCTCGCGGCGAAGGCGCGCGCGATCCTCGAAGGCCGCATCCACGTCAGTTGCGCCGACATCAAGCGCGCCGCGATCCCCGTGCTGCGCCACCGCCTCTACACGAACTTCGCCGCCGACTCCGAGGGCCTGACCAGCGTGGACATCGTCAAGAAGTTGATCGAGGCCGTGCCAGAGCCGTCCGAGAAGGACTACGCCTGATCCGCGCCGCCTGTTATCCAAGGCTGGGAAAAACTGTCCCTGTCTTTTCCAAGCCCGGGACAAACTTGGCTTGATTATTCCGGGCCTTGGAACAGTCAGGACCTCTTTTTCCAAGGCTTGGAAAATAGTATTTCCGCCATGGCGCAAATACGCTATGTCTTTGCCGCGGCAGGGTGCCTATGGAAGCGCATAGCAAACAATGGTATCGGCAGGGGTTGGGGCCGCGCGTGGATGCGCTCGAGGCGGCGCTGAAGTTGTTGCCGGGCGAGGCCGCCGCGGCCAAGCATATCCGCATGATTGCCGAGTCGCTGCGCGTGTCCAGCGCCTCCTATGGTTTCACCGAGATTTTCGAGGCGGCGCGGAACACCGAGGAGTCGCCGGAGCCCGCCCTGATGGCGCATGCGCGCGCGCTCGTCGCCGCGCTCCGCGCTGCACTGGCCGGGCAGCCGCCGCCACGCTCCTCCATCCTGTTGGTGGGCGAACGCTCCCCCTTCATGGAGGCCGTCTGCCGCGGCCTGGAGGCCGGAGGTAAAGAAGTGCTGACGGCCCTCACCGCCGCGCAGGCTCAGGAGCAACTGGCGCAACACGAGTTTGTCTTCATCGTGCTCGACCTCGTGTTGCCGGATATGGATGGACGTCATCTGCTGGAAATCCTGCGTTCCAAACCCATCACGGCCGCCATCCCCACCGTCGTGCTGGCGCCCAAGGTGAACGAGGAAATCCTTGGCCGGCGGTTGGTGCCGGACGTGGATGGCTGTTTCGGCAAACCGGCGGACGCCAAACAGGTGGTCGAGTTCATCATGGGCCGCCTGCGTCGCGCCCACGAAGTTACACGCGATGCGCGGCGCGACCAGCTCACCGGCCTGCTCAACCGCGCAGCCTTCTGTGAGCTTTTTGAGAATGCCGTCACGTTCAGCGCGGGCAGCCAGGAACCGCTCGCGCTGGTTCTGCTGGAGGTGGATGGCCAGTCGCTGGAGGAGGCGACAGCCACGACGCCCCAGTGTGGCCATGTGTTGCAGGAGGTGGCCGCGGTCCTGTCCAGTTCCTTCCGCGCCACCGACCTCGTCGCGCGCTGGAGCCCGCTACAGTTTGCCGTGCTCTTCCCCGGCGAAGACCAATTTGGCGCGATGCGCGCCATCGAAAAGGCGTTGCAGACGTTGCGCCGGCGGAAAGCCGAGGCCGTCCCTGACGTCATCAAGCTCTCCGGCGGTGTGACGGTCATCGAGGGCGTCACCACGATTGACAAGGCCTTGGAGCCTGCCGAGCATTTTCTCTACGTCGCCAAAACCAGCGGGGGCAACCGCGTCGTCAGCTCGGAAACAAAAGTGGCCCGGCGCAAGGATAATGTCTTGATCTCGGCGCATGCCGAGGTGGCCGTGCTGCTCAAGCGCATCCTTGAGGTCAATGGTTTTGAGACCGTGTTACCCAGCCGTGATGCCGAGGATGCGCTGCAAACCCTGTCGCGCGGTCGCTACCGCCTGATTGTGCTGGAGGAGGGCGGGCCGGGCGCCAACGGCTTGGGCTTGCTCAAGCGCATCCGGGAAAATCCGCGTTTCAACCGGATCCCCATCATCATGTTGAGTACACGCGAAGAGCAGGCCGCCCAGGCGCTGGATAACGGCGCCAACGACTACGTGCTCAAACCCTTCTCGCCCTTCCTCTTCATCTCGCGCGTCCGCCACCTGCTGACGCGGGGCATCAAACCGCAGGCCGGCCCGCGCACCTTGCTGCTGGCCGATGCCGACCTGACCACGCTGATTGTCACCGGGACAGCCTTGCACAAGAACGCCGGCTTGCGCGTCATGCTCACACGGTCCACGCAGGACATGCTGCAACGTCTGGAAGCCGAGGAGCCGGATATCCTCCTGTTGGACGCCCATCTTCCCGATGGCGGGGTTCACACCTATCTGCCCCAAGCCATCAAGCTGGCCGACCCCAATCGTACCAGCATCATCCTCACCGCGCCGGAACAGGAAGCAGACAGCCTGGAGAACTTTGGCGGCAAGGCGATCCGCGGGGTCCTGGTCAAACCGTTCAACCTCCAGAATCTCATCAGTGAACTCGGTGAACTGGTGGGTCATAAATTCGAGCCCGGCAAGGTGGAGGAAGCTGCCGCCGCGCAACTCAAACAGGAAATTCAGAACCTTCTTCCCGGCGGCGTCCCCTCCTCCAGGCCGTAAGGGCCTCCTCGGCAAACCCGCCTTCCTGTTCCTACGACCAGACCAGATAGGATTCCGCCTTGGTCATCATGCGCCCGTTCAACCCGGCCTCGGCAAGAGAGCGCAGGGTCCGGTGCAAACGCGCCTCAACAATCCGTGCGACGCCGAGCAAACCCAAACCCGGCACGCGCAACAGCTCGGCGCGCCCGGCTTTGTTGGCGTTGACCGGGAAAAGTTCCGGATGCGCGCGCGCCCAGGTTTCCTTCGGGTCACGTTCGAGATCGAGGTTGCCGTTGTTGCCGAACAAAAGCTCGCGGCCGCTGAAGCCATATTTGCGCAGCAGAAAATCCACCTGGTAGAGCCGGTGCTCGCGGCGCAGCAGCGCGTCGGGCGCGGCGAGGACGGCGCGCTCGCCGGGGATGTCGGGCGTGCCGAGGCCGGGCTGATAGGCGGAGAAATAGATGCGCTCGAACTTCAGCCGGTCATAGAGGCCGCCCATGTACTTGACGATCTCGGCATCGGTCTCGTCGGAGGCGCCGACGACGAACTGCGTGGTGCACTTGACGCCGGCGCGCGGCTGCCCCTTGGCGGTGAGGCGGCTCATGAGGCGCAGCGGGCGGATGATGTCGCGGTCGTAGTCCTTGCATTCGGAGAGTTTCGCGAAGTGCTGGCGGCCGGGCGTCTCGATGTTCAGCGAGACCGCGCTCGCATAGGTCAGCGCCTCCTCCACCGCGGCGTCGGAAGCGCCCGGCAAAATCTTCAGGTGGATATACCCTCGGAACTGGTGCTTCTTGCGCAGCAGCTTCGTCGCATCGAGCAGCCGCTGCATGGATTGGTCCGGCGTGCCGGTGACGCCGCTGGTGAGGAAGAGGCCGAAGACGTTTTCGGTCCGCCGGTACTCCAGGAAGATGTTGGCGATCTCGTCGGCGCTCATCGAGCAGCGTTCGACGTTCGAGCCGCGCCGGAGCGGGCAGTATTTGCAATCGTTGGTGCAGGCGTTGGAGACGAGCGTCTTGAGCAGCAGCGAGCGCCCGCCGCTGGGCAGTGTGACGGGATAGAGCCACTTGCCACCGACACCGCGCCGGCGGTGCTCGTCGTCGCGCGTGCCGCAGGCGCAGGCGAGGTCATACTGCGCATCCTGCGCCAGAATTTCCAATTTGCGCTGGGTATCCATGTTCCGGGCGCGATTATATCAGACAGAAAAAGCTGGCGGTTGGGAGGGCGAGCGTCCCCGCGAGCCGCGGCCTCATTCCACTTCGTGCGTGACGGCCTGGAGGATGCGCTGCTCGCGGCGCTGGAGCAGGCGACCGAGCGGCTTGAGCGTGAAGCCATAGAGCATGGCGGAGCAGCCGAGCAACCCCGCGGCGCCCGTCAGCGTGATGAGCACGCCGGGCACCCCGGTGTATTTATCGCACAGGAAGCCGAGCAACGGCGGCACGAAGAGCGGCAGGAATAGGAGCGGCATGAACAGCCCCACGAACACCAGCAGGAATTGCGAGCTGGCCTTGGCCTTGGTCGGCTTGAGCGTGCCGGGTGAAATGCGGTAGGGCGACAGGATCGAGAGCCAGTTACCGAGTACACAGACTGCAAGGAGTACGGAACAGAAGCCGAGGCAGGCCTGAACCAGTTCCGCGACCCCGAGATGCACGCTGATGCCCAGCAGGATGAGCAGCAGTAGGAAGACCGGCAGGCCGATGCCGAATAACGCCAGATTTTTCCCCAGCAAGATCTGCCAACGCTCATTCGGCAGCAGCACAATGGCGCGGAAGCCATCGCGGTCAAAACCAAATTGATTGAACAGCAGTTGCACCAGCCCCATCACGGTCAGGCAGGCGGCCGCCAGCGCGATGAACGGCCGGCCCGCCGGTGGCACCGCGGTGTGATGACGCAGAAAAATTCCCCCAGCCAATATCACGAAGACGACGACGTTCGCCACCAGCGCCATCTTCACCTCCGGTGCGCGCAGCATCGAGCGAAGATTGGCGAACGCCACGGCGGCGGCAGGCCCGGGCACCAGCGGTAGCGTCCGCTCGACGAGCAGAAGCTCGCGCACCTTCCCAGCACTCGATGCCATGACGACTATTGCCGGAACAGCTTTGCGCTTGTCGTCGCCCTGATAGAAGCGGCGCGTGAGCTGATAGGCGCGCGCCAAGCCCAGCACGCCGATGAAGGCCATGCCTGCCGTCGCGAGCAGGCCGGGCCAGACGCAGCCCGCCTGTAACGCCTGCGCGCCCTGCGGCAGCCAGAGCGGCGGCGCGTAACGGTTCACCGAGGTGAAGACCTGCACCACTTGCTTGCCTTTCCCGGAGTCGTGCGCCACGGCAGCGCCGATGCGGCGTGTATCCTCGCGCCAGACGTTCATCAGGAGGTTGGGCAATTGCGCGAAGACGATAAGGAACATGGTCAGGCCCATGATCACGGCACGCCGCCGACGCTGGTTGACCATCAGGGCCGCGAGCCAACCGCGCAGGCAGTAGGTCCAGGCGGTGACCATGAAGAAGAACGCCAGGAGCAGCGGCAGCAACCAGAGCATGTGCGCGCCGCGCCCGAAGGCCAGGCCCAACGCGAGGCCGAACGTCAGCGGGCCCCAGATGGCCAGGCTCAAACACAGGTGCGAGGCCGCATAGTTCAGGAAGAAAACTTCGCGCAGTAACACCGGCAGGTGCAGCAGGCGAGTGACATCAATCACCTCCGAGCGCTGAAGCTCGGTGATCAACCCGATCAGCCAGAAGAAAAGGAAGACACCGACGATGCCGTCCCAGACGAACATGGTCACCAACGGCGTAGCCTGCGCCAGCACCAGGGCGCCGAGCAGCAGGCCGCCCACTCCGCCGACCACCACCAGGCCCCCGCCTACGATGGTCACCACGAGCGCGATGACCGCATTGATCTGCCCGCCGCGCCGCCACTGGTTGGCCGTCAGCCGCCAGCGCAGCCAGAGCAACGTACGTAGATGCTGCAGCACCACAGTCAATCCTCCAGCCAGCTCAATTTCTGCGCCTCGATCTGTCCGCTGCCGACCGCTTTCAGGAAGCACTCCTCCAGCGAGCCAGTCGCGCTGATCTCCGCCATCGAGGCCTGCTGGACCAGCCGCCCCTGCGCGATGATGCCTACATCGGTGCAGAGCTTCTCGACGATCTCCAGCACGTGCGAGGTCAGGAACACCGTCGCGCCGCGTTTGACGAAACTCTTCAGCGTATCGCGCAACATCCGGGACGCCACCGCGTCCACGCCCTCGAACGGCTCATCGAGGAACAGCAGGTCGGGATCCGGCAGCAGCGCCGCGGCGAGCGCGAGCTTCTTCTTCATGCCGTGCGAATATTCCAGCGTCAGCTTTGTCTCCTCACCCGCGAGGTCCATGATCGTGAGCAGTTCCTGGCAGCGCGTGCGGATGATGTCCGGCGGCAACAGGTACATGCGCCCGATGAACGTCAGGTACTCGCGCCCCGTCAGATTATCGAACAGCGCCAGGTTCTCCGGCACGACTCCGATGCGCTGCTTGATGGCGCGGGCACGCTCGGCCTCGCCCAGATCGGTGTCGAGGATCCGCATCGTGCCGCTGGTCGGTGCGAGCAGACCGGTGAGCATTTTGATCGTGGTGGATTTCCCCGCGCCGTTCGGGCCGAGGAAGCCATAGAACATGCCGGCCTCGACGCGCAGATCGAGTCCATCCACTGCGCGCACAGTGCCGAATTGGCGCGTCAAACCCTGCGTTTCGATGGCAAGCGTCATGGTATCCATCCTGGTTACTGCCCGCGAAGCTAGCAAATTTGGCCGCCCAGCTACATCGCAAATGGTGGCGCGGATTTTCCAAGGCTTGGACAATTTTCCACAAGATTTTCCAAGCCTTGAAAGGACCGGCAGAATCAAAAACTTGCATCCAGCCGGAAACGCATTAGACTCCGCGCGCATGAAGACGCAGCACGGATGGCATCCTTGGCGCGAAGCGGGGTCCTAAGTCGGACCACAAGCCATCCGACTGCACCAGACCCCGGCCAAGTTGACCGGGGTTTGTTGTTTTCAGGGATTACGATTACGAGTTAAGAGTTTCGATTAGGAGTTAAGAGTTTCGATTAAGAGTAAGAGCGGAACATGCCGGCGAAACGAATCATACCGTGCCTGGATATCGCGGACGGTCGCGTGGTCAAGGGCATCAAGTTCGTCGAACTGCGCGATGCAGGCAATCCGGTCGAGCAGGCGAAGGCCTATGAGGCGCAAGGCGCCGACGAACTGACGTTCCTCGACATCACGGCCTCGCACGAGGCGCGCGACACGATCGTCGAGGTCGTCCGCGCCGTCGCACAACAGGTCTTCATGCCGCTGACGGTCGGCGGCGGCATCCGCGTGGCGGCGGACGTGCGCAAGATGTTGCTCGCGGGCGCCGACAAGGTTTCGCTGAACACCGCGGCGCTGCTCAACCCCGACATCATCAACGAAACCTCTGGCATGTTCGGCAGCCAGTGCATCGTGCTCGCGATAGACGCGCGCCGTAACGTCGGTCGTCCTGGCTGGACGGTCTATACCCACGGCGGGCGCAAGCCGACCGAGCGTGACGCCATCGCCTGGGCGCGCGAAGGTGTGCAGCGCGGCGCGGGCGAAATCCTGCTGACCAGTATGGACAAGGATGGCACCAAGTCCGGCTATGACCTGGAACTGACCCGCGCCATCGCCGAAGCCGTGCCCGTGCCGGTGATCGCCTCCGGCGGCGTCGGCACGCTCGACCACTTCTACGATGGCCTCGTCGCCGGCAAAGCCGATGCCGTGCTCGCGGCCTCGGTTTTCCATTTCGGCACGTTCACCATTCCGCAGGTGAAAAAACACCTGCGCGAGCGAGGCGTGGAAGTCCGGTTTTAAGGAAAAGGAAAAGACATGAGCAAGGAACTCGAAGAAGGACTGGACCTGAAGCTGGATTTCAACAAGCTGGAGAAGGCAGTCGGGCAATCGAAGGGTATCATCCCCGTCGCCGTGCAGCATGCGGACACGAACGAGGTGATCCTCGTCGCCTACACCAACGAACTGGCGTTCCGGAAAACGCTGGAGACGAAGTCGCTCGTGTTGTGGAGCACCTCGCGCAACGAGCTTTGGGAAAAGGGCCAGACCAGCGGCGAGACGTTCGACCTCGTCGAGGCGCGCGTGAACTGCGAGCAGAACAGCCTGCTCTACCGCGTGCGCCCGCGTCGCGGCGCGATCTGCCACACCAAGAACAAGACCGGCGCGCCGCGCAATTGCTATTACCGCAAGATTGACCCCGCCAGTTGCAAACTGGTCAACCTCGACCCGTAGAGGCCAGAGGTCAGAAGTCAGAGTTCAGCGGTGAGGAAGAAGGAAGAGCAGAGATGCAGATTCGATCAGCGAAAGATTTGATTGCTTATCAAAAGGCTTACAGCCTCGCGATGGAGATTTTTGCTGTCTCGAAATCTTTTCCGAAAGATGAGCGCTATTCATTGACCGACCAGATACGCAGGTCGTCGCGATCTGTGTGTGCGAACCTCCGCGAGGCTTGGGCGAAGCGAAAATATGAGGCTCATTTCGTGAGTAAACTGACGGATGCAGATGGCGAGAATGCCGAGACCGATACGTGGATTGATTTCGCCCGCAACACTGACTACCTGAACGATGAAACACACCGCAGACTTTCCGGTCTGTGCGCCGAAGTCGGCAAGATGCTCGGCTCTATGATCAACAACCCGAAACCCTTCTTACTGACTTCTGAACTCTGACTTCTGACCTCTGGTGATTCCATGACCTGCCAACCTGACAAAGCCACCTTCCTCAAACGCGCCACGCACGGCAACCTCATCCCCGTGTGGCGCGAGCTGCTGGCCGATCAGGAGACGCCGGTCGCCGCCTACGAGCGCATCCGCACGGCACTCCGCCAGCGCGACCACGCGAGCCACACCTTCCTGCTGGAGAGCGTGGAAGGCGGCGAGAACGTCGGCCGCTACTCGTTCATCGGCGGCACGCCGCGCGCCATCCTGCGCGCGTGGGAGCGGCGCGTGGAGGTCACCGACGCCGGCGGCAAGCAGGTGCGCGAAAACACCGACCCGCTCGATGGCGTGCGCGACTACATGCGGCAGTTCAAGCCGGTGCGCGACCCCGCCCTGCCCCGCTTCGTCGGCGGCGCGGTCGGCTTCCTCGGCTATGACTGCATCGCCCAGTTCGAGCCGCGTGTGCCGCTCCCCACGCGCGACGACCTGCACGCGCCGGACATGGTCTTCATGGTCACCGACGCGCTCATCATCTTTGACCGCGTCCAGCACACCATCCGCATCGTCGTCAACGCGCACGTGCAGAGCGACCCGCAGCGCGCCTACGCCGACGCCGTCGCGCAGATTGAGTTCCTGATCGGCGCCCTGCAAACGCCGCAGGCGCGGACGCTGGTCGAGGCGCAGCCGCCGGTGGAAACGCCCCTGCCGCGCTCGAACACACCGCGCGCCAGGTTCATGGCCGCGGTCGAGAAGGCCAAGGAGTACATCCGCGCCGGCGACATCATCCAAACCGTGCTTTCGCAGCGCTTCGAAGCCGAGGGCGTCGAGGATTCGCTCGATGTTTACCGCGCCCTGCGCGCGGTCAATCCCTCGCCCTACATGTTCCTGCTCGACCTCGGCGGCAGCGCGCTGGTCGGCTCCTCGCCGGAAATCCACGTACGTTGCGAGGACGGTCACGTGGAGACGCGCCCGATCGCCGGCACACGCCCGCGCGGCGCGACGCCCGCCGAGGACCAGCGCCTCGAACAGGAACTGCTCGCCGACCCGAAGGAGCGCGCCGAGCACATCATGCTCGTGGATCTCGCGCGCAACGACATCGGCCGCGTCTGCCAGTTCGGCAGCGTGCGCGTGCCGGAGCTGATGACCATCGAGCGCTACAGCCACGTCATGCACATCGTCACCGACGTCACCGGCGAGTTGCAGGCGGGCCGTGACGCCTACGACCTGATGCGCGCGACCTTCCCCGCCGGCACCGTCAGCGGCGCGCCGAAAATCCGCGCGATGGAGATCATCGCCGAACTCGAGCAGGCGCGGCGCGGGCCTTATGCCGGCGCGGTGTGCTACTTCAGCTTCGATGGCAACCTCGATTCCGCCATCACCATCCGCACGGTCGTGCTCGACCAGGGCCGCGCCTACGTGCAGGCCGGCGCGGGCATCGTCGCCGATAGCGACCCGGAGAAGGAATTTCAGGAAACGCAGAACAAGGCGCGCGGCATGCTCAAGGCGCTGGCCCTCGCCCGCCGCTTCGCCGACGCGCGGAAAAAGTCGGCCACGGATGGGCGTAGATGAAACACATTTTCCAAGCCTTGGAAAAGAAAACCGGGAATTTTCCAAACCTTGGAAAAACCACGCCGCGTTTTTCCAAGCCTTGGAAAAGGTGGGCCGGGCGCTCCGCGCACGGCGACCGCGCACGGAGTGCGCGGTCCACCGCAACTGACAGGATGACGCCATGATTCTCGTGATAGACAACTACGACAGCTTCACCTACAACCTCGTCCAATATCTCGGCGAACTGGGCGCGGAGGTGCAGGTGTACCGCAACGACGCGATCACGCTGGAGCAAATCGCGGCGCTCAAGCCGGCGAAGATTCTCGTCAGCCCCGGCCCGTGCGATCCGCCGCAGGCGGGCATTTCGTGCGAGGTCATCCGCCAGTTTGGGCCCAAGCTGCCGCTGCTCGGCGTCTGCCTCGGCCACCAGTGCCTCGGCCACGTTTTCGGCGGCAAGGTGGTCCGCGCCGAGCGGTTGATGCACGGCAAGACCTCGTTGATCCGCCACGATGGCCGCGGCGTCTTTGCCGGAATGCCGAACCCGTTCGAGGCCACGCGTTATCACTCGCTCATCGTCCAGCGCGAAGGCCTGCCCGCCGATCTCGAAATTTCCGCAGACACCGACCAAGGCGAAATCATGGGCCTGCGCCACAAAAAATTCCCGATCCACGGCGTCCAATTCCATCCGGAATCCATCCTGACGCAAGACGGCAAGCGCATCCTGAAAAATTTCCTCGCGCTCTGAAGCAGCGGCGGGATGCGCGATGCGGGAAGCCTCACAAAATCACACCCGTGCTTTTCCTTGGGAAACGTTCACTGCGGTTCGGGATAGGTGGCGATTTCGCCGTGCAGGCCGCGCAGCTTGAGCTGTTTGTTGCCGCTGGCGAGGATGTGGCCGGTGGTCAGCGGGATTTTCCCGGCGTCGGGCGTATCGAGGACGAAGGTGGGCAGCGCCATGAGGCTCAAGCGGCGGCGCAGTTCAGCCATGAGGGCGAGGCCGCGCCGCGTCGGCACGCGGAAATGTTCCGCGCCGCGGACCAGTTCGCATTGGAAAAGGTAGTAGGGCCGGACGCGGTTGCGCACCAATCCGCGAAACAATTCTTCCAGAACCTCCACGGCATCGTTCACGCCGCGCAAGAGCACCGACTGGTTGCCGAGCGGCAGGCCGGCATCGGCCAGGCGCGCGAGGGCGGCGCACGCCTGCGGGGTCAGCTCGCGCGGGTGATTGAACTGCGTGTTGAGCCAGAGCGGCTGGAAGCGGCGGAGCAGCTTCACGAGCGCCGGGGTGATGCGCTGCGGCAGCGTCACCGGCGTCCGTGTATGCACGCGGATGATCTCGACGTGCGGAAGGGCGCGCAGCGCGGCCAGCATGCGCGCCAGCGCGGCGTCGCCGAGCGTCAGCGGATCGCCGCCGGAGAGAATCACGTCGCGGATTTCGCGATGCCGCCTGATCCACGCCACCGCGCGCTGGAACTGCGCGGTCGTCATGCCCCCCGTGCCGCGGCCGGCGACGCGCTTGCGGTCGCAGTGGCGGCAGTAGGTGGCGCAGTGGGGCGTGACGAGCAGCAGCGCGCGGTCGCGGTAGCGGCGCACGAGGCCGGGCACGGGCGTGTGGCGCGCCTCACCCATCGGGTCGAGGCTCTGGTACTGCTGCTCCGCGAGTTCCACGGCCTGCGGCACGGCGAGGCGGAAGATCGGATCGGCGTCGTCGGCGCGCCGGATCAAGCCGGCGTAATAAGGCGTGATCGCGAGCGGAAATTGCTCCGCCGCGGCGGCGAGGCCGGCGGATTGCGCACGCAGCGCGGGCAGGTGCGCGATGAGTTGCGCCACGGAAAGGATGCGGTGGCGCAGTTGCCAGCGCCAAGCAGCAGGATGAGCGTGACGCGCCGCCACGCTCATCCTTGCAGGCCACTGTTGCGCGTGATGACGATCCGGCGCTTTTCCGGGTCCGGCGGAAGGCCGCCCAGTTCCTTGAGGTCAATGGGCACGGTGGCCGACTTTTCCCGTTCGCGCCGCTGCGCCTCGACCTCCGCGGGCCAGGGAATCTGGATGATGGTGCGGCAGCCGGGGCACAGGATCTTCAGGCCCACCATCTTCATGGGCGCTTCCATGTTTTGATCGCAGAGCGGACAATCGAAATTGATGTCTGGCATAAACACCACCATTCATCATGACGTCATTTAATAAACCGGATGCACAGCGGGTAGCGGTAGCACACGCCCTCGTTGGCCTTGATCGCCGCGATGATGGTGAAGACGATGTCGAAGAGGCTCAACAGCACCAGCACGGCAATCCCGATCCCGCAGACAAAGAAAAGCGGGATGCAGAGCAAACCGCCCAGCGTCATGGTGATCTGGAAGTTCAACGCTTCCTTCCCCTGATCGTTCACCAAGCCGTACACCTCGCGCTTGATCAACCAGATGACCAGCGGCCCGATGATATTGCCGAACGGAATCACCATGCCACTCAAGGTCGTCAGGTGACACAGCATCGCCCACATGCGTTCGTCCTGCGGCCCGCTGGCCTTGAACGGTTGCGGGGCAGGAGGCGCCGGCGGCGGCACGGGCGGCGGGCAATTGATCGGTTCCATGGTTACTTCCTTTCTGGGCGAAATCATCCAATCGCGGCGGACAGACGTTCCGGCAATTCGCCAATCTTCACACGCACCTGTTGCATCGAGTCGCGCTCGCGCAGCGTGACGGTGTCGTCTTCCAGGGTTTGGAAGTCCACCGTGACGCCGAACGGCGTACCGATCTCGTCCTGCCGGCGGTAGCGGCGGCCGATCGCGCCGGCGACATCCCAGAACGCGCTCCAGCGCTTGCGCAGCGTGTCATAGACGCCGCGCGCCTTGGTCACGAGGTCGGGCTTGTTCTTGAGCAGCGGGAAGACCGCGACCTTGATGGGCGCGATGCACGGCGCGAAGCGCAGCACGGTGCGCAGCTCGTGGCCCTGCGGCTGCTTCGGGTTGTCGTAGTCCACGGGAATCGGCTGAGCGCCCGCGACATCGCTAGTCGGCACCCATTCCTCGTGGAACGCCTCGCACAGCAACGCCAGCGCGATGCGGTCGGTGCCGGCCGAAGGCTCGACGACGTGCGGTACGAATTTTTCCTTCGTGTCCTGGTCGAAATACTCCATGGACTTGCCGCTGAACTGCTGGTGACGGCCAAGGTCGAAGTCGCCGCGCGCGGCGATGCCTTCGAGTTCCTGCGTGCCGAACGGGAAGTCATAGAGCACGTCCACGCACGCGCTCGCGTAATGCGCGAGCTCGTCCTTGCCATAGACGTAGCGGTGCAGATGGCCCTCCGGCAGCCCGATGCGGCTGTACCACTTGAGCCGCTCGGCCACCCAGTACTCGTGCCACTCGGCGTCGGTGCCGGGCTTGACGAAAAATTCCAGTTCCATCTGCTCGAACTCGCGCGAGCGGAACGTGTAGTTGCGCGGATTGATCTCGTTGCGGAACGCCTTGCCGATTTGCGCGATGCCGAACGGCACCTTCACGCGCGCGCACGCGAGCACGTTGTTGTACTGCGCGAAAATCCCCTGCGCGGTCTCCGGCCGCAGGAACGCGAGCGTCGAGGTGTCCTCCTGCGGGCCCACATAGGTCTTGAACATCAGGTTGAACGCGCGCGGCGGCGTGATGTCCTTGGAGCCGCACGCCGGGCACTTGGCGCCCGCGGGCAGCAGCGGCTTTTTGTTCGCGTCGCACTCCAACTTCAGCCCCTGCTCCTCGCAGAACTGGTCGGCGCGGAAGCGCTTCTTGCACGCCTTGCAATCCACCATCGGGTCGGTGAAGCCTTCGAGATGCCCGGAGGCCTCCCACGTCCGCGGATGCTGGATGATCGCGGAGTCGAGCCCGACGATGTCCTCGCGCTCGTGGACCATCGCCTTCCACCACGCGTCCTTGATATTGCGCTTCAGCTCGGCGCCGAGCGGGCCGTAATCCCAGAAGCCGTTCAGGCCGCCATAGATTTCCGAGGTTTGGAAGATGAACCCGCGGCGCTTACAGAGCGAAGCCAGCGCCTCCAGTTTATTGTTTTTTTCCTGTGCACTCATGGCCGCGCATCGTGCTTGAGCCACCCCGCAGGGTCAAGCGCGAAGAACGCGCAAGCCAGAGGTCAGAAGTCAGAGATCAGAAGTCAGAGGGCAGACAGAAGAAGAGGCGGAGAAACCGCAGAAGAGCGAACAAGGAATGTTCATAATTATGCTGACCGCTGACTTCTGATCTCTGATCTCTGTCCGCTGGCCGCGGTTCACTCCAGGTCGGTGCGGACCTTGAAGAAGCGCTCCTGGAGTTTCTCCATATAGAGGTAGATGCCGGGCGTGACGAAGAGCGTGATGATCTGCGCGAAGACCATGCCGCCGACGACGACAAGGCCGAGCGGCTGGCGGCTGGAGGCATCGGCGCCGAAGCGGCACGCGATGGGCATCGCGCCGAGAATCGCACACAGGCCGGTCATCAGGATCGGGCGGAAGCGGACGCAGCAGGCGTCGTGGATGGCGTCGTAGGCGTTCTTGCCCTCGCGCCGCCGCTGCTCGGCAAAGTCCACCATCAGGATGCCGTTCTTGGTAATCAAACCCATCAGCACGAAAAGCCCAATATAGGCGTAGAGGTGCAGCACCCCGGCGCCGCTGCTCGGAAAGAGCTGATGCGCCACGTAAAGCGTCGCCAGTCCGCCGAACATGGCGACGGGCAGCGTCGTGAGAATCGTGAACGGGTGGACATAGCTCTCGTAGAGCACGCCCAGCACGATGTATTTGAGGAAGATGGCGATGAGAATGAGGATGCCCAGGCTGGCGATGGATTTGTTGAACTCCAGCGCGTCGCCGACGAACCCGCCCTCGACGCCCGGCGGCAGGAGCTTGGCGGCGCGTTCTTCGATGGCCTTGGTGACATAACCGAGCGGAACGCCGGGCCACTTGCTGAACGAAATGGTCGCCGACTCATGCTGGTTGGCGTGCGGGACGTTCTGCGGGCTGGCCTCCTCGGTCCAGTTCACGAGTGACTTGAGCGGGACCAGGTTGCCCGTCAGTTGCGAACGCAGATAGAGCAGGCCGAGGTTCTCCGGCAGACGCTGGCTGGGCTTCTCGATCTCCGGGATGACCTGATATTGATCCTGGTCGGTGGTGAACTGCGTGGCATAGCCGCCGGCAAAGGCCCAGGCGAGCGCCTGCTCGATGGCCCCGGCGCTGATGCCGAGCGCGGAGGCGCGATCGCGGTCAAGCGCCACATTCAAACGGGGCATGTTGAGCTTGACGCTGTTCTGGACAGCGAACGCATTGACACCCGGCACCTGCCGGATTTCCTGTTCGAGCTTCAGGCCGGTGGCATAGACGCTGGCCCGGTCCAGGCCGGAGAGCATATAGGCATATTCGCTGCCCATCATGGTGGACTCGGCGCCGGAGCTGATCTTGAGCACGGGCGCGGCACGCAAGGCCACAATACCCTCCGGGAAGCGGAACAACTTGTGGCCAAACTGCTCGACAAGCTTATCAATCGGAGGCCGCTCGGACGTGGGCTTGAGACGGACAAAAACAAAACCAATGCTTTGATCGGCGCCGGGCTGGAAGCCGGTGACGCTGCCGATCTGCTTGACGGCCGGTTCCTCCTTGAGCGCCGCCATCACCTTGTTCTGGAAGGTCTGCATCTGTTCCGTCGAGGCGCCCTGCGGCATGATGATGGCGCCGAAGATGAAGGAGCTGTCGCCCGGCGGCAGGAAATCGCCGGGCAGCACGACGAAGAGGCCGCCCGTACCCAGCGTGCAGAGCAGCAACATCAGGAGGGCCATCCACTTGTGGCGCAACTGCCAGTGCAGGGCTGCGCCGTAACCGCGGATCAGGCGGTTGATGCTGTTGGTGATCCAGCGCTGGACGGCATTCGGCGCCTTTTCATGCTGCAGAATATGCGCGCACATCATCGGCGAGAGCGTCAACGCCAGGACGGTCGAGACGATGACGGCGAAGATGACGGTCAGCGCAAACTCGCGCAGGTTGCGGCCCACGGCGCCGCTCATGAAGACCAGCGGCATGAAGACGATGATCAGCGCCGCGCTGGTGGAGATGACCGTGAAGGAAATCTCCTTCATGCTTTGCAGCGCCGCCGGAATCGGCTTCTTGCCCTCCTCCAGATGGCGCACGGTGTTCTCCAGCACGACGATCGCATCATCCACCAGGAAGCCGACGGCGAGGATGATGCCCATCAGCGAGAGGATGTCTATGTTGAAGTTGCTCGGGTACATCAGCAGCATCGTGCCCATGAGCGAGATCGGCAGCACGATGCTGGGGATGACCGTTTCCCGGACGCGGCCGAGGAAGAAGAAGATCACCAGCACGACGAGGACCAGCGCGATGACGACCGTCGTCTGCACATCGTGCAGGCTCTCGCGGATCGGGTCGGCGCCGTTGTGCATCACCTCGATCTTAACGGAACCGGGCAGCGAGTGCTTGGCCTCATCCAACTCGCGGGTGATTTCATCCGCCACGGCCACCGTGTTGGCGCCACTCGCGCGCGAGATGGCCATGACGACGCACTTGTCGGAATCCGCCTCGCCGGGCTTGGTGTACTTGATGTTGACGAGGTCATTGGCCAGGCTATCCACGCAGTTCGCCACGTCCTTGAGCCGGACCGGCGCGCCCTTGCGCTGCGCCACGATCAGCTCGCCAAACTCGCGGCCGGTGCGGAGCTGGCCTTGTGGCTCGATGACGTAGGTGCGCATCGCGCCGTTGAGCGTGCCGCCCGGGATGTTGACCGTGCCGACGCGCAGCGCCGTGGCCAGTTCATCCACGCCGAGCTGGTAGGCCGCGAGCTTCTCCGGGCTGAACTGGATGCGCACCGCGCGCTTCGCGCCATAGACCTGCACCTGCGAGACGCCCTCGATCATGCTCAACTTGCGCGCAATCACGTGGCTGCCGTAATCGTTCAGGTCGCCGTGCGTCAGCGTGTCGGAGTGCAGCATGACGTAAAAGATCGGCTGATCGGAGGGATTGAACTTCTTGTAGGTTGGCGGATTCGGCAGATCCTTGGGCAGGTTGTTCTGCGCGCGCGTGATCGCCGCCTGCACGTCCGGCGCCACCAAGTCCACATTGCGATCGAGGCTGAAGGTCAGATTGATCGTGCTGATGCCCTGCTTGTTGTCGGAGATCATCGTCTGCAGGCCGTTGATCTGCGTGAACTCGTTCTCCAGCGGCAGCGCGACCGCGCTGGCCATCGTCGCCGGGCTCGCGCCGGGATAGGCCACGATGACCTGGATGACGGGATAGTCCACCGTCGGCAGGCTGTTGACCGGCAGGCGCAGGTAGGCCCACGCGCCGGCGACGACCATCAGGGTCGTCAGCAGGACCGTCGCGATCGGACGCCGCACAAAGATTTCAGAGAAGCTCACGTTGCGCTCCGTTTCTCACACAGGTTTCCAAGCCTTGGAAAAAACTCCCTTTCATTTTCCAAGCCTTGGAAACGTCTGGGCCGAAATGTTCCCAGCCTTGGAAAAACAGCGGCCCCGGCTTTCCCATCCCTGGAAAAGTTCCGCTCATTTCGCGGCGGGCCCCGGTTGCGCGGCCGCGGGTGGCGCGGCGGGCGGCGGCTGGCTCGTATCCACCGTCGGCGCGCCGGGGAACAGCAGCAACTGGCCGAGCACGACGACGTGTTCGCCGGCCTTAACGCCGGTGACCGCCTGCACGAGATCGCCGACGCGGACGCCCATCTGCACCAGTCGCAGCTCCGCGGTTTGCTTGCCGTTGACGACGTAGAGATAGGGGCCCTGCTTGCCGAACTGGATCGCGCCCTCCGGCACCATCACCGCGCCGGGGACCGTGCCGGCGTTGACGCTGACGGTGACGAACTGCTGCGCCCAGAGCTTGAGGGCGGGGTTCGGCACGGAACCGCGCAACTGGATCGTGCCGGTCATCGCGCTGACGGCGTTATCCATGAGCTCCAGCGTGCCGGGGTAGCTGTTGGTCTCGCCGCGCGGGACCAGGTCCAGCTTGACCGGGCCGGCCGCGAGCGCGCGGCGGACCAGCGACAGATATTCCTCGGAGATGGCGAAGTCCACGAACAGCGGGTCATAGCTGCGGATGTTCACGAGCCGGGTCTGGCCGGCGTTGACGAGGTTGCCATCATCGGCATAGCGGACGGAACAGACGCCCTCGAGCGGCGCGGTGATCGTGCAGCGCGAGAGGTTCAGTTGCGCGAGCGCGAGCTGCGCCTCGTCGGCCTGCTGGGCGGCGGCGGCGGCGGCGGCCTTGGTCTTGAGCGTGTCGAAGTCCTCGGCGGAGATCAGCTTCTTTTCGAGCAGCGGCTGGTTGCGCTCCACGGTCAGGCGCGCGAGTTCGAGGTTCGCCTTGTCGGCGGCGAGGGCGGCCTCGACCTGCTGGACGCGCGCGGCGTAATCGCGCGGATCAATCTGGAACAACGGCTGGCCGTTGGTGACGACCGCGCCATCCTTGATGAAGGTCTTGAGCATCTGCCCCGACACCTGTGGGACGATGTCCACGCTCATCCGCTCCTTGGTGGTCCCGAAGGCGCTGATCAGCACCGGCGCCTCCATCTGGAGGGCGGGCGTCAGCTTGACCGGGAACTTCATCGCCGGCGGCGCCGCCTGCTTCTTGCCGCAACCCGCCAAAGCCACCAGCAGCAGCAGCAGCAGCCCGGTTCGCGTCACCTTGAAAATAGTTTCCATGTTCATACTCATCTCCGTCGTTCGATGTTCGATGTTGGATGTTCGTTGTTCGTTGTTCGCTGGGTCACGGCTTTCCATCCGCCTGCGGCACATCCAGGTTTTCCTTGTCGAGCGTGCCGCTGGCAAACGCGAGGTTGGCCAGCGCCGTGAAGGCGTCCTGCCGCGCGCCGATATGCTGGCTGCGCGCCAGGGCGAGTTGCGTTTCCGCGGTCAGCAGGTCGAGGATGCTCATCAGGCCGGCCTTGTAGCTATCGAGCGCGAGGTCGTAGGCGGCCTGCGCGCTCTTGAGCAGCGCTTCGCTCGCGGCGAATTTCTTCAGCGCGGTCTGGTAGTTCTGGTGGCCGCTCCACACCGCGGCGCTGGCGGCGAGTTCCGCCTGCTGTACCTGGTCGCGGACTGCGGCAGCCTGCGCCTCGGCCGCGCGCCGGGCGTTGATCGTCTGCAAGCCATCGAAGAACGTCCATTGCAGATTCACGCCCGCGCCGTAGTTCCAGTCGCGCTCGGCCACGAAGTCGCCAGTCCAGATGGTGTTGAAGTTGCGCGCGCCGTGGGCGGTCAGGTAAAGCGACGGCCAGTTCGGCGCGCCGGCGACCTTGATCGCGGACTCGCTGGCCTTGAGGCGGGCGCGCAGCGCGGCGATGTCCGGCCGGCGCGCGAGCGCGGCATCAATCAGCCGGGTCAACTGCGCCGCCTCCACCGCCGCCGGCAGCGTCTGGGTCGGCGTGGCGACCATGACCGCGACATCGGCCGGCAGGCCGAGCGCCTGCGTCAGCGCGGCCTGCGCGTTCTTTTCCGCGCCCTCGGCGCCGGCGAGCTGAAACGCGGACTGGTCCACCGCGGCCTGCGCTTGCAACACATCCAGCTCGCGGCCGACGCCGTGGTCGCGCCGGATTTGCGCGGCCTCGAGCGCGGTCCGGGTGTCCTTGAGCTGCGCCTGCGCCGCGAGGATGCCGGCCTGCGCGCTGACGACCCCGAAGTAGGCGTTTTGCACGTTGAGCAGGATGCCCTGCAACGAGCTGTTGAACGCGTAGTTCGCCGCATAGACCGTTTGCAGGGCCTGTTCCACCGCTGCCTCGCGGCCACCGCCGAAGTTGAAGATCAGGTAGTTGAGCTGCAGGCCGGGCTGATAGTTCAGGTAGTTCTGATCGAGCTGCGCCACCGTGGACTCCACCTTCTGGCGCGTGATGCCGGCGGCGGCGGTCAGCGAGGGCATGAAGTAGCCGCGCGCCTGCTCGACCTGCGCCGCCGCGACCCGCGCGTTGTGCCAAGCCAGGCGGCTGGCGGGATTGTTCTGGAGCGCGAGGTCGGCGAGTTCCGCCAGCGTCAGCGGCCGGGAGAGGTCGGGCTTGCGCGCGCGCAGTTCCTGCCAGGTCTGCGGCGCGGGTTGCGCGTGTTGTGGCGGCTTCCAGGGCTTGGCAACCGAGTCCGGCGCGGGCGCCGAGACGCAGCCCGCCAGGAGGGCCGCCAAAGGCAAACAGAGGAAGGCGGATTTCATAGGGTGTCTTTCCTGCCGGCCGCGGAGGGCTGCGCCTGTTTGGCAAATTCCAGCACCAGTTTCTCCACGGATTTCAAAAAATTGGCGCGTTCCGCCGCCGAATGCTTCTCGAAACCCTGCATCAAGGAGGCGCGCCGTTGGCGGCGGACTTTCTCCAGGCGCTGCCGGCCGCGCGCCGTCAGCGCCACGCGCACCACGCGCCGGTCCTCGCGGCCGCGACTCCGCGCCACCAGCCCGCAGCGTTCAAGCTGGTCCACCAGCCCGGTCGCCGTCGAGCCTTGCAGGCGCATTTCAGCCGCCAGGGTGCACATGGTGCAGGGGCCGTGATCGAGCAGGTGTTCCAGCGCCCACATCTGCGGCAGGGTCAGCGCGCCGATGGTCTCCAGATCGCGCTGGGTGATGCCGCGCGAGAGCCGCGGCAGCAGGGCGACGAGCCGCGCGGCGAACCGTTGCAAGACTGGACGGGGGACCGGCATATTAGTTCGAGTTACGAAATATCTTCGCGCGGAGGATAGCCACCCTGCGGATTTCCGCAAGCGGAAAAAAGCCGCGCCCGCCGGGCCGCCGAGACTGTTGCCGCCGAGATTGTTGCTTGCCGAAGTCGCGCGCGCGGACTATGCTGCGGTCGCGGAAAGACCGCGGGGCGGGTTGTGAGCACAAGCATATCAGAGGTCAAAGAAGGGATTGCGCCACTGACGCGCGCCCTGACGATCCAGAACCGGTTCGGGATTCATGCCCGGCCGGCCGCCCTGTTTGTCAAGACCGCCAACCGCTTCCAAAGCGACATCTCCGTGGAAAAGGACGGCCAGCGGGTCTCCGGCAAGAGCATCATCGGCCTGATGACCATCGAGGGGTATCAAGGCGCGATCCTGCAGGTCACCGCCACGGGACCGGACGCCAGCGAGGCGCTCGACGCCATCGAGGACCTGATCCAGCAGAAATTCTTCGAGGATTGAGTGGACCCCCAGCCCTCCAACGCCGCCGCTGCCGAACTGGAACTCAAAGGCGTCGGTGTCTCGCCCGGCATCATCAGCGGGCCAGCCTTTGTGCTCGCGCCCGAGGACGAGTCGGTCGTCGTCCGCGACATCAGACCAGCGGATGTGCCGCACGAGTTGCAGCGCTACGAGCAGGCGCTGGTCGCCACCCGCCAGCAGATTCGTGACCTGCAGCACCGCATGACCGAGAGCCTCGGCAAGGAGAGCGCGGAGATTTTCGAGGCGCACCTGCTGATGCTGGAGGACCGCGCCATCTACGACGAAATCGTGCGGATGCTCCAGCACGAACTCAAGAATATCGAGTATGTCCTGCATGAGGTCACCAACCGCTACGCGCAGGCGCTGCACGACCTGCAGGACGAATACTTGAGCGAGCGCGCGGTGGACGTGCGCGACATCGCGCGCCGCCTCCTGCACAACCTGGCGGGCCGCAGCAGTTCCGCCCTGTCGGAGCTGGCCGAGCCCTGCATCATCATCGCGCACGACCTTTCGCCGACGGAGACCGCCGGCCTCAACAAGAGCAAGGTGCTCGCCTTTGCCACCGACCTCGGCAGCCCGACCAGCCACACCGCTATCATGGCCCGCGCGCTCGGCATCCCGGCGGTCGTCGGCATGCACGATGTCAGCCTGCGGGTCACCGCCGGCGACCCCGTGCTCGTGGATGGCCAGCACGGCCTGGTCTTTGTGCGGCCCGTCGCCGAACGCATCGAGCGCTATGAGCGCAAGCGCAAGGCGCACGCCGCCATCCGCCTCCGCCTCGGCGAACTGCGCGACCAAGCCGCGATGACACGCGATGGCTACAACCTCCCGCTGGCCGCCAACATCGAACTGCCCGCCGACGCCGATACGGCCGTCCTCAACGGCGCCGACGGCATCGGCCTCTTCCGCACCGAGTTTCTGTTTCTGAACAACGTCCCTTCCGAGGACGAGCAGACCGAGGCCTATCTCCAGGTAGCGCGCCGCGTCGCCCCGGCCACCACCATCATCCGCACGATGGATATCGGCGGCGACAAGTTTATCAGCCACCTCAAGATGCCGCAGCAGGTCAACCCGTTCATGGGCTGGCGGGCCATCCGCTTCTGCCTCGCCCAGCCGGAGTTCTTCAAGATGCAGCTCCGCGCCATCCTCCGCGCCAGCACCTTGAAAAACGTGAAGATCATGTATCCCATGATCAGCAACGTGAAGGAAGTCATCGAGGCCAACCGCCTGCTGGCCGAGGCCAAGAACGAGCTGACCGCCCGCGGCGAACCCTACGATGAAAACATCGAGGTCGGCGTCATGATCGAAGTCCCCTCCGCCGCGCTGACCGCCGACCTGATCGCGCCGCACGTCCGCTTCTTCAGCATCGGCACCAACGACCTCGTCCAGTACACGCTCGCCGTGGACCGCGTCAACGAGCTCGTCACCGACCTCTACGAGCCGACGCACCCGGCGATCATCAAGCTCATCAAGCACACGATTGATGTCAGCCACGACCACGGCATCTGGACCGGCGTCTGCGGCGAGATGGCCGCCAACCCCATGCTCGTGCCGCTGCTCGTCGGGCTGGGCGTGGATGAGTTGAGCGTCAACGCGCCCGGCGTCCCGCTGGTCAAGGACGTCATCCGCAGCCTGCGCTACTCCCAGGCCGAGGAACTCGGTCAGGCCGCGCTACGCTCCGGCTCCGCCGACGAGGTCCTGCACAACTGCCATACCTTGCTCGCCCAGATCGCTCCGGAAATCCTTGAATTGGTCGAATAACCCGCTACAGTGTGCCGCGCTTTTTCAGAAAGGGACAATACTATGAATACACGCTCGTACATTTTCACCTCCGAGTCCGTTGGCGAAGGCCATCCCGACAAGGTCTGCGACCGGATTTCCGACGCCGTCCTCGACGCCTGCCTCGCGATTGACCGCCGCAGCCGCGTCGCCTGCGAAACCTTCGCCAAAACCAACGTCGTCGTCGTCGGCGGCGAGATCACCATCCCCGCCATCGGCCAGCGCCCGATGGATAGCGTCGTCAACGTCAGCTCCATCGTCCGCGAAGCCATCCGCGACATCGGCTATACCCACAACGACGACCTCTTCCACGCCGACCGCGTCTTCATCAACAACCTGCTCACCACCCAGTCGCCCGATATCTCGCAGGGCGTGGACGCCAAGAAGGCCAAGGGCAAGAAGACCGCCGAGCAGGGCGCCGGCGACCAGGGCCTGATGTTCGGCTACGCCTGCGACGAGACGCCCGAGCTGATGCCCGCGCCAATCATGTTCGCGCACCGCCTCGGCCGCGAGCTCACCCGCATCCGCAAGACCGGCAAGATCGCGTGGCTCCGTCCCGACGCCAAGAGCCAGGTTTCCGTCGCCTACGAAGGCGGCCGCCCCGTCGCCGTCACCAACGTCGTCATCTCCACCCAGCACGCCGCCGACGTGGCGCACAAGACCATCGAGAAGTTTTGCATCGAGCAGATCATCAAGAAGGTCATTCCCAAAAAGCTGCTCACCGCCAAGACCGAATACCTGATCAACCCCACCGGCCGCTTCGTCGTCGGCGGCCCCTCCGGCGATAGCGGACTCACCGGCCGCAAGATCATCGTGGATACCTACGGCGGCATGGGCCGCCACGGCGGCGGCGCGTTCTCCGGCAAGGATCCGAGCAAGGTGGACCGCAGCGCCGCCTATATGTGCCGCTGGATCGCCAAGAACATCGTCGCCGCCAAGCTCGCGCGCCGTTGCGAGGTGCAGGTCGCCTACGCCATCGGCCACCCCCACCCCGTCAGCGTTCTCGTCGAGACCTTCGGCACCGGCATCGCCTCTGACGAAAAGATCGCGCGGGCCGTCCAGTGCGTCTTCGGCCTCAAGCCCGCGGAGATCATCGCGCAACTCAACCTCCTGCGCCCGATCTACCAGCACACCAGCTCCTACGGCCACTTCGGCCGCACCGAGGACCTCGACGTCTTCACCTGGGAGCAGACCAGCAAAGTGGATGCCCTGCTCGCCATCATGTGATGCGCGCACACCAGCCACTCTGCGCCAGCCCCGCCCCTGCGGGGCTTACACTTTCCAAACAGCACCGCCCCACGCACCAGCCTCATAATACGAAGCACCTCCGGCAGACAGCAACTCATGCCTTGATTTAGGTGCCATCTGGCCCTATTGTCCGGCCGCGAAATTCAGGAGCACCCATGTCTAAAGAATTAGCCTTTGCCTTGATCAATCCGTACACCATCGCGAAGTCGCGTACCGGCGGCGTGATCGGCCGCCTGATGAGTCGCACCGGTCTTGATCTGGTGGGGGCGCGCATGTTCGGCCCAAGCCACGAGTTGGTGGAACAGTATGCCGCCTGCATCAGTGCGGACAAGGATCTGGATCTCATTGAACGGCAACTGTTGAGCGCTTATGTGCTTGGCGCCTATCTACCCGACTCACGCACCGGCCGGCGCCGCCGTGTGTTGATGTTGCTCTTCGAGGGCGACGAGGCGGTACAGAAGATCATCAAGGCCACCGGACACATCGGCACAGGACTTGAATCGGCCGAGACGGTCCGCGACACCTTTGGCGATTACGTGCTCGACGAACACGGCAAGGTCAGCTACTTCGAGCCGGCCGTGCTGATCGGCGCCAGCGCGGAGTCGGTCAAGACCGCGCTACAGCTCTGGGCCAAATTTTCCCCGACTGATGGCGGCATCATTGAAACCGCCGTGGATGTCACCAGCGGCGAACAGAGGCAGAAGACACTGGTGCTGATCAAGCCGGATAATTTCCGTTTCCCCAGCGCACGGCCGGGCAACATCATTGATCTGTTCTCCGGCTCCGGCCTGCGCATCGTCGCAGCCAAGGTACACCGCATGAGTGTTGCCGAGGCCGAGCAATTCTATGGACCGGTACAGGCGGTGCTGCGCGAGAAGCTTAAAGGTGTCGTGGCCGAAAAGGCCGCCAAGGCGCTCAACACGGAACTGGGTCTGGAGATCCCCGAGGATATCAAGCGCGCACTGGGGGAAAGTCTCGGCCCGCTCTATGGCGACAACCAGTTCTTCCAGATTATCCAATTTATGACCGGCCAGATGCCGAACCATTGCCCGGCCACAGAGAAGAAACAGCCCGGGCGTGAGCGCTGCCTAGCCCTGGTCTATGCGGGCACGAACGCGGTCGAAAAAATTCGCAGCATTCTGGGCCCAACTGATCCCAGCAAGGCGCAGCCGGGCAGTGTCCGCCGCGAGTTCGGACGCGATGTGATGGTCAACGCCGCACACGCCTCCGATTCGCCGGAGAACGCCGCGCGCGAAATCGGCATCGTCAAGCCCGAGGAAGACATCATCTCGCTGATCGTGAAGCGTTATTACGCCTGACCATCCGCCACCGACAAGGAGTTTGCCATGCTGGAGCACATCCCTGCCGCACCCCCCGACGCCATCCTCGGCCTATCCGAGGCCTTCAAACAGGACCCGCATCCGCACAAGATCAACCTCGGCGTCGGCGTCTTCGTGGATGAGAACGGACGCACCCCGATCCTCGCCAGCGTCAAGGCTGCCGAGGCGGCGCTCCTGGCCGGCGCGAAGAGCAAGTCCTATATGCCCATCGCCGGTGACCCCACCTACCGCACGCTCGTGCAGGAGCTGGTACTCGGCGCGGAGCACCCTGTGCTTGCGGCTAGCCGCGCGCGTACGGCACAGACACCCGGCGGCACGGCGGCATTGCGTGTCGGCGCGGATTTTCTCCGCAAATTTCTACCGCAGGCCACGCTCTGGTTGAGCAAACCGACCTGGGCCAACCACCGCGGCGTCTTCGCCGCCGCCGGCTTCCCAGTCAAGGAATATGCCTACTACAACCCCGCCACCAAGGGCTTGGACCACACCGCCCTGCTCGCTGCGCTCAAGCAGATTCCCGCTGGCGATGTCGTCTTGCTCCACGCCTGCTGCCACAACCCGACCGGCGTGGACCTCACGACCGCGCAGTGGCAGGAGGTCGCGGCCATCGCGGCTGAACGCGGCTGGTTGCCGTTCGTGGACTTCGCCTATCAGGGCTACGGCGACGGACTCGACGCCGACCGCGCCGGCGTGCTCGCGCTCGCCGCGCGTTGCCCGGAACTGCTGATCGCCAGCAGCTTCTCGAAGAACTTCGGCCTCTACCAAGACCGCACCGGAGCGCTCACGCTCATCGCCGCCAACGCGCAGGCCGCGGCGACCATCTTCAGCAACATCGAGATCGCCGTGCGCGTCAACTACTCGAACCCGCCGGCCCACGGAGGCCTGATCGTCAGCCACATCCTGACTACGCCAGAGCTCAAGCAGCAGTGGCTCGGTGAACTCGACGCCATGCGCCACCACATCACTGGCGTCCGCCACCAGTTTGTGGACGCGCTCAAGCAGCATGGCGTACCCGGCGACTTCAGTTTCATCGCACGCCAGAAGGGCATGTTCTCCTTCAGCGGCTTGAGCGATGCACAGGTTGCGTGGCTCCGCGTCGAGCGCAGCATCTACATCGTCGGCGGCGGGCGTATCAATGTCGCCGGCATCACGCCGCAAAACATTGAATACCTCTGCACCGCCATCGCCGCGATGCCCAAGGTTTGAAGCCTGCCAAAGCCGGACGTGCCGCGCCCGCCTCTCTTGGAGACACATCTTTTTTCCAGGGATTGGACTGGCGTACCCAGCTTGTTTCCAAGGTTTGGAAAAGAAAACGGCGCGGTTTCCAACCCCTGAAAACCGCGCCGTACGCACTGCCGCTATCAGAATAGAAGCAGGGCTGGTTTGGCGGCAGGCAGTTCGGTCAGCGGCTTATGCGCGCCATCGCGGCCCCAGACCTGCAGCAGGGCTTCTTGCGTAGGTTCAACACTGGTGGAAAGCAGGTCGGCGCCCGCCGCCACGCCACGCATGCGGGCCAACCCCTTATCGGTCTCCATTGAGATCACCAGAATTTTGACATTGGCCGCGCCGAGCGCGTGCTCCATGGCGTCGAACCAGGCGGCGTCGGGCAGCACGGGATAAACGAGGGTAAAGCCGTCCAGTTTGTACTTGGCGGCATTGGCAATCAGATCATCGGGCCGCAATTGGGCGCCGGGTTCGACCGTGACCGTGGGCATCAGGCGGACGCGATAATAGCGCGCGAACAGCCGCAGGAGTTGCTCCTCCTTGCCAAGCGCCGTCACCCAGTTACCATCCGCGCCGATGCGGAACCATTGCGGCGCAATATCGGTGAGATGATTGATTTCAGGCCGGATGATGGCCAGGCTGGCGTCCAGATCGGCCTCATCCTTCAGAGCAGAGAGCGAGAGCAGGCGCGGCGCGAGGGGTCCGGCGCTGGCGCGTTCGAGGATGGCTTGGGCTTTGCCGCGGTCAGAGCTGAAAGTCGCCATGCCCACCCAGCCGAGTTCAAAATCGCGCGGCAACTCAAGGGGCGAATTGAAAGCGGGCTGCCCATCAATGTAGCCCATGACGCCATCGCCGCGCACCTCGAGGCGGAGTTTGGCGGTACCCTTGGGCTCGGTCCACGACTTGGTGCGTTGGTCCACTATGCGGCTGTTACGCCACAGTTGCAGGAACAACTTGCCCGCCTCGTCCAGACCGAAGCGGACGAGATGCTCACCGGTACGACGGGCATAGAGCCAGAAGGCTCCATTTTTGCGCTGAAAGACGGCCTCGGCATAGGCATCGCGGAAGTGCTCGGAACCGAGGAGGCGGATGGTGGCTTCGGTATGGGTGTCATCGGTGCGGAACTGCAGTTTGCCACCCTCCGCATTGAAATTACCACCATCAAGCCACCACGCATCGCTGATCCGGCCACCAGCGAAGACGTCCGTGACCTGCGAGGTACGTGGCAACAGACGCTCATAGAGCGAGGCGACACGCGTGTCCTTGGTCTGCGTAGCCACGCGGCGCACCGTGCGGACAAGCGCATGGCTGCCGGGCATACTCAACAGATCATACTTCCAGATGGCTTGGCCCAACTCATAGTGAAATTCGGGTTTATCACCAATACGCAACAGCGTCTCCATGTTGGAGCGAAACTCCGCGGGGGAGACGGGCAGACGCAACATCATGGCAGCCGCTTCGAAGTTGTTGGTATCGGTCGAGATGACGTGCTTCACAATCGGAATGGCCTCGGGCCCGCGCTCGTGCCGGCGCAACCACTCGGCCTGCGCAAGCATGATTTCGGTGTTTTCCGGGAACAGACGGGCATACATATTCAGTCCGTTCATGGCGTCCTCGGAACGGCCCATGGTATCAAGCAAGCCGGCGCGGCGCAGCGCCAAGCGGATCTGGCCGGGATCCAAGTTCAGACTGGTGTCGTAGTTGGTCAGCGCCTGTTTGAGGTCGCCTAACCGGAGATACGCATCACCAATGAGCATCGGCGCACGTGGATTGTTGGGCTCAAAGGAGAACCACTTCTGCCAGAGGCTGATGGCCTTATTGTAGTCGGCATCAAGGAAGGCCGCTTGCCCGTCCTGCTGCAGGCGTGAGGCTTGGAAAGCCGGGGTCGGCTCGCCCTGCGTCTCCGCAGAGGCATTGAGTTCATAGAAGACAGGCATGTCCTTATCCTGATCGGGTTCCGGCACCTGTTCCAACTGCGCAGTGGGCACATTCGTCTTGCCCTTGGCGTCCGGGGCCCGCAGGGGCGAAGTCGGCGCGGCAACCACTTGCAATTGCGGGCTCATCGCCAGCAGAGAGCGCACGATGGCCGGCTTTTCCAACGCCGCCGGCAAGCGCACCAACATACTCATTCCGCGCCCGCGCAAATCCTGCGCACATTGCTGTAGCCAGGCCATGATGCGCTGGGAGGAGGGATTCTGCATCTCATCCATGGCCACATACAGCCCTTGCGCCTTTGTCTCTGCCAAGCGGTCGCCTAACTGCGAGGGGGCGAGGCGGGTCAGGGCGCGCTCATCGTTGATCACCACACGCGGCACCAGGCGCAATTGATACATCTGGGATAGCATGCGATAGGCATGGGGATCCCAAGATGATTTGATCATCTGCCCGGAGGGTGAGAAATTGATCCACGGCGGGCTGATATCGGTGAGGTGATAGGCATTTTGATGCACCCACCGGAACACCGCCGGGTCCATCTGGCTGGCCGAGTTCCAAGCGGCCAAGGCCTGATCCTGAGTCCGTAATGCGATTTCGGAGACGGTCACCTTGGCACGGCCCTTTTCAGGATGCCACACGCTCAACCCCAGCATGCCGGGCTTCATGTCGCCACGCAGCAAAACGCGGTCATTGAAGATCGGCTTGCCATCCAACCGCGCGAAGAGCAAGGGTCCGCGGGCATAGATATCCAAGGCATGCTCGCGGGAAGGATCCACATAGGTGTGAGCAGACGCCAAGGTGAAACGCTCAAGACTGACGTGCTTCTGGCGCAACCACACACTCATGTCACGCGACTGCTCTTCCTCAATGCGGCTAGCATCCTTGCCAAACCGCGTCTGGCGCAACCAGACAGAGCCTTGGGAATCAAGACCGAGGTACACATAGGATTCCTCATCGGCTGCAGCGCGCGCATAAATGCCCATCTGGCCGTTTAGATCACTAAAGATGACGCGCGCAAAGAAATCCTTGGTCAAATCACTGCCGGCCAACCACATCTTGGCGCCGGAGATCTGCTCCGGAGCATACAGCGTCATGCGGTTTTTTTCCTCTTTCATCCCGCCCCAGTCCACAATCCAAGCAGAAGCCATACGCGAGGAGTTGGTGGAAGCGTTGTTTTCCTCAATGGGCCAGGAACGGTCCAGAAAAGCGGCGAGATCCTCCCCACTCCACTCTGGTTTGACACGCACGCGGTTGAGACGTTTGGGATCGCTATATCGGGTATTGGCCGCCAGATTGCCGGTCAGAAAGCCGAGACCATAATACTTGTTGGCGAGTTGCAGATTGACGCGTCGCGCAAACACAGCACGGGATTCAAACTGGCCAAAATCCCCATAGGGATAGGCGAAAGCCATCGGCTTGACACCCACTTTTTTCTCAATGGTCTGAAGACAAACATCGTGATCCGTCGCCAACCGGTTGGCAAACTCAACAGGCGTTTCAAAGCGGTTCTCCTCGGCCAGCCATTGGGCGGTGGTCATGAAGTGCCCCAGATAACCACGCGGACTGGCTGGGATAGAGGCGAATCCGTTATGACTTTGCGCACCGAGTTCCCACGTGCCGGAACGGGACATGATGCGGATATAGGGCCACAGCAACGCAGCCGAGTCCTTTTCAATGATCGGCTTGGTCCATAGGAACATCACCGCCTTCCAACCGGCCCCGCGGAGAATGGAGTCCACCGCAAAATAGGAGGTTTTGCGGCCATGGTCAAAGGTCAACAGCACGGCTTTCTGGGGTACTGGTTTACCGTCGTACACCAGTTGCCGCACATCTTCCAGGCCAATGGGCACGTAGCCGCGGTCGCGCAAGGCATCCAGATGCTCTACGAAGAGCGCCGTGCTGACTTCGTTGGTACGCTTGGAAACCCCCTCGTAAGCCAGGGCGACAAACGCATGGGAGGTCCGGGGACCTGGATCAATCTTGGGCCACAGCCAATGTCCGATCAGAATACGCATCGGGAAATACCACGCAATCAGCAGACAGAGCACGATGAGAAAATGCATCCATGAAGATGCATAGGAGACGGTCACCGGCTGGATATACCTCCGGTCAGGTGACTCGCCACGACTGCTCACAGGCTGGGTTGGCACCGGTTGCTGCTGTTGTTGTGTAATCATCGTGTCCCCCATGAAGTTTTCCGCATCGTTGCGAACGCGTAATACCCCTGCCAACTGAAGAATAAGACATAGGTAATGACGAAGACGAAACCGGTCCACCAATGCGGCCGACCGGTCTTTTCCAGATAGTATAACGACCAGAGCAAGGTCACGACCAATACACCGCCGATATAGAAGGCCGGCACAATGTGCAAGGTCAACGGAATGACAATCAGTGCATTGAACATGATCAACGGCGCGATCATCGGCAACACCGTCATCGCATACCAGGAAATGGCCGCCACCGGGTGCTTGCGCCACAGAAAGCGACCAGCAAGGAACATTTCACGCACCCACGAACGCTTCCAGCGGCACTGCTGCTTGATGTACTTGCCCCAATGCTCAGGCACAATCGTCGTGGCCAAGGCTTCATCATCGTAGAGAATCCGATAGTTCTTCAGCAGCATGTTCGTCAAGGCACGATCATCTCCGAAGGTGGCATAGCGGCCCAAGAACTTCTGGTGCAACCACGCATCCAAGACGTGCAACACACAAGATTTGCGGTAGGCAGAGAAACAGCCCGGGCAACAACTCACGGCGCCAAACAAACTCTCCGCTGCCTTCATGACACGATACGAAACAAAATAACGGACATCCTGCATCTTGGTCAGCACATTGACATCCACATTCTCCACGTCGGTATGCCCGGCCACGGCCGCCACAGTGGGATCGGCCAAGCCCTGCACCACCTTGTGAATGGCACCGGGGAACAGGAAACTGTCGGAATCCACATAGACCAGCACTTCGCTGCGCGCGAGCCGGGCGCCCACAGCCATTCCATGCCGCTTACCCAGATTCGTCTCGAAATCCACCACGATTAAAGCGGGGTGGCGCGCCTGGCTGCGCATCATTTCGGCCAGCGTATTGTCCGTTGAGCCATCATTGACAGCCACCACTTCCAATTTGGAGTGCGGATAACCCTCGGCATAAATACGGCCAATGGTCTTCTCAATGGAGCCTTCCTCATTGCGGCAGGCAACAATAACCGCCACGGTGGGCTCATAGCCGACATCCGGCGGGGCCATGTAGAAAGCGGACAGGAAAAACCGCGACAGGATAAAGATGCCAACCGTCAAGCTGTAGAAATTGACCCACGGCTGATACCAATAGTATTGAAGGTTATACAACTTCAAAAACACGGCGACAGAGAGCAGCAGCACAATGAAAAACGTCAACAGGATGATGATCAACCGGGTCGGGCGCGAATAGTTCTCCACGCCGTTGCGCGTGCCCAATACACCTGGCGGTTCGGGCGTTGCCGGTTGCAGGGGGGATTCCTCCCGCGTCATGCGCTGTTCACAGAACGGGCAAACCATGGGGGCCGGAGTCTGGACCACACGAATACTCAAACGGCAATGTGGGCAACGATCCTTGATCCCCATTTTCTGCTCGGTCATAACACCGGCCGCGCGCTGTTCCGTCCCCGCCAATGCAACTGGAGCACCCTGATTCTGCTGCGGCGTAGAGCCAATCATATTCCCTCTTGCATTTGAACGGCGTCGTTTATACTATAGCCGCGCATCAAGTGCAAGTGCGCTGTAGGAAATCAACACGGGGCTGACCATGACGAAGATTCTGATCATCGAAGATGAGCCGGTCGTCTGGGCATTGTTGAAGCGGATCGTGCAGGAGATGGGCCACGAGGTGGATGTGGCCAGCGACGGACAAAAGGGCCTGGACTTGGCGCGGATGGGGCAGTATGCCGTCATTGTGTCCGACCTGCAAATGCCGGGTACCATCAGCGGCTTGGATTTGATCCGCCGTCTGCGCGCGGCGCAACCCCAGACGCCGATTGTTGTTGTTTCCGGCTACCCCTCCCCCGAGGCCCTCGGCGAATGCGAAAAATTGGGCATCACCGATTTTCTTACCAAGCCCTTTGAGATGACGTTTGTGCGGTCCAGCATTGAGAAGATTTTGAAGGCCAAGCCTGTCGCGGGTGCTTCCGTCAACAGGGGGCAAGTATGATCATCAAAACACCGTTGGGAATACCCTTCTTCGATGCCAAATATGGCGGTATCTACCCCAACCGGGTTGCCTTGGTCACCGGTCGGGCCGGCGCCGGCAAGACAATTGTGGGGTTGCACTTCATCGCGCAGGCCTTGCGGCAACAGGAGCGCGCGCTGATGCTCTCCACTCGTCCGTCACAAGATCTGGTTATTACCGCCGAGTCCTTGAATCTGCCCTTGGCCCCGGCGATCGAGTCGGGCGCGTTGACTCTGCTGGAATACAACGAGTTTGTCCCCGGCCGCGATCACGAGGCCAACATCAACCTGCCTCCTGATGGCTTTATCCAGTTGAAGGAAATCATTGAGCAGCAGGCGGTACAACGCGTGGTGATTGATAGCGTGCTGCCTTGGATCACGCTGCCAGATGCCACCCACCTGCCGGAACATGTCTTCTCGTTGGTGCGCGCGTTTGAACGTCTCGGAGTGACAGCGCTTTTCACTCTTCCCCGCCCAGTTTCCGCCCCCGCCGTCCGTCTGCGCAAACTGGTCGAGGATGTGGTCCCGGTTTCGATTTCACTCAACCACGATCAGGGCGTGCAAGCTCATCAGATGGTGGTCAATAAATATCTGGGCCTCAACGCGGACCCGGAGGGGTTCTTCTTCGACATTATCGTTCATAAGGGTATCGCGTTGCATGCGGCGGCTCCCGTCGCCGCACCAGCGAAGCCGGCTACGTCGCCGGTCAGTATTGCCGCGGCGACCGCGGCGGCTCAACAACCTGCGCCCCCGCCTTCGTCCGTTTCCCCGACCTACGCACAGCACGCGCATCTCTCCGAAGCAGTGGCGCCCGCGGCCAGCAAAGGTCGCGCCAGTTTTGCCTCCCTCATGTTGAATCAAAGCCAGCCGGGCGCACGCCCGGCGCCAGGCGCGGCGGGGGTGCCGCCGCCCATGCGTGCAGGGCCGGGCAGAGGAGGAGCCTAAATGCATTTCCAGTACTGGGGCCTGCGGGAGCGTCCTTTTCAGAATGCCACTGACACACGTTTCGCCTACCTCTCCGACCAGCACCGCGAAGGCTTGGCACGCCTATTATACTTGGTCGAAGAGCAGAAACTCGGCGGGACACTGTCTGGTCCCTATGGTGTCGGCAAGTCCATGGTCATGGAACTGCTTGCTGAAAAAATCCGCAATCGGCCTGGAACGCTTTATATCCAACTGGATGCGCCACCGGTCAGCACACTCGCCTTCGCCAAGCAGTTTCTCGCGCGCCTCGGTCACCGCCAACCGATTGACGATCTCGCCGCCGCGCTGGACATCATCCAAGCTCTCTTCGCCGAGGATAACCCCGCCACCCGGCACTTGGTCTTGAGTATTGACGAAGCTCAGATGTTGCGCGAGAACGCCTCCTTCGAGTTCCTGCACCTGTTGAGCAACATCCGCGTGCGCCGGCGCGACGGTACGCCCGTGGATACGGCCATCACCATTCTGCTGTCCGGCCACCACGATCTCTTGCAGCACATGGCGGCTGAACCGTCGCTCGCCCAGCGCTTCCAGTTCAACTGGCGGTTGGAGCCCTTAAACGACCGGCAGGTGGTCGAGTATGTCCAGCACCGTGTCCGCGCTGCCGGTGGCGATATCTGGATCTTTGAGGAAGGCGCTCTGCAAGAAGTTTTTCAGGCCAGCCAAGGGCTGCCACGACTGATCAACAACATGTGCGACACCGCGATGCTCATCGGATGCGCCATGCATGCCTCGCGCATCACCGGTGACATCATGCATCAGGCCATCCATGAAACCCAGACGCCCGCCTTGCAATTAGCCAGCGCCTCGAATCCAGGGGGACACCACGATGAGAGAGCTTAACGATCTGATTGGTACAACGGCGGTCATCGCCACCTGTATCGCCATGTTGTTCGCGGTGGCGGCCTTTTGGATTGCAAACCGGCGCAAGAAGCATCATCTGGCCATGCAGCACCAGCACGCCGCCGGTACCGCGGCGGCCCAAGCGGCCCCAGTGCCCAAGCCGGAATTGCATTTCACCGCACCGCCCGCCCCCATACCAGCCGCGTCAGCGGCCGCCGTGCAGGAAGTAGGCGAGAACCTGATGTACGCCACCCGTCCGACCTCCTCGCCACTCTTCAAGCGTCTCGGCCGCGTCGGCGTCGAACAGGTTACGCCTGCCGTGACCACACCGGTAACGAACGAAGAGCAAAAGGCTTCTTGGGA
This sequence comes from uncultured Lentisphaerota bacterium, assembly GCA_903889245.1. Taxonomy (GTDB): domain Bacteria; phylum Verrucomicrobiota; class Kiritimatiellia; order CAIQIC01; family CAIQIC01; genus DP16D-bin41. The sequence goes on along the minus strand of CAISWQ010000084.1, from coordinate 187 downwards.
ATAACCCCACGTGCATGGTTGCATTGGAACCGGGGACAAGGTGTTGCTGGTTCTTCTGGGTTCATGGGGTGATTTTTCATTGAGCGCGAACCGGATCGAGGTTCAAGCCGCCCAAGTGAAAGAGGATGTCTGCTTTGAGTCTCTCGCGATTCCGATAGCCGCACGCTTTCTGCACCAGCAGTTGAAT
>CAISWQ010000083.1 GCA_903889245.1 uncultured Lentisphaerota bacterium | reverse complement strand
GTCCCGACTTCAGCAGCAACTCGACAGCCTGCCGCTTGAAGTCCGCGTCGTATCTTCGCGTTGTCTTGCTCTGCGTTTCTGTGTTCATGCGGGGTCCTTTTATCATCCCCCGCGAGTCCGTCAAACTGGGGCAAGCTCAGACAGAAAAACAAAGCCCGCCCTGCCCCGGCCACGACGGAGCGTGGCCCTCCATTTCTTGGGCCGCCGCTACAGGGGAACAGCGAAGACGGGAGGACGCGAAGTCGAGCAGGGGTTACTTTCCGCGCTCCCTGTTCATTCCCTCTTCATTTTTCTGTCAGTCATTTTTCTGTCCACCTTTTTCCAAGGCTTGGAAAATTCCGTGCGGGTTTTTCCAAACCTTGGAAACAGCAGCGGTCAGGGGGCGGGATACTTTGCGGCGCAGTGGGCGCGCCAGTCGCGCTCGAAGGCGGCGAAGTCCACGCCATAGACCGCCTGGAGCGCGGGCGCGAGGTCCACGCTGTTGCGTTGCAGCAGTTCGGCCATGAGGGCCGGGAACTTGCCGGCGTACGGCGGGCGGTGGAGCAGAAGGTCGAGCACAGTGACGGTCTGCCAGTAGCGGTTCAGCGGCACGGCGCGGCCGTCGAGCAGTTCCCGCAAGGGCATGACGTGGGTGCCTTCCTGCTTGAGGCTTTGCGCCGCCAGCGCGGCGAAGTTGGCCTGCGGGAAATGGCGGAGCTGGAAATAATTCGCAAGGCCTTCCTGCAGCCACGTGCCGTCGCAGAGGAGGCCGCAGTTCTGTTCGAGCCAGGCGTGGGTGAACTCGTGAAGATAGACGGGGCGCAGAGTGCCTTTCTGGGGATTCCACGAGGAGGAGGCGACGCCGAGCAGGGTGAAGCCATCGGTGTCCGGCGAGGCCGCCGCGGAGTTGAACAGGCCGGCGAACCGCGGCGGAAACTGGCGGTAGGCATCGCGCGTGGCGAAGATGAGCAGCAGCGGCGGACGGCGCGGGGGCTTGGCCACCGGCAGCAACCGGCGCAACTCGCCGGTCAGGGTGGCGAGCCGGTTCGTCAGCACCGCGAGCTCGAGTTCAGCGCCGTCGGTCAGCAGGGCATAGTCGGGCGTGACGACGCGGCGCGCGGCCGCGCCGAGGTCGGCGACCGCGGCGACGTCGTCGCAGGTGAAGTCCGGGCCGCGGCCGGATTCGCTCCGCAACTCCAGCGCGGTGAGGCGCACCGTGGCGGGCTCGCGGAAATAGAAGCCGAGGTAGCTGATGCGCGACCAGTCGGGCAGCCGCGTGCCGCTGGTGCGGAAGAAGCGCAGCGGCAGTTCCAATGTCTGGGTGGCCTTGGTCAGGGCGACTTTCCGCCAGTAGCGCGTCTGGCCGCCGCGCTCGAGCAACTGCACCTCGAGGGCGGGGGCGGCAGAGGCGGTCGCGCCCGCGCATTGGAGATGCAGTACGAGCAGAGAACTGGCGGGTAGATTGGTGAGCGCGGGCCAGTGGCGCGTCGCCGCCAGGCCGCCGCGCGCCGCGGTGATCTTCACGGCATCGGCCTCGAGGGCGACCGCCGCGAGGTTGTTGGTCTGCCATGTCGTCGGGAGTTCGGCGGCACCGCCGCCCCACCCTATGACTCCGAAGACAGCGGCGAGCATCCAGCGGGTCGGCATGGCGGTCACGTGTCCAGTTGCAGGCGGATCAGCGGGAGGAACTCTTCGTCGAGATAGGCCTGCCAGGCGGCGGCGAGGCGCGGGTGGCGCGCGAGCAGCGCGGCGGATTGGCCGCAGAGTTTTTCCACGTAGCGGCGCGCATAAGCCGGCGAACGGATGGCAGCGGTATGCTTGCCACGGGCGCGGTCGGTGCCGAGCGTCTTGCCGGCCTTGGCCTCGTTCGCGCTGCCATCGAGGATGTCGTCGGCGATCTGGTAGGCGGTGCCGAGGAGATAGCCGGCCTCGCACAGCGCCCGCTTCTCCGTGGCGGTACGGCCGCCGGCGAGCGCGGCGCAGGCGAAGAGCGCGCCGGTCTTGCGCCGCGCGGTGCTGACCGCCTGCGGCCACGTGGCGGGTTTCTGGCGGCGGATCAGTTCCTGTTCGGCCTCGGCCTCGCACACGACGCCGGAAAGCTCGATGAAGTCGCCGACCAGATCCATGCGGCCCGTCCCACGCACCAGGTGCATCGCCTTGAAGAGCAGCAGATCGCCGAGCAGAATCGCGCCGGACGTGCCGAACGCCTTCCAGAAAGTCGGCATACCGCGGCGCAGCAGGCCACCATCAATCACGTCGTCGTGCAGCAGGCTGGCGGCGTGGATCATCTCGACCGCCGCGGCGGCGGCGCGGCGCGTGGCGGGCGCGACGCCGTTGGCGGCGCCGAGGCGCAGCGCGAGCCGGGCGCGCAGCATTTTGCCACTGCCGATATAGGGCGCAAACTCCGCCGCGCGGCTATGCAGGGCGCTCTGCTTCAACTCGTCGCGCATCAGGATCAGCAGGGCGCACAAATCGCCCTGCAACTTGGATGGGGACCGGAAAGTCACGCGCCGAAAATAGAACAGCGCACGCAGCGCGTCAATCACGGCGAACGTCCGCCGTTTATTTTCTGGCGGAAGACGCGGCAGTATTTGCGCTTGTTTTGCCGGCCCAAAAAAACTAATTTGCCGCCGCTCATTCAGAAAGGGTTCACTCATGAAAACGACCTGGCTGAAATGGATGTCGGTCTCGGCTGTCTGCGGCAGCTTGGTGGCCTCGGCGGCCACGCCCAAGCCCCCGCCCCCCAAGGCCCAGAAGGACCCGGATGCCGGCGCGGCCAAGGTGGAGTTCAAGGACATCCCCACCCTGCAAGACGGACCCGGCAAGGGTTTCTACGCGATCTTCCAGAGCAAGTTCTATGATGTCGAGATCGTCGCCAGCAACCTCGCGGCCTATGTCTATCCCAAGGACAAGGGCGAGCGCATTGATAAGCCGATCATCATCAACAACCGGTTCGTCTATACGCCCAACGAGCGCGACCCGAAGGACCTGATGGTCTTCACGGGGGTGCGCAACCTGGCGCCGCCGGCGGTCAATCCGCCCAAGCTGGTCATCAGCGCCGTGGCGGATAGCGGCGCGGCCCTGATCCAGACCTGGAAGTTCGGCGAGGGCAAGATTGACATCGAAAACCACCTCAAGGGTTATGACGCCAACGCGCCGCCGCCGATGCGCACCTACTTCAAGTTCCCGCAGACGCACAAGTTCACGCCCAACATCGAGAAGGCCGACCGCGAGAAGGCGATGGCCGGGTACCTCCTGACGGTGCGCGGCGGCAAGTCCGATACCGCGCTGAAGACCACCAAGTTCACCTACGCCAGCAAGGTCGAGGGCTTCTCGGTGGGCGACACGATTGAAAACCAGGGGCCGTGGGGCGACCGCAAAGTCACCTTCAAGCGCAAGGGCAGCAAGGGTTCGCTCAACATGGGCGGCGAGTGGAACCGCTTCCCCTACGACGGCCTGGAATTTTTCTTCCGTACCGTCGCCGACCCGAAGACCAAACGGCTCGACGCCCAGTCGTTCGAAATCAAGATCGAGTGACCGGGCCATGGTCCCCATCCTGCCTGATCTGCAAGCGGCGCTGCTGTGCGACGACGTGCGGCAGGAGAACAACGGCAAATTCATCCTGATCGGCCTGTTCGACACCATCTTCGCGCCCCAGTGGCCGTTGCGCTACCCGCGGCTCTTCGTCGTCACGCGCTGGTGCAGCGGCAGCGGACAGTTCACCCAGCGTACGCGCTTCCTGCGGCCGGACCAGAAGACGCCGGTCGTCGAGACGCGGCCGATCCCCTTCCAGATGAACGAGCCCGAAACGCTCGTCACCAACATCGAGGCCTTCTTCAATCTCGATTTCCTGTCCGCCGGTACGCATTGGATCGAAATCCTGATCGAGAACCAGATGAAGATCCGCTTTCCGCTGCGCGTCGCCGCGATGCCCCAGCAGGCCACCCCGCCGGCCGCGCCGGGCTGATCTTCCGGTAAGGAGCACCCATGCATCGCCTCCTCCTCATTCTGCTTTCCGGTCTCGTGGCCGCCGCCCCGCTCACCACCGGCGCGCAGGCGACCAAGGCCAAGACCCCCGACGCCGTTGACAACCTGGCGGCCAACATCGAGCCCACCCGTCAGGTGGTTTATAAAAAGATCGGCGACCGCGAGTTGCGCCTGCATATCTTCGAGCCGGCCGGACTCAAACCCGGTGACAAGCGGCCCTGTTTTCTCACGATCCACGGTGGCGGCTGGACCGGCGGCATACCGCGCCGCCAGTATCCGTTTGCCGCCCACTACGCCAAGCTCGGCTGGGTCGGCATCAGCATCGAGTATCGCCTGCACTCGGCCAAGACCGGCGTCGCGGTCAGTGATTGCGTGAAGGACGCGCGCTCGGCCGTGCGCTATGTGCGCGCGCACGCGGCGGAGCTTGGGGTTGATCCACAGCGGATCGTCGTCAACGGCGGCTCGGCCGGCGGACACCTCGCCGCCAGCACCGCGTTGTTCGATGGCATGGATGCCGAGGGAGAAGACCCGAAAATCTCGACCGTGCCCAACGCGCTCGTGCTGTTCTTCCCGGTGATAGACACCTCCAGGGAAGGCTATGGCAACGCCAAGTGCGGCGCGCAGTGGCAGGAACTCTCGCCACTGCACCGCGTGAAAGCCGGCGTCCCGCCGACCCTCATCTTCCACGGCACCGGCGACACCGTCACCCCGTTCAAGGGTGCCAAGGCCTTTCAGGAGGCCATGCGCAAGGCGGGCAACCGCTGCGAGCTGATTGTCAACGAGGGCGGCGTACACGGCTACCTCATGCGCCAGCCGGAACTTGTCGCGGACACCCTGCGCCAGACCGACGTCTTCCTCGCCTCGCTCGACCTGCTGAAGAAGTAACGCCGCTTCTGCGCGGGTTCAGCCCGTTCCACGCTCGACTTTCCCAAGGCTTGGAAAAACGGTGACTCCGGCTTCCAACCTTTGGAAAGGATCCAATCCCACACCTCTTGAGGTGTGCAACTGCTTGTGGCGAGAGGAAATCCCGCCTGACAAGCCACATGCGCGGTCAAGCGTGCGCTTCCGCGGAAATGTTCAGGGTTCAACCACGACGGCGTCGGCAGGGAGGTCGGCGGATTTGAGGATGGACTGCTTGAGCGTGTTGAGTTGGCTGCCGCGCAGCACAACGCCGCGCGTCTTCGCGCCGCCAACGCGGATCAAGGCGCCGGCCGCGCCGGACTGCGCGCGCAGGTTTTGTACTTCGAGGTCGCGTACGTCGTCGGCGACCAGCGCCGGCCGCGCCTCGTCCTTCGCGAAGGAAAGATCAAGGTCATGCAGCTTGATGCCGGTGGCGTGGCGGACAAAAAAGCCGTAGGCGGGCAGCGTGCCGAACATCTCGCCCTTGGGATAGGCGGCCTCGCGTTCCGGGACCGCGCGCGCCGCGTCCTGGGCCGTGCCGCCGCCGGCAAATTTGATGCGGATGTTTTTCAGCGTCACGTTCTCCACCGGCTGCTCCAGCACACCGGTGATCGAACAACCGCTGCTGCCTGCCTCGGTAGCGTTGACATCCGTGATGGTGACGTCGCGCATCCTGCCCACGCCGGGCTTGGGATGGCCGGGGAGCGGATTGGCGCGGTTGCCGAGGCGGACGAAGATCGGCACCTTGACGTTGCGCATCTGGATGCCGCTGACGCGCACGCGCTCGCAAACGCCGCCATCCACCTCCTCGACCGAGACGCCGTCGCGCGTGTCATAGACCGTGCAGCCTTCGAAGGTGACATCCGCGAAACCGCCCTGCGACTCCGTGCCCAGCTTGAGCGCCGAGGCCGTACTCGAAAGCGTGCAGTTGGTGACCGCGACGTTGCGGCACGGGATACCGGCGGTGGCTTTGAGCACGATGGAGTCATCGCCGGTATAGATGTCGCAGTTGGCGATGCGCACGCCGTTGCAGCTATCAAGGTCCATGCCGTCGCGGTTCTCGCGGATACGGCTGCGGATGGTGACGCCCTGGATGGCGACGTTGGTGCACACGAGGTAGTGCGAAAGCCAGCGCGCGGAATCGCGCAGCGTCAGGCCGCTGACGCGCACGTTGCGGCACTCGCTGAAGCGGACCAGGTAGGGCCGCCCGCCATCGTCGCCTTTCTTCGCCGGGAACAGCTTGCCCTGTCCATCTATCTCGCCGCCGCCGGTCAGCGCGATGTCCTCCTGCCGCTCGGCAAAAATCAGGCTCTTGGTGAACCGGGCGCGGTAGAGGTATTCAATCTGCGGCGTGATGCTCTCGTAGTCCTTGATCGCGGCGCTGCCGCGCAGGATCGTGCCGGTGGCGACGCAAAGCGTGACGTGGCTGCGCAGGCGCAACGTGCCGGAGAGAAAGACGCCGTTGGTCAGCAGCACCGTACCGCCACCCGCCTTGGCGCAGGCCTCAATCGCGGACTGGATCGCCTGCGTATCGAGCGTCCGGCCGTCGGCCTGCGCGCCGTAGTCGCGCGGATTCCACTCCCCCGCGCCACGGGCGATACCCACCAGCAGCAACAAGCTGATTATTTTTTTCATCGCGGGTTGGCCGGGTTGAAGCCGCCGTCGAAGCCCTTGCCGCCGGGGATGAACAGGTAGAGGCAGGCGCGGCGGTCGCTCTCGCCGAGGAAGAGCGTGCCATCCACGCCGGTGGTCATCGCGTCGAACTGGTAGGCGCGCTTGGCGTAGTAGGGGCTGCGGTCCACGGTCAGCGTGCCCCAGTCGCGGAAGCCCTCGCGGCCGGTGGTGTCGTAGCTGATGAGCTTGCAGACGTCCTCGAACTCGCCGCAGAGCAGATAGAGCCGCTCGTCGGGGCCGAGCGTCGCGGCGCGCACACGCCGCTGGATGCGCGGCTTGCCGAGGTTGATGAGTTGGCCCTGCTCGGCGCGCACCTGGAACAGATAGCCATCGCTGGTCGTACCAAAGAGGTTGCCCTTGGCGTCGGCGAGCCACTGCTCGAGCACCGGGTAGCCGTGGTAGTTCCACGCTTCAAAATACTCGCCGGGGATTTGCATCGTGGTACGCACGATCTGCTTGGACTGCGGATCGAAGTAGATGATGCGGCCATCCTCGCCGGAGGTGAAGACGCGGCCATCCGCCGCCACGTGCAGCGCGCGCGGCACGCTGCGCCATGTCCGCTCCGGGCCGGAGTAGACCTGCCGCTCGACCACCGCGCCGAGGTCGGCGCCCTTGTTCTTCTCCAGGTCCCACATGAACAGGCGGGCGTGCGGGTAGCTGATGCCGTAGAGCCGCCGCGCCTTGGCGTCGAGCGCGAGCGCATAGATCGAGTCGCCGCGCACCGGGATGCCGAGGTCCTCGACCGGGCACGGCTCGGTGGGCAGGCGCGTCGCGTCATCGTGCCTGGCGGGGTCATAGCGGTAGAGATGGCCGCCGGCGTAATTCGCGTAGGGCGCGAGCACGTCCTTCCACATCTGTTCCTCGGTGGCGCGGAAGCCGCCGCGGAATTTCTGCGTCAGCGGGATGGGCGTGATCAGGTTCAGGCCGCCGCCGATCAGCAGCGTGCCGTCGCGGTCCTGCACGAGCGCGTGATGGACGCCGCGCGCGTCGCCAAGCTGGCCGAGCGGGCGGACCTTGTTGATCGCGCGGTCATAGAGAAACAGGAACGAGGCGGTCCTGCCGCTGGTCGCGCCATAGACGCGGCCGTTGGCCCCGGTGAGCAGCGCGGTGATCGGGCTGTTATCGGCCTCGATCTCGGTGACATCGGGATAGCCGAGCGTGCGGAAGTCGAGCCGGTGGGCATCGAACTGCGGATTGATCCATTTCTGGGCCTGCGCCATAGGCAGAAGAGCCAGGGACAACACCGCACAAGTCATCAGTTGTAGGTTTTTCATTGGGCCTTCTCCTCCAGCTCGTCCGCGGTGGGCGTGTAACTGACCAGGCCCATGCTGTAGGGCCAGCGACTGTCAATCTTGTTGGCGACACGAGCGGGGTCGCGTTCCTCGAGCGCGCCGACGAAATAGATTTTCTTGTCCTTCTGGCCCGTGCAGGCGCCGCCGAGGCCGAAGACCTTGCGGCCGTCCGGCGTGCGCATGATGCCCAGCTCGCGCCGCTTGCCGGTACCGAGGTCATAGACCACCAGCGCGGACTCCGGCGGCACCTTCTCGCCGGTGAGCCGCGCGGTGAACGCGCGCTCGTCGGCCACGTCCCACGACACGCCGGAATAATCGAACGCCACGGAGATCACCGGCGCGTAGTAGATGCGATGCTTGTCCGAGATGGTCAGCGCCAGCGTCGAGACCGGAATCAGACCCGGATCAGCGTGGAGATAGCGCTCGGCGCACATCCGCACCAGCGGTGTGATCTGGCCTTCCGGGCCTTTGTAGGGATCGAACTTGAAAAGCATCGAGTCGCCGACCACGACGCCATAGGCCGCGCGGTCCACCGGGTCCCACTCGATGACGCGCCAGTACACCTTGCGGTCAATCAGCGGATTGGACATCGTGCGCGGCGTCGCGCGCGGATCGAGCGGCAGCCGCGTCGCGCGCAGGTCAAAGATGCGGTCCTGCTTTGGGTCATATTTCCAGATGCGCCCGATCGGGAAGGAACCGTAGATGTTGCCCTCGTCATCGGCGATGATCGTGCGGCAGATGTCCCAGTCGTCCACGCGGCCGAGGTCGGTCGTCGTCTTCTTGCGCTCGTCGAAGTAATAGAGGTGGCCGTCCTCGCCCAGGCCATAGAGGCGCTGGTATTTCGGCTCGCGCACGAAGCCGAGCAGGCCCCACTGGCGGTTGATCTGGCCGAGGATTTCCAGCTTCTGCTGCTTCGGGTCATAGCGGAACCAGTGCGGGCCGCGGTAGCTGGAGGGGTCCACGCACTCCGGCCCGGAGTCTTCGCAGAAGTCGCCGAAGTAGATGCGGCCCTGCTCGTCCTCGCTCATGCGGACGTGGATCTTGCCGCTCGTGCGCACGCCCTGCCCGCGCTCGCCCTTGAACTCGGTCAGGTCGGCGATGTGGCGCATCTGCTCCGTCGCGGGATCGAACTCGAAGAAGTGCGCGGCCTCGGCGTGCGTACACAGGCCGATGTAGAGCTTGCCGCTCTTCGCCCCGTAGAGCGCGCTCCACATGCTGTCCTCGCGCTCGCTGCCGCCGGTGAAGCGGTAGGCCTGCACCGTGACGAGCGGCGACGCCGCCGGCTTGGCCACCGGTTCCGCGTACGCGCTGAAGGTGGCCAGCGTCGCCACGCCCACCACCGCCATCCAATTTGCGCTTTCTCCCATCATGGCTGTTCCTTTCTGTTGCGAATCATAAAGCGGTCAGGCTTCCACACCGAGGGCGACGGCGCGGTCGGTGATGAGGAGCGGATGATCGGCCAGCGGCGCGCCGCGGAACGTCCACCGCCCGTCGTGCTCTTCGGCGTGCTCGAGCGCATACACCGCGGCGTTGAGCGGGTCCACGAGCACGGGCCGCTCCAACCGCGCGCCCGGCTGGCTGGCGAAGGCGAGGGTGATGCGCTCATCGGGACGCTCCACCTCGTGACCGCAGGGATGCCAGTAGGCGTGCAACGCCCACCCGTTGCGGCTGAACGCGGCCGAGGCGATTTCCTCCAGCTTGACCGGCGCGGCGCCGGCGGCCTGCTCGAAAGCCAGCGGCACAGCCACACGCGCGGTCGCCGCGTCGAACAGCGCGCAGAGGCATTGATAGGCGAAGTAGGCCGGCTTCGGCGTGTAATCGCCGCCGCGGAGCAGGCCCTTGAGGTTGGTTTTGCCGGTGGGCCCGTCGCTGCCGAAGTAGTTCACGAGGTCCACCGTGTGGAAGTAGGAGACCAGCTCGATCTCCATCCGCAGGTCGGACAGGAACCGGCGCAGCAGCCACTTGGCCTGGCGCGTCTCGCTCCACGGATAATCGGCCCGGCCGCCCGCGCCGCCGGTCGCGGACGCGGCGCCGACCTCGCCGTGCCAGAGCGCGAGACCGGGCTTGTGCCTGGCGATGAGGCTGCGCCACTGGCGGACATCGGCCTCGTAGTTGTGCTCCGGGAGCGGCCGGTAGCTGTGGAACGACACTTTCTGAATGTGCTCGCCCAGCCCCGCTTCCATGCAGCCCTGGAAAAATTTCGTATCCATGCCGGCGACCGCGCCGCCGATGATGACCGCGTCGCGTTGGCGTTCGCGGATCGGTGGAACGGTGAGCCTGACCAGCTCGACATACTTGGCGGGGCCAGGCTCGTCGGGCCGCCAGAAGCTTTTGCCCTGCGGCTCGTTCCAGATTTCAAAGTGCTTCACGCGGCCGCGGTAGTGCTCCGCCAGCGCGGCCACGTAACGCTGCCAGGCGTGACGGGCTTCCGGGGTGCGCGTTGGAATCCAGCCGACCGCCGACTCGAACGGCGCTTCCGGCGTGTAGAGCCGGTTGCCGAACCCGACGCAAAACCAAGGCTGGATACCGATCTTCAGCAGGTGATCCACGACCGCATCCAGCCAGGCGAAGTCATACACGCCACGCACAAGCTCGGTGCGGCACCAGCCGGTGTGGACGCGCGCCCACTTCGCGCCGAGCCGGGCGAGGTGTGGATAGGTGCGCTCCGGCTCGAAGAGCTGGCGGTCGAGCGTCTCGAACCCGACCGAGAGCGGCGAGGCCGCGATGGCGAGCGACGTGCGCGGCGCGATGCGTCCGAGTTGGCGCGAGCGCGGCAGCGCTACACAGCCCGCCCACCAGCCGCCGGCCGAGGCCGCCAGGCAGTTCCCCAGGAACCGCCGCCGTGTCAGGCGCGCTGTTGCTGCTTGCTTCATCTCACCTTGGTCCCCCAGCCGCTGCCGGCTGCAAGAGTAGCGCTGCTTTTCCCGCGATCAGGATGGGTGAGTCATAGAGCGGCATCTGCTTGAACGTCACCTTGCCATCTGCGGCGAACCAGCGGTCGCGCGGGATTTCGCGGACCTCGCCGGTCAAGAGATCCGCCAGCACCGGCGCGGTGAACTGCGCCCGCTCGAACGTCAGGTCCATGGGCGTGACAGCATTTTCATCTGTCGGCATCGCGCCGTTCAGCCACACCGCGACGACCAGCGCGCCCGGAGGTCGCGCTCCACCCTCCGCGCGGTAAGCATCGGCGGCGATCTTCTCATCGTCGGAGGCCGCGCATTTGAAATCGCGAACGCGCACCAGCGTATCATCGAAGAGGGAGCATACGCGCTGTGCGGCGAAGTAGGCGGGCTTGGCGCCGCTGACGGTCTTGTCGTCGTTGCACCGCAACAGGCCCTTGCGGTTGAAGCCGGTCATGCCCTTCTGCGCGTACTTGAGTTCGCAGAGCGTGAAGAGGTTGAACGGGACATCCTTGCCATGGTGCGCGAGCATCCGGCGCAGGTCCCACTTCGCCTGCTTGAGTTCCGTCCACGGCACATCGCGCAGCGCGCCGACCGTGGTGCCACTGGGCGCGCCGGTCTCGCCCTGGCGGATTTCAATCTTGTCCGAATATTTTGCCACCAGCTTGCGGAAGGTGTCCACGGCGCGGGTATCGTCGGGATTTTTCGGGTAGCCATGGATCGTGATGGCGTCAATCAAGCCGAGTTGGCCGCGCTCTTGGGCAAGCTTGAGCAGTGTCTCGGTGAAGTCGGTCTTGCCGGTATTAGCCAACCCGAGGGCAAAGATGCGCGCCTTGGATTGCGCGGTACGGATGAGCGCCGCCGTGCGCAAGTGAAACTCCGCGAACTCCGCCGCCGTGATGCCGTGCCCGCCATCGGGTTCGTTCCAGATTTCCCACTCGTGCACGCGATCTTTGTAACGCTCCACGATCGCCTTGACCCACGCGTCCCACCCACGCAGCGCCTCGGGCGACTTTGGCAGGCCGGCGCCGAGCCCGGTGCCGCCGCCCTCGGGATAGAGCGGATTGCCATAGGAAACCTCGAGCCACGGCTGGACGCCCTGTGCGCGCGCGTCATTGACGACCTCGTCGAGCCACGCGAAGTCGTAGACGCCCTTCTGCTTCTCGCACTTCGCCCAGCCGGTCTGCACGCGCAACCCCTTCGCGCCGAGCGGGCCAAGGTACTGCTTGTAGTTGACGTAGATCGCGAAGTCGCGGTCGAGCGTCTCGCCGCCGACCGACCACGACGACGACTTGATCTCCGCCGCCGGCCGTGTCGCCAGCTTGCCGATGAGCGGGAAGGCGGGAGCGGCTTGCTCCTTCTTCTTCCAGTTTTTCTGGCCGCGCTCTGCCGCGACCAGCAGCTTCGCGGTCAGCTCCTCCAATTGCGCACAGTTCATCTTGCGGTCGCCGCGATACCAGTCGGCAAACTCGCCGCGGGCGGCGAGCGCCTTGCCGGCGGTGATCAGCGCGGAACCTTCCTTGCTCGCCCGGATTTCTTTCAGCACGGCGGCCGCATCGCCGGCGTCGAACGCCAGATCGGCCTTTGCGACAGATTCCACCCAGCGCAGCAGGCCGAGCAGGATCTCGTGTTGCGCCAGCAGGTTGTTCTCGAAAAATTCCTTTGCCCCGCCGTTGAGCCGGCCGGCCAGCGCCTGCGCCGCGCTGTCCAGGCCGAGCTGCGTCTCGAGCTGCGGCCGCAGCTTCTTCAGCAGGGCCTTGGTCGCCTTGCCATCGGCTTCGGCGGCGCCGCCCTTTTCCAGCCGGCCAGCCAACGCCTTCGCCAGCTTCACGCCCGCGAACATCCACTCGCCATCGAGCATCGCGCGGGAACCGGTGGAGTGGTCGGCGACGAACGTCGAGAAGTGCTGGCGGTAGACCGCCTCGGCGGCCGGGGCCTCGCTGCCGAAATGCTGCTCGCACCACGCGGTCAGATATTTCCCGGGATCGAAGGCCTTGAAGTCGCGCAGCAGCCGCGCGCTGGCGTCGAGGCCGAGCACGAACTCGCGGATGTTGGAGACGTTGAGCATCGCGTAGTTCGTCGACCCCTTGCGGTACGCCTCCTTGAAAATCTTGTGCGCGCGCCAGACGGAGACGCCCTGCACGAGGTGCGGGCCGGTGCCCCAGAGCTGGTGATGATAGTAGAGGCCGTAGTCGCGGCCCGCCTCGCGCTTCACGTTATAGAAGTCGTCCTGCAACTCCCAGCCGGGGCTGTTGTCGGAGAAGATCACCGCGACGCCCTGCGGGAATTTCAGGTGCCCCGCCGCGTGCAGGCCGGCGCCTTCCATCCAGAGCGTCGTGGTCGCCGGCGGCTGCGGCCGCGGATCCACGCTGCGGATGATCTCCCACTGCGTCGCCATCGCATCGGAAATCAGCTTGCCGCGGCCTGCATCGGACTTCGGCACGTTGGGGTCGGCCATCCAAACGGGGCGGTCGGCGATGCCGCGCAGGCCGAGCTGCCAGACCACCTGCGGGCCGAATTTCGCCCACCGCTGCGCGTAGTCGCGCCAGATTTCGCGGAACTTGTCCGGGTGCTGCGTGATCGCGAACGGCACGGTCTCGCCGCGGTCCTTCCAGAAGTTACCGAAGGTGTAGCCGCTCACGCCGAGAGGCTCGATGTGGTGCATGGTGACCAGCAGCCCGCGCTTCACCGCGTCCTCGACCAGCCGCGCCTCGGCCGGGTTGCGGAGGTCCACGAACGAGGCCGGGATGATCAGGTTCATTTGCAGGCGCAGCGCCGCCTCGTAGATGCGCGCCGAAACCCCGGGCGCGACCACCTGGTGATAATACTTGTAGTCGAGCCGCCGCTCGCCGCCGCCGGGCCGGAACTCGGTCAGCAGGTCTTCGTCGTTGATGAACCAGCCGCGATACTTGAACGTCGGCTCGCCGGCGGCGAGCTTCACGCTCTCCCACGCGAGCGAGTCGCGTTGCGCGGGCGGGCGGCCTGCCCAATACCAGAGCGGATCCACGCCGAGATATTTCTCGATGAAAGCGTACAGCCCGAATATCGTGCCGCGCTCGTCGCTGCCCGCGATGATCAGCCGGCCAGCGACGGTCTCGACGCGATAGGCCTCCCACTTGCCCTTCAAACCCTCGGCGAAACCCGGCGCCACTTCTTCGAGCAACTTCGCGGACGCGGGCTGGTTCAGCGAGGCGAGGATGACCTGGCCATCGCCTTCGACCACGCGCAGCTTCTGACCAGTGATTTTCTGCACATCGCTGACGAGGTCCGCCACCGCCAGCCGGATGCACTCCGGCTCGCCAGCCGGCACAAACACACCCGCCGTCTGCGTCGGCGAAACCAGTTCAAAGGCTTTTGCCGACAGGCAAACGGACAACACGGTGAGCAACGAAGCGAGCGTGGAGGTTTTCATGGGGCAAGGATTTTTTCAGAGGCAATGATCATCGGATAGTCCAACAGCGGAAGTGCGTCAAAAGAAGTGATCTTGAAAATCTGGCCCGACAGCGGATCGAGCAGCGCCGGTTGCTGAAGCTGGCGGTCCAGCGTCACCCGCGCCTTCTTCGGCGGCATGTCCTTGGTCAGGTTTTCCGGCGTCCAATAGACGTAAAGCGGCTCGCCCTGCCGCAGGAAGCTGGCGGTCACGACCTTGCTCTCGTCCTTGTCCGCCACTTTGATGGCTAGATCGGCCTTGCGCGTGGCGGCATCGAACAGCGCGCACAGATTCTGGTAGGCGAAATAGGCCGGCTTCGGCGAGTAGTCCTTGCCGCGCAGCAGGCCCTTCCAGTTCGTGCTCCCGCGATAGCCGACGAGGTCCACGATCAGGAAGTAGGAGGTCAGCTCGATCTCCAGCCGCAGGTCGGAGAGAATGCGCCGCGTCAGCCACTTGGCCTGGCGCGTCTCGTTCCAGTCCACGTCGCGCAGCGCGCCCGCGCCGCCCTTCTCCGAGGGGCAGCCGTTCTCGCCCTGCCACAGGCCGACGCGCCCCGCGCCCTGCTGCTCCAGCAGCTCGCGCATCGTCTGGACTTCCTTGTCATAGCCCGACTCCGGCACCGGCCGGTACGGGTGATAGGAAATTTTATCCACGTGCTTGGCGAGGCCGGCCGCGAGGCATTTCTTGTAGTAGTCCATTGGAATGCCCGCGAGCCCGCAACCGATGATCACAGCGTCCGGCACCTGCTGGCGGATGAGCGGCGCGGTCTGCTCGACCAGCTTGACGTAGCTGGCGGCATCGGGCTTGCCCGGCTTCCAGAAGTTCGTGATGTTCGGCTCGTTCCAGATTTCGTAGTGGCGCACGCGCCCCTTGAAGTGCGCGGCGAGCTGGGCGGTGAATTTCTTCCAGCCCTCCAGCGCGGCCTCGTCGAACACCGGGACCCAGCCGACCGCCGTCGCGTCGGCCTTGGGCGTGTAGAGCGGATTGCCGTAGCCGAGGTTGAACCACGGCTGGATGCCGATCTTCAGCAGGCCATCCACGACCTCGTCGAGCCAGCCGAAATCGTACTGGCCTTTCATCTTCTCCGTGCGCGCCCAGCCGGTCTGGCAGCGCGCCCACTTCACACCAAGTTGCGCGGCGAGCGCGTAGGTCTTCGCCGGGTCGAAGTGCTGGCGGTCCAGCGTCTCGTAGCCCACCGAGAGCGGCGAGGCCGCGATGCTCGCCGAGGCGCGCGGCTTGAGCTTGCCCGCCGCTTCCAGCCCGAACGCGCCGAAAGGATCGGCCCCGGCCGCCCGCAACCAGCGCGGCGCGCACGCCGCCAGCGCCGCCGCGCCCCCACTCCACCGCAGGAAGGTTCTACGTGTCTGCATGTGTCTGCTCCTTTGCTATCGGCCCTGTGCCGTCCGCTCCAAGTCGCGCACCAGGCGCGCCTGCACCGACGGCTTCGGCGTGGGCAACGCCACGCCCAACGCAAAACGGATCGTCCCCGCCTCATCGAAGACCGGCGCCGCCGCGCGCAGCCGGCCGTCCTTCAGGTCGAGCACGGCGTGACCCCGGCGGCGGATTTGCGCCAGAAAGTTTTCGTGCCGCGCGAGCTTGCCCCAGAAGCCCCGGCCGTATTCGGCGAACGGGAACTGTTGTTGATAGGCCGCGCGCTCCGCGTCATTCCAAAACGCCTCGAACACCAGCGCCGAGGCGCTCGTGTAGGGCGGCAGCACCAGGTGCGCCGGCCGCTGCAGCGCGCCGCCCTGCTCCGGGCTGCGGCGCAGATGCGTGACGATCTCCCGGCCCAGCAACTGCGCGACGGTGATGGTGGCCTGCGGCCAGCGCGCCGCG
>CAISWQ010000082.1 GCA_903889245.1 uncultured Lentisphaerota bacterium | reverse complement strand
CCCCCCTTGGGGGGCGGGAAGGTTCCGGTCCCGCCACCAATCCCACCACACCCACCCGGTGACATGACCACCCTCTTCCAACCATCCACCCGACCCCCCAAGTGGTGCACTTGGTCCTTGCGCCCGCGGGCTTGGAAAAAAATACACTGGATTTTCCAAGCCCTGGAAAAACCGCCGTCAACCGTTTCCAATCCTTGGAAAACTGTTACCATCCGGCGTCCAATCCTTGGAACAAGCTCATGAGACCATTGCTTTTTACCCTTCTGTTGGGGGGACCGCTGGCGGCGGCAGGCGCGGTGGAGTTCACGCGCGACTTCGCGCCGGCGGAAAATTTCGTCGCGCCGCCGGAGCAGCCGTGGCGCGCCAGCCTCTGCCTCAACGGCGCGTGGCAGTTCCAGCCGGTCGCCGTGCCGGCGGACTTCAAGCGCGACCAAGGCGCGCCGCCGGAGCTGCCGCCGCCACGCAGTAATGGCTGGGATGCGACGCCGATCAAAATCCCCTCGCCGTGGAATGTGAACACGTGGGGCTGCGGCCGCGCGGTCGGCGCGGGCACGGCGCAGCCGTTCTGGCCCGACTCGGTTTATTTCCCCAGCTATCCCGCCGCGTGGGACCACGCCGAGATGGGCTGGCTGCGGCGCACGTTCCGCGTGCCCGCGAATTGGAATGGACGTCGCATCATGCTGCACTTTGAGGCGGTTGCCGGCGAGTGCCGTGTGCTCGTCAATGGCAAGCCGGCCGGCGCGCACTTCGACAAGTATCTGCCGTTCGACCTCGACATCACCGACCTCGCGCGGCGTGAGGGCGAGAACGAACTGCTCGTCGGCGTGCGCGCCCACCGGTTGTTCAACCAGCAGAGCCAGCGCTACCCGAAGATGCGCGCGCCATACCCGATTGGTTCAGAGACCGAACAGCTCGCCGGTATCTGGCAGGATGTTTTCCTGCTCGGCCTGCCGCCAGTGCGCATCGGCGATGTGTTCGTGAAGCCGCTGGTGGATAGCGACAAGCTCGAACTCGAAGTCACTCTGCGCAACGACAGCGCAAGCGCGCAGGCGGTGACGATCGGCGGCGAGGTAAAACCGTGGGTCAACCTCGCCGGCACCAACGTGCTTGAGGCACCGGAGCCGAAGTGGCAGCTTGGCCCGACAGTGCTCGCGTTGCCGGGCGGCAGCATCACGGTGGGTGCGAACTCGACGACACAGTTGCTGTTGCGCGCCAAGACCGGCGGCGCGCTCAAGCTGTGGGCGCCGGGCACGCCGCAGCTCTACGCGGCAATGCTCGCTGTACATACTGGTGGCAAACAGGTGGACGCGAGTTATACGCGTTTCGGCTGGCGGCAGTTCGCCATCCGCGACAAAGAACTTTTGCTGAACGGCCAACCGCTCAAGTTCACCGGCGATTTCCTCCATCCGTTCGGCCCGTTCACCATGTCGCGTCGCTATGTCTGGGCGTGGTACAAACTGATTCAGGACTTCGGCGGCAACTCCGTCCGCCCGCACGCGCAACCACATCCACGTCACTATCTGGACCTCGCCGACGAGATGGGCCTGGTGGTACTCGACGAGACCGCGCTCTTTGGCAGCTCCATCGCGCTCAACTTCGAGGAGCCGGCGGCGTGGCGGCGGTTCGCCGAGCACTACGACGGGCTCGTGCTGCGCGACCGCAATCATCCGAGCGTGCTCGGCTGGAGCTTTGGCAACGAGCTGTTCGCGATCTTTGAACACAATAACCCGGCGAAGGAAGTCGCCGACGGTTGGTATCGTCAACTCGCCGAACTCGGCGCGCGGGCACGGCGGCTCGATCCGACGCGCGACTGGATTTCGTGCGATGGCGATGAAGATCTGCGCGGCGCCTTGCCAGTCTGGAGCAAGCACTTCGGCCACGGCACGCCACTCGACCGGTTGCCTGATCTCAACAAACCGCTGATGGTCGGCGAGTCCGGTGGCACCTACTACGCGCGGCCGAAGCAGATGGCGGAATTCAACGGCGCGCGCGCCTACGAAAGCTATGCCGGTCGCAACGAGGCGCTGGCGATAGATGTCTGGGACAACCTCGTCCGCATGGCGCGACCGCGGCTGGCGTATTACTCTGCGAGCGAGACCGCGTGGTTCGGCCTCGAACACCAAAACTTTGGCTACGAGGATTTCGACCGGCTTCCGTGCTCGACCGATGGCGTGTTTTTTGCCAGGGCGGCGATCGAGGGCAAACCCGGCATGCAGCTCGAGCGTCTGCCGCCCTATGTTGCCACGCTCAATCCTGGCTGGGATTCGACGCTGCCGCTCTACCAACCGCTGGCGATGTTTGCGGCCCAGCAGGCCGCGCTCGCGCCCGGCGGTCCGCAGCCGTGTGCGTGGGCTCACAGGCCCAAGCCCGCGCCGTCGCCGCCCGCCGCGCCCGCACCGACGATCGAGCGCGTCGCGTTCATCGGCGACGCCAAGGGCGCGCTCGCGCGGCGGCTGACCGCGCTCGGTGTGCCGCTGACCGATGGCTTCCTGCCGCCGTTCACCATCGTGGACACCGACTCGCTGAACGCCGCCAGCGCGGCAGCGGCCCTGCGCGTATTCGATCATGTGCGCATTCACGGCGGGACGATGCTTTGGTTCATCGGCCAGACCAACGCCACCACCGCGAAGCTGCCGCTGCCGGTCCGCCTGACCGAGCGCAAGGCCACTGCGCTCGTGCCTGACGCGAAACATCCGTGGACCGCCGCGTTCACGCTGCCTGATCTCTACTTTGCCGAGGACGAGGCCGGGCGCGGGCTGCTGCGGTGTGGGCTGGCGGAGCCCTTGAGCGATATCGCGCGCGTCCTGCTGCGCGCCAGCGAGACCGACTGGGCGTTGTTCAATAACGCGCCGGAAAAAGCCAAGTGCGCCGCGGTCCTGCTCGGCGAGCACCTCAACAAACCCTCCGGTGCGGCGCTGGTCGAGGACCTGATCACCAACTGCAAATTGCTGTTGTGTACGCTCGATTACCGCGTCAGCTCGCGCGCCGTGGATGGCTTCTGGCGGCGGTTGTTGGCCAACGCCGGGATCAAGCTCGGCGCGCCAGCCGAAAGCGTGACGCCCGCCTTCGACGAGCACACCGCGCTCATCCATGCCCTCGCCATCGGCCGCTTTGGCGCGGCGAGCGTGGAGGAGGCCTTGGCGAAGGATTTCATTGGCGAGGCGACCGTGCGGCCGGTCGCGGGCGCGCGCGCCGGCGACCTCGCATGGCAACCGGTCGTCAGTCCGAGCCGCGACCGCTTCGTCTTTCACCAGATGAAACAGGGCGGCGCGGAAACCGGCGCGTTCGCGGTGTACTTCAGT
Source organism: uncultured Lentisphaerota bacterium (assembly GCA_903889245.1). Lineage (GTDB taxonomy): Bacteria > Verrucomicrobiota > Kiritimatiellia > CAIQIC01 > CAIQIC01 > DP16D-bin41. The sequence goes on along the minus strand of CAISWQ010000082.1, from coordinate 15,373 downwards.
TGCTGGTTGCGTAGCCCGCGTGCGCTCGATGATCTGCTCGCCGATGGTCCCGACGCGCCGCGCTTCACGCTCTTCTGCTACGCCGCCGAGCAATGCCGCGTCTTCGTCAACGGCCGCGCGGCGGCTGCGACGCACACGGAGCCGGCAGACTACCGCACGCGCTACACGTTCGCCAACGTGACGCTGAAAAAGGACTGGAACCATATCCTGATCAAGGTCGCCGCCCGCCAGTTGCAGGATCCGAATCCCGCGACGCTGGCCGTCCGCCTCGGCTCCACCAGCGCAGCCTTCCTCCAGCAGCTCGAATCCGCAGTGGAGCTAAACCCCGCCGCGAAATAAACAGCAAACCACCCAGCTTTCTGTGGCGGCGACCTGTGGGTGCCGGCGGCGGTCATGGACCGAAGCTACCGCCGAAGCAAAAACGCTGAAGGGCTGCCGATCAGGAATAAACCAGCGGAAAGGCTTCCGGTTTGGCCAACGATTCGAGGGCAAGATCAACATCGAGTTCCGGCCAGCGCAGGTGCTCGCCGTGCAACAGCTCGACGTTCAAAATCTGCGCCACCTGGGCTTTGCGAAACCACGGAAAGTCGGCATAGGACAGAAAATACTCCTTGTCGGCGATCAAGAGCCAGAAACCGAAACGATCAATGTTGCTGACTTCAACCTGTGAAGTGCTCGCGCCAAGCGTTGAGGATGTCATCTTTTCGGCTCTCCACTGTTTTCTGAACTTCATTCAATTGTGTCGGCGACAAGCCATGATTGCGCGCCAACCCGACCTGTGGATCCAACCAAAACTTGGCTTCGCCATCCGAACAAACCACATGCACATGCGGCCGGCTTTCCTCGCGTGAGAAAAAAAAGAACCGATAGTTCTTCCACTTGAACACCGTCGGACTCATGGCGGGATAGTATCCGTTGCCTTCGGGCCATTTCAACCCTCATCTGCTTGGCACGGGTGTCCCGCGCGCGCTCATCGGTCCGCGACTGTCCAGACGGCGCCGGTTTTGCTACGTTCCCGCCCATGATGCGCTGGGTCATGGCCGTGGTGTTGGCGCTGGGCTGCCGGGCGCTGGCGGCTTCGCCCTGCACGATCCAGACGAACTGGCTGTGCGCGGGCACGCCGCAGGCGACGCCGTGCTACGTGATTGACTCCGGCCGGACCGGGCCGGTGGTGCTGGTGGTCGGCGGGATGCACGGCGACGAGGCGGGCTGGGCGGCGGCCGGGCAGATCGCCGCATGGCAGGTCCGCCGCGGCAAACTGGTTGTGCTGCCGCAGGCCAACCGGCCGGGCGTGTTCCAGCACACGCGCCTGCAACCCGCCGAATCCAACGCCGCACTGCGCGACCTCAACCGCAACTTTCCCACCAAGACCAACGCCGCGCCGCGCGGTGCGCTCGCCGCCGCCATCTGGGCGCAGACCAAGGCGGTCAAACCCGACTGGCTGCTGGACCTCCACGAGGGCTATCCCAAGTTGGCGACGCGCACCAACGGCGTCGGCAGCAGCCTGATCGTGATGACGCCGATGCTGACGCTGCCGGTGGTCAGCAACCTGCTCGACGCGGCGAATACCATCGTGACCAACACGGCACAGCGCTTCCGCCTGCTACGCCAGCCGATCGCCGGCAGCCTGGCGCGCGCCGCCGGCGACCGGTTGGGCTGCCATGCGGTGATCGCCGAGACCAGCCGCGACAATCCGAACATCTCCGAACGCACGCGCCAGCACCGGCTGATCGTCCACCGCCTGTTGCGCAAGTTGGAGATGGACGCCAACGGGCCCGATGTGCTCACGCGGCGCCAGCCCGGCGTGATCCGGGTGGCGCTCTACGATGACTCCGGCGGCCACACGCGCGTCAGCGTCGAGGACAAGCTCGACCGCGCCGGCGACCTCGAGACCCATCGCGTGGATGGCGGCATGATCGAGCGCGGCGTGCTGGAGCAGTTCGATGTGTTCTTTGCGCCGGGCGGCAGCGGTTCGGGGCAGGCGCGCGAACTGGGCGAGAAGGGCCGCGAGGTTGTCCGCAAATTTGTCCAGGGCGGTGGCGGCTACGTGGGCATCTGCGCCGGCGCCTACCTCGCCAGCCGCAGCACCAAGCGGCCCTACCTCGGCATCCTCAACGCCGGCATCGCCGATGTTGACCGCGGGCGCGACGTGGTCACGGTGGAGCTGACCGAGGCCGGCCGCAAGCTGCTCGGCTGCACGGAGCGCGAACTGAAGATCAACTATCACAACGGCCCGGTCTGGGGGCCGGGCCAGAAAAGCGCGCCCGCCTGCGAGGTGCTCGGTGTGTTCCGCACCGAGGTCTTCCCGACCAACCGCACAACGCGGGTCACGATGAGCGGCACACCCGCGCTGATCACCGGCACCTACGGCCAAGGCCGCATCATCTGTTCCTCGCCGCATCCCGAGTCCACGGCCGGGCTCGACGCGATCTTCCTCCACATGGTCCGCTGGGCCGCGCCGAAATAAGCCGCGCGCGCCGCGTCCGTTGTCCAGGGATTGGAAATGAAGCTGGCGTTTTTTCCTGGGTTTGGAAAACTCCGGTCCGAACCGTTCCAAGCCTTGGAAAAATTCCGCGGCTTTTTTCCCAGGCTTGGAAAACCATGAGCGAGAGGAGCACCATGAACTGGAACATCCGGCGCAGCAGCCCACAGCCCTCAGCCACCCCGCACCGTTTTCCCTCCCGCAGCCTGTGTCTCGCCTCCTGCATCGCTGTGGTTTGCGGCGCGCAGGTACAGGACCAGGCTGGCGTCATCAGGATTGCGACGCTGAACTATCAGCTCGCGATCCAGAAACAGGGCTTCCGCTACAGCTTCGCAAGGGCCGATGGCAGCGCGATCGTGGCGGCGCACGCGGCGAGCGGGCTGGAGTTCGCCGGCGGCGCGGCGGTCGCGACGCAGGTGAAGTCGGCGACGGCGGAAAAAGTTTCGCTGGAGGTCACCAACGAGCAGGGCGCGAAGGCGGCCGTGGAACTCGAACTGGCGGCGCATCACGTCCGTTTCAGCATCGAGGCCGGCGCGGCCAGCAAGATCGCCCTGCGCACGGCCGGGCTGACGCCGGTCTACGGACTGGCCGACCACGCGGCGTTCGCGCGCACAACGACCGACGTCACCGGCTATAGCGACGAGAAATTCCACGCGCAGGAGCCGCCGGGCCACAAGCGCATGGTCAGCAACTTCGTCATCGCGCCGCGGCAGGGGCTGGCGGTGGTGAACGTGGAGACGGGGCTGAAGGTGGTGCGCTGCACGACGAACGAGCTGGCGCAGGGCGTCGCCAACGCGGCGCGGATGCCGGCGCTCTACTACTTCCTCGGCACGCCGCAGGAAATCTATGCGGCGTTTCTCGCGGCGCGCAACCGCGAGGGCTGGCCGGTGCTGCCGCCGAAGTACGAGTTCTTCGGCGTCGGCTGGGAGGCGTTCGGCGCGCTCGGCTGGAAGACGAATGAGAAGACGGTGACCGAGAACGTGGAGAAATATCTCGCGCTCGGCTATCCGCTGTCGTGGATGGTCGTCGGCTCCGGCTTCTGGCCGAACGCCGACTCGAACATGTGCGCGACGACCAGCTTCGGCCTCTGGGACAGCGTGCGCTACCCCGACCCGCGGCGGTTCATCGCGCACTTCAAGGACAAGGGCCTGAAGGTTTTTCTCGGCCTGCGCATCAGCTTCATCAAGGACGGGCCCTACTCGGCGGAGGGCGTGGCAAAGGGCTACTTCCTCAAGGAGAACGGCGTTGCCAAGGCCTACAAGATCGCGTTCCCGAAGCTGCCCGCCTACCTGCTCGATGGCTCGAACCCCGAGGCGGTGCAGTGGTATGTGGGCCTGTGCCAGAAGTGGCTCGACGCCGGCATCGAGGGCTTCAAGGAGGACCTGTTCGGTTACGGCGTGGTGCACATGCTCGATGGCAACATCGACCGCGTGAACCGCGCGCTGATGGCGAAGGGCGTCTACATCATGGGCCGCAACAACTACCTCGGCTCCGCGTGCGACATCCACCGCTTCGAGGATTTCAACTTCGACCAGCCGCAGGACCGCGGCCCCATCAACGGCCTCGCCTTCTCCTACAGCGGCTTCGCCAACACCTACCCCGACATCGTCGGCGGCACGTTCGGCGAGGGCCGCAAGATGCCGCCGTTGGACTCGGAGCGGATGCAGCAATACATGATGCGCGTGGCACAATACGACTCGGTCAATCCCTCGATGGCTGTCGGCATGGGCCCGTGGAATTTCGGCAGCCGCAAGGTCGAGCAGGTGATGCTCGCCGCCGCGCAACTCCACGCCCGCCTGCAGCCCTACATCTTTAGCGCCGCGCTGGACGCGTTCGAGACCGGCTTCCCGTGGTCGCTGGCGCCGCTGCCGCTCGTCTACCCCGACGACGCGCAGGTCCACGGCCGCGAGAACACCACCGTGCGCGGCTATGAGTGGCTGCTCGGCCCCTCGCTGCTCGCCTGCCCGCTCTACGGCGATGACTACTGGAAGACCGAGACGCGCGATGTCTACCTGCCCGCCGGCAAATGGCTCGACTTCGATACCGGCGAAATGCACCAGGGCCCGAAGCTGCTCAAGGGCTTTGCGCTGCCGTGCGGCAAGAAGCCGCTGTTCATCGGCGGCCAGGGCGTGCTTGTCCTGCGCGACCTCAAGACCGGCCAGCTCGACGCCAAGGTCTATCCCGTCGCCGCCGCCGGCTCGACCTACCGCTTCACGCACCGCGACGGCACGACACGCTCGCTGATCACCACCGAGGTCGCCGACTGGAAGAACGTGACCGTCACCGACCTCACCAGCGGAGAGAAAGTGGCCGCCGGGCGCGAAGCCAAGACCGGCGCCGTGAAATTCCCTTTCATCCCCGGCCACAACTATCGCCTCGCCAGCGCCAACCGTTAGAAGCAACTCCGCCTGTGTTGACTCAAGGGGGTAGGGCGCCGGTAAAAGAGGTGGTATGCCGCCGCCGGCTGTGCGATGGTTCAGCCGTGATAGGTCTCACAGCAGGGTGATGACATGATTATCTACAATCTGTTTCCGCGACTGGCCGGACCGATGGACCAATGGAGCGATCACATCGGCCGCGCCGCCGACCTGGGCTTCACTTGGATCTACGTCAACCCGATTCAGCAGACCGGCGCCTCGGGCAGCCTCTATGCGATCGCGGATTACTTCGCCGTGAACCCGGCCTTCCTCGATGGCGCCGGCTCCGTGCCGCCCGATGAGCAGGTGCGGGCGATGACGGCGCGGGCGCATAACGCCGGGCTGAAGATCATGACCGACCTGGTCATCAACCACTGCGCGGTGGACGCGGCGCTGACGCGCGAGCATCCCGAATGGTTCAAGCGCGAGCCGGATGGGAAGATCGCCAACGCGTCGTGCGAGCACAATGGTGAGCGCGTGGTCTGGCAGGACCTGGCGCAGTTCGATCACGAGCACACGCGCGACCGCGAGGGGCTTTATCGTTATTGCGTGCGGGTGGTGGAGCATCTGCTCGCGCTCGGCTTCGATGGCTTCCGCTGCGACGCCGCCTACCAGGTGCCGCACGCGCTCTGGCACCGGCTGATCCACGAGGTCAAGGCGCGCGGCCAGCATACGGTCTTCATCGCCGAGACGCTCGGCTGCACGGCGGACCAGACGAAGGAGACGGCGCGCGCGGGCTTCGACGCGGTCTTCAACAGCTCCAAGTGGTGGAACTTCCACGACTGGTGGCTGATCGAGCAATACAACCTGATCCGCGAGGCCGCGCCCTCGATCGGCTTCCCGGAGAGCCACGACACGCCGCGGCTGGCGGCGGAGCTCAACGGCAACCTCGCGGGGCTGAAGCAACGCTACCTGTTCGCCGCGCTCTTCTCCTCCGGCGTGATGATGCCGATGGGCTACGAGTTCGGCTTCCGCAAGAGTCTGCACGTGGTCAGCACCACGCCCGCCGACTGGGAGACCACCGACATCGCGCTCGCGCCATTCATCCAGCAGGTCAATGTGCTGAAGAAGTGCTTCCCGGTCTTCCGCGAGGAAAGCCCGTTGAGCATCCTGCCGTGCCAGAACCCGCATGTGCTGCTGCTCTGGAAAGCCTCGGCCAAGCACCGCGGCGAGGCGCTGCTGATCCTGAACAAGGACCCGTGGAACCAGCAGGAATTTTACGCGGATAATCTGCGGAACTTCATCCAGTCGGGCAAGCCGCTGGAGGATGTCTCGCCGGAATTCCAACTCGAATTCATCCCGCAGCCGTTCCACTACGTGCTGCGCCCCGGCCAGGGCATCGTCCTCGTCACGCAGCGCGAGTGAAGCCGGGGCGCACACCCGGCTCCTGTTGACGCCCTTACTTGTCGCGGATCAGGTCGTAGATGTTGAGGTAGTGCTCGCCGGAGTGGTTCCACGAATAATCGCACCGCATGGCGTTGGCCATCAGTTCGCGGAAGTGCTGCGGGTAGTTGAACCAGAGGCCGATGGCGCGGCTCAACGCGGACTCGATGCCGGCGGGGTTGAAGTCGTTGAAGACGTAGCCGTTCCGCTCCGCGTAGGGCTTGGACGCGTAGTTGGCGTCGAAGACCGTGTCGGCGAGCCCGCCGACGGCGCGGACGATGGGCACGGTGCCGTACTTGAGGCCGATGAGCTGCGTCAGGCCGCACGGCTCGAAGAGGCTGGGCACGATGATCAGGTCGGCGCCGGCGTAGATCAGGTGCGAGAGTTCCTCGTTGAAGCTGATCTCGATGTGGCAGTCGGGGTTGTCGTTGAACTGCCGCTTGAGCCCCCAGAAGTGCTGCGAGATTTTCGCGTCGGGACTGGTGCCGAGCAGGACGAACTGCGCGCCGTGCTGGAGGCAGTAGTTGATCGCGTGCGTGATCAGCGGCACGCCCTTCTGGTGATCGAGCCGGCCGATGTAGGTGACGACCGGCTTGAACACGTCCCGCAGCCAGAAGCGCTGGCGCAGCGCCTTCTTGTTCTCATATTTTTTGTCGAGCGTCTCCACGGAGTAGGCCTGCGGGATGTGGCGGTCGAGCTCCGGATTCCACGTGTCGTAGTCGAGGCCGTTGAGGATGCCGCCGATCTTGCCGTGGTGCGTGTGCAGCGTGGGGCCCAGGCCGTAGTCCTGGTTCGTGTTCATGATCTCCCACGCGTAGTGCGGCGAGACCGTGGTGATGAAATTGGAATAGACGATGCCGCCCTTCATCAGGTTGAGCGCGCCGCGGTTGAAGTTGTCCTGCAGCCGGTCCGGATGGAAGAAATACTCCGGCCGGTTCAGCCCCGTCGCGCGCAGGAGGTGCGCGCCCGTGAGGCCCTGGTGCTGGAGGTTGTGCAGCGTGAAGCAGACGCGCGGATGGCCCATGCCGAGGAACTTGTACATCTCGTAGAGCAGCACCGGCACGAGCGCGGTCTGCCAGTCGTGGCAGTGGATCACGTCCGGGTGCTTGCCGCTCTTGAGCATGAACTCCAGCGCGGCGCGGCAGAAGAACGCGAACCGCTGGTCGTCGTCGCCCTGCCCGTAGAAGCAGCGGCGGTTGAAATAATTCTGCTCCGAGTGCGGCTCGATGAAGAAGCACTTGCGGCCGTGGACGAACCCGAAATAGACGCTGCAATGGATCGCGCCGCCGTTCCACGGCACCTGCAAATCCTTGAACGTCAGTTGCAGGTCATAGATCTGGTCATAACGCAGACAGTCATATTTCGGCAGGAAAATCTCGACGCTGTTGCCGCGGATTTCCAGCTCGCGGGCGAGGCCATAGACCACGTCGCCCAGGCCGCCGACCTTGGCGACCGGCGCGCATTCCGAGGCGACCATCGCGATGAACAGCGAGGGGCGCGCGGGTCGCGGCGGCGGCGGGGGCTCGGCGGCGGCCTGCGGCTCCGGCTGGTTGACCGCTGACTTCTGATCGCTGCCCTCTGACTGCTGACCGCTGACCTCTACCTTCGCCGGCTTGCGCGGCGGCCGCGGTTTCACGGTCTTTTTTGCGGGTGTTGGCGCGGCCGGGGCGGAGGGTGGAGGGCTGCTGGTAACGGTCGGCGGAACAATGACCACCGTTGGCGGCATGGTTGCCGGTGGCTTTTCTGCGACGATTTCCGGCTGAACCTTCGGCTCCGGTGGCGGCGCGGCGAGGTCCGGCTCCGCTTTGATCACCACCGGTGCGGGCGGGGGTTGGAGCACCGGCGCAGGCGCCGCCGCGGGTACTGGTGGAGCAACCGGCTTGGCGACAGGCGCCGCCGCGGGTGTTGTCTGGCTGATCTCCGCCTGCTGCCCACTGACCTCCGCCTTCAGCTCACTAACCTCTGCCTTCTGACCTCTGACCTCTGACATCAGCTCGCCGACCTCTGACCTCTGACCTCTGATCTCTGTCTTCTGCTCGCTGATCTCTGGCGCTGTTTCCTTCGGCCACAGCGCGCCGAGCGGGATGCCGCCGCCCGCCGGTTTCGGCAGAGGCTTGTTGCTGTTGTCGGGTGTGGTCATGTGCGCCTCACTTTGCCTGCTTCAGTTTTTCCATCGCCACGTCGAGCAGATGATAGGCCTGTTCCAGTTCATCGAACGAACGGTGGACCCAGCGGCTGCCCCAGTAGAAATTGCAGCTTGTCTCGGCCGCCAGCAGATGGTCATAAGCGCGGAAGATCAACTGCCGCACCTCCTCGGTATCGGCCAGCGCCGCCTGGCGCTCGTCGAACGTCTTCTTCGCCTGCCAATAGTAGGCGCTCGCGTTGCGCACCTCGTCCCAGCCCTTCTTCTGGAGCAGCGAGCCGGTCCACTGCGTAAAGTCGCCGCCCCAGTGGTGCTCCGTGTTCCACGCGCCGCGATGCACCTCGACCTCCTCGGTCGGCGGAAATCTTTTCAGAAACTCGCTGATATGGATCGGCGCGAAGCCGAGCGTGCCGGCGCGCGCGCGTTCGAGCAGCGGCTGATAGAAGAACCCCCAGAAGCCGCCGGCGACCTGCGAGGTGCGAAACCAGCCGCCGTTCTCGCCATCGGTCCATGTCGTCACCAGCGCCGGGAAATCGCACCACTTGGTGCGCTCGGCCACCTCGTGCGCGAACCAGCCCGGATCGAGCCCGGAGAGTTGCGCGTTGGAAAGCTCACGGTCGCGCGGCACCACGATGATCTCCGCGCCGCCGTGGCGCGCCAGGTACGGCCGGTAACGTTGCTCCTCCCACCGCATCTCGCGCTTCGGCTTGATGAAGATGGAATCCACGAGCACGTACTCATAGCCGTGCCGCTTCAGCATCGGGATCATCTCCATGCAGAAGCCCATCTCCGGCGGCCAGAAGCCGGCGAATTTCTCGCGACCGAGCAACGCGCGGCCGAGCCCCTGCCACCACTCGGTCTGCGCGTCCCAATCCGCGGGCGGCGTCAGCGGATAGACCGGATGAAACAGCCCGCTGCCGGTGAACTCGATGTTCGAGCGCTGAAAGCGGCGCAGGCCGTCGGCGATGTCCACCACGTCGCCAAACGTCTCGCGCACGCCGGGATCCTCGAGCTGCTTGAGCAGCGTGCCGGAGAAGCTCACATGCAGGCGCGCGACGTCCTCCCAGCCCTCGAGCATCCGCGTCGTGCGGTCATAGCACCACAGGATCTGCTTGGCCTCCCACGCCTCGCCGGAGTTATGCAGCGTCACCAGGTTGCCCGGCGGCTGATGGAAGTGCAGCCCTAACGCATGAAAGATATCGGCCATGGCTCGTTCGCTTCGTGGCAACGCTACTCCAGCGCGCCGCCGCCGCCAAGCGGGAAAATTTTCCTGTCTTTCCAAGGCTTGGAAAAACGCGGCGGATTTTCTCCAGCCCTTGGAAAAACAAGGTGGATGCTGTCCAACCCCTGGAAAACAACCGCCAGCCGGCCCCTTCAATCCGGGCTTTGGCCTTCCGCATTGCCGCCACGCCGGATGCGGGCGAGCTCCTCGCGCAGGTTGAGGCCGGCGCCGGCGCTGAAGCCGAGGAAGACGATGCCGCCGGCGAGGTTCCAGACCAGCGCAGCGGCATAATAGAGCAACGAGAGCAACACCGCTTGGTGCGCACCGACGCCGACGGACTGGAATAGCAGCACGAACAGGCTCTCGCGCACGCCGAAGCTGCCGGGCGTCAGGGGAATGGCGGTGAGCACGCTGATGATGGGCAGAAAGACGAGATAGCTGGTGAAGTCGGCCTGGATGCCAATGCTGCTGCCGAGGCAGGCGGTGGCGGCCACCTGAAAGAGCAGGTTGAGTACGGAATAGAAGACGGCGGCGGCGAGCGCGCGCGGGCGGCGGCGATACTGAAAAAATTCCTCGTAAGCGCGGCGCACCCGCGTGCCCAGCGGTGAAGTGACCGTGAGGCGGCCCAGCGCGGCGAAGCGTTCAAAGATATTCGTCCACAGCAGGGCGCCGCCGGCAAGCAACGCCCCGGCGCCCGCGCCGAGCAGCAACAGCGCCGCCGTCCGCAAAGCGCCATGCGTGCGGAAGAGCGGCCATTCCACCAGGATCAGCAGGCAACCCAGCACGATCTGCACAAAGACGCCGATGCCACGGTCAATCAACACGCTGGTGGCGGTCTCGGTGCGGCGCGCGGTGGTGTCGCGCAGGATGTAGTAGATGCGCGCCATGTCGCCGCCGCAGGCGCCGAGCATGAAGCTGTTGAAGAACTGGCCGATGAAAAAAATGCTCATGACGCGGCCGGCCGGCAACTGCACCGCCTGCGCCAGCAGCAACCCGCGCCAGCGCAGGGCGGCGGTCAGGCAGGCCAGCAGCATCAACAGCACACCCGCCATGATGCCCAGCGGATGGGCGGCGGCGTGATAGAAGACCTCGCGCAGCGCCGGCCAGTCCAACCGCTGCACCAGCCATGCCACAAGGGCGGCAAAGATGGCGAGCCGCACCACCCTGCCCGTCCATCTGGCCACCATGGATTTCATGGTTTAGCTTCCGGCCTGCACGGCGCGCAGCGCGAAGTCGTAGATATCGCGCAGGCTCTGCTCCAGGGTGAACTGCGGCTGCCAGCCCAGTTCGACGCGCAGCTTTTCGTTGCTCAACACCGGCGGATGGTCGGTGGGCCGGACGCGCGCGGATTCGACCTCGATGCGCGGCTGGACGCCGGCAATCTGGCAGAACAAATCCAGCAAGGCGCGGACGCGAACCGGCCGCGTGGCGGCGATGTTATAGGCCTCGCCCGGCCGCCCGCGCTCGAGCAGCAGGCGGTAGGCGCGCACCACGTCGCGCACATCCGTGAAGTCGCGCTCGGCGTTGAGGTCGCCGACGCGGATCACCGGCGTGGCGCGGCCGACCGCGATGCGCGCGACCTGCTCGGCAAACGAGGCGGCGACGAAGCTGGTGGCCTGGCCCGGCCCGATATGGTTTTGCGGACGGGCGACCAGGTAGGGCAGTTGATAGTGCCGCGCATAGAGCCGCGTCAGGTGATCGGCGGCGACCTTGGCGATGGCGTAGGGATTGGTCGGCGCCAGCGGCGAATCCTCGTGCACGACGAATGTGCTCGCGAAACGGCCATAAACCTCGGCCGAGGTGACCACCAGCGCGCGCGCGGCCGGCACTTCCAGCCGCAAGGCCTCGAGCACATGAAAGACACCCTGGCCGTTGACTTGGAAGTAGTCGGCCGGTCGCTCCCAACTCAAGGGCACAAAACTCAAGCCGCCGAGATGCACACACGCGTCGGGACGATGCGCGGCCACCAGCGCGCGGAAGCCGGCGGCGTCCATGATGTTGCCCGCGACAACACCGGCCTCCGGCTGTGCGGCGACGGCGGCGGGCAGGTCCACCGGCAGCGGCTCATGGCCATTCTGCCGCAACTCGGCGAGCATGTGGCGACCCGCGAAACCAAGCGCGCCAGTGACCAGCACTTTCATGCACACCCCCAGATTTTTTGCAAATATTGCCGGCCGGCGCGGACGGCGGCGGGATCGGTGTTCGGCGCCGGCTCCATGACGAACACGGCTGCGGGCGCCAGCGCCGCGCGCATGGCGGCAAAATCAATGGTCCCCTGCGGCGGCATCAGATGATCGCTCGCCGGCGGAGCGCAGTCGTGCAGGTGATAGCCCGCCGTGAACGGTTGCAGCCGTTCCAGCCAGCGGCGCGCGTTCACTTGCATCAGGTTCTGCCGGATTTGCATGTGCCCGACGTCACACCAACAGCGCAGCCGGGGTGTGTTATAGGAACGCAGCAACGCCTCCATCTCCGTCTCGGTCGGCAGCGTTTCCCACCAGGGCAGCAACTCCAGCGCGAGCGTCACGCCGGTCTCGTTGAGCACCGGCAGGAGTTGGTCGAGCCCCTGGCGCAGCCAGCCCAGGTGGCGGGCGGCGTGCTTCTCGCGCGTGTCGAGCAGCCGCTGGCGCAGCTTCTCATAGGCCGCGCTGCCGTCACCCCAGAGGGCCATCAGGTCGTTGGTCAGCTTGGGAATATCCACGTAACCGGCATGGGCCACGACGGCGCGGGCGCCCAGGCTGGCGGCGAAACGGATGGATTTCTCCGTGTGCTTTACCGCGGCGGCGCGGAGGTCGGCATCGGGATCGGCAAAGGTGAAAAGCTCCGGCGTCGCCTTGCGCGCGCCGACAGGCAGGGGACAGAAATTGTGGAGGCTATCAATCTTGACGGCGCCGGTGGCCGCGAGCTGCTGCACACCGGCGATGAGGTCCGCGCGCAGGTCATACCCCAATTCAACGCGCGTGAAGCCGAGGTCCAGGATTTCCCGGAGCATGGCTTCGCCGGACGTATGCCGACCCGCATTCCAGCGGGTTGTCAGCGCGAGTTCCATGACCAAAGCGCCGTGTCCGGCGCGGGAGGCAGGGCCCGCCTAGTTGGAGCGGATGCGGGCGCGGGCTGCCTTGCGCCGCTTCTTCTCGCTGGGCTTCTCAAAATGCCGGTGGGCGCGGATTTCCCGCATTACGCCCTCTTTATCCATCTTCTTCTTCAGCCGCCGCAGGGCCTTGTCCACCGACTCGCCTTTTCTGATTTTTACTTCCGACACGTGCTGTTCCCTCTTTTCCGCTGGGGCGGCGGGCCTGTCCCGCGCCCAAAAAACCGGCGCGCAACCTAGTGAAAAGCCGCGCCAAAGTCAATGCCCGCCATCGGTAAGGCTATGCGGAAAAGTTCACGGGTCACTTGTATTTGAAATCCCACTTGAGCAGGGCTCTGATGGGAGCGATGAAGCCTTGTTCTGTGCCGTTGTCTGGCTGACTGGCAGGGAAGCGCGGTGGCGCATTAGCAAGCGGCTCACTCGCCCCCCACCAGTTCGCAGTCACCGCCCAACCGTTGCTGCCGGACATAGCCTGATTGACGATGAGTTGCGGGACCTGACCGGAGAGCTGGCCGTTATCATCAAAGATTGAGACGGCCCAGCCTTCGTCGCCGGGAGGAGTGGGGAAGGCATAGACCGAAGCCGCGAACTGGGCGCCGGCCCATACATTGGTCACCAGACTGCGCTGCCGCGAATTATAGGCCGCGATCTGGAAGCACGGAGCCTCGCCACCCACCTGCGCCACAGCCCCAGCAGGCCAGACAAGATTTGAATAAGCCTGCGGCAACGCCCCGCCATAATATTGTCCACTTGCATAGGCCAGTTGGGCCGTCGCTATAGCCGTGCCATAGTTACCCAGAACTGGACAAGGCCGTCACAGATGATTTGCACCTGCATCTCGGCGTGCCAAGCATCAGCCGCCGTCCATTGCAGGTTGGTAAGCACGGAGTGGACTTGTGCGAAATCGGCGGCAGAGAGCAGGTTGGTGGTGCTATCGCAGAAGTTGCTGGCAACACCGCCCAGATTGGTGGTCGTCAGTACAGGGAAATCCGTGGCGTTTGTGTTCGCCTCAAACCACGCGTTGAAACTGTCGGCGGGAGCTTGGGTATGATCAACAAATTGAGGGACGATGACTGCAAGCACATCCTTCATCTGCTGAACGAACTCGGGTGTGGCGGGGATACCCGCCAGCGCGGAAGTGTTGGTCAGGGGCGGCACGATGCAGATATTGGTGCTGCCCTCGTAGGTGTTGGTGAAACTGGTCAGACCGCCGAGGCAGGCTTCGTAGGTCACCTTGAGGCAGCGCGGCGCATCTGGCGCTGGAATCGTGAACGTTTTGCTGACGTTATCGTAGGCGGTCCAGTCTTCGTAGAGGGTCTCGGTGAACGCGTCCTCCAGCCAAAAGCCCCACGTGTTCGGGTCATCCTTGGGGAAGAAATTCAGCGTGATCGTGGTATTCGAGGGGGACAAATCAATCCATTCAGAAACCCAAGTCGTCCATTGCGTTTGGCCGACACCTGCCGCAGCCTCGCGTTCGTTGATGCCACAGAGCAAATTCACCACCGTCGCCGAGTCCACCGGCACATCGAAGCCACGCTCGGCTTGGAGCGTGAAGAAGCCGGCGAGATTAGTGGCTTCCATAGCGAAATAAATGGAATTGGGCGCTTGCGGCCGGTAGGCAGCGGAATTGAAGGAGCGATCAAACAAACCATACTGATATTGCGGCGCATCATTGGTGTCGAGCATGGTCAAGTTTGCCGCGAAACAATCGGATTGAAAGGGATTGGTGATTGCATCTAGCGGGGAGGAACTGGCAGCATACCGCACCTGCAAACTGGCGGGCAGATACTCATTTCCATACACAGCCCAGAAATTAGTCCCGTCTATGCCAAAAGGGATGCGTGCGCGGTTCTTGGCCCCTGTCAACGCCAGCACGTTAAGTCGTGCCAGCGGGTCGCCAATGATTTGATGACCGATGAGATTTGTGTGAGCGGTGTACAATTTTTTCGGCAGGTCAAAACCTGTGACATTGTCGTTCGTTAGGCCCCAAGTGTTGAGAGCGGGAATAACCAGGGCGTTATCTTGCGCTCGTTTACACAACAGCGTTACGTCACCAATCCCCGGCTCGTCAGAGTGAGTCACCTTGCCATCGGTCAGCGGGAGATATTTCCCAAAACTCTGATTTTCGCCATATGTACTCGCGTAGAGGAGTTGCCACGCGACACTCTTGAGCGGTGGGCGCTCCGGAAATCCCGGCCACTGATAGGGAACCCCGAATAGAGATGCTAACAGTGACGGAGCATGCTTGTTGGCGTGAGAATGATCTTGATCTGCCCAAGGCCCAAAAACTACCGGATCCATTCCCTTCCAAATTGATGGCAAGGAATGATGCCGCTTACCAGCGGCACTCTTCAAGGAGACAACACCATCACCCTCCCGCACCTCATTCCATGCAACGGGATCA
The DNA here is from genome assembly GCA_903889245.1 of uncultured Lentisphaerota bacterium. Taxonomy (GTDB): domain Bacteria; phylum Verrucomicrobiota; class Kiritimatiellia; order CAIQIC01; family CAIQIC01; genus DP16D-bin41. Next base: position 234 of record CAISWQ010000082.1, on the reverse strand, counting down.
GTGACAATTCTGCACAAACGGTAGTGGGTCACAATGGGTATAGTGTAGCTGTTGAAAACATACTCTATAGCGGGCACGTCACGAACGGCTAGGACCCGCTGAGTTCTGGGCCAAGATCGCCACGTACTGGTTCTATTTCAACTTGGCCCGCCCCAATCGCGGCAAGGAGTATCAGACCCCGCTGCAGATCATCAGGAAACGCCGGCCCAGTCTTGACCCTGCCATCGCCGTGTG
>CAISWQ010000081.1 GCA_903889245.1 uncultured Lentisphaerota bacterium | reverse complement strand
ATAGACATCTGGAATCTGGCCAACATCGAAGAACGCCGCGAGCAGGGTAAGCCCGTCAAGCCGCTGGACGAAAGCAAGCTCGCGCCCGCCTCGCCCTTGCGCCTCAAGCCGTGGCAGGTCATGAGGTTGAACAAGTGACCGATCCGTGCTAAGGTAGGAAATGCAACGCCTGCGTGATTTTCTCTACCGCCAACTCTTGTTTGCCACCTCGGCGGTGCTGAATGCCTTTTGGATTCCATTCATGTACGTTGCCATCGATCGCTGGATATTGGATTCTTGGCTGATTGGACTTCCGGGCTTTATTTTCGCGCTGTTTCTGTTCTCTGCCATGCGCGACGACACCACGCACACCAACGTACGCTCCTATGTCCTGTTCATTCTCGGCTGCATCGCGGGTGCCCTTATCTATATGCACCTTGGCGATGCTTATGAGTATAGGGTGACCAACCAACGCACCGCCCTGCGCCTCCATAAACGCACCGGCATGATAGATTATTCAGACGGGCATCGCTGGACAAACGCTTTACCGACACACACACCTACCACAGACCACTAAGACCATTGATTTTACTGTGTTTCAAGCCGTACGCTCCACATCCTAAGTCTTGCGTGTCTGCCAATTCCACCATTCGCCCAAACCGACACAATTTCTAGGAAATTGAAATATTTCCAGGAAATGTGTTGCGTTAAGTCTTGTGTGTGGTACTTTTCGGCGCGGCGATTGTGACACATAGCGACATATAGCGGACACTTCGCACCGACACACAACCAGCCACACCGCCACACAAGACGCTGAAAGGAGCGCAATGTGAACGAGATGAATGCCGAGAAGCGAAGGTTCAATAACCTCGTCGCCGTAACCAATGCCGCCGGTGATCGTGTGCCTCATCTTTTCCGCCGTGGTGAAAAGTTCTACGCCGTGGCCTATGCCCACGGCAAGCGCAAAGTTCAATCGCTGCCGTCATGCCTCAATGGGCAAGGGCAGCCCGTCATGAGCGAGGTGCGCCGCTACTGCGCGGAGTTCGTCAAGCGCGTGGAGGCCGGCGATTGGTCCGCACTGGCCGCCACCCGGAAGCGGGTGGACGATAAGCTGGCCACCGGCGCAGAGATCGTCGCTGCCTACCAGGATTCCTGCCGTCAGCGGAGCGCGCCCAGGCCGGAGACGGTCGCCATCAATGTGCGGCAGTTCGCGCGCTTTGTGGAAATGGTAGGACAAACAATGTCCCAGCCGTGCGGCTGGCTGACGGAGGATGCGCTGGACGCTGCCGCGCGGAAGATGCAGGATGGCACAGAGGCCGACACACCCGAGCGCGAGGCGCGGGACCGAACGATTGATTCGTTCCTGGGCGCGGTTAAAAGCGTGCTGGCCTATCCGCGCGACTTTAAGGATCTGCGTATGCCGGAGCTGTCAGCGTTTCGTGAATACTCTCCGGTGTCGCCCAAGCTGGCGGATCGCTCGATGCCGCCGCGCGAGGTGGTGGAGGCGACGGTGCGCGCGGGGCGAGCGCTGGCCGAGGTCAGCCAGCATCTGGCGGCGATCTGGGCACTGGGCTACGATTGCGGTCTGCGGCCGGGCGAGATCGAGGCCGCGCGCTGGGGCTGGATCGTCGTCGATGATGTGGGCGAAGGACAGCGCCAGGCGTTCATCGAGGTCCGGGACCGCCCGGACGAGTACTATCGGGTGAAGTCGAGCCGGTGCAAGCGTACCAGGAGCCGGCGCGTTCCTGTGCCTGCTGCCGTGCTGGAGGCGCTGCGCAGCGGTCAGCCGGCGGCGGATCAGTTCATCATGGCGCCGGAGGTGCTGGGGCCATCGGCGCGGCACGAAATCATCACGCGGCTGTTCGCCGTCTGGTTCAAGGCGGTCCATCCGTGGTGGCAGCAGCGGAAGAAGGCGGCCTATGAGTTGCGCCGGCTGCGCGGCTGCTGGTGGGCGATCAAGTACGGTGCCGAGCTGACGCAGCGCTGGATGGGTCACACCACCTACCAGACGACGCAGGACTATTACGCCGATCTTCCGCAATGGGACGAGCCGCAGGCGCTGGACGTGGGGCCATGGTTTGATAGGTTGCGGCTGCGGAGATTGTGAATTGCGGATTGTGAATTGAGAATTTGCAAGGAGTAGGAAAGCAAAAGGGCCGCGTTCCATGTGGAACGCGGCCCTGTAGGTATCGGGTGGTCAGAGCGCCTTTTCTGCGGCAGCAGTCTCGTCGCGCGCCTGTTTATGTAGGTCAGGAGCCAGGCCGGGCGTCGCGGAAAGCGTTCCGATCAGCGTCAGCAGCCTTCGGACAAGCGCCCGGAGTTCGATTATTTCCGCCACCAGCACAGAACTCGACGAGCTTTCCAGGACACGGCCGGAGCTCACGGGGCACCTACCAGCGCCGCCACAGCGGCCACCACGGCAAAGACCAGCACCATGGCAAAGGCCATGCGCCAGCGGCGGACGCGCGCGAGCAACAGCACCCGCTCCTCGCGCCAGCGGATATTGGAGCGGACGAACACGGACTGTACAGGCAGGAGAGGAATCATTCAGCACCGCCGATCTTGTCGAACATGGCGACGCCGGTGCGGATGCAGACCAGGGCGCGGGCGGCCTTGGCGCGGTCCTTCCGTCGCGAAAGGATGCGCTCGGCGTGGCGGAGTTTCTGCGCGATCTGGTCGGCGGAGAGGCCACAGAGGCAGCAGTCGTGCTCGGTGGGTGCGATGGAGGGGACCAGCGCCGGCGGCTGGGTGCCGTAGGTGAGGGCGTCGGCTTCCAGTTTCCGGTTTCTGCTTTCCGATTTCTGGTTTGCTTTCTTCGTCTTCATGGTGTTCCTTCCTTTTGCGCTGCTGGCAACCTGCGTCAACAGGTGGGCGGTCTCCGGTGTTCCGGGCCGTCCGGCCAGCGGCGTTTTCAATTTATAAGTTTGGCTTGTGGGTGGTGGAATTTTGGGCGGCGAGTTTCTTCCGGCGGCGTGCGGCGACGCTGGCGGCCTGGGCGCGGCGCATGGTCGCGCTGGGGCGCGCCTTGGCGGATCCGCGTCCGGCCGCGCCGCCGCGCCGGCCGAGCGCCGACATATATTTTTTGATCGCTGGTGTGATGCCGGGCGCGGCTGTGGTTTTCTGGGTCATGGTGTCACCTTCAAAATATATCCGCCGTTACCATCGCGATCGAGGCCGGCGAATTTCGCAAGGGAGAATCCGCGCGGGAAGTCGACGGAATAAATAAACCGATTGACGTGCTGGCGCAGGCCGGCGGGGTCGTTCTCGCCGTAAAGCCCAGGCGTATTTTCTCCGGCATAGGGTACGGCCTGAAGGCGGCAAAGTTCGCGGCCCACGGCGCCATATAGGCTGCTCTCCCACCAGTGACTGTCAGGGCCGTTTCTGGTCGGAATGTAGCGCTGTGCCATGACATACTTGGCACCGCCGAACACGCGCGGGAATTGGTTCCGACGGTACGTGTAGGAATCATCCATGCCATCAAAGTCGCCCTCTTTGAAGATGTCGCAAGCCTTATCCACGACGGGCGAGGTCGGGCCGTAGTCCCACGAGATGTCAATCGAATTGCCGCCGCTGAATATCTTGGAAGTCACGGAGAACTTGACGCCGGGAAACAACTTGGCGAGGTGGCGGCGGATATTGGCCGCGCCGGCCGCGTGGCTGGACTTTCCGGGAGTCTTGGCAAGCGGGACCAGGTGCGCGAACATAGCCGGCAACGCAGCGCATTCGTTTTCCTCGGCCAGCGCCCGGGCGTGATCGTCGAGCTTTTGCTTGTGCATGGCCTGCACATGCTTGGCGCGGAGGGCGGCAAGACCTTCGTCATCAAGGTCGGGCAGATCGTCAACCGGGCCGACGATACCGCCGATGCGCTGCGCGCCGAGGTCAAAGACGGAAAGATCTGTTTCATGGCCATCCTCGTGGATGGCCGACCACCTCGCGACTGGCGCGGAAAGGGCCGCGCCAAGTTGGCAAATGGTGCCGCGGTCGGGCGCGATAGGCGAAACGAGCGAATGCGCGTTATAGGCCAGCGCCATTTTATACCACTTTCGTGCAATCAACTCTACTGTGCTGTTCATGGTGTTCCTTTCACTGCTCCCGCGTCAACGGGTCCGGCAAGTCTTCCCTGCCGACGCGCGCAAGTTACACAAGCCGCTTGAGTAAGTCAAGAAGAGAATCAAGCGAAAGTCATTTTTACCGCATAAACATTGGTGATTTTGCGCAAAATACTTTTTGCAGACTACTTTGCGCGGGAAAGCTAAAGGCGTACGGCGTCAAAAGATGTAACCGCTGCCGCGGCTTATTGGGCAGACTTCCGGCCAGCCGCACCCGTCGCCCTGGCATGCCCGTGCGCGGCCGCAGTGGGGATCGCTGGTGGTGCTTCAGGGTTTGGTCTGGCGCGCGGCTTGGTGGAGTAGGTGGCGCGGCTTTCGGCGGCGCTGGCCACCGGCATCTCGTTGAGCATGTAGGCTTGGCGAATCAACTCGGCCTGCGCGTGGACGACGGCGGCGACGGCCGGCACGGCGGTCGCCTCTTGCTTAAGCAGCGCGAGGTCGGCGGATAGTTCAGGGTTTGGATCGGTGATTACAGTGGATGTGACGGTAACGCAATTCTGGTCAATGCCAGATGCTGCGATCTGATCTTTAAGGTGCGCGAGCAGGATGCGCTGGCCTCCAGCAGGATTAGGCCATAGCGTGCAGAGCTTGCGGAGTCCTGCGGCGTCAGGAATGCGTTTTCCGCTGATGTATTGGTTGAGCGTTGACTGCGCGATGTCAAGGACCTTGGCTAGATTCACCTGGCGATTTAACGGAGCAGCAAGCGCAATCATCTCGTGTGAGATTTGCAAGCCAACCAAGTTTCTCTTCTGCACATCCATAAGGCCTACTTATGCCGCCGGAATTACATTATCACGAAGTGTGATAATTTGCAACACCACTCTTGCAAATATCACAGCTCGCGAATAATCTTCGACTCGTGAAGCGCAGCCAGATCAAAATAGAAAGCATCCTGATGAAGACGCTGGACATGATCGAAACCTATTCGCCGCGCTGGAAGGCTGACGTTGCGCGCTATCGTGCGGCCATCGCCGCCGTCAAACTGGAGAGATCAATTCGTGGCTAAGAAACCAAGCAACCGGCAGCCGGTCGAGTGCGTGCGCTGCGGTCACCGCTACACCATCCCTGCTGACCAAGTGGAGGCCAAGTGCCCAAAGTGCCGCTGGCAGCGCGTCAGATTCCTGCTTCCCGAGGAGGCTGTCGCATGACTTATTTTGGATCAATGCTCGCGGACGTGGACCACGTGCGCAGGCTTTCCAAGGATGGGAAGGCCGACACGGCAGATTTTCAAAAGGTTGGAAATCAGCAATCCGCCATCCACAATCATCAATCTCATGGCACCAGTACCGCGCCGGCGGGCCAGTGCCCGCTGTCAGACGTGACGACGGCGAAGCGGCGGGAACAGGCCGCGCCATCTGGTGGGCGCTCTGAATCTAGCCACCGCGACGCCGAGCGCGGCGGGCTGGCGGTTGACGCCGCCGGCGCGAATCTCGGCACCTCTTTGACGGCAGCCGCCCAGCAGCATCCACCCAGGGCCATTCAGGCCACTCCTCATCAAAAGCACTCCTGCGAACAAGGCACCGGCTGCCGTCAAACACTTTCGCCAGCCGAGGCGCGCAGTCTCGGCCAGGTGCTGGCCGGCATGACCGCCAAGGCGTGCTCGATGCCGCTGCGTATCATGGCCCTGCGCTCGACAGGTCCGATTCATGCCGGGCAGGTGCTGACGTGGCGCGATGACGCGGCCGGCGGCGCGTGGTGGACCGCTGATGGCCTGTGGTGCCTTCCGGAGATCATAGCAGGCGAGTTTTTTGGGAACGGCAACCTCTTCGGGCCAGCACCTGCCTATCAAGGACATCTCGCCCTGTGACCACACCTCACCAGCTACCCGAGACCATGCGCGCCGCCGATCTGGCCAAGCGCCAGGGCGTTTCGCTGCGCACGGTTCGTCGGTGGATTCGCGGTGGCGAGCTTGAGGCCTTCCGCTGTGGCCGTGATTACCTAGTGAGTACCAGCAGCGTCGCGCGTTTTTTTATGAAATGCAAGGTGGCAGCATGAGCAACAAGCTGCCATCGCTCATCAACCAGCCGCAGCAGCAGGACTTGATCGAGGTCGAGACCGTAGAGCAGATCGACGTCAAGCGCAGGCCCATCTATACCGGCGCGAGGTTTTTTGCTAAAAACCCCAAGGCGTACCGCGCCATCATCAAGCTTTCCGCCGCATATCCTCCCTGCGAAATCGCAGACCTGCTCGAAGTTTCGGAGCATACGGTCAACGCCGTGCAGGTTCGAGAGGCTGCAAGTGTAGCAGAGAGAAAAGAAGACTTGGCAACCCGCTGCCTGCGCGGTGCGCGCCTATCGGTCGAGGAGATCATCCACCGACTTTCGGACCCCGAAGAACGAAAGAGGATTCCTGCCAACGTCCTCGGCCCCTGGGCAGGCATTCTCGCCGAGAAGCACGAGCTGCTGACCGGTGGCGCGACTGCACGAGTCGAGCACACCACGACCGATTCCGATGCCAATGCCTGGGCTAAGTTCTCCGCCACGCTCAAAGTCATTCAGATGGATTCTTCGGCGGGAAAGGTTGCGGAAAAAGAGGCCGGGCGATTGATGGGGACCAGCCTGGCCGGCGAGCTGGAGGCCGTGGCCAAGGCCGCCGAGATGGCTATCAGGCAGCCTGCAGTCAAGCTGCTGACTGGGGGCAATCAAGATGTTTAATCTTGTGCAATCTACTGTTTCGTGCGTATTTTCCAATCCTTGGAAAAGAGTGTGGCGGTCTGTGTGGCGAGCTGATGCAAGCCGGACGCGCATGATCGAGGTCCGCCGGAGCATGGTCGGACTGGTGGACGAAAGCGGCACGGTGGCCGGCGGGAAACAGGGGGGGCGGGGGTCGCGCGTTCGCGCCGCCCCTCTCACCACGTATGCGTTGGGCTTTCCGAAATTTATTACAAAAGGAGACCTGTTTTGAATAGTAATGAAGTGAAGTTATTTTGCATGGAGCATGGTGCGTGTTCTCAAGGAAAAAAATGGGCGGAGCAGTTCACAACGCTGGCAGATGTTTGGGACAAGTGCGAGCGCGGCGACTGGATGCTCTGGATGTTGCGCAGGCGTGAAGGTGTTGAACATAAACTTTTAGTCACTCTGGCAGTTACCTGCGCAGAGCACGTTCTTCCAATCTTTGAAAAACTACATCCTAAAAAAACAGCACCTCGCGTGTGCCTTGCTACTATTCGACGCTGGCTCGATGGAAAGGCTACGCTCGACGAAGTTATAGAAGCTCGTCGAGCCGCCTCATCCTACGCCGCCGCCTACGCCGCCGCCTACGCCGCCTACGCCGCCTACGCCGCCGCCTACGCCGCCTACGCCGCCTACGCCGCCGCCTACGCCGCCTACGCCGCCGCCTACGCCGCCGCCGCCTACGCCGCCGCCGCCTCATCCTACGCCGCCTACGCCGCCGCGGAAAAAAAATGGCAGGCAGAGGAGATCAGGAAGATATTCGGTAATCCTTGGAGGACGTAATGGTTAAAAAAATCGTCAAGCTGGTGGCGGAGGTGGAGCTGGCGCAGAGGCTCGGGGTGAGTGAGAAGGCGCTGCGCGAGTTTCGTCAGAAGAAACTGGAGGCGTGGGAGTTTGAGGTTTTGGAAAAAACCGGCGCGGTGATGCTGCGCGAGGCGGGCGTGCAGAAGGTTCTGATGGTGTTTGGACTGAAGGAAGACGTGCCGGCGGCCAGCCCAGCGGAGCAGATCGACGCGGACGGTCCAGGACAAGGGCCGGAGCAAAAAACATCCGTGGTGGTGCCGCTGGCGGCGCCAAGAATTGACCAGGTGAGGGTGGTGCAACTGGTTCCGCGCAATCCGCGGATGGTCTATGGCGAGCTGGCCGGGCGCAGGATCCGCGTGGACGTGCGGCGCTGGCGCCGGAAGGCGCTGAAGGTGGGGATAACGATCAAGGCCACGCAGGTGGCAGCGGATCTATGGCGGGTTGTGCTGTAGGAAATGGTGAATTTGAAAAGGAAAGCATGAAGAGAGGAACCTTGGAACATCCGAAGATGGCGGCGCTGGTTTCCATGCTCGGCGTCAGGCGACACGTGGCGGCCGGACTGCTGGAAATGATGTGGCACTTCACGGCGCGATACGCTTCGCAAGGTGACATCGGGAAGCACTCCGACGAGATTATTTGCGCGAATTTGGATTGGCCGCAAAAAAAAGCTGCGGCACTCATCAGGGCCCTTGTGGATTGCCGATGGCTCGATACGCACCCCACTCTGCGCCTGCTGGTTCACGACTGGCACGAGCATAGTGATGGAACATGCGACAAGTTCCTGTTTGACAAGAAATTATCCTACGCCAACGGCGCGCCTACACGTCGCGGAATGTCGCGACAAGTCGCGACAAGTCGCGACAAGTCGCGACCTGACGACGAAAACGGCGAGGCTGTCGCGACAAGTCGCGACTTGTCGCGCTCACGCGCGCGCGTTCCGAAATCGGAATCGGAACCGAAATCGAAAGAGGAACACCCTGACTTCGCCAAGCTGCTGAAAGCAGCAGATGGACATCTGGACGTGATCGCGTGGGAGAACTGGATGATCCAGTTGCGCGGGCATGGCTTTGCCGTGGATGGCGGGCTGACCGAGGCGCAGGTGGTCGAGCAACTGACGCCGATCGTGGCGACGGCTAACTGGTCATACGCGGATAGCCGCGGCGTGGCCTCGTGGCTGGGCTGGCAGCTCGCGGACCTGGCGAAACGGTCGGTGGCTTTTGGGAAAAAAACCGGCGCGGCGGCGGAAATAAAAAAACCGGCGGAGCAGATTCCTGCGGGACAGATGTGAAATAAAAAAAGGAGCACGATGAGCGAACAACCGAGGATTGTGATTGAGCCGAAGCTGTACCGTGGCTGGGAGCTGAAGCATCAGCCGAGCCACGATGGCAAGAGCGATTGCCAGGCGTCGCAGGAGGGTCGCTGGGTGGCGGCGGCGACGCTGCCGGAGTTGCTGAAGAAGATCGGCGAGAGCGAGCGGGTGACGGTGCGGTTCACCAGGCCGATGCGCTGCCTCTACCGTGACCGCTACGGGCGCGGCCATTACCAGAAGGCGGAGGTCTTCGCGCTGGACAATGGCAACTTCTATTTCCACTGCGGCGGCGAGACGCACCACGCTCGTTTGGAGGAACTGGACGAGCAGATCGGGCGCGAGCGGGAACGCGAGCAGGGCTTTGTGCTGGATACGCCGGAGAACCGGCGGCGGCTGCTGCGCGCAGGAAAATTGGAGGGTCAGGCGCGCGCATTGAAAAGCAAGGCGGAAGAGCTGCGCAAAGCGCTGGATCCGCTGCTGGGCGTGTTCGTGAAGCACCACGGCGCGCAGTACGGCGTGCTGGTTCCAAGGCTTGGAACGGAGACGGAATGAATTTCCCAGGGTTTGGAAAAAGGAGCGATGCGATGAAGGAACGTCCCATTTTATTCAGTGGTGCCATGGTGCGCGCGCTCTTGAATGGAAGCAACCTGTGGGAATCGATCAACGGACAGACCAAGGGTGCGGCGTGGTCGGATAATCCCTGGGTGTGGGTGGTTAAATTTCGGAGGGTGTCGGCATGACGGCGGAGCGGCCAGAGAAGGTGCCGGCGTATAGCGAGGAGGCGGAGCGTGGGGTGCTGGGGAGCATTCTGCTTGATGGTCCGCGGGTGCTTGGGCTGCTGGCGCAGGCGGGGCTGGGCGAGGAGGCCTTTTATGTGCCGGCGCATCAGCGGCTGTTCGTGGCGCTGCGCACCATGGCGCAGCAGGACCGGCCGATTGATCTGCTGACGGTCAACCAGTTCCTGAAGGACGCCGGCGAGTCTGAGCGGACGGGCGGTCCGCAGTTTCTTGAAACGCTGGTTGACCAGACGCCGACGGCGACGCACGCGGACTATTACACGGGCATTTTGCGGGAGAAGTGGATGCGGCGGCGGATGCGGGTCTGGGGCCAGCAGATCCTTGCTGAGTGCGATGAGTGCGGCGACGGGCCGGAGACGATTCTTTCGCGGATGCTCGAGCACGGGAACGGGATCGGCAACGAGCTGATGCCGGAGCAGCGGACGAACGCGGAGGTGCTCGATGGGCTGGTGCAGGATTGGGAGAACGCGGCGCGGCTGCGCAAGAACGACGATGAGCACGTGCCGGGCCTGAAGTCGCCCTTCAAGCGGATGAACCAGGTGCTGGGCGGGCTGCAGCCGGGCCTGCATTTCTTCGGCGGCAAGAGCAGCGCGGGCAAGACGGCGCTGATCATCAACATCTGCGACTGGTTTGCGCACAACGGGCATCCGGGGCTGGTGATCCAGCTCGATGATACGCACGAGGACATGGTTGGCCGGATTGTGGCGATGCGGGCGCGGTTGAGCCTGCCCTATCTCTCGCAGGGGTTCGCGCGGCGCGAGCAGCTGGACTACATCCGCACGGACATCCGCGCCGAGCTGGCCCAGCTGCCGATCCACGTGGTTGAGGAATGCGAGGACGTGGTGCAGGCGGCGGCGCTGGCGAAGTTCCATCACGTGAAGCACAAGATCAAGTGGGTGGTGATCGACTACGTGCAGGTGCTCGATGCCGACGGCAACCCGCGGGACGATGAGCGCCAGCGGCTGGGCAAGATCGCCAAGCATCTCAAGCGGCTATGGAAGAGCCTGCGGCTGCCGGTGCTCGTGGTGAGCCAGACGAGCAAGTTCAAGGACAAGGAAGACGACGGCCGCAGCGCGGACATGAGCGACCTGTTTGGCGCGAGCGAGCTGTTCCACGCGGCCACCTCCGTCACCATCGTGAAGAAGGTGGGCGACGTTCCGCAGCAGGCGGTGGCGGATACGGGCAACGACTATACGCACCGCTACGCGGTGGCGGCGCACGTGGTGAAGAACAAGCACGGGCCGAAGGACCAGATGATCTATTTCTGGCTGACGCCGCGCTACTTCTTCTTCGAGGAGACGCTGTTCAAGGGCAGCGGGACGAACGCGATGCAGATGACGTGGGAGGAGGAGATCGAGCACACGCGCGGCCAGCCGCCGCCATACATCAAGAGCGATGGCTGGCGGGGCGGGGGCAGGAAGAAGGCGGAGAAGAAACCGCAGATTAACGCGGATGGACGCTGATGAACAACGAGGTCAGGCGCGATTCAGCCGCGCCGGGAGGTACAGATGGACACTGAGAAGACAGCAGACGGCGCTGGTGAATCGTCGCCTGCACCTGATGGTTCTGCACCGCATTACGTAATCGCCACGGTTGCCGACTTCCTGAAGGTGCCGGAAGCTCGGCAGGCCGAATGCCTGGCCGAGTTTGCGGACTTCATCGCGACGGCGCGCGGCATAGTCGAGCTTGCCGGCATTGCTGGCGAGGGCGTCGGGGTTGACGCCGCCGCGCAGATCGGGCCGTACACGTGGATTGACGACGGCAAGAAGAACCGGACGATTCTGATTCATGCGCAGACCACGCCGCCTCATGGTGGCGACGAAAGGAGCCTACCATGAAGGCGCTGGTTCGTGTTTCTGATTTGAGATTCGCGCTTGACCGATGGGAGCCGCGTAAGTCGTGGTTCACACGGTGGATTGCGCGACATGCCGCCGCAATGATCCTGAACGCCTCTTCTCGCACCTACCAGTTTGGCGGATGGAATGGGGCGCTGAAGCTGGCTTACGAAATGGTCAACGCTGACAAGGAACAGTTGGCGCACTGGATTCTCCGCACGGCGGGGTACTCATGCTGCCCCGCCGACCTGATGAAACTCACCGGGCACGACCAGGAATCTCGTAACACGAACGACAAGCTGAGGCACAGCGCCTCGGCGGAAGACTCCAACAACACCCAAAACGTATGAATGACCAAGACCAATCGAAAGCAGAAAGCGGGGGCGCTGTTGCCTCCAGCGACTTGTTATGTGCGTTCGTGGAATTTCCGAAAATCACTCGGCTATCCCGCGACTGCATCATCACCGAAAAGCTCGACGGCACGAACGCGCAAGTCTGCATCACGGAAGATGGGAAGATGCTCGTCGGCTCGCGGACGCGCTGGATAACACCAGAGCAAGACAACTACGGATTCGCGGCGTGGGCATACGCTCACCGCGAAGAACTGATGACGCTCGGTGTCGGGCGGCACTTCGGAGAATGGTGGGGGCAAGGCATCCAGCGAAAATACGGCATGACCGAAAAGCGGTGGAGTCTGTTCAACGTCTCGCGCTGGTGTCTGGCCGGTGAAACGCCGCAACGCATCCCAGCCGCTGACCCTCGCATCGTGAAAATGCAAGACGTGCTGCCCGCCTGCTGCTCGCTCGTGCCGGTGCTGTATCGCGGCATCTTCACGACGGACGCCTGCGAAGCTGCCCTCGCCGACCTGCGGGCGAACGGTAGCAAGGCCGCTCCTGGATTCGGCAAGCCGGAGGGAATCGTCTGCTTCCACGTCGCTGGAAACTTCGGCTTCAAAAAGACTCTCGAAAAGGACGACGTGCCGAAAGCACTGCAAGCACATAACGCT
>CAISWQ010000080.1 GCA_903889245.1 uncultured Lentisphaerota bacterium | reverse complement strand
GTGGACGTGATCCTCGACACCGCCGGCCAGAAGGGCACGGGCAAGTGGACGACGATCGCGGCGCTCGACTGCGGCCAGCCGCTGACGCTGATCTCCGAGGCCGTGTTCGCGCGCTGCCTCTCGGCGATCAAGGACGAACGCGTCGCCGCCTCGACGGTGCTGCCCGGCCCGAAGCCGGCGCCGTTCAAGGGCAACAAGGCCGCGTTCATCAAGAACCTCAAGCTGGCGCTCTACGCCTCGAAGGTCGTCTCCTACGCGCAGGGCTATCAGCTCATGCGCGCCGCGGCGCAGGAATATGGCTGGAAGCTGAACTACGGCGGCATCGCGCTGATGTGGCGCGGCGGCTGCATCATCCGCTCCGTCTTCCTCGGCAAGATCAAGAAGGCGTTCGACAAGGATCCGGGCCTGGTCAACCTGTTGATGGACCCGTTCTTCACCAAGGTGGCGAAGAAGGCGCAGACCTCGTGGCGCAAGGTCGTGGCGACCGCCACGAAGATGGGCATCCCGATGCCCGCGATCTCCAGCGCGCTGGCCTACTACGACGGCTACCGCAGCGCGCGGTTGCCCGCGAACCTGCTCCAGGCGCAGCGCGACTACTTCGGCGCGCACACCTACGAGCGCGTGGACAAACCCCGCAACCAGTGGTTCCACACGAACTGGACCGGGCGCGGCGGCACAACCGCAGCCTCGACCTACGTGGTGTAAACGCGCGGCGTCGCATGAACAACGACCTGCCGGCACTGCCGCTGGAAAGCATCGAGCAGCGCATCTACACGGTGCGCGGACAACGCGTCATGCTCGATGCCGACTTGGCGGCGGTGTACGGCGTCACGACCTTCAACCTGAACAAAGCGGTGAAGCGGAACAGCGATCGCTTCCCTGCCGACTTTGCCTTTCAGGTTTCGCCGCAGGAGGTTGCAAACTTGATATTCCAATTTGGAATATCAAGTTCGAAGCATGGAGGCCGGCGGAAACCGGCATGGGTTTTCACCGAACACGGCGCGGTCATGGCAGCCAACATCCTCAACAGCCAACGCGCGGCGCAGATGAGCGTGTTCGTGGTGCGCGCGTTCGTGAAGATGCGCGCCGTGTTGTCGGATACCCGTGAGCTGGCCGCCAAACTCGCCGCGTTGGAGAAGGAATTGAAGGAACGCTTGGATGTGCACGAAGCCACCATCGTTTCGATTCTCCAGCGGGTGATGGACCTCATAGATCCACCGGCCCTGCCGGAGCCGCCGAAGAAACCCATCGGTTTTCTGGTGAAGGAAAGCCGGGCGCGGTATGTAGTCCGCAGAAAAACAGCGTACAAAACATCAGGAGAAAATAAATGAAAGACAAACTGTTCGATCTCGAAGGCAAGGTCGCGGCGCTGACCGGCGCCGGCGGTGTGCTCATCAGCATGATGGCGAAGGAACTCGCCGCGCGTGGCGCCAAGATCGCCGTGCTCGACCTCGTTCCCGAGGCGGCCCAGAAGGTCGCCGACGAAATCAAGGCCGCCGGCGGGCAGGCCATCGCCATCGCATGCAACGCGCTCGACAAGCCCAGCATCGAGGCCGCGTGCGCCGCCATCGTCAAGGAATGGGGCCGCGTGGATATCCTCGTCAACGGCGCGGGCGGCAACAACAAGAAGGCCACCACCTCGCCGGAGTTGAGCTTCTTCGATATGCCCGCCGACGCGCTCCGCTTCGTCATGGACCTGAACCTGCTCGGCACGATCTTCCCCTGCCAGGTGTTCGGCAAGCTCATGGCGCAGCAGAAGAGCGGCGTGATCATCAACACCTCCTCGATGAACTCGTTCCGCCCGCTCACCCGCATCATCGGCTATAGCGCGGCGAAGGCGGCGATCAACAACGTCACGCAATGGCTCGCGGTGCACATGGCGCAAAATTATTCGCCGAATATCCGCGTCAACGCCATCGCCCCCGGCTTCTTCGAGACGCTGCAGAACAAATTCCTGCTGCGCGACGAAAAGACCGGCGAGCTCACCGCGCGCGGCAACCAGATCGTCAGCCATACGCCCGCCGGCCGCTTCGGCGCGCCGGAGGACCTGCTCGGCGCCTTGGTCTGGCTCGTCTCGCCCTCGGCCAGCTTCGTCAGCGGCATCGTCGTCCCCGTGGATGGTGGCTTCTCCGCCTACTCCGGCGTCTGATGATTCACCACAAGGTCACGGAGGCTACTTCCGCCTCCGTGACCTCTGTGGTATGCACATGACCCTGTTCACCCAAGCAGACCTGATCGCACTTCCGAAGCGGCACGACGCACTTGTCGGGCTGGATTCCGATGGCTGTGTTTTCCCGACGATGGAGCTGAAGCAGAAGCAGTGCTTCCACGCCGAGATTATCCGCCACTGGCAGCTCGAAAAGCTGGAGCGCCCGCTCCGCGAGTGTGCCGAGTTCGTCAACCTCTACTCCCGCTGGCGCGGCCAGAACCGCTTCCCCGCGCTGCTGAAAACCTTCGAGCTGTTCGCCGATCGTGCCGATGTGCGTGCGAGCGGGGTCAAACTTCCTGACACCACTACACTGAAAAATTTCATCGCCTCCGGTCTGCCTTTGAGCAATGCCGCGTTGGAGAAAGAAGTGGACCGCGCCGGTGACGCCGAGCTGGTGCGCCTGCTCCTGTGGAGCCTCGCGGTCAACGCCAATGTCGAGCGTCACGTCAAGAATCTCGCGCCATTTCGTGGTGTCCGCGAGTGCCTCGAAAAAATCTACGCGCAGGCCGACCTCATCGTCGTCAGCCAGACGCCGGAGGAGGCGCTCGTCCGCGAATGGCAGGCCAGCGGTCTCGCCAAGTTTCCCGCGCTCATTGCCGGGCAGGAGCTCGGCACCAAGGCCGAGCATCTCCAACTCGCCGCCGGAAAAAAGTATACCGCCGGCCGCGTCCTGATGATCGGCGATGCCTTCGGCGATCTCCACGCCGCGCGCGCCGCCGGCGCGTTGTTCTTCCCGGTCAACCCCGGCCACGAGGCAGCCTCGTGGCAGTGCCTCCACGCCGAGGCGTTCGACCGCTTTCTCGGCGGCGCCTTCGCCGGGAAATACGAAGCTGATTTGATTGCGGAATTCGAGGCGCTGTTGCCGGAAATTCCGCCGTGGCAACCATGACGACGCAAAGGGATATCGCGGAAAAGCTGGGCGTCTCGGTGGCGCTGGTCTCGCGCGCGCTCTCCGGCAAGGCCGAGGCCATTGGCATCGCGCCGGCCACGGTGCGGCGCATCCGTACCGAGGCCGAGCGCACCGGTTATATCCCGAACGCCAGCGCCCGCCTGCTGCGCGGCGGGCCGAGCAGAACACTCGGCGTCGTCGTCTTCGATTTCTCCGATCCGTTCTTCGGCCCGTTCATTGATGAACTCCACCGGCTGGCGCACGCGGCGGGTCAATCGCTGGTGCTGGTTGGCGTCGAAAACCGCCGTGTCGAGCCGCGCGACTTGCAGCCATTGCTCAAGCACGGCGTCAGCGGCGTAATTGTCCTCGGCTCCGGCGGCGACGCGCACGGCCTCGACATCATCGCCGCGCGCCGCCTCCCCGTCGCGCGCATCGGCCACGGCCCGCTCGGCGGCATGACGCTGACAACGCACGTGGACGAGCGCGCCGGCGTCGCTCTGCTTCTGGAGCACCTCGTCCAGACCCGCCGTAGCACGGTCGGCTTCCTCGGCGGCATTCATCCGGCGCAGGAGGAGCGCTTTGAGCATTTCCGCGCCGGCTTGAGCGCCGCCGGCCTGACCAGTAAGCCGGCGTGGCAGGTCTTCAGTACCGAGGCGTTGATGCAGGCCGGTTATGCCGCCGGCCGCGAACTGCTCGCCCACTGCCGTCGTGACCTGCCGGCCGCCTTGGTTGCGGGCAGCGATGTTGTCGCGCTCGGCGCCTTGCGCGCGCTGAAGGAGGACGGCTTGAGTGTTCCGCGCGATATCGCCGTGACCGGCTTCGACGATATCCCCGTCGCGCACCTCGTGACGCCCGCGCTGACCACCATCCGCCAGCCCATAGCCCGCCTGACCAAGCTCGCCTTCGAGGCCGTCATTCATCCCGCCGCCGCCGCGCCGCCGACCCACACCGTCTGCAAGCCCGCGCTGATCGTCCGCGAATCAGCCTAATCGTACACTTGTACAAGTGTGCGGATTGAAGGATGACAAATCTGGGCAGCAGGCCGGACGCGATTTTAGGGCAGCGCGGTTTCGGCCTGTAAAAAAAGGGGAATTTGAGCATCGCCTTTGGATTTCCAGGCAGGATTGAAATCGCACACTTGTACAAGTGTGCGATTGGGTCGCCAACGAGGCATGGAGAACAGGCGGTTGGCGGGGATCACGGCGTGGCGCGGGGACGCAACTCCAGGATGCGCCAGGCCTCGGCGTCGAGCGGCAGCTCGGCGAGGCTGGTCCGGGCGGAGGCCAGGACGCGGTCGGGATCGCCCAGCAACTGGAGCGGCACCCGCACCTTGATTTCCCTGGCACGGCGCTCGACACGGACGGTGTCGCCGTCCAGCTTCGCATTTTTATCGAACACCGCATGGCCCAGTTCCCCTATTTCCACGCGGATTTTCGGCAGCTCCGCAAACGAGCGGTCGGATCGCCAGCCGAACGCATAGAAGGTCGCCTGCACAGTCCTGGCCAGCGGCCGCGAGAGCTCGATGTTGAACACGAGTTGAGCGCCGTCGCGGCAGAGGTAACGCCAGACGACGCCGACAAACAGTTCGCGCTCCTCCGCGGTCAGTTCGTTGTTGGGTTCGTGGTCGGGCGCAAGCCGGGCGTGCTCCGCCTCCTGTTGCGCGAGGCGCTCCGCCTTGGGCTGTAGTGCCGGGAAATCCCCGAACAGCTCGTTCTGCCGGACGAAGGAATAGAGATAGCGCGCGGAGTAGGCGGCCTGCGACTTATGCCGGCCGAGCGCCTCCCGTTTCGCGTCACGTTCGGCCGCGCTCAACGGCAGTTGCCGCCAGGGCAGTTGGCCGGCCAGTTTTTCCGGCGGCGGCAGCGGCAGCGCCGGATGCCAGCCGGGCTGGTGCGGCCAGCGCGGAAAATGCACGAGGTAGGGCCACACCTCCGGTCGCAACTCGTGCTCCAAACCCCAGAGCGCCACGCGGGTGAACAGGTAGAGCGCCCGATGGTCGCCGTTCTGATCCGCGGGATGCGACACGAACACCTTGGTCGGCCGGAACGCGCGCAGCAGGCTGGTCAGGTCGGCCAGCACCTCCTCGCCGCGGTAGGGCGCGCCGGGCCGGAACGCGTCGGCATAGGGCACCGCCGTCGCCTTCGTCAACATGCTGCGGAACACCGCGTGGCTGCCCCAGACTTCGCGCCAGATATGGCTGGTGCCGAAGTCAGGATAGCCGAGGAACAGCAGCATCGCGGGTTCGAGCCCCAGCGCCGCGCCGGCAGCGAGCGCCTCGTTGTGCCGCACCTCGCCCATCGCGCGCATCGCCTCCGGCCTGAACACCGGGTGTTTGCGGTAGAGCGTGAACGACCACTGGTTATTGTCGCCGTAGGTGAAGAAGACCACCCGCACCGGCAGTTGGCGCTCGAGCGCCTGCCGGATGACGCCAGCGCAGGCGAGGACCTCGTCGTCGGGATGGGGCGCGAGCACCAGCACGCGGTCTGTGTCGCGCCAAGCCAGAGGCGGCAGCCTATTCGTCGGCCCCGCGGCGCCCTGTGCTGCCACAGCACACAGGAGCGCCAAACCCGTCCGCATCATGCCACGCGCCTTCATGCCCCATTCTCCGGGCCCCTACTGGAACCGCGCGTCAATCTGCCGGGGCTACACGGCCGGTGCAATGCCAAAGTTCAGGACCGCTGGGAAGCGACAGGTCCATCGTGACCCCCCAGTGGTGAAGATCAAGGTGGTGAGTAGTGCGCGGCTGCAGGAGCTGCGGAGCCACCTCCGGAGGTGGCTCCGCAGCGGGCGCGGCGCTATGGTCGGCGGGCATGGAACTGAACTACTGGATGGCCTATCGCATGCGCGGTGAACGTCACATTCTACGACAGCGCCTGGTGGCCTATGCGCGGGAGCACGGCCTCAAGGCGACGGCCAAGGTCTTCGGTTGTGCGCGCAACACCATCCGCAAGTGGGTGCGACGGTACGAGCCCGGTCGGCCGTCTTCCTTGGCCGAACGGAGCCGGCGGCCCAAGACGTGTCCTTAGCAGACCGCCGCAGCTGTGGAAGGCGTGGTGGTCCGCTTGCGCCGGGCCACCGGTTTTGGCGCCGAACGGCTCAAGCAGGAATTTCGGGTGGCCTGTAGCGTCGGCGCGATCCGACGCATCCTGCGCGGCCATCAGCTCACGCGCCGCCCGAAGAAAAAGCATCAGACCAAGCAGGCGCTACGTGCCGTGAAACGGCGCTGGCCCCTCTTTGGCCAGCTCTCGGCCGACACCAAGTATTTACAGGATATTCCCCAGTATTGGCCGCAGATGCGCCATCTGCGCCTGCCGCGTTTTCAATATACCGTGCGGGAGGTGGTCAGCGGTCTCACCTTCGTCGGCTACGCCGATGAACTCAGTAAAAACTACACGGCGTTGCTCGCCGAGCGCGTGAGCGCCCACCTGGCCTGGCCTGGCGTGGAGCTCGCGACCGTGGAGTGGCAGACGGACCATGGGTGTGAATTTCAGGAAGGGCAGGAGCACCGGGGCTTGCCGGCCAGCGTGCGCGCGCTCGGTAGCCGGCATCATTACATCCCTGTCAAAGCCTACACGTGGCAGAGCGATGTGGAGACGGTGCACCGCCTGATCGAGGATGAGTTCTTTGACCGGGAAGTCTTGCGCACACCCGCTGAGTTCTGGGCCAAGATCGCCACGTACTGGTTCTATTTCAACTTGGCCCGCCCCAATCGCGGCAAGGAGTATCAGACCCCGCTGCAGATCATCAGGAAACGCCGGCCCAGTCTTGACCCTGCCATCGCCGTGTG
>CAISWQ010000079.1 GCA_903889245.1 uncultured Lentisphaerota bacterium | reverse complement strand
TCGCCCTCCCAACCAGCCAACCACGGGAGGGCGAGCGTACTCGCGAGCCGTGATTGGAAGGCGCCGCAGGCGGGGCACGCGGCCTTCCATCAAACTTGCCCCGCTGTAGGCCGGGTCACCTGACCCGGCGGGAGGCTTGGTGCGCTCGTCAAGCGGGCGTCCTCGCGAGCCGTTTCACTTCAACTCGATCCGCACGACGAGCGAGCGCGCGAAGGCAGGCAACGTCAACTGGCCGTTGCGCAGGACGCCGCCACTCCAGCGGTCCTGCCACGGATCATAGATTTTCACCTGATGTACCTTGGCGCCCTGCAACGCGGTGCCGAGGTCGAGCGTCTGGCCGGTGAGCGTCTCCGGCTTCTGGCCCTCAGCGAGTTCGCTCTGCCACGTGTTCCGCGGATCGCGGCACCAGAGCAGCAACGTTTGCCGGCCCTGTAACTGGTAGACGCGCAGCCGCGGATGCGCCGGCAGCGAGGGTTGGAAATTTTCCGCGGGCGGATCGAGGTCCTTCACCGCGGCGGCGAAACGCCCGAACTGCCACCAGAGGTTATTGCGGTCCACGTACTGGTTCCAGTGCCAGCAGTGGCCGGGGCCGCACGCGCCGGCAAAGAACGGCGCGAAGAGAACATCGTGCAGGATGATCCCCTCCGTGTCCTTGGCGTAGAGCTTGAACGGGCCGCTGTGGTTGTTCTCCACCGCGCCGCTCTCCGCGAGCAGCACCGGCCTGCCCGGCTGGAAGGCAAGCAGCTCGCGCACAGCGCCGGCGGCGAGCACGTCCACCGGCCCGTGGCAGACGTCCCACTGCGCGCCACAGTCGAGGTAGCGGTGGACCTGCGCGAGATCGTTGCCGGGCAGGAGGCTGTGGCGGCGGTAGAGTTCGCGCGCGCCCTCGCGGTCGTAGCTGCCGAGGCTTTGCACCGCGAGATTGCGCGGCGTGAGCCGGTGCAGTTCGGCGAGCATCGTTTGCGTCCAAGGCACATAGCTTTCCGGCTTCGCGGCGACGGCGTTGATCTCGTTCCACAACTCCCAGCCGAAAACTTCCGGGCGATTGCCGAAGCGCTGCGCGAGCCACGCCAGCTTGCGCTTGAACTGCTCGCGGCTGCGCTCGTTGGTGTAGAAGTCGTCCATGTTCACCGCCGGCCCGCCGCGGTCGGCGCGGTGCAGCAGCTTCTGGCTCCACGTCTGTTTGTAGTTAGGATCGAGCGAGCGGAAGTGTTCGAGGCACAGTTTCACGCGGATGCCATATTTATTCGCCAATGCAAGCGTGGCCTCGATCCGCCGCGCCTGCGCCTCGTCGTAGACGCCGCTACGCGCGTGCTCGACATCGAAGAAGCCGTTGCTGATCCAGATGCGGACGAAATTGCCGCCGTTGGTGGAGAGTTTCTGGAACCACGTCTCCATGCAGCGCAGTCCGCCGGCGGTATCGCTGCCCTTCGCGTCCGGCCCGACCATGTTCAGCCCGATCGGCAGATAGGGCCGGCCGTCGGAGAGTTCGAGATAGCGCGCGTCGCGCGGGCTGACCCGCACGAAGTTCTCCGCCGCCATCGTCGCCACAACGAGGAACAACCAACCGCAGGCGAGGAGTTTGTTCATCGTACCTGTTCTCCCTTCAGAAAAGCTTCCATGTCCGGTCGCGTCAGGCGGTAGAGAAACCATTCCTTCATGTGCTGGGCGCCGACGCGCGTTTCGTAGACGCGCTGCGCGTTCCGATTCCAGTCGAGGCAGGTCCATTCCATCCGGCCGCAGCCGCGCTCGTGCGCCAACTCCACGCACCTGCGCAACAGCGCCAGACCGATGCCACGGCCGCGGAATTCCGGCAGCACGAACACATCCTCCAAATAGAGACTTGGCCGTGCCAGGAACGAGGAATAGGTCTCGAAGAAAATCGCGTAGCCCACCGGCGTCTCCACCTCCGGAACGAACGCGAGCCAGCTCTCGAAGCGCGGACGTTCGCCGAAGCCATCGGCGACGAGGCGGGCCTCGGCGGCGGCGTCTGGCGGCGCCAGTTTCTCGAACTCCGCCAGGGCGCGGATCAACCGGAGCAGGTCCGGCGCATCGGCGCGCGTGGCGCGGCGCAATTCAAAGGCGTGCATGGCGCGCGATGGTAACAGGCGCGCCGCCGCCCGTCACGCCCGCCGCCGTTTTCGAGCACCACCGCGGCCAGACCGTCCTTGAAAAGTTTCAGCGCGCCGGTTGCAGGCCGGCGTCGAGTTGCCGCGCTGAACCCGGCGGGAGGTCGAGCTGTGTGGTGTGCTGCCCGTAGCGGACGAGGCAGCGCGTGCCGTGGGTACTGTGGATTGTGGCGGCGGTCAGCTTGCCGTCGCGCCAGGCGAGGTCCACCGTAAAGCCGCCGCGCGCGCGCAGGCCGGAGACGCTGCCGACCGGCCACGCCGCCGGCAGCGCCGGCAGCAGGTGCAGCAGATAAACGGGAGCCTTGAAACCTGAAACTTGAGTTGCGGACGCTTGCTTTTCCATTTCAGGTTTCAGGTTTCCGGTTTCAGGTTTCAGATTCTGGCTTTGCAGCAGCATCTCGGCGACGCCCGAGGTGTAGCCCCAGTTGCCGTCCATCTGGAAGGGCGGATGGGTGTCGAAGAGATTATCGAGAATGCTGACCTTGAACAGTTCGCCGATGACCTTGTGCGCCCGGTCGCCATCGTGCAGGCGCGCCCAGAAGTTGATCTTCCACGCCTTGCTCCAGCCGGTGGCCTTGTCGCCGCGCGCGTTGAGCGTGACTCTGGCGGCGGCGGCCCACTCCGGCGTCGTCAGCGGGCTGATCTGCCGGCCGGGATGCAGCGCGAACAGGTGCGAGGTGTGGCGGTGATGATCGTTCGGGTCATCCACGTCTTCCATCCACTCCTGAAGCTGACCCCACCTGCCAATCTTTGGGCCGAGCAATTTCGAGCGCATCGCCGCCACCCGCGCGCGGTAATCGGCATCCACGCCGAGCGCCTCGGAGGCCTCGAGGTAGTTGCTGAACAAATCCCAGACGATCTGCTGGTCATAGGAGGTGCCCGGATGCGGCGTACGGTCGCCCTCCTTGATCACGAGCTTGCCGTTCACCATCACCGGGCCGTGCTCCGGCGACCAGCCGTCGGGCGTGATCAGCGTGCCGCCGGGTCCCGCGACGAGACGGTCCTCCCAGAACTCGACGATCTCCTTGAGGGCCGGATAGGCGACGCGGCGCAGGAAGTCCTTGTCCTGCGTGAAGGCGTAGCGCAGCCACAGGTGCTGCACGAGCCACGCGCTGTTCGGGCGGTGCACACCCCAGCGCGACGTGCCGCCCATCGGGTTCGTCGTGCTGTAGTTCGACCAGCCGCGGCCCTTGGACGTCTTGACGCGCTCATCCTGCGTCCGCTTATAGACCACCGCCATGTTCTGGATCCACTGGAACAGCGGTTCGTGGCATTCGGAAAGTCCGGTCAGTTCGGCGGGCCAGTAGTTCATCTCCAGGTTGATGTTGCAGGTGTAGCCGGAATACCACGCGGGCTTGAGGTCGGCATTCCAGATGCCCTGCAAATTGGCCGGCAGGCCGCCGGGCCGCGAGCTGGCGATGAGCAGATAGCGCCCGTACTGGAACAGCAGCGCCTCCAGCGCCGGGTCGCCCTGGCCTTCCTTCCGCGCCGCCAACCGTTTGTCGGTCGGTACGGTGGCCGGTGCCGCCCCGAGTTCGAGTTGCACGCGGCTGAAAAGTTTTTGGTGGTCGCCCACGTGCGTGTCGCGCAACTGCGCAAAAGTTTTCCCAGCAGCAGCCGTGAGACGCTGCGTGAGGCGCGCGTGCGACGGCTCGCCGCGCCAGTGCTTCAGCGGATCGTTGGCGAACGCCGTGCCCGCCGCGAGCAACAGCGTCACGCTGTCGGCCTTGCTCACCGTGAGCGTGCTGCCGGCCGCGGCCACTGTGCCGCCTTCGTTCAGCACCCAGAGCTGCGCCTCGTAGGCCAGCCCGTTGGTGAGCGCGCCTGTCGCGATGAGCTTGTTTCCCTCGGCGTAAATTTTCGCCTTGTGCATGTCGGTGAGCCGGATCACGCCGCTGTGCCGGCCCGGTTGGTCCGCCGTGCAGCGCATGACCAGTACCTGGTCGGGATAACTGGAAAAAGTTTCGCGGGTGAACTGTACGCCATCGGCGCGGTAACTGACGCGGTGCATGGCCTCGCGCAGGTCGAGCGCGCGGCGGTAAGCCTCCGGCGCGCCCTGCCGCCACTCGATGAACACATCGCCGAACGGCTGGTAGCTGCCCATCTCGGTTTCGTTGCCGAGCCAGAGCGTCTGCTCGTTGAACTGCATGCGCTCGCTCGCCGCGCCGCCGAAGATCATCCCGCCGAGGCTGCCATTGCCCACCGGCAGCGCCTCGACCCACTTCTGCGCTGGCTGCCGATACCACAGCGTCAGCGGTTCCGCCGCCTGCGCCGCCATCGAAATCACCAGCCCCATCAATATCGCGATGAACTTTTTCATGCGCGCAACCTAGCCGTTCTCGCGCGGGGAGCAAAGCGCCAATCTTGACCTCCAGCTATCCAATCTTGACCTGCCGCTTTCCGAGGATTGGAAGCCCCCGCGGCTCACCGCGGGGGCTTCCACTTTGACAGCCAAAACCTCACGCCCGGTTTTGTGCCGTCCGGCTGACTGGGGGCGGCGGCTTTCCAGCCGCCGATGAAACCTTATCCCAACATGGGTAAACCACCCGCCGAACCAGCCAAGGCCGCGTGGATGTAGGTCATGCGGCGGTTGGAAAACCGCCGCTCCCAGTTAACCGGAAATGCGGCACGCACAGCGGCTTTCAGGAGGCCTCAACAATGTCACGTCGCCGGCGGCGGGGCGCTGACATTGAGGAAGTCCACGCCGACCTTCTGCAGCGCGTAGCCGGTCTCACGCAGGTAATCGCCGTAGGACATCATCCAGTGGAAGCCCTTCATCTCGCGTAGGAGCGCGCCGGCGTCGCCGTGGATCTGCACGTCAATCTGCGAACGGCAGATGTCGTGGAACGGGTTGCCGGTGATCGTCCCGGCAAAGCCGACCCACTTCTTGCTCGCGAAGTCCGGCACGAGGTTGGTGCAAAGCTGGCCGGTCCGCATCTCGACCTTCGGCGCCGCGCCGTAGTCGGACTCGAAGTGCGTCAGGATCTTCACCGGCTCGCTCCGCTTGCCGTCCATCTTGCGCGGCGCGGTGCAGTGGGCGAGCGTGACAACGCGGTCGTGCGGCAGCGTCGGGTCATTGAGGAAGACCGGCAGGCCGCAGATGTAGTGCAGCAGGATGCCGGACGGGATCACGACGAAGTCCGACTCGCAGAACGCGAGGTAGCCCTCGTCGTTGAGCAGGCTCAACGGCAGACACGCTGTGGTCTGCGACATGCCCATGATCGTACCCATGCACGAGTTGATCGTGAACGCATCGGTCTGCACCTCATCCATGACGTCCTTGAACACCTCGGTCAGCACGAAGGCGTTGTTGACGAACTCGCGCGTGGTCTTCAGCGAGACGCGCCACGGGCTCAAATATTTCTCCGCTGCCGCGGCGCACGCGGCGACGAGCGCGGCGTTCTGGCGCGCGGCGGCAATACGCGGCGCGAGGTCCTTGTAGGGATAGTTGACCAAGTCCATCTTCCACAATTCCTGCGTGCGCGCCGGCGCCGTGCGGCCGCCCGCGCCCCACCCGCTTGCGCCGCCGATGCAGACCACGCGCTTGTTCAGCGTGTTCTTCAGTCCGCCGAGCGCGCGCAGCCGCCAGGTGAGGTCCGCGAAGCTATCCACGACCACGTCGTTCACGTCCCAGCCGGGCTGGCCGTAGTCGTCCACCGTCTTGCGCAGAAAACGCGGATGGACGATCTCATACCAGAGATAGGCCGGCCCCGGATCGTGACGCAGGAACATCAGGTTATGCTTGCCCGCCACGGTCAGCGCCTCGAGCAGCTTGACCCCGCCGCCCGCCGCGAACAGCAGCAGCACATCGTGACGGCCCTTCGCAATCTCACCGGCCTGCTCCAGCGTGCGCACTGGCGTCAGCGGTTTGAGTTCCAGCGGAAAGTCAGCGGTGTCGGCGATCTTCTTCAGTTCCTTGGCGAGCCGTTCCCGCTCGGCCTGCACATCTTGCTCCGTCTGGATGCCGCCCCAGTTGCGCCAGCTCGTCGCCTCGCGGCGCTTGGGCAGATCGTAGGTCAGCACCGGCTGGACGCAGAGCGGCTGCCGCGTGCGCGGGCGGCGCTGTGGCGCGTAACCGCTGGCCGCCTCGGCAGCCCACACCGGCGCGGCGAGGCCCGCGACCGTGGCGGCGCCGACGCTGTAGAGGAAGTGGCGGCGGCTCATGCCGTGCGCGGCGCAACAGTGACAGTGGCAAGTATGTGCTGTGTGTTTCATCGGCATTCGTTCCTTTCTGGTCTTGGCGGATTTTCCCTACCGATGGTCCGGCTTATACCGGACCCCACCGGCGCAGGCAATCTCCAAGACCGCCCCACCCCAATCGCACACCTCAAGAGGTGTGCGATTTTGTACAAATTCTCGTGGAAATAAGCCTTGTTTGTGTTGCGGGGTAGATGGTGCGGGCGCTGTAGCTCCAACCCATGAACGTCGTCATCAGATGCTTGAAGCACTCAACGGAACACCTGCCACTCGAAGACCGAGACCGCGCTGCCGGGAATATCCGCGGGAAAAACAAGGCGCAGATAGCGCGCGGTGGCTGGTTGCTCGATCACGACGGGCGAGCCGGTCACCGGTTGCTCCGTGCGGTCGGCGAGCTTCCGCCACTGCGCGCCGTCGTCAGAAATCTCCAGCGCAAAGCGGTGGGGCTTCCACGCATATTCAAAGCGCAGCTCCTGCCGCGAGAAGGTCCGCGCCGAGCCGAGGTCGAGTTGCAGCCACGCGCCCTTTGCATCGCGCGCCGGGCTCCAGCGCGTCGCGTAGTTGTCATCGAGCGCGCACGCAGCAGCGAAGTGCGGCGCGGCCGTGCTGGATGCGGTCGCCGTCGCCGGCAGCACGTCGCGGCCGGCGAGCCGGTCGCGGACCAGCGGCGGGCCGGTGTGCGTCGGCGTCACGACCTCGATCCGGCCGTCGGCGGTGAAGTTCACTTCATCCACGCAGAGCTGGCGGGCGACGAACTTGGGATCAAACGGAATGCTGTGGCGGTGATAGAGGATGTAGTCGCGGCCATCCTTGCTGAACACCGTGTGGTGGCCGGGGCTGATGACGTTGCGCGCCTTGTCGGTCACGAGGATCGCATGATTCGTCGGCTCGGTGAACGGGCCGAGCGGGCTGGCGCCGACGGCGTAATGAACCTGGTAGTTGTCCTTGATCGTGATGCCGGTGGAGTTCATCAGGAAGTAGCGCCCGCCGCGCTTGACCATGAGAGGCCCCTCGAAATAATGCGGGGGAGTGACGTCGTGCACCTCGCCGTCGAACGTGACCATGTCGGGCTTCAGCCGCACGGCCCAGCATTTGCCGTTTTTCCAGCCGTGGCCGGAGCCCCAGTAGAGCCAGCCGGTGCCGTCATCATCCACGAAGCCCTCGGCATCAATCATGTGGAAGCCCGGCCGGAAATTGCCAGGCACGAGCGGCTGGCCGCCGTTCGCGTCGCGCCACGGCCCGAGCGGATGCTCCGCCGTCCCGACCCAGACCTCGTTGTGGACCGAGACGTACATAAAGAATTTCCCGCTCGCCGCGCGCACGACCGAGGGCGCCCAGACCGCGGCCCCGCCGCTGGTCTTGCTCCGGCACGCGTCCTTCGTCGGCCAGTTGAGAATGCGATAGGTCCAGTTCTTGAAATCCGCCGACTCCCAGCAGCCGAGCGTCTTGTCGCCCCACGGATCGAGCGTCGCATAGAGATAGTTCGTCCCCGCAAACTGCACGAGGCTCGGGTCGGCGTAATAGCCCGGCACGATGGGGTTGCCCATGTGCGGCTCGCGCCCTGGTTCGCCCGCGCGCGCCGCGAGGCACGCCGCGATCAACAACAGCAGTGGTTTCATTTTCACTCCGGCCGGTAGAGCTGCCACTCGGCAACGGCAGCGGTGTCCTTCGACTCGAAAATTTCCAGACGGAAAACCTGCCCTGTGACCGGGGGGAAAGTCTGTGTGACGCCGTAACCCTTCGTCGCGCCGGTTACGATTTCCTTCCACGCGTCACCAGCTTTGACCTGCAGCCGGAATTTCTGACCGCGCTTACCTGCGCCGCGATGCATTTCATCGAAGGCCATCGCCGCGACAGCCGTCGGCGCGCCGAGGTCCACTTCGAGCCAGCCGGCTTTGTCGCCCTTCTTCGCTTCCCACGACCGGCCCGCCGAGCCATCGAACGCCTTGGCCGTATCGCCGAACGAAGCCTGCGCTGGTTTGTTGCGTGTCAGCGGCGGAGCGATCACCGGCTCGCCCGCGATGGTGAGCTTGATCACGCGCGCCAGCTGATCCGACGGATCAGACGGATGGGTCTGATCGCGCGGCACATGAACCACCACCGCGCCATCGCGCTGCTCGTGTTGCAGCGGATCGCTGGGCTGCGCGAGCAGGCACGCGCCGGTAACCTGTGCCTGCATCGGCACGCGCAGTTCGCCGTTGGCGGGCCAGTCAAAGACGTGCAGGTAGAGCACGTTGCCCTTGCGTGTAGAGCGGCCCCACGAGAGGAACGGGATCGGGCTGGCGGTGGTGCCATAGACTGCCTCGCCATTCTTCTCCAGCCACGCGCCGATGGCGGCGAGTCGCTCGACGCTCGCCGGCGGGATCACACCCTCGGCGGTCGGCCCGACGTTGAGCAAGAAGTTGCCGCCCTTATGGCAGATATCGAGCAGCTTGCGGAGCAAATCCGCGGTGCTCTTCCAGTCGGTGTCCTGCTGCTTGAAACCCCACGTGTTGTTCATCGTCATGCACGTTTCCCAGTCACGCCCTTCCGGGCCGCCGGTGGACGGAATGAACTGTTCCGGCGTATCAATATCGCCCTTGATGCCGCCACCGAGCCGGTTGTTCATGATCGCCTGCGGCTGCAACTCGCGTACCACAGCGTGCAGTTTCTCGGCGAACTCCGGCGTCATGTTGCGCGGCATGTCCCACCAGATTTCCGCGAGCGGTCCATAGCTGGAACAAATTTCCCGCACCTGCGGCGCGGCGATGGTATTGATGTAGTTGGTCATGTCGCCATGCTGCGCGGCATCCCACCAGCCGCGGTTCGGCGGCTGCCCGCCGGGATGATGCCAGTCCATCGCCTGCGAATAGTAGAGCCCGAACCGCAACCCCGCCTTGCGGCACGCCGCTGCCAACTCCGCAAGCGGATCGCGCTTGAACGGCGTCGCGTCATGCAGGTTGAACGCGCTGACCTTCGAGGGGTACATCGCAAACCCGTCGTGATGCTTCGCGGTGATGACGATGTATTTCATCCCCGCGCGCTTCGCGATGCCGACCCATTCCTCGGCGTCGAATTGCACGGGATTGAAAGCCTTGGCGTAGGCCGCGTAGGCGGCGACCGGGATCAGCGCGCGGTCCATGATCCACTCGCCGTTGTTATCAATCTCCTTGCCGTTGTAGCTGCCGGCGAGTGCGGAGTAGAGCCCCCAGTGGATGAACATCCCGAACTTCGCCTCGCGCCACCAGGCCATGCGCCCGTTGCTCTCCACCTCCTGCGACGCGGCAGCGTGCAGGGCCAAAAGCGAGATACCCGCCAGCATAATTTTTTTCATTTGCTCACCTTGGCCCCATGATGCTGACACCCATCAGGCCGATGACGACTTCCTGGGAGAGCGTTTCGAGCGTGACATCTTTGAGCGCAACGCCGGGGCGGAGCTTCCAGCCATAGACCATCGCGCGGCAGTTTTGGCCGAGCTGCACTTGCGGCGGCGGCTCCTGCGGCAGAGCGAAGCCATCGCGCTTGTAGTTATAGTCCACCCCGCCAAACGGGCAGAGCGACCAGAGGTTGAGCGGCGGCACCAGTTCCAGTTTTTCTTCCGCGCCATCGGCATAGCGGAAGCGCAATTCGGCATTGGCGATGCGGCCCTGCATCGGCGGCGTGAAGCCGCAGACCAGCAGCCACACCGCGTCACCGGCCTTGTTCACCGGTACGCTGACGCGCCGGGGCCAGTTATCCCACAGCGACGTGAACGCGATATTTTTTTCCGCGCCGATCTTGCCGAAGGGCACGCCCTGCGGAGTCATCACCGGTTCGCCGGGCTTATCGAGCTTGATCTCCGGCGGCTTGTGTTTCGGGTTGAGCATCATCTGCCAGGTGGAATAGCCGTCCGTCGCCAGCCGCAGCGAGCATGTGTTCGGACGCGGCGTGAGATACTGCTGCTGGAAAATCGTGCGGACATCGCCATTGAAGCTGCCGGCCATGTCGAGGGTTGCCCATTTCGCGCCGGCCGGCACCTGCGGGGGCTTGCTGACCAGCGGCGGCAGCGGCCGGACCTTCGTGACTTGGTAGCGCGGCACAGCGCCCTCCAACTGGGCCACCGCCAATTCCGGTTTCTCGCCGGTCTTGGCGACCACGGGAGTGTTGACCACGTCGCCACTGGTTTCCAAAACGACCTCCGCCTTCGCGCAGGCCGGCACCGTCACGAGCAGCGCGCCGTAGCCGAAGGCAGGCTCGAGCCGGTATTGGGCGGGCTGGCCGTTGACGAGCACGCGCTTGAGGTTCGCCACTCGCACCGGCAGCCGGAACTGAAGGGTGGCCGGTTTGGCGAGAGTGACTTCGTATCGGCCCTGCCGGTAGTTCAGCGAGAAATCCGGCGTCGTGATCGCGGCACGGTTCCAGTCACCCGGGAACTGCGGGGCGATGGTCACGCTCTGGTTGGGATAATCCGGGCGGTAGCCGAACAGTCCCTCGACCACCACGCGACAGAACATGCTGGCGCAATCGTTGAAGTCGGTCCCGCCGCAGGGATAGCCCAGATCGCCGGGCACGGGGCCGTAGAACGCCATGTGGGGAAACGTCCCGCGCAGCACCGACCAGCCGTCATCGGCGAGGCCGGTTTGGAAATAGGCGAGCGCGAGGTGGTAGTTGTCGCCGGGCCACATCTCGCGCAACGACCAGATGCTCGGCACCCAGTTCGATGGCCAGACGCGCTCGCCACCGTAGGGCATCTGCTCGCGTTCGAGTCCCCACTCGGTGTAGTGCAGCGCTTGCGCGGCCTTCACAGTATCGAGCATTCCGGCGTCAATCGGGCAGAAGATCGCGTACAGCCAGCAGTCCTCGTGCAACCGCCCCAGCCCGCCCTGTTCGACATACGCGCCGACATATTGCTTCGATGGAATCCACAGCTTCTCCATGAAGCTCCGTTGGATTTTCGCCAGCCGGGCCTCGTGGCGTTTCACGGCGGCGCTATCACCAGCGCGGCGTGCCAGTTCAAGCGCAGCCTTGTGACCGGTGTAGGCGTAGGCGGTTTCCTCCGCGGTGCCGCCACCGTTGTACCACTGATCATCCGTCGGCCACGTGTTGGCGTAGCTCTCGTAAAGGCCGTCGTCATCGGGATCAAAACAGTCGCGGATGTATTCAAGATGCAGTTCCAGCGCGGGACGCAAAATCTTTTCCAGTTCCGCGTCGCCGGTCCAGCGCCACGCGTGGATGAGTTGATCGAAGAACTGGCTCTGCATGTCATAGTGCCATGGATGATGAAGAGCCACGCGGCCTTTCCCGAACAACCGCGAGTCAAGCGACTGGCAGCTCAAACCGGTCTTCGCATCGGCCTTCGCGCTGATCTTGTCGGACGCGGTGATCTGCTTTGCGAGGCACGTGCGCGCCTGCGTCAGCACCCGGTCATGCCAGCCGTACGCCGTGCCGCCGAACAGCGTGCGCCAACCGAGCAGCGGCACGCCCCAGCGCATCCCGGAGTGCGTGAAGATTCCGTCGCGGAACACGCCATCCATCACCGCGCTCGAAGCGCCGACCAGCGCGTTGAGTTGCGCATCGGGCGTATCCACAACGATCCTCCGCCCGATATCTTCCGCGCGCTGCAACCCGGCCGCGAACACCGCGGCTGCCGGCTCCGGGCTGGGCCGGCCACCGCGCACCGCCCAACAAATTTCCTGCTGTTTGGCCAACTCCACCACGCCACACGCCAGCGGCCGCTGCTGGCCGGCGCTCGCCAACAACTTCAGCGGATCGCTCCATGCCGACGCATCCGCGACAGACATTTGGGAAGCCGCGCTGCACTGGCCGGTCATGATGACGGGCTTGCCGTCGTTGATCTCGACCATGAACCGGTCACCAGCGATCTTCACCCGATCTTCAAGGCAATCGTCCGGTGCGAAGCCTTTCGCCAATATCTTCTCGCGCCCGGCCGTCGTCACATCCCACACATCCAACATGCTCTTCGGCTGCCGGACCGTTCCGCCGCAAACCCAGATCAACCGGTCACCGGCCTGTATGTTCTCCAGCCGCAGCCGCAACGCCATCCCCGCGCCCTTGGCTGCCGGTACCGCATCGAGCGTCAGGGTCGTGTCGCCGAAGCCGGCATCCTTGAGCAGCCATTCCATATGATCCGCGCGATACTTCGCGGTGATGTCGGAGAAATCGTGCAACCACTTCGCCCGGTCGCCACGCACCAACGCCGCCATAAACGTGCCGTGCAGCACCGTGCCGGTGCCGAACCGCACCAGCGGCCGGTCGCCAGCGAGCACGATCGCGCTGATCTGATTGCAGTACAGCGGCCGGTTGTTGAACCGGTCTCCGTTGTGGCGCACAAACGCCGTGCCGGCGGCTTGATAGACCGGTGTTTTCAGCGTTTCCAGGTCGGTACGCCCCACCGTGCCGCCCTCCGCCGCCAGCGCGAACGCCAGCGCTCCGAGCATGAGGCTATGCTTCATGGTTGCCGCCTTATTTTCGGGCTGCTTAATCCTGGAGGGCTTCATGGTTTGAGTACCACCAGCACGCACGTCTGTGTCCACTGGCTGCCCTCGCTGTCCCTGACGGTAAAATCAAAACGCGCGCGGCCGGTGTGGCCTGGCGCGGGCTTGAACGTGACCTGACTGCCGCCCGGCCCGCCGGTCATCACGCTGCCGCCCAGGACCTGCGCCACGGTGAATTTCGGTGAGGCCGTGAAACCGCTGGTGAACTTTTTCAGGTCCACCATCACGCTGCCGCCGGAGGCAACAACGCCGTGCGGGCTGGCGCAGAAGTGCAGATATTCCTCCAGCCTCGTGTAGCCCGCGGCGGTGCCGGTCGGGAAAAAGGTCACCCCGGAAATTTTCCCGCCGTTGCCGGCGAGCGGCGTGTTGTGGTCCTGCTTCGTCGCCTCCCAGCCAAGCGCGGTCTCGTAGTAGTCGGGCATGCCGTCGCCATCGCCATCCACCGGCGCGGGCGCGGACTTCAGCGCGCCGCAACCGCCATCGCCCAGGCCAAGTTCCTTTTCGTGGCTGATGATGCGGCGATGTTGCTGGGCGACATCGCGAATGAGCAGCGCATCGGCCTCGTCGCGCAGCGGCTTGGCGGGATCAAGTTCCAGGCGCAGCGGGCCGACGTGGGAGAGCACCTTCTTGTAAGCGGTGGCCCGGTCGTCGAGCGTCACGGGCACGCCCAGCACCGGGTCGCGCGGCGCGGCGGGATCGGCCTTGAGGGTCTGCGGGAACGGCGCCGGCTGTTTGTGATAGAGGCTGTCCTTGGCGATGATGTTGTGATCGGCGGCGGAGACATCGAGCCGGCCATTGCCGTTGCCATCGAAGGCGCAGTCGCTCACATGGACGTGAAACGAGGTGACGCCGTTGGTCTGGCCGCCGCCGAACACCGCGTCGCGCGCCTTGCCGCCGTGGATGAACGTGCTGCCGCGCAGGTTGACCTTGTAGGCGCCGGGCACGTCGGCGCCGGCGAGGTTCATCCCGATGTCCCAGCCGAAGGTGACGTTGTTCGCCCAGTCGAACGCGAGCGGCCGGATCACCTTGGGATTGCGCGTGTGGTTGTGCGCCCAGAGCGAGTGATGCACCGTCGTATGGTCCACCATCCACAACCCGCCGGCCGAGTGCGTTTGCAGCCCCCACGCGTTGATGGACCACTGGAACGTCATGGTCGGCGGCGCCGTTTTGAACATCGAAAAGTTTTCGTCGGTCGAGAACATGGCGTCGCAATGATCGAGCAGCAGGTTGCGGGCGCCACTATCGGTTTCCACACAGTCGCCGCCGTCGCGATCCACGCCGCGCCGGAAACGCATGAACCGGATCACCACGTTGCTGCCGGAGATCCAGAAAATGCTGCCCCGCAGTGCGACGCCATCGCCCGGCGCCGTCTGCCCGGCGATGGTGATGTTGGAGGCCTTGAGCTTCAGCTTGCGGATGGGGATGTAGCCGCTGACCGCGAAGACGATCGTGCGCCCCTGCGGCGGCGCGGTCGCGAGCCCCTCGGCGAACGAGCCGGGACCGGAGGCGTTCAGATTCGCGACCGTATAGACATCGCCGCCGCGCCCGCCCGTGGAGCACGCGCCGAAGCCCTCCGCGCCGGGAAACGCCGGCAGCGACTGCGCGGAAGCACACACGTTTCCAAGGATTGGAACGAGCAGGGCTGCGATTTTCCAAGCCTTGGAAACGGGCGGGCTGGACATCATGCGCGGCGCTCCATTTATTCCGCCGGGCTCAAGCGCAGCGCTTCGAGGCTGGTCTTGGCACGGTCGCCCTCGACGAGCGTGACGGTCAGCGTGCGCTTTCCCGGTGTCTTGAAGGTCAGCAGGCCCATCGGCTGCGCGTGATAAATCGCCGAGGCCGCCTGCTGGTTTTGCAGCGTCACGCCTTCATCGCTCTCGATCCGCCACACGGGCCGGCCCTCGCCCTTATAGACGAGGTCCAGCCGGTAATCGCCCGCCGCACACACATCCACGCTCCAGACCGCCTTGCCATCCGGCTGCCACTTGCTGATCTGCGTGGCGTGCTTCCACTCGCCGAATTTTTCCATCCAGCGGTTCTCCTTCTTCTCCGCGTTCTGCACCTCGGCGAACTCGACCAGCAAGGTGGCCGGCGCATTCGGATACACACCCAGCGTCTGGTCGGCCTTGGGCGCGCCCTTGAGTTGCACGGCGATGACCGCCGCGGGCGCGTCCGGTCGTGCGGCGGGCAGTTGAAACGCCGTCCACGTGCCGCGCTTCGTCCACGTCACCGGCGCGGAACTGCCGATGAGCGTGGCGCTGGCAATTTCTGACTGCAAGCCGGGCAGCCACAACTGGCCATCGCCGGGCCAATCGAACACGACGAGGTTGAGTGTGTTGCTTTGCGTCGTCGCATCGCCCCACGGTAGCGCGTGGCCGAACGGCGAAGGGCCGGCGCCATAGACCACCTGCGGGTAGCGCTTGATCCACTCGCCGGCCTTCACCAGATACTTCGCCACCTGTGGCGGCACGCGGCCCTTGCCGTCAGGGCCGATGTTCAGCAGGTAGGTGCCGCCGCGCCCGACCGTCTGGACCAACCGCAGCAGGATTTCGCGCGCGTCCTTCCAGTTCTGGTCATACCAGGCGTATGACCAGGAGTCGTTGGTCGTGTCGCACGTCTCCCAGTCGCCCTCGATGTTACGCGGCGGCACTTCCATGTCGCCCTTGCTGACGTAGTCGCCCATGTCGTAGCCAATGCGGCTGCACAGCAGCGCGCCCGGCTGCGTCTTGCGCACGAGCTCGGCCAGCTCCATCACGAACTCCTTGGGTATCCGGCCGGGCGTGTCGAACCAGATATAGTTGAGCGGTCCGTACTGCGTGCAAATCTCCTTCACCTGCGGGTAGCACTTCTCGCGGAAATATTTCTCGAACGTCGCGGGCGTGCCGTCGGGATTCTGCGCCGGGCCGCCGCTGCCGCCGGGCGCGGTCCAGTCCTGGTTGTGCGAGTAGTAGAAGCCGAAGCCGAGCCCCGCCTCGCGGCACGCGGCGGCGAGTTCCTTCATCGGGTCGCGGTGGAACGGCGTGGCGTCCACGATGTTGAACGGGTGCGCCGACTTGAACATCGCAAAGCCCTCGTGATGCTTCGAGGTGATGATGATCCACTTCATCCCCGCGGCCTTGGCGACGCGCGCGATTTCGCGGGCGTCGAAGTCGGAGGGATTGAACTCCTTGGCCAGCGCCATGTAGTCGCTCTCGGAGATTTTCATCTGCCGCTTGATCCACTCGCCGATGCCGTAGAACGTCTGGCCGCGCCACTGCCCGCCGAGGTGCGAGAACAGGCCCCAGTGGATGAACATCCCGTAGTTGCCGTCGCGGAACAGCGCCATCCGCTCGGCCTTTGTACCGCCCTTGACGCCCGCCGAGCCCCACAGCTTGTCCATGGACTCCTCGGCCCGCACCGCTACCAGCGCCAGCAGGAAAGCCAGCATGATTTTGTTTTTCATTATTTCACCTTGGCGTTGCGCCCCAGATAACCAAAGCCGTAGGCGGCCTCGACCGCTGCGCCGGGCGGCGCCTTGACGCGGCCGGAAAGGAAGAAGGAACTGGCGGATTCCTCGGTCACGGTCAGCGGCTGCCACGCGCCGCCGCCGACGCGCACCTGCACCGTGCCGGTCTCGACCTTGGTGTAGTCGAAGTTCAGCGGCGCGCGCAGGCGGATGGCGACCTCGTCGCCCTCCCGCGTGAGCGCGAGCTGCGTCTCCGCGAAGGCCAGCCACGCAAGGCTGATATCGAAGGCGGCGTTGAATTGCACCCAGCCCTCGGTCCAGCCGAAGTCGCCCTTCTCGGGGTGATAGGGATAGTGGCCGTCCTTCGGGCTGCCATCTATCACAAAGCGGGCCGCGGCGAGCTGGCCGATACCGCCCGGCAGAAACTTGAACCAGCCGAACTCGACGCCCTCGATCTCGCGCGGCGCATCGAACGAGAAGTGCCGGCCGACCGGGTTGCGGCCAAAGCCGTTGTCGAAGTGCGCGTAGACCAGCTCCTCGAGCCGCGCCCGCGTGGCCGCATCGGTGAGCACCTCGCGCGCGGCCAGCAGCGCGGCGGGCAGGCCGAGCACGTTGCCCGGTTCGTTCCACATCGTCGGCTTCTCGCCCATCGGCGTCCACTTGGCCCCGTCATCGAGCTTGCGGAAATCCCACATGTTCGACGAGCGCCGGATGACCACCTGCGCCCACGCCGCGATCTTCGCCGCGAGGCCCGGCGGCGCGCGGTCGGGATAGACGCGGAGGAAATGGCCCAGCCCGGTCAGCGTGATGAACTCGCTCATGCGCTGGCCCTTGGTCGTCAGCGGCTCGTTCCAGTCGAGGTTGGCGATCAGCCATGCGGCCTGCTTGTGCGCGGCCTCGAAGAAACGCTCCGCGTCCGGTCGCTGCTCGCGCCTGGCCACCTCAAACATCAGCAGGTTCGGCTCGATGGAGAAGCCCGGCGGATAGGCGCCCTTCGTCGTGCCCACCTTGGTCTTGAGCGCGAGCAGATTGTGCTCCGGGCTTTCGTCATAGGGATACTTCCGGTCGGCCTTGTCCCCGGTCCAATGCGCGAACGCGTAGTCGCGCACCACGCGATAGTTCTGCTCTGGCAGATGGCGCTGCAGCGTCGGCCACGCGTAGAGGAAGTAGGCGAGCTGCGCCTTGATCAGTTCATGCGTGAGTTCCTCGGTGACGATCACGTCCGCGCCCCAGTGGATCAGCTTCACGAGATCGGGCGCGTCCTCGCGGTAGGGCTCCAGCTTCCCCCACAACTTCGGGTCCTTGGCCCGCTCATACTTGACCTGGCGCGGCATGCGCTCATAGGCCGAGGGGTTCGAGAGCCACTGCGGCACCAGCGTGTGCAGTTCCCAGCCGAAGTGATGATCGTCACGCCAGCCATAGGAGCCCTTGCACGGCGCGCGCGAGTTGCCCACGTAGTGCCGGCTGTCCACCATGAAGTCCACCGCACCTTGGTAGGTCACCCGCTCCAGCCACCACGGCCCGACGCGGAACGGCACTGACCGCAACCCGCCGGCCTCGACCACGTAATCCTGCGCGTTCGCCGGATTGAACGCCGAGAAATCGCCGACGTGATTTTGCAGCACGCCCTCCAGCAGCGCGTCGCCGCCTTGCGCCGGGCGCACCGCGAACTTCGTCCCGTCCGGCAGCGTCGGCGCCGTGAAGCGCTTGGGCTTGCCGAGGTTGAAGCCGCTCTGGTTGAGGTAGAGCGGCGGAATGGCCGCCTGCGGCTGCGCCTGCAACTTGGCTGCCGACGCCGGCAACGGCGGCAGATCGCCGACCGACGCGGGCCAGATCACCACTTCCTTCACGCGCGCGATGCCCTGGTGCGATTTTGTCACCCACAGCCGCAGCCGGTCGGTGACCACCGGCACGGTGTCGTCGAACGCGATGGCCAGCGCGAGCTCCTGGTTGTTGGCAACCTTGGCCGAGGGGATATCCTGCCACTGCCCGCCGCTCCAGAATTGGAGGGCGAAACTATCCAGTGGTGTGTCCTTGCCGTAGCCGGAGTAGAGATGTACGCCCGCCAACTTCTGCGTGGAACCGAGGCTGATCTCCAGCCACGCCGGCTGGTCCGACTTCTTGCTGATCCAACGCGAGGCATCGCTGACCTCGCCATCCACCGTCTTGGCGGCCGCATACTTTTCATAGGTGGAACTGGCCCTGGCCCCCGCCGGTTTGAGCGGCTCAGGCGCGGCCCCCGCCGGCATTAGCAGCCCCAGCGCCGCCATCATCGCCCACGCTGACTTCATGTGTTGCTCCTAGATTCCCGGTTGCGCCGACCGGCGCACAACCTAGCGGTACGGCCTGCCGCGGGGAAGCGCCAATCTTGACCTCTTGCTATCCATTTTTGACTTGCCCTGCGCCAGTCTTCCAAGGCTTGGAAATTTTTTCCATCACCATGTCCAATGCTTGGAAAACCATAGCCGCACCGGGCTTGTGTAGTGGTGTTGCGTCAGGGTTTGGCTGCGTTGGGTACCGCGAGGGGCACGCTGTGGATGGTGAAGCGGTCGAGCAGGCCGCCGAGATAGCCGCCCTTGAGGCCGCGGCCGAGGTAACACTGCGTCGCGCGGACGCTCTCCGGCGCGAGCGTCATTGCGCTGTTTTCCGCCACCTTCCGGCCATTCAAAGAGAGCGTGGCGCGTTTGCCGTCGAGGACGATTTGCACGCTGGTCCACACGCCGGGCTGGATGGCCGCCGCGGTGACCTGCTCGAACTTCGCGCCCTGCCGGATGCCAAAGACGAGCCGCCCGTTTTCCCACGGGCTGCACCAGACGGCGTCGCCGTTCGGGTTCGCGAACTCGAAGAGCCGCGCGCCGTTGCCGCCGCCGGTCGCCTTGAACTCGGCGTTGTAGGTACAGTGCTGGAAGTCGGCGACATCCTTCGGCAGCTCGACGCACTGGCTGCGGCCATCGAGCACGAGGGACATGCCGCCGGTACGCCGGAAGCCCTCGGGATAATCCGCCCGCTTCAGCAGGTCGGGAATCTTGGAAACGCCGCCCCACATCCGCTGGCGCACACCGGGCTGGCGGCCGTCGGGCGTCACGAACAGATGCGCCGCGGGGATGACTTCGGTTTTGCTGGCGCCGGGCTTGAGCCACGCCACGGAGAGCGAGCCGACGGAATGGTGGTTCGCGACGAGCGCGTTCAGCGGATAGAGGCGGCCTTTCTCCAGCTGCACCGCGGCGGACTTTTGCGCGGGGAATTTGCGGAAGTCGTGGTAACCGGCAAAGAACGGATTGCTGCACAGCTCCCTCTCGGCGGTGGTCTTGCCGGCGTCGCCGATCCAGAGCTTCGCCTCGTCGTCGCCCTGCACGAGGAAGGTGTAGTCACCGCTCGCCGGCGGCGCAAGATAGGCGGCCAGTTGCAGGACGTAGTTGCCACCGCCGGCTTCCACCTCCAGCTTTGGCAACACGGCTTCCGGCTTGCGCAGCGTGCTGGTCTTCTTCGCGCGTTGCTCGTCGAGCGCGAACTTCGGCGCGTTCAGCAGATAGCCCCACGAGGCGCCGAACGCGTCGCGCGCCATCCACGCGTGCTCCTGCTCGAAATCATAATCCGCGTAAAGTCCGCCGAAGTCCTCCTCCACCTCGCCGGGATTTTTGCCCTGGCCCCAACTCCATGTGAACCACTTGCCCTTCGTCAGCTCGTTGCCCTTGGCATAGAAGCCATCCATCAGCGTGGTGCCCGACTGGTTGCCGCCATACACATGGGCCACGCCCTTGACCGTCACATCGTCGCCGCAGGTTTTCTGCGAGGCGAGCGTTGCGTGCTCCAGTAGGCGCGCGTGACCCTGCAACGTGCTCTTGGCTTTGACCACGGCGTAGTCGCGTACCCTGGCCCGGCCGCCCACCTGCGCGCGCTCGGTGATGAGCGCGTGGCCGGAGACGACCGCGTCGTCGCCCACGGTGGCGTCGTTCACCACGGCGTAGCCCTCGATGCGGGCGCGGCCGGTGATGTTGGCGCGGCCGAGCACGCGCGCCTGCGGGCCCACGTAGGCGGTGGCCGCCACCTTGGCACTCGCCGCCACAAAACCGCCGCCGTTGGGGTGCTTCGCGCCGCGATCCGTCGTTTTTCCGGGCAGCATGACGTTGAGCGGAGCACAGCCGGTGAACTTGACGGCATAGGGGAACGGCTCCTGATCGAAGCCGCGGAAGTCGCCGACCATGTCCACCGCCCTGATGTTCGTCGGCACGGCGCAGACCACCAGGAACAATTCCCTGGCGTCCGGCTTCACCGTGAAACTGTGCGTCTTGCCCGGCGCGAAAATTTCGCCGTAGGTGGACTGGCCGCCCGCGTCCACGCTCACGAAGCCCGCGCGCCAATCCGCGCCGCGCTGGGGGTTGGCGTAGCCGGCGAGCGTGGCCGAAACCGTGCCCGGCTGGCAGGTCAGCGGACAGATGTTCCAGCCGAGCTGCTGCGGCGCCTGCTCCCTGGGCACGCGCCACCAGTCGCCGGCATAGGGCACGCGCTCGAGGATGATGCGGGCAAACCGCTGGATCTCCTGTTGGTGGTGGGCGGCGTCCTGGCGGAACAGATTCTCGGCGCTCGGCACGCCAAAATTGCCGTACGGTGTGTTGCCCTGGCCCTCGCCGGCCTCGGCAAACGTGGCGTAGTCCCACGTCACGTTGCGCATCGCCATCTTCGTGTACTCCTGCGCCAGCGTCCGCTCGGGATAGGGATTGATCCGGCTGAAGGTGAGCCACGGATACGGCGTATCCTCGCCGGGCATGGGGCCATCGAACCAGAGCTTCGCGATGAACATCGGCCCGTACTCCGGTAATTGCGCGAGATGATCGAACATCAGGCGATCGTGATAGTAGTCGCGCCCGTTGGCGGGACAGCACGAGCACACGAGGCTGACGCAGCCCGGCGGCATCGTCTGGTAGATGCCGTTATAGGTCTGCGGCCAGTTGGCGTGTGCCTCCCAGAAATTGCCCTGCATGTTGCCGGTCATCACGTCCCAACCGTGGGCCAGCTCGTGCGGATTGATGAAGCCCGGCCCTTGGCACGCCCACCCGAAGTCATCATCGCAGCCCATGAAGTTGCCGCCATCGGTCGGTTGGATCGGCGTTTTATACTTGATGCCGTCGCCACGCTTTTCCGGGCGGCGGCTGACCACCGCCGAGCGCAGCGCGAGCCTTTCGGAGTAGCTGTGATAAACCAGCTCCGCCAGCCGGAACATATCCGGCACGCGCTGGTCGAATTCCTTGCGCTGCTGCGGCGTCCACTTCGCCATCTCCGCCTTGTCGATCGCATGCCGGAAATGCTCCGACTCGACCACGAACCACTTGTCCGGTTCTGTCCGCCACCAGGTGTGCATCTCCGTCCCCAGCAGCACGCCGCCCCGGAAATTGTGCGCGAGTTCCTCCTCGGTCAGCGCCGCATCGTGCAGCCGCACCGCCGCCAGCTCGCCCTTGAACGACGGCTTCTCCGCTGCCGCCCCACCGAGCACCAAGACGTGTCCCGCCTTGATCAGCAGCGCCCGCGGCCCGCCGGCCACCTTCACGCCATCGAGATAGCAGTCCTCCCGCTCCGGCGTGCAGTTCACGACGATATGCCGCCACTGGTCCGAGCCTTGGAATTTTTCCGGGAACGCCAACGCGCCGCTCGTCTCTTTGCCATCGCGCGACTGCCAGCCGAGGATGACTGCGCCGCGCGCCGGGCTTGCCGCGCGCAGCCAGACCTCCAGCGCCATGCTCTGCGCGCCGGCGAGCTTCGGCTCCACCTCGAAAGTGCCCTTCAGGAACTGGCCACCGCTGAATTGGACCGCGCGGATTTTCTCCACCGTCACGGCGTGCGGATATTTCTCGTCGCGCTGCTGCCACGACACCTGGAATCCGAAATCACCGAATGTACCGCCGACCTTTGTGCCGCGCCCGCCGCCGGAGTAGCCACAGTTGTACCAGTTCAGCACGGTGTCCTTATCCAGCGTGCGCGACACCATGAACTCCGCGTGCAGGTCAATGGCAAGGCGGCCCGCCACCGCCAGTTCGCCGACAGGCTGACTTGTGACCAGCGAAACTTCCTTCTCCAGCGCCTGTGCCGGCCCCACGCCGGGCGAGGCAACCAGCACCGCCCATACCGGTAGCATCAGCCGCCTTGCCGTCACTATCGCCCACGCTGCTTTCATTGCCGCGCTCCCTTTCCGCCGCCGCGATGGGGGCGCACCTTAGCCGCCCACCCCATCGCGGGGAAGCCCCAATCTTGACCTCTAGCTATCCAATCTTGACCTTCCCACCACACGTTCCGCCGGTGGACATCGCGCGATGGGGATTTATTGGAATGAAAACTTGAAGCCCACAGCGTGGCGGAACGGCATCGCATCGGGGCAGGTCAGGCATAACGCCTCGGTGGTCTGATGATAGTCCACGTCCGGGCCGCCGAGCAGGTGGATGGATTTGATGGGCCGGTCCAGCAGCTTGGCGTTGGTGCCGAGCGCAAGGATGCGCAACTTTGCGCCGGGCCGCGGCACCGTCAGGCACCAGGCATAGACACTGCCGTCTTTACCTTGAGTGAAACGAAAGTCCGATTCGCCATATTTCATCGCCGCTGTCTCGGCGCCAAGTTTGCCGCTGAACACCTTTCCGGGCCCCTCGCCCCATTTTTTCCATGCGGTGGAACCATAGAGGCCCCCGCCGTTGATCTTCATCCAGGCGCCCATGTCGGCCAGCATCTGCACACACGCCGGTTCAAGATCGCCATCGGGCGTGACGGGCACGGCGCAGGCATAGCTGCCACCGCGCGAGGCATATTCGAGCAGGCTGCGCACGAGGTTCACGGCCGCGTAGTGATAATTCGGGCCGTAGTACCAGTCGCCAACCGGATTCTCGCCGATCCACGCCTGGTCGCGTTTGATGTCGCGCGGCACGCCGACTTCGGAGGTGACGCCGACCGCGGGATTTCCTTTCTGGAATTTGATCAGCGCGAGCGTATCCACCTTGCCGTGCTTGGCCAGCGCGCGATTGTAGAAATGCGCGACGACGCGGCGGCCCGCATCGCACTTGAAACCCGAGCCGCTGTGGTCGCCGGTAAACGGCTCGGCCGAGTTGCCGTCGGTGTAGAACATGTCCGGATCGTATTTCTCGATCGCGTCCTGAATCCGCCGCGCCCAGCGCTCGGCATACCACTTCGCGTAAGCCTGATGATCCTGAAAAATGCCCTTCCGCGTAAACGGAATTTCGGTGACCTGGAAATATTCGCCGAGGTCGCTGTTGTAGAGCAGTCGTGGATCAAGGCCCTCCCACCATTTTCCTTTGCCGTCGGAGAGCGAGAGATTGCCATCGTACGGAACGCCTGCCTTCGGCCCCTTCGCATCGGACCTATAGGCATCGGCCCACCACCACCAGCTATATTCGTGGTGGAACGTGATGCAGAACTTCATGCCGAACTTGCGCGCTTCCGCCGACCAGCCGCCGAGCATGTCCTTCTTCGGCCCAACGTTCACCGAATTCCACGGCTGCCACTTCGAATCCCAGAGGTCGTAGTTGTCGTGATGGACACCC
Source organism: uncultured Lentisphaerota bacterium (assembly GCA_903889245.1). Taxonomy (GTDB): domain Bacteria; phylum Verrucomicrobiota; class Kiritimatiellia; order CAIQIC01; family CAIQIC01; genus DP16D-bin41. The sequence continues at coordinate 96,191 of CAISWQ010000079.1, read as the reverse complement.
ACGACCATCATGAAGCGCATGCCCGCGTCATAAAACCTTTTGGTCAGCGTGACGGGGTCCCACTTCGGCGCCTTCCATGCATTGAGCACATCCTTGTAACCGAACTCCGACGGATGCCCGAAATTCTTCAGGTGATTATTGTACGGCCCCGAGCCCTCGCGATAGAGATTGCGCGCATACCAGTCTCCGCTGCGCCCGAACGCCTGCGGCCCCCAGTGAACGAACACGCCAAACTTCGCCTCGCGAAACCACGCCGGCTCCCCCGGATAGTTTTTCCGGATGGATTCCCACGTTGGCTCGAAAGGCCCCGCCGCAATGGGGAAATCCATCTTCACTTCCACGAAGGCCTTGGGGTCCGCCGGCTGTTTGCTGTCGCGCGCGGCCGGTGGCGGAACGGCGGGCGGCCGCTCCAGCGACCACCCGGCCGGGGCACGTCCGGTTACGAGCAGGAAAACGACAAGGGCGAGCAAAGTTTTCATGGTGTTGCACTCCGGTCTGGCGCGAAAATCTGAAACTCATTGATGTTAATCGGGCGGACGGCTTTGAAAACGTTCAGGCGGATGTGGCGTGCCTTCGCCGGCGCGAAGGCGATTTCTTTATCGGCGCCGATGGTCGTGCCGCGGGCGATTTCTTTCCACGCCTCGCCCTGCTGGATTTCGATGGCGAACTCGCGCGTCTCCCGCCACTCGACTTCGGAGATCCAGACGCGGCCGATTTCTCTCTCTTCGCCGAGATCCACGGCGAGCCAGCCGCTGCGCGCCGCGAAGTCCGACGCCCACCGGGTTTTCAAATCGCCGTCCACGGCACGCGCTGGGTCATAGCCGGGCTCCTTGAACTGACTGGAAACTGTCACCGGTTTGCCCTGGCTGAGCGGTACTGGCGGCGGCGAGTAAGCCGGTGATTTTCCGAGCCAGTTCACGATGTCTTTTTCGCGAGCGGCGGGCGTGACATTGAGCATCTGCAATTTTCCGCCGCGCAAGACGGCTTCGACCACCGTTCCGCCGGGCGCGTGCAACTTAAAGTCAACATCCCACTCCGCCGGCCACGCGGGAAATAGATTCAGTTTTCCATCCGGACCAGGCTCGGGCGCGAGCAGCATTTCCTGTATGCCGGTCATGCCGCTGCCGCCCCAGTTGTGATCGGGCAGCCAGTCGTGGCCGGGACCGAAGAACGCGGGGAAACGGGCTTGCGGCGCGGCGATGTTGGCCATCTTGTAGATGGCGCGCTCCTTCGCTTTTTCGGGCCACGCGAGCGCGGCCATGTTTACGAGGTTTGCCATCCACGAGTAATCCTGTTTGCACAGCCGCGCGCGATCTGCGGGAACCGTCTCCCACGTATCGCGCGCAAGCTGCAGCGTGTCCGGCTTGGTGATGCCGACCAGCCGGTAGGGCCAGCAGGCGTACATCTCGATCGGTTCCCATTTGTTGTAATCGCGCTCCCACGACTTCGCCGGCAGCAACGACGGGCGACCCTTGCGCGTTCCCTTCGGCAGATCGGGAAGAATTGCCTGTACCCGTTGCAAGCGTTCGCGAGACGCTGGCGAGCTTTCCTTCAGCGCGAGTAAACCGGCGGTGATTCGCTTCAGTCCGCAAACCACTTCCATCGGATCGGTCGCCCCGCCGGCGAATTCGAGGCCGCACGCGGGATAGATCACGAGTTTGCCGTCGTCGCCGAGTTCCCTGCCTGTTCGCTTCTTCGTCTCGCTGCGATAAAAACTGTCGTAGAAGAAAACTGTTCCTTCGATCCACGGCAGATCCTTCTCGATGGGAATACCCAGCGCGTCGTGCGCCTGCAGCGCCATCCACGCATGCTCCAGCATCATCGAAAAATGATGCGTGAGATGCTGCGCGCCGCACAGACCATCGGGCCGCGGCGCGACGCAGCAAAGTCCCCAGACGTCGAGAGGCTCGGGATAGACCACGCCATCCGCTCCGTTTTTCTTTGCGCGCGATGCCGCTGTCGCGGCGCGGTCGCGATAAAAGGCGAGTGACGGCGCGAGCAAGTCCGCATCGCCATTCGCGAGCGCCGGCCAGCCGAGCCAGCGCTGATTTTGCGACATGAAATGACAGCCCATCCAGCGGCGAAAATCCGGCGTGACCGGTTCGCCCGCAAAGATGGGCAGCTCGTCGTTGTTGTTGCCCTTGATGCGGCCGTTGTTGTCGGTGGTGAAAATGCCGCCGTTGAAAAGCAGCGGCAGTTCCCCGTCGCGATTGCAGGCAAGCATGTAGCGGAACAATTGATAATTGCGGCCCATCAGCCAGCCGGGATCGTTCGTGCCGGTGCTCGCATTGATGAAAATGTGATTGCGATTCCAGAACTCGTTCCAGCGTTTTGCCTCGCCATCCTTCGCAGTTTTCAACGCCGCGGAATCGAGCAATGAATTCGCCGCGCTCATCCACGTTGGCGGATCGGCATCGAGACCCGCGCCGAGACGCATCGCGATGAGCTGCGCTTTGCGGGCTGCTGTCTTCCCCGTCCACGCCTTGCCATGCCAGAACTGCCACCGCACGTCAGATTCAACAGGCGCGGAGATGTTTCCCGCGACGGCGATCGCCCCACCGGAAACGCGGCGCGTGGTGGAGTCGCAAACGGCATCGGCGGAAATGCCCTGTGCCCTGGCTTTGCCGACGAGGTCCAAGGGTGCATCCGCGTTGCGATGGAACCACACGAACCCGTTTGTGCCGGCTTGAATGTGGTCCGCCGAAAAACTTCCGCGGGAGTGGTGCATATCCACCAAAACGTTCTTCAAGGGTTTGTCCCGCCACGAGGCGAACGCCAGGTCGAGCGTGTCTGGCTGCGTAGTCGAAGATTCGAACACCAGTGTCTGGTCGGCGAACGAAAGTGTAGCCATGAAGTCGCCCTGTTGAATCTTGACGACGCCGGTCGCCACATCGAGTTCCTGCCGGAATCCGGTTCCGCCGAGTTTCACACCGGCTGGCGTGATGCGGACGCAACCGAGTTTCAGCAACCTGCCCTGCTCGTCATACGCGCCGCTGTGAGCCAGGTACAACCAGATCGAGCCATCCTGCACCCAGACATTCGCACCCGCACCATGCCGCCCCGAAAGCGGCATCGAATCCAGCGAATCCTTCGAAGGCGCATCCCAGACAATGTTGTATTCCGACAGCGCCAGCGCATTCGCCGCTGCCACAAAAAAGAAGCCCAGCAAAAATAATCTTCTCATTTCATCACCTTTGTCCGTGGATGAGACAACCGACGCGCAAACTAACCGGCTACCCCGCCCCGGGAAAGCGCCAATCTTGACCTCCAGCTATCCATTGTTGACCTGGTGTGTTCACGGCCTTGGACCCCGCGACCTTCACGGCGCGGGCTTCAACGGAATCTGGATATTGCAGGAGATGCGGCCGTTCTTTTTGTAGCCATCGGTCGCGCCGAAGAGGGCGATGGGTTCTGCGCCCTCGAACAGTAACGCGGGACGTTCGACGTTAGTGTTGCTCGGCGTGCCATCGGCCCACGTAAAGCGATTGGCGAGCACCTTTGGCTGCGCGGCGGCTTTCCAATGGAGGCCATCGTCGGATTGGAACAGCGCGAGACCGCCCGAGGAGCCGGTGAATTTCCCGACCACATCGCGCGCGACAGCGTAGTAGCGGTTGCCGTATTTCCTGCTGAACCAGATGAAGGGATCTTCCGCGAGCATCCAGTGCTTGCCGGCATCGGCGGCATCGGACTCGAAGATCCGGCCGGGCGCCTTGACATAGGGGCCTTCCGGCCTATCGGCCAGCGCCGCGCCATAGCGCACCTTGCCGCCCATCAGTTTGCCAGCCACAAATTCGACCGCTTTGTAGATCAGCAGTATGCCGCCATCCGGCCGTTCGGTCGCGCCGGGGTTGGTGACGCACAGCGAATCGAAGGCGGTTTGGTCGGCGCTGACATCCACGATGGGTTTGTCGAAACGCTTCCACGGCCCTTCCGGCTTGTCCGCCACGGCCACGCCGACGCGCTGGTTGTTCCGGTGCATCGGATAGGATTTCCCATCGCCGGTGTTGCCCATATAGAACAGGTAATATTTCCCGCCCTTCAGGAGGATGTTCGGATTGTGTGTCGTCGTGCCGTCCCAGAATTCCCGGCCGCGCGCCGGCAGCGCCACGTTGACGTGTCGGTAGGGCCCGAGTGGTTGCTCGGCGACGGCGTAGGCGATCTCGGAGCAGATGGCCCAGCCCGGCGCGAAGCCAGATGGATTCGCCACCGGCCAGCGCGAGTAGAAGAGATGATATTTCCCATCCGCGCCCTTCACCGGCGCGCCGCACCAGACGTAGTAGCCCAGCACGGAAAACTTTGCCGCCAGCGGCACCGGCTGCACCATTGCACCGAGATCGAGTTCATCGGCACGAGCAACGGCGGCAACAAACAGAAGCATGACCATGCGAATATTCATGGCGTTTCCTTGGCGTAGAACCAACCGACAGCAGATCGCGGCGCGAGGAAGAGCGTGCCGTGCTGCGCTGCGCGCGGGAACGTGGCGGATTTGTTGTGCGTCCACGTTTTGAGGTCCGGCGAGGTCGCGAGTTGCATGCCGCCGCCGGCGGGCTCGTCCCATACGAGCAACCACCGGCCGTCCAGCCGCAGGAGCGACGGGCCTTCTGCCATCGCCTTGCGTGGCTCGGGACTGCTGAACATCGGAGAGTGATTGCCCGCAATCGGCCCTTCGAGCGGCGAGAAATCCAGCTGGTCCATGTCCAGGCCCGTGAAGGCGAGCCAGAGATTACGGCCCGGCATGACCTTCAAATTTTCGTCGCGCGAACACTTGATCACCATCACCCAGCGCCGGTGCTCTTCGTCGCGCCGCATTACCGCGTCAATCGAGGCGAAGTCGCGGTCGAAGAACAGCTTCGCGTCGGTGAAGGTGCGAAAGTCTTTGGTGCGCGTGATGTAGATCCGGTTGTCGTACTGCGAGCCCTTTTTCCCGTTGTTGTTGCTGTTATCGGCATCGTTCCGCTCGCGCGGCGTGGTGCTGGCGAAGAGGATGAAATAGTCCTGCTTCAGCGGATCGAAATGGATTTCCGGCGCCCAGATATTGTCCGGCTGATCGTCTGCCGGCAGGTTCACGGGGAACGGCTTGATCTGCCGCGGCGCGGACCAGTGGACGAGATCGGCGGAATCGGCATAACCGAAAATCCGTCCCTTCCAGCCGCTGGTCCAGACCATGCGAAACGTGCCGTCGCGAAAAAGAATCGAGGCGTCGCGCGTCAAGTTCTGTCCAGGCCACGCGGGCGGCGCGAAGACCGCCTTGTCGTCGTTGAGCGGGGCGAAATGTACGCGGTCTGTGCTCGTGGCGAGATGGACGCCATCCTTGCCGTTGTCGCGGAAATAGGTGAGCAGCAGCACCTCATCGTTGTTGCTCTGCGCGCCAGCCGCAACGGCGAGACCGCCCAGCACGGCCAGACACAGCCATTTTCTTCGAGCGTATCTGTTCATTTCGTAGGCATACCTTTCGCGCGGTTGATGTCGTAGCGGAACCCGGCAAAGTCGGCTTGGCCGGTGTCGGCGTCGTTGTTGAAGGAGAAGAGGCCGATGCGGTCGCCGCGATAAAAAGCCCACTCCAACGTGTAGCGCTCGCCAAACGGAGTGAAGCTCCGGCCGTCAAAACTGAGCGCCCACGTGCAGGTGCCGTCCGCGGAGATGAGCGAGCGCAGCCAGACCTCCGCTGCATCCACCACCACTCCGCACGTCTCGCGGCCGTTCGCCGAATAGGTGATGCGCCGGACGCCGCCGGTCTGCGTCACGCCGATCCAGCCATAGTGCTTGCCGAAGTGGCAAAGCCCCGCGCGCTGCCCATCGGCCATGCGGGAGACGTCGAGCAGGACCGTCACTTCGCCGCCGCCGGTGCCCATGAGCCGCTGCGTCAGGGTGTTGCCGGCCTTGAGCAGATTACCGCGCTGCAGCGGCTGGAACGCGTACAGGCGCAACCAGCCGGGCCGCTCGACGAGCGACCACTTATCCGCGCGTGGCTGATGGTTCCACTCCCACTGCGCGCCGAGTGTGCGCGACGCGAACCCGTCGCTCATCTGCGGCAGCAGCACCGGCAAACCCGCGATGGGTTTCTGGGCCTGCCACACCATGTTGCCGAGACCGTCCGCGCCCACCTCGCCGATGATGGGCCAGCCGTCGCGCCACGTCACCGGCAAGAGACACAGCGCCCGTCCTTCATAGGCGCCGGTGCCCTGATGCGTGACGAACCACCAATCGCCTTTCTCCGTCTGTACAAGGCCGCCCTGGTTCGGCTCGCGGTCCACGCGCGGATTCACGTGATTCAACTGGCGATATTCATAAGGCCCGGTGATGTTCCGCGCGCGGCCCATCATCGTCACGCGGCCTTCCCGGTTCACCTCGCTGAAGAAGTGGTAATAGAGCCCGTTCCATTTATAGAGCTTGTTCGCCTCGCGCCCCTGCCCCTGATGCAGCACATGATCGAAGCCTTCCACCAGTTGCTTCCCGTCGGCGGTCAGCTTGAAGAGATGAATCTTGTAGTGCTCCTTGAAACACGAGCCGATCAGATAGCCTTGCCCGTCGTCGTCCCAGAACGGACAGCAGTCGTCCCAACCGGCGGCTTTCATGACTTGCGTGAGCGGCGACCACGGTCCGGCCGCATTCGTCGCCGTGCTCATGAAATAGCCTTCGTCCGGCGTGCCGAAGTAGACCCAGAATTTTCCGGCGTGATGACGGATGGCGCCCGCCCAGACGCCGCGGCCATAGCGGTTCATCCGGTCCCAGTTCATCTCCGGCGAGAGGCGCGAGACATCGTCCACGACGTGCCCGGCAATCCGCCAGTTCACCAGATCCTGCGACTGCAACACCACCATGCCCGGCGAGAACTGCATCGTGGACGAGATCGCAAAATAATCCGCGCCGACGCGGATCGCATCCACGTCGCTGTAATCCGCCGGCAGGACGGGATTCCGGAAAGTCCCGTCGCCCTGGTCACCCCACGCCGCCGGCGCATGCGGCACACCGGCTGCCATCAGCAGGCCGCCACACAACTGCGACGCAAACCATCCAGCACCGATCGCCCACCCACGCTTTTTCTTCATGCTTCCCTTTATTCAGTTCCCAACCTTGGAACTTTTCCCGGATGTTTTTCCAAGGCTTGGAAATCCCGCCATGCCATTACGATGCCCGGCTCATTTTTTCCTGCGGAGCACGTCAATCTTCGCCTGCATCTCCGCCGCCTCTTTTTCGGCGTCGCCGAGCGGTTGCGGGGCGACGGTTTTTTCTCGGGTGTAGCCAATGTGCTGCATCCAGCGGCTGGCGCGGTGGCGGCGCAGCAGATCCGCCTGCTTATAAAGCGGATCGGCCTTGAGCGTCGCCAGCGGTTCGTCGGGCACCTGCACGCCGAGCGCGGCGAGGATCGTCCGCGCCATCAGCAGATGACCTTCCTCGCCGGGATGAATGTGGTCCCGGGAGAATATCTCCGCCCGCGCGTCGCGCGCCTGGCGCATCGCCGTGTGCAGGTCAATCACGTGGACGCTTTCCAGCTTCAACGACATTTCCCAAGCGGCGTAGGCGGTCAGGACGGAGTCATAGTTGAATTCGCCCGGTCTGGTCTGCGCATCGAAAATCGGCGGAGTGACGAGGAAAATGTCCCGCACGCCGGCGGCCTGGCACTGTTCAATCAACTTGGTGACGCCGCTTTTGAAGGCGGCGAAGCGCGCATCATCCAGCGGCTGATAGATGCCATCGTTCATGCCGTAGCAGGCGAAGACGATCTCCGGCCTGGCTTTCTCCAGCACGCGCCCAAGCCGCTCGAACAGGCACGGGCGCGGGAACTTCCCGCCGGCGTGTCCCTCTTCGCTCAAGCCGGAGAGCGTCTCGCTGGAAAGGCCCAGCGGGTAGATGTCGAAGTTTTTCCCCGGATGGAGCCGGTTGAGATAGTAGGAGATGAAGCTGATATAGCCCCCGCCCTGCGTGATGCTATCGCCGAGCACGATGATCCGCCGGCCGGCGAGTGCCTCCACGCCCGGCGTTGCCGCCGGCGGTGTCGCGCAGCCCGCCAGCAGCCCGAGCAACCCCACCACGAACAGTTTCTTCATGAGCTTCATCTTCCCCTTCCTATGTGGAGGGCCACGCTCCGTCGTGGCCGGCTTCCTGCCAAGGTCACTCCGCGCGATAGAGCTGCAGCTCGGCGACGCCGGGCGCGCCCTTTTCGCAGGTCATCGTCAGCCGGAACTTCTGCGCGGTCACCGGCGTCAGGTTTTTCTTCAGGCCGTGACCATCGGTCGGGCCGCCCGCGAGCTTGCGCCAGCCCTCGCCCTCGGCGACCTCCAGCGTGTACGCCTGGCGCATGCGCGGCCAGACGTCGGGTTCATCGAGGCCAAAGCCGGCGATGGTCGCGGGCTGGGCAAGCGCGATTTCGAGCGTCGCCGACTTCACGTTGGCGGGCGCGCGCCAGCGCTTGGCGCTGGTGCCGTCGAAGACGTTCGCCGCCTCGCTGCCCTTCTGCTCGGCCGAGGCCTTGGCCTGCGCGCCGACCGTCGGCAGCGGCAGCGTCACCGGCTCACCTTCGAGTTCCAGCACGACGACGGAGTCCACGGCATCCGGCGCGGCCGGCGGCACGCTGATGACCAGCCGTTCGCTCTCGCGCGTGACGGCCAGCGGTTTCTCCGGCGCGACGAGCAGCGCGGCGCTCTTCGCCTCGTTCTTCAACGGCACCTTCAGCTTGCCGTCCGCCGGCCAATCGAAGACGTGCAGGAAAAGTTTACCGCCCTTGCGCGTCGCGGTGCCCCACGAAAGCTGCACAAACGGACCGGCGCGCGTGCCGTAGATCGCCGCGCCATTGACGCGCAGCCAGCGGCCCATGTCGCGCAGCCGCTCGACGCACGCCGGCGGGAACTCGCCCTCGGCGGTTGGGCCGATGTTGAGCAGAAAGTTGCCGCCCTTCGCGCAGATATCGGCCAGCTTGCGGATGAGATCGGCGGACGATTTCCAGTCCTGATCGTAGGCGTTATAGCCCCAGTGCCGGTTCATCGTCATGCAGGTTTCCCAGTCGCCCTTGTAGCCGGTGACGGGCACGAACTGCTCCGGCGTCGCGGTGTCGCCGCCAAAGCTGCCGCCAAGCCGGTTGTTGGTGACGAGGCCGGGGCGCAACCCCAGCAGCGCGGCGAACGGCGCGATGCGTTTGGCGTCCATGTACATCGGCGTGTCCCACCAAAGGATGTCGATCGGGTAGCGCGTCAGCAGCTCACGCACCTGCGGCTCGGCAACTTTTTTCAGGTAGGCATCGTAGTCGCCCTTGTGCGCCGCGTCCCAGCCTTCGCCCTCCTTGAAGCCGCTCTTCGCACCGCCGGGATTGTTCCAGTCCTGCGCCTGCGAGTAGTAGAAGCCGATCTTCAGCCCCGCGTCGTGCGCGGCGCTGACGAGCGGGCCGAGCAGGTCTTTCTTGTAGGGCGTCGCGTCGGCGATGTTCCACTTGCTTGCGGCGGAGGGATAGAGCGCGAAGCCATCGTGATGCTTGCTGGTGATGACGATGTACTTCATGCCCGCGTCCTGCGCGAGCTGCGCCCAGCGCATGGGATCATATTTCACCGGGTTGAACTGCGCAGCGAACTCGCGGTAGGTGGCGACCGGGATCGTGGCGCTGCGCATGATCCACTCGCCGTAGTTGGTCTCGCTGCCATATTTGCCGGCAGGCACGGCATAGACGCCCCAGTGGAGGAAGAGGCCGAACTTCGCGTCGCGCCACCACGCCATGCGCGCGTCGCGCTGTTCGGGTGTTTCCTTGCCGGCGGCCCCCGCCTCGGCCTCGACCGTCACGCCTTCCGCCGGCGCGTCCTTGGGCTTGGCCGCAGCAGCGACGCGAACACCCCACAGCCCCGCGCCGCACAGGAGTGCGAGCAGCACGCGGCCCGGCGCCGCGACAGGAGAACGGTTGGTTAGCTTCATGATGTCAGGGCCCTTTCCTTTGATAAATCCGCACGTAGTCCACTTCCATGGCCTGGCCGTCTATGGCATCGGTGACCGGTCCGGCCCACTTGATGACCGCGAGGCTCAACCACACCGGCGCGGGGCTGAAGCAGAAATTATTTTTCTCGCGACGCAGTTCCTTGCCGTCGAGATAAAACACCAGCGCCTGCTCGGTCCAGTCGAGGCCAAAGATGTGGAATTCGCGGGCGAAGTTGAAGGTACCTTCCTTGACATCGAACTTGGCCATCTCGACCCACTGGGTGCCGTCGTGATAGGCCACGCGGTAATTATCGAGCAGGCCCTTCCAGTCGCCCGGCTTGCCATATCCGTTGAGAAACTGGATGCAGCCGAGGGTGCGCTGGTCGGCAAACTCGAACTCCACCCACTTCTCGCCTTCCTTCTGCGAGGTCCACCGCGTCTCGATGCGGCCGTCGAGGAGATTCTTCGAGGTGTCGTCCGCGGCCTTCAGAAAGCCACTCGTGCTGATCTTGGTGTCGGCTTCGCGCGCGAAGTTGACGAGGCCGGGCTTGTCCTTGTCGGCAGTCGCGGAGAGCGCGCCGGGGTAACCGGCGGGATTGACGTTATAGATGCGGAACTCGCCGAGGTGCGCATAGCTGCCGTGGTGGGACGAGAAGCGGAGCCGGCGGGTCGTGATGGGAGTTTCGAGCTGGATGGTCACATCGGGCCGCACGCCAAAGTTGAAGCTGCGCGACGCGGTGGGATGCGTGAACTTGCCATTGACCTTGGTGCGGTCGGAGTGGTTGTGGATGTTGGTGTTGAGCTTGTTGGGGAAGTGGCCCTCGTTGATATCCAGTTCGAAGTGCTTCTGCCCTTCGGGCACCTTGCTCGTGGGCATGAGCCAGAAGGAATTATTCAGCGCTTCCGCACCGGCGTATTTATAGCGGCACTCGAAATAGCCGTATTGGAAGCCCTGCTTCGTCCAAATGCTCCCCGCCGTCCATTCCTGCCCGCCGCGTTTTTCCTTGCGCGCCACGAGGCGCAGCAGACCGTTGGTCACCACCGCATTCTCGCGCCACCGGCTGCACAGGATGTGGCCGCTCGGCCCATTCTGCGAAACCCACGTGTTGGTCAAGGCCGCGTCGGGGCCGTCGAACTCTTCGCTCCACGTCAGCTCCCATTTATCCGCGCCGCCGGGCGGCAGCGAGGGCGCCGGCACGCCGGCCACGCCTACACCGGATGTCGTCGCCAGCAGCACGCCTGCGCCCAGCAACACCATGCTCATCTGCTTCTTCATGCAGGTTCCTTTTTCCCCGGCAGACACACCGGGACGCACGCTACCTGCCGCCGCTCCGCTGGGGAAGCGCCAATCTTGACCTCCATCTATCCATTCTTGACCTGCGTGCTTCCGGCTTTCCAAGCCTTGGAACACAGGCCGTCATTTTCTCCAAGGCTTGGAAAATGTTCCGCGAGATTTTCCAAGGCCTGGAAAAACCGCCGTTTATTTTTCCAAGCCTTGGACAACGAGCAGGTCACCGTCGAGCTGTTTCACGTTTTCGCCACGGACGAGCGGGCGGCTCATTTCAGAGCCGGGGTTTAGCAGCTTGTTGCCGGCGAGCGTCACGCGATCACACTCGGCCAGCCAGACGGCGGCGTGGTTGTCTATGCGGTATTTGGCGCCGGTGCAGTTCGGCGGGAGGTGCAGCAGATTTTCCAGCCGGTTGTCGCGCAGGCTCACCTCGCGCGCGGAGCTGACGACGATCCCCGCGCCGTTGCCGCCGCTGATGGTGTTGCCCTCGATGACCACCTGGCCGAACACGCCCGCGGGGCGCATCGTGTTTTTCCCGCCATCTTCGGCCGTCACCGAGATCGCGCCGGCCTGCGGCGAGGAATAATGCGGGTTGAACTGGTGCGCGTCGCGGATCGTGTTGTGGCGGATCACCAGCGCCGCGATGCCCGCGGCCGCCGGGCACGGCAGCTCCGGGTTCGCCGAGACCGCGAACGGGCCCTCGATGCGGTTGCTCTCGATCAGGCCCGACGCCTTGACGAGGATGCGGCCGGAGCTGCGCACCGTGTTGTTGCGGAAAATAAAACCGTTCCCCTGCCGGTCCACGTCATACACCGAGTCACCCGCCTGCCACGGCACCGCGCCTTCGATGATCACCTTGTGCAGGTCGTCGCGCAGTTTCCAGAAGCTCCACGAAGCGGCCGCGTTCAGCTTCTGTTCCAGCTCCGGCGCGAGGGCCACCCCGGCGCGCCGCACCTTTTCACAGGCGACCACTTTCGCCACCGGCCCCGCGAGCGCGGCCTGCAGGCGGTCGCCGGTCTGCACCGCCGCGGCGTCGCGCGGCGCGAGCCAGAGCGTTTGGCCCTCGCGCTTGAGGATCACGTAGTCGGCCGACTGCACGCTCCACGTATCATCACCGGCGTCGCGGATTTCGCAACCTTCGGTCAGCACGCCCTGCCGCATCGGGCCGTTCAGGATCGCGTCGGCGTTGACGCTCAAGATGCGCGCCTCGGTCGCGCCCGGCGGCGGCGGGCCCGGTACGATGCGGCAGCCGCGAAACTCGTGCGCCCCCGCGCCGCCGGAGGCGACCACGCCCATGCAGTTAGCCGCGTGAATCGTCACGCGATCGAGCGTGATGCGGGCGGAGTCGCTGATCGTCACGGCGTGGGCGATCACGCCCGGCGGAAAGCCGCCGAGCGAGGCGAAGTCGCCGACCTGCGCGAAGCCCGCCGCCGCCTTGTTCTGCACGCGGACCACGCCGCCGCTGCGAACGGCGGCGGAACTGTCCCACATGAACGGCTTGTCGCGTTTGCGGTAGCGCGTCTGGCGGTCCACGATGTCCACGCGCGTGTAGGGCTCCACCGGATAGCCGGTGTGGATCTGCACATCGAGCCAGCCGGCGGCGGGATCGAGCGCGACGATGTCGCCTTGCGTGAACGGCAGCGGGTCGTAGTCCACCGTCAGTCCTCGCAGCGTCACGTTCGTGCAGTCGGCGAGGTCCAGCGCGCGCGTCGGCTGCGCGCACAGCAGCGTGACGCCCTCGGCGATGATCTCCAGGTTGGCGGCTTGGCGGATGGCGATGTGAATTTTGCCGCCCTTCTCTGGCGTACCACGATAGACACCCGGTGGAATCACGACGCGGTCCACCCTGGCGTTCACGGCCGCTTCGAGCCGCTGCCGCAGTTCGGCAAGAGGATGCTCCGCCTCATGCAGCCGGCCCTTATAGAAAGCATCGAAGAGCCCGAAGGCTTCGGGGTCATAGTGTTTGAGCCCGGCGGGCCCGTTGGCCGGCTTGAGGCCGGACATGCCGAGGTCGCCGTGCGTGCCGAAGTACCACATCGTCAACTCGGCGAAGAACTCGTGTGCGTTGGTTCCGGCATACGCGCCGCGCCACCGGCCGGCGGCGAGCGAGCGCTTGAGCTGTTCATCGAACTGTGCCCGGACCTTTTTCGACTGCCCGTAGGTCCTCACCGCGTGCGCGAACTCGTGCAGGCAGATGTCGCGGCCGCGGTAGCGGTCCTGGTCCAGCTTCAGCAGATTTTCCTCGCCGCAGGAGACCAGCTTGCCGCCCATGCCGCGCGTGCGCTCGTCGCGCGTCTGGCCGTTGTATTCGGCGAGCGGTTTGCCCTTGTCGTGCCGCCACTCGGGCAGATCGGTGGTCACCTGATCGCGGCCGATGATGTGCAACTCGACGCCGGCGGCCACGAGTTGCTTGGTGACGCCGGGCAGGTGCCGCAGCATCAGTTCGAGCCGGTCATGGGCCGCGTATAACGCGTCATCCACGACGACCGCCGGCGCCTTGATCGGGAGGCCGTGATAGAGTAGTTGCTTGGTGAAGAAATCTTTTTCCGGCGGTTCGAGCTTGGTGAGCGGCGGCCTATCCGCCGCCACCACGGCAACGGTAAGCCCTAGCAGTAATCCCGACAGCCACCGAAGTTGTTTCATGATGTTCTTCCACCTCCGTCTAACTGGGAGCGGCGGCTTTCCAGCCGCCGACCAACCAGGTTTTCATGGGCGGTGAGCCACCGCCCCTCCCAGTCAGATCAGCCCTCGCACACAGCACTTAACTTTCCTGTGGGCGGGAGCTCCAGCTCCCGCGCAACCAGCCAACCTGTGCCGCCGCGGGAGCTGGAGCTCCCGCCCACAAAACCTTCCGCAGTGCCCGGCCACGACGGAGCGTGGCCCTCCACGTGGCGCGGGTGGGATACCCGCGTTGCACGGCAATGGCGGGCGGCGTGTTCAACGCTCTTTAATCCAGACGAGCGAGCGGCCGCCGCGGTTGAGGCGCGCGTAGTTCGGAATCGCGAGCAGCGGCTGGCCATCGGCAAACGCGCCCTTGATAACCATGACGCCGCCGAGCAGGTCCGGCCGCCACCCGGTTGTCAGCGGCGCGGCGGGATCGAGCGCGCCATCCACATTCTGATCCTTGCTCTCTAGGTTGTAGACCAGCGGGCCGTACCGCAGCGCGACGCGGCCGCGCGTGGCGACGATGCGGTCATCGGCCTTGACGCGCTGAACCGCGAGCGGCAATTCCAGCTCGACCTTGTCGCCCGCCCGCCACGTGCGCGTGATGACCGCGTAGCCGTTCTCGATTTGCGGCGTCAGCTTCTCGCCGTTCACCGCAAGCGCGATGAATCCGTTGCAGGCCGGAGCGAGCGTGTAGAGCCCGCTGACGTTGCGCGTGGGTGCGCGCAGTTTGAGCGTGAACTTCCGCGGCGTCGCCGGATTGAGGGCGAGCGAAACCTTCCCGTTCCACGGATAGTCGGTGGTCTGCACGAGCTCAAGATCGCCGAGCTGCACGCGGCTGCCGGCGTAGAGGTTGACGCAGAGGCTCCCGGCGTCCCGCGTGTACATCCACGTCGGCAGCATCAACAGCGTGCGCGGGATGTTGCCGACGCAACACGGGCAGCCGTGCCACTTGTAGCGCGCGGCGCTGGAGTCGAGCGGGTTGGTGTAGGTGAAGTTCTGCCCGTCGAGGTCCACGCTACCGAGCAGCGCGTTATAGAGCGTCTCCTCCAGCAGGTCGGCGTAGCGCGCGTCCTGCCACGCCATCTGCAGCTTGTGCTGGAACATCACCACGCCGCAGCTCGAACAGGACTCGCAGTAGGCGCCATGGCCCAGCGAAAAATCCTTGCCGAAGCCCTCCGAGGTTTCGCCGCTGCCGATGCCGCCGGTCACATAATATTTGCGGTTGACCGTGTTGTTCCAGAGCGAGCGCACCGCGCCCTGATAGGCGGCGTCGCCGGTGGCGAGCGCGAGGGCGGCCATGCCGGCGTAAAGGTAGGACGCACGCACCGCGTGGCCGACCGCCTCGGCCTGCTCGATCACCGGCAGATGGCTCTGGTCGTACTCCTCGCCGTTGCGCCGGCAGTCGAGCAGGAATTTTGAGAGCGTCAGATATTTCTTCCCCTTGCCCGTGCCCTCGTGCCTCTCCACGAACCACGCGAGCCGGACGAGCGCCTGCTCCAACGCCTCGTGGCCATCATACCAGGCCTGCTTCGGCGCGGGGCCGAGGTGCGCGTCCCAGCAATCGGCCAGCTTCTTCGCGGCGTCGTAGAGGCGCGTATCCTTGCCGCCAGTCAGGGCCATGTGCGCGAGCGCGGCCTCGATGAAGTAGCCGGCGCAGTAGCCCTCGTGATCGCCCTTGCTCGACCAGCGCTTGTGGCCGCTGGTCGTGTACGCGGTGTGCAGGTAACCATCGGGCTCCTGCGCGGCGAGTAACTTGGGGATCCACTCCTCGAGCTTCTTCCGCAGCGCGGCCTGCGCGGCGAGGAGCTCCGCGTC
Organism: uncultured Lentisphaerota bacterium; assembly: GCA_903889245.1. Taxonomy (GTDB): domain Bacteria; phylum Verrucomicrobiota; class Kiritimatiellia; order CAIQIC01; family CAIQIC01; genus DP16D-bin41. Next base: position 80,524 of record CAISWQ010000079.1, on the reverse strand, counting down.
GTTCTGCGCATCCACTAGCAGCGCGAGGCAGATGGACTCGATGGTGTTGTGCACATAGGCGTTCGCCCACGGCGGGCCGACGTGCTTGCCCGGCTGACCCGCGAGCTTGTGCGCGGCCTCGACGAAGTTCTGGATACCGCCCTCTTTCAGGTCGGGCTCATCGAGTTTGCGGATGCAGTGCGGGATCCAGTTGACGATCTGGCCCTTGATCCGGTCGCGCCAGAACGGGCTCGTCAGCGTGTACGGCACCGGCTCGATCATTTCCAGCGGTGGTGCGGGCGGCGGCGCCTCGACGGACACCTGCGTCTGGGCGTGCGCCGCGAGTGCGCCATCCTGCGCCGCCAGTTGTAGCGTGTACGCGCCGGGCTTGGTGAACGTCGCCGTCGTCACCGGCGCGTGCGCATCCGCGAACGCGACCGCGCCGGGACCGGCGAGCTTGCCCCACGTCGTCTTGAATCCGACGCCCTTCACCGCGCCGCGCAGGAACGCGACGCCCGGCAGCACGACGATGCGGTCCGTGCCTGCCGAAACGCGCGGCGGGAACCTCGGTGACTTGCCGGAGTCCAACACTTTCCACTCGATGAGGCCGGTGGAAAATTTTTCGCGGCCGGTCATTTCCAGCCGCAGCTTCGGCGTCGTTACCTCGGCGAACGTGGTCGTGTTGAACTTCTTGCCCGCCACGCCCAGCCCGACGGCGTCGCGCACCGGCACGAAGGCGCTGCCGTCCCAGTAGAGCAGGCGGCACGCTGTCGGCAGCCGCACGCCACGATTGTCGTCCCACCAATAGACCTCGACCTGTTTCGTGCTGATCGGCTGGCTCCAGTCCAGTTGCACCCACTGCGTGCCGGACTGCGGCCAGTTGCCGTAGCAACCGTGGCTGTGATCGTTGATGCCCTTCGGCTCGAACCCGTCGTTGATCGCCTCGAGCGTCTCATGGCCAGAGACGAACGAGGTGGAGGGCTGCGCCAGCGGCGCGAGATTTTCCGCCCGCGCGACCAGCGCGAGCATCACCAACAGAGTCATAACCGGGCGCATGTCATTTCCCCTTCTCGTAGAATCGCACGTAGTCATAGTCCGCGGCAGCGGGGAGCTTGGTATCGTCCACCGCCTTGGTCTTGCCGAGGTGCGAGGCGATCGTGGTCAGCCAGATATGGTTCTCCCCGTGCGGAAACTTTGTCGCGTCCACCGTCTGCACGAGCTGGCCGTCGAAATAATACTTCACGAACTCCGGAGCGAATTCGCAGCCCCAGACGTGGTAGTCCGCCGCGAGGTCCGGCGTCTTGACGTGCTTGTTGCCAAACGTCTTGTGCGGCGATGGGTTCCACAGGTGCGTGTTGACGCCGTAGCCGTGCAGGTTGACCGAGTCGTTCTCGCAGCAATCGAGTTCGATCTTCGTCGCCTTGGGATCGGTACCGCCCCGGCCATCATGCTTCATCATCCAAAACGACGTATGCCAGCCCGCGCCGGGTGGCACCTTGAAGCGCGCTTCGAAATAGCCGTACTTGAACGTCTGCCGGCTGATGAGGCCGGCGCCGGTGTAGTGCTTGTCGCCAGCCTCTTCCTTCCTCACGTTCAGCCGCAGCTTGCCGTCGGCGAGCGTCACGTTCTCCGGCTTCTGCGTACTCCAGTGCTTGCTATCGGTGCGATAGACCCACTTGGCGGTGTCGAGTTTCGCGCCGTCGAATTCGTCGGACCAGGCGAGCGTGTAGCCCACCGGCGGCTCGGCGTGCGCCACCACGGCGCACGCCAACACGGTCAGGAGCATCTTTTTCATCACAGTTCCCTTCCTGTAAGTTCCAAGGGTTGGAACAGTCACGGCGGCATTTTTCCAAGGATTGGAAAAAATTAACAGCCCTTTTCCAAGCCTTGGAAATCGGCAAACGAAACCGCCAGCGCGCACCACCTTTGCCACGTTCCCCGGTCCCTAGCCCCTCGTCATTTCTTCGCGCCGGCCGCCTGGAGCACGCGGTGGAGCGCGGCGCAGACCTGCTCCTCGATATCTTCGGAGAACAAGCCGGGATGGCCGTAGTAGATCATGCTGGTGTCGGGTTCGTAGCCGCCTTCGCGCAGGATGCGCAGCGTGGGGATGTAGCTGCTGACGTCGTTGCAGTAGCCGGCGACGACGAGGTTCTCGCGCGGGAACTCGCGCTTGGTGCGCAGCGCGTAGCCGACGACGACCTCGCCACTCATCGCCAGCAGCGTCAGGTCATCACCGAAGCGGATGGCCTGCGCTTGGAAAGGCATTGGCCGGGCGGGCGCGCCGGTGTCATAGGCGGCGAGCATTTTCTGGGCGCGGCGCTGCTTGAATTTATCCGGCTTGGGCAAACCCGCCGCTTCCTGCTCGAACTGCGCGCGCGTGTGCGGCGCGAAGTCGAGCTGCGCGATCGTGTGCGCGGTGCGGAGCGGCGCGTGGACCGGCTTGAGCTGGCCGGCGAGCACGCGCTCGACCGCGGCGGCGAGTTCCTTGCCGTGCTGCCCGACGTGTTCGTATTCGCCGCGTGGTTTGGGATTCTGGTCGCCGCCGCAGAGGATCATGTAGAGCGCCGTCGCGCCCGGATGCGCCTGCTCGAGGGCGCGCTGGGCCCAGCCGCCGAAGTCGCCATCCACCTCGTTGAACTTGCCGGAGAGCGTCGTGCCGTGGCACGCGTAGGCGAAGAGCACGGCGCGCAACTTGCCATCGGGCGCGGTGACGCGGAGCACGGGCACATCGTGGTCCATGTCGCCGGCCGGGTTTTCGCCCAGCTTGAAACCGGCTGTGAATTTCTCGCGGCGGTTCATCGCGAAGCCGGCGGTGCCGTGGCCGCAGGCGAGCTGCGCCGGGGCGAGGTCGGCCAGCGCCGCGCCCGCGAGCGCGACGATGTCATCGGCCAGCTTGGCGGTGTAGCGGGCGACGTGCTCCTGCTCGGCGTCGCTGAACGTGTACATGACCGACAGGTTCGAGCCGACCACCGGCCCGTAGTGCGTGTGCGAGAAGTTGAACAGCACCTGCGAGCGTTCGAGGCCATGCTGCTTCGTAATGCGCCCGGCGATGGAATCGGAAAGCTCGCGCGAGAAACCGATGATGTCGGCGGTGATGATGACGGCCTTGTGGCCCTGGTCATCGGCCAGTGCGAGCGCCTTGGCGAACAGCTCGTGGCGCACCTGCGTGGCGGGGTTGGTGCGCGAGGCGTAGCCGGAGAGCCAGTAGGGCAGCGGCGGTGTAATGTTGATGCGCGCGACACCCGCCTGAAACCCGGCGGCGAGCAGCGGCGCGGTCAGGCAGAGCATTCCCGCGAGCCAGGCCAGCATTTTTCCGCGGCGCATAACGAGCTCCTTTCGCAGCGATCAATCCGCGAGCAGCTTCTTCACAGCGTCCATCAAAACAGCTTCGACCTCCGGCGCAACGTTGCTGGAGCGCGGCTCCGTTTCGTAGCCGCCGACCTCGGCGTAGGCGCGCTGGGTGCCGATGTAGAGCGGGCCTTCGTCGCCGTAGGCGGCCATGGCGACGCGCGGCCGGAGAGCCTTCGCGGCCAGTTGATATTCCACGAAGAGTTCGCCCGGCAGATGCAGGACGCGGAGGCCGCCCAGTCGCAGGCAGGGCATGGCGGTGGTGTGCCCGGCCGCGGCGCGGCGCAGGAAGGCGAGGCGCTCCGCGTCGGAGGCGTCGGCGGGTACGCGGCTGCCCGGCGCGGTCTGGCCGGTCTTGAGCTGGGCGAGCAGTTGCTCCTCGTTCAGGTGGGCGGCGATGGGCAGCCGCACCTGCTCAACGCGCCAACCGACCTCGGCGGCAGCGAGTGGAAATTTCTCCGTCGCCTCGAACGCGCGCTGCATGCCATCGGCGAGGCGGGTGGCAAGGAGCAGGCGGTTCTCCCTGGCGCCGTCGTTATATTTTCCCGCGCCGACGTTGCCGCCCGCGCCCGTGAAGTGCACATGCAGCGCGCCGGGCACGCACTGGCCGCGGAAGAAGCGCGCGATGCCGGGGAAATCCGGACTGGGGATGCCCATGCGGTAATAGCTCTGCGGATGGCAGGCGTAATAACTCAACACTGCGAGCGGCTGCGCGCCGTTCCAGAAGCTGATGGCATCCACGTTGGGGTCAATGACGCCTTCGGGCGCGGCGCGCTTCTCCGGTTTCTTCTCCGTCGTGTAGCGGACGAGCAGCCTGCCATCCGGCCCCGGAATGCGGCGGTTCGAGGCGACGCCCTCCACCTTGGCCGACCCCCAGCCGGCATGCGTGACCGGCTGCGCGTTGGTCAGCGCGAGGCGCACGGCCTCGGCGACGCGCGCCAGCAGCGGCCGGGTATGGGTGCTGTCCCACGCGCCCACCGGGCGGGCGAAGTCGCGCAGGATTTTTTCCGCGCTGGTATCCATGCGCGGCGCATCGTGTTGATGCACGCAGTGCACGGCAACGCGCTCCGGCGTGGTGCCCGCCGCGCGCGCCAGGTCCGCGCGGAACTGCTCGTGCGCTTCGTTGAACAGGCCGAGCCAGTCCAGCGCGCACAGCACGAGCGGCTGGCCCGCGCCGAGCAACACAACACCGCGACCGCGCAGCGTCATTTCGTCCACGCGCACCACGGGATCGTAGGCGAGCATACTGCCGACCGGCGGGGTGATATCGGCATCGAAGGTGGCGAGGCGCAACTCCGCCGCCTGCGCCAGCGCAGGCAGCAACGCCAAGCCAAAGCGCAGCAGAGTCTTCACGGCGCGAAGGGGCCTTTCACGCAGAACAGGTCGGCGCGTACGGGGCCTTTCTCCGGGACGCGCGCGAGCGAATAGACGCTGCCATCCAGGCCGACGGCGAGGGAGTTCACGTAGAGCGGCCGCGTGCCGTCGGGATAATAGATTGCGCCCTGGTCTTTGCAGCGGCCGGTCGGGATGTGGTAGGTGACGAGGTGCAGGTCCTCGAGCCCCTTCGCCGCGCCCATCGCGATGCGGTCCTTGCCTTTGAGGCGCCGGCCGTCCACGTAGATCGGGCCGCCGGTGAGGTAATAGATCGTGTCGCCATCCGGCCCGAGCGCGAAGCCGAGGTAGCCGTAGCTGAACTGGTCAAACATGCCGCTGCGCTTGGAAACGTCGGACGTGAGGCGGTCGAGTACCTCGATGCGCTTCTGTCGCGGATCGAACCGGAAGAGGTAGCCAGAGTTGCCGTGGACGCCGTAGATCATCTTGTCGGCGGCGCGGTAGAACGTCTGCCGCCAGTTGTAGCCCATGTGGCCGGGGTTGGTGGAGTCATAGATGCCGAAATAATCCTTCCGCAGGTCCTCATCCGCGAGCTTCGCGACATCGTCGGTGGCCGCGCGATACTGGAAAATGTCGCCATCGCCCGTGCTGTAATAGGCCGAGCCATCGTCGGGGTCCACCGCGATCGAGCGGCAGACCGTGCTGTAGGCCGCGCCCTTGCCGTTCTCGCCCTCGCGGCAGGTGCGGCCGAAGTTCTTCAGGTTTTTCGTCGCCAGGTCGAACCGGAAGAACTGGCCGCTCGGCCACGTGACGCCAAAAATCCGGCCGCGCTTGGCGTCCATGTTGAACGTGATGACGCCCTCGCCCTCCGGCGCCAGGCCGAGGTCCTCGAACTTTTTGCTCCGCAGGTCGTAGGCGAGCAGGTGGCCGCCGGGATAGGGCTTCCAGCCCGCGGGCGGGAGGCCCATTTTTTCCATGCCATCAATGATGCTGTAGTAGCCGATGTGCGTGGCGAAGTAGAGCTTGCCGCCGCTCTCGACGAAGTTCACGTGGCTCTTGCCCTGCACCACCGTTTTCCTGTCCTTCTCGCCGCACGCCTCGGTCAGGTCGCCGAGGGCGGAGACCTGCTGCGTCGCGGGATCGAACACGAACATCCGCCCGCCCACGTCGTGCGGCTCGGTGCTCAAGACGTAGTAGATGCGGCCATCGCTGCCGGTGCCCATGCCGTTATAGGTGTCGTGCCCCGGCGGGAAGCCGGAGTCGAACCGCTGCGCGACGAGCTTGCGCGCCGGCTGGAATGGATCAGGCGTCTGCGCCAAGCACGATACGGCCCATAGCGTAACGACAAGTGACGCGGCGATGCTCTTCATGTGTTCTCCTCACGCGAGCTGTTGGCGTTTGGCCCAGACCTTCTCGAACGCCTGCGCGTACTGTTCGACCACGTCGGCGGCCTCGCCGTAGAACAGCGGCAGGAAGATATGGTTGGCGTTGATGTATTCGCAGCCGGGCATCTTCTCCGGAATCTTCGGCGGGTGGTGCCACCACTTCGCCTCGGAATAAATTTTCAGCGTGTGCTGCTGCGGGTAGTCCCAGAAGCTGGCGCTGACACCCTCGGCCTTGAGCGCCTTGAGCAGCGCCGCGCGCGAAAAACCAAGCTGCTTGAAATCCATGAGCAGCATGCTGGCGTGATAGTAAACGCGCTGCTGGTCGGGCCGGCAGCGCGGCTCGGTGATGCCCGGCAGTTGCGTCAGCCGGTCATTGAGCGCGCGGACATTCTGCACGGCGCGCGCGTTGGTCGCGTCCAGGTTTTTCAACTGCATCCGCGCGACCGCGGCGGCGAACGGGTGCATCCGGTACTTCTGGCCGAAGCCCGTCCCGGCATAGGCGCGCACCGGGCTCTCCTTGGGGAATTTTTCCGGCGCCTCGTAGTGGCCGAAGGCGAAGGCGCGTTCGTAGTACTCGCGCGTCTGGTACATGCCCATGCCGCCCTCGACCGCCGGCAGCGGCTTCGAGGTCTGGAAGCTGTAGATCGCCATCTGCCCCCACCTGCCCATCTTTTTCCCCTGCATCGCGGCGCCGTGCGCGTGCGCGCAATCCTCGAGCGGGACGAGCCCCTTCTCCTTCGCCCAGTCGCAGATCAGGTCCATCTCGCACGGCAGGCCCCACGAGTGCATCGCCTCCACCGCACGCGTCTGCGGCGTCAGCTTGCGCTTGGCGTCATCGAGATCGAAACACGCGGTCTTCGGGTCAATGTCCACGAAGACCGGCACCAGGTTGGCGAAGCGCATCGCGAGGCAGGCCGAGAAGAACGTGTAGGTGGGCACGAGCACCTCGCTGCCCGGCGGCAGGTCGAGCGCGAAGTACATGCTGGTCAGCGCGCTCGAACCGTTCATGTGCGCCTTGACGAACGGCGCCTTGGTGTAGTCCTGCCACTCCTTCTCGAACAGCGGCAGCTCGCCGTAGAAATTGTTGGCGTCAAGCAGTTCGTGCAGCCGGGTCTTCTCGGCGGCGCCGTAGCGCGGCCAGCGCGTCAGCGCGGCGATTTTCTGCGGCGGGACCGTCACGGCCTTCGCGCCGCCCTCGACCGCGAGCGCCTCCACGGGCGCGAGCCGCGCCGCAGCCAGCCCCGCGACCGCCGCGCCGCCGGCCTTGATGAACGAGCGGCGGGTGACCGCCTGCTTTTGCTTGTCCTGACGGATGCTCATGTCCCTTCCTCCATCAGCTTCCTGGTCACGCCTTCACCAGTTCCGCGCTGTGCGCCTGGATTCTGCGGATGGCGGCGATGATGTGTTCGAGGCTGGCGCGGTCGGCCAGCAGCACCGTCTGCGGGAAGGCGACGGTTGCGGCGCACGCCTGCTTGTTGCCCTTCAGTTCCTGGAAGCTGTCGCGGTAGGCCTTCAGCCGGTCCGCGCCCCACAGCCGCTTGAAGCCGCGCGAGTTGATCGCCTCGTCGAGCAGGCCATCAAAATACTGCTCGCGGTAGGGACTCGCATTCGGCACACCCTCGGCGGCGAGCGCCTTCATGAACTTGTCGCGCGGCAGGCCGCTGAATTTTTCGGCGTCGTAGCTGAACGGATAGAGATGCCACACCGGCCGGCTGTTCTCCGGCTGGCGCGAGGGCGCGATGCCGGGAATCTTGCCCAGCTCCCCCGTCAGATAATCGGCGTTCGCGCGGCGGACCGCGGTGTCCTGCTGCAACTTGTCGAGTTGTTGCAGGAGGATGACCGCCTGCGCCTGCGTCATGCGGTAATTGTTGCCGCGGGTGAAGCTGCCCGCGCCCTTGTTGGTGCCGCAGGCGCGGCCGCAGTTGTGGAACGAGTTGCACTTGTCAATCAGCGCCTCGCTCATGCCGCTGACCGTGCCGCCCTCGCCGCCCGGCAGATGCTTGGATTCCTGGAAGCTGAACGCGCCGAGGTCGCCGAGCGTGCCGCACTTCTTCCCGTGATATTCCGCGAGCCACGCCTGGCACGCGTCCTCGACCACCGCGAGCTTGTGCTGTTTGGCGAGGGCGTTGATCGCGTCCATCTCGCACGGCATCCCGTAGATGTGGACCGGCAGAATCGCGCGCGTCCGGTCGGTGATGCGGCTGGCGATGGTCGCCGGGTCCATGCGCAGCGTCGCCGGGTCGGTATCGGCGAAGACCGGCAGCGCCTTCGCGTTCAGAATCGCGTTGTAGGTGGCGATGAACGTGTAGGGCGAGCAGATCACCTCGTCGCCCGCGTCCACGTCCATCACATGCAGCGCGACCATCAGCGCGGTCGTGCCGCTGGCGGTGGCGAGGCACTTGGTCGCACCGAGCAGCTTCGCGTAGGCGATCTCGAACTCCTCGACGTGCTTGTCGGAGCCGCGGAACCACTTGCCGCTGCGATAGACCTTGAGCAGGTCGCCTTCCCACGCCTCGCGCCACTGCGGCCAGCGCGCCCAGCCGCCGGTGTGGAGCGCCTTGCCGCCGAGCAGCGCCGGTTTGTCATCCACCGCGAACGAGAGGGAGGGCAGCGCCACGCTGGCCGCCGCCGTGGTCTTCAGGAAATGCCGCCGGTTGATTTCGTTCTGCATGTTGGCCTCGCGCTTGGATTTTTCGCCCGGCCGGCGACGCCGCCAGCCAGTCGCGCCTCTACTCCTCTCCCCGCGCGATGTCAATCCCCGGTATGATGTGGCTTGAGCCAGACAACGGATTTTGTAGAATGCCGACAGGTGAACCATGAATCCCATTGAACTGGTCAAAAAATATCTGCGTGAGCGGCTGAAGCTGAACCCGGACCAGACAGGTTTTCCCTTCGTCACCATCTCGCGCGAGTCCGGTGCGGGCGGCCACACGCTCGCGCGCGAAATTCTCCGACAGCTCGAACGCAGCACCGACGCGGACTGGGCGCGGGGTTGGGAGGTCTTCGATTACCGTCTGTGTCTGCTGCTGGCCCAGGACCCGGAGCTGAACGCACCGCTCGACTCGCTGCTGCGCGAGGAATACCAGAGCAGTTTCCAACAGGCCCTGTTCGACATCCTCACCGGCCACGACGAGCAGTACAAGCTCCATAAACGCATCTTTGAGGTCATCCGCATCCTCGGCATGATCGGCCGCGTCGTCATCGTCGGCCGCGCCGGCAACCTCGTCACGCGCGACCTGCGCAGCGGCGTACACCTCCGGCTCGTCGCGCCCATGCCGCTGCGCGTCAAGCAGATGATGGAACTGATGGACGCCGACGAGGAGACCGCGCGGCGCGAGATGGAAAAACAGGACCGCGAACGCGCTGAGATGGTGCGCGATTACTTCAACCGCGACATCGCCAATCCGCTCGACTTCGACTGCGTCTGGAACCTGGGCGCAGTCAACACCGCCTTCGTCGCCGACGCCACCGTCCGGTTGCTGACCGAGAAGGCCCACCGCCGCCGTCATGGTTGACCGCCAGCCTTTTCCAAGCCTTGGAAAACAAGACGTCGCTTCCCCCAAGGCTTGGAAAAGCGCGTTGCGGGTGATGGTTGGTTGCGGCATCATCCGCCGCGCGCAGGGGAGACCTTATGAAAACATGGCGGCTTGGTTGGTCGGTGCTGTTGATCGCGGGCTGGGCGGCGGCGGGCGAGGTGTGGGTCGCAGACCTCGGCCTGGCCAACATGACACAGGGCTATGGCTCGCCTCAAAAGAACCAGTCGGTGGACAAAAATCCCCTGAAGCTCGCGGGCCAGACCTATGCCCACGGCGTGGGCACGCACGCGGAGAGCCTCTTCGAACTCAACCTGCTCGGCGAGGCCGACCGCTTCACGGCGGTCGTCGGCGTGGATGACGAGGTGAAGGGCCAACCGGGGAGCGTGGAGTTCAAGGTGACGGCCGACGGCAAGGAAGTTTTCACCAGCGGCCTGAAGAAGGCGGGCATGGAACCCTCGAAGGTCGACGTGGATTTGAAAGGCGTGAAGAGCCTGCTGCTGGAGGTCACCGATGCCGGCGATGGTATCGACTTCGATCACGCCGACTGGGTGGAGGCGAAGATCACCTATCACGGCGCGAAGCCCACCGCCGGGCCGGCGCACAAGGAGGAGGCGGTCATCCTGACGCCCAAGCCACCGGCGACGCCGCGCATCAACGGCACGCGCATCACGGGCGTGCGGCCGGGCCGCGAGTTCCTCTACACGGTGGCCGCGACCGGCGAGCGGCCGATGACGTTCGCGGCGGAGAAGCTGCCCGCCGGGCTCAAGCTTGACCCCAACTCCGGCATCATCACCGGGAGCGTGACCGATAGGTCGCATAGGACCTATGAGGTCCTATTGAAAGCCTCCAACGCCAGGGGCAAAGCGGAGCGTGTGCTCAAGATCGTCGTCGGCGACAAAATCGCGCTGACGCCGCCGATGGGTTGGAACAGTTGGAACTGCTTCGCGCACGCGGTCAGCGCGGAGAAGGTGCAGGCGGCGGCCAAGGCGATGGTGGAGAGCGGGCTGATCCAGCACGGTTGGAGCTACATCAACATTGACGACTTCTGGGAGGTACACAAGGACTCGAAGGACCCGACGCTGCAAGGGCCGCACCGCGGCGCCGATGGGCACATCATCCCGAATCCGCGCTTCCCGAATATGAAAGGGCTGACGGCCTATGTACACGGCCTCGGGCTCAAGATCGGCCTCTATTCCTCGCCCGGTCCGTGGACGTGCGGCGAATGCGTGGCCAGCTTCGACCACGAGGAGCTCGATGCGCAGGACTACGCGGCGTGGGGCTTCGACTACCTGAAGTACGACTGGTGCTCCTATCGTCCGAACATGGAAAAGACGCGGACGCGGCCGGTGAGCTGCGCGGCCATGGCCAAGTTCGAGAAGGATGGCGCGCCGGCGAAGTTGCTCGACCAGATGCGGCCCTACGCCATCATGCGCGCGGCGCTCGACAAGCAGAACCGCGACATCCTCTTCAGCTTCTGCCAGTACGGCATGGGCGACGTGTGGAAGTGGGGCGAGGCGCTCGGTGGCAATTGCTGGCGCACGACCGGCGACATCACCGACACCTGGGGCAGCATGGCGGGCATCGGCTTTGGCCAGGCCGGGCACGAACTGTACGCGGGGCCGGGCCACTGGAACGACCCGGACATGCTCGTCGTCGGCCAGGTGGGCTGGGGCCATTTGCATCCGAGCCGGCTGACACCGAACGAGCAGTACACGCACATCAGCCTCTGGTGCCTGCTCTGCTCGCCGCTGCTGATCGGCTGCGACATGACGCAGTTCGACGACTTCACCCTGGGCCTGCTGACCAACGACGAGGTGCTCGAGGTCAACCAGGACCCGCTCGGCCAGCAGGCCGGGCGCGTGAGCAAGGAAGGCAACCTCGAGGTGTGGGCGAAGAAGATGGAGGATGGCTCGCTGGCGGTCGGCCTGTTCAACCGTGGCGTCATCGCCAACCGCGTCACCGCCAAATGGAGCGACCTTGGCCTGACCGGCAAGCAGCGCGTGCGCGACCTCTGGCGGCAGACCGACATCGGCGCCTTCGATGGGCGGTTCGAGGCCTCGGTCCCGCGCCACGGCGTGCTGCTCGTGCGTCTGTGGCCGACGCGGTGACCAAGATTTGGGCTTGAAACCGCGCGGGGAAAAATCCATTGTCGCCGCGCTTTTCTTTTGGGCGGCTAGCTCAGTTGGTTAGAGCGCGTGCCTCACATGCACGAGGTCACAGGTTCGAGTCCTGTGCCGCCCACCAGTTTGGAGAGGAGTGCGTATGAACCAAGGTCCGGCTCCTGTTCCCACCCCCGGCGGCGCCCAGCGTCTGCTGTCCCTTGACGCGCTCCGCGGCTTCGACATGTTCTGGATCGTCGGCGCGGCCGCGCTGGTGACCGCGCTCGAGAAGGTGAGCGACAACGCCGTCACGCGCTTCCTCTCAACCCAACTCCACCATGTGCCATGGGAGGGCTTCCGCTTCTACGACCTGATCTTCCCGCTGTTCGTGTTCATCGCCGGCGTCTCGCTGGTGTTCTCGATGGAACGGACGCTGGCGCAGCAGGGTCAAGGGAAAGCCATCGCGCGGCTCGCGCGGCGCTGTGCGCTGCTGTTCCTGCTGGGTATCTTCTACTACGGCGGCTTCAGCGCCCGCTGGCCGGAGATCCGGCTTTCCGGCGTGCTCCAGTACATCGCGGTCGCCTCCTTCTGCGGCGGCGCGCTCTTCATCCTGCTGCGCCGCGCGCGGGCGCTCGCGCTGGTTTGCGCGGCGCTCCTGCTCGGCTACTGGGCGCTGATGGCGTTCGTCCCATTCCCCGATGTGCGGCTGGACAAGGAAACGCTGGCGCAGACCGTGGCGCAGCTCAAGTCGAGCGAGCCGGCGCAGGTCCTGCAAACCGCCGCCGGCCGGGCGCGCGGCTGCTACGAGGAAGGCCACAACCTTTCCAACTACGTTGACTATCGCTACCTGCCGGGGAAGAAGATCAACGGCGCCTACGAATCGCAACCGCTGCTGGGCATCCTCGGCGTCGTCTCCGTCTGCCTGCTCGGCCTGCTCGCGGGCCTCTGGCTGCGGCGCGGCGACGCCGATGACCACCGCAAGGTCATCGGGCTGGTGCTCGCGGGCGTCGCGAGCGTGGCGCTGGGCTATCTCTGGGGCCTCCAGTTCCCGGTGGTGAAAAAACTCTGGAGCCCGTCGTTCGTGCTGGTGACCGGCGGCTGCAGCGCGCTGCTGCTGGGGCTTTTCTATTGGCTCGTGGAAATCCGGCAATGGCGGACGTGGTGCCAGCCGTTCGTCTGGATCGGCATGAACCCGATTACGATCTATCTCGCGCACAACCTCATTGATTTCCCGAAAATCGCGGCGCGCCTCGCCGGCGGCGACGTGCAGGCGTGGCTGGACCTGCACCTGGCCAAGGGCGCCGGCGGCCTGCTGCTCGCCGCGGTTGAGCTGGGCCTGACCTTCCTGCTGGTCCGCTTCCTCTACGTGCGGAAAATTTTCATCCGGCTGTGAGCAGGATTAGGCCCCGCCTTGGGGCGTGGACAGAAAAATCGAGAGACAGAAAAAGCGGACGGGCGGGCGCGGTTCCAGCCGCGCCGTTTTCAAGGATTGGAAAACGCGAGACGGGTTTTTCCAGGGATTGGAAGATTTCGCGGAAATTTTTCCAAGCCTTGGAAAAATTCACGTTGAAAATTCCAGGGCTTGGAACCACGTCGGCTCGGAACGCCGGCTTACAGAAGACAACAGAGCAGCTATTGTTGGCCGGGTCTCCGACCCGGCGCTCCTCGCCGCGTCCGGACTACTTGCGTTCGGCGAGGACGTTGCCGGCGTAGCGGACGAAGACGCCGCGCCAGTCGTCGAGGTAGGTGGTCAGGATATTTTTTCCGAGGCCGTCGGCGTCGCCGCAGCGGTAGAGCGCGGAGGCGGCGAAGAGCTCGATCAAGGCCTGTGAAAATTTCGCGGCGTGAATCGTCGTGGGATCGGCGCCGGGGTTCATGTGGCCCTGGATGCCGGGCTGCCGCAGGAAATCCGCGAGCGGCTGCGCGGCGGCCGGGTCGCCGATGCGGCCGAGCGCCATGGTGACGGCGCGGAGTTTGTTGAAGCCGGTATCGGCCTTGCACTGGCGCAGCTTGTCCACGAGCGCGGGGACGGCGCGCTTGTCCTTCGGGATGGCGAGCACCCACATCGCGCCATCCACCTCCGGCACGTCGAGGAAGCCTTCCCAGTTGTAGGGCTTGCCGGTGCCCAGCGGTTCCTTCGCCAGCCAGTCGGCGAGCAGCGGCACGCCGGTGCCATCGCCGAGCAGACAGAGCGCCTTGGCCTTGGCGGCATCCGGCACGGCGGCGAAAGTTTTATTCAGCGGCTCAATCGCGCGCACGCCGCCGCGGGCGAGGGTCAGGAGGTTCGCGCGCTGCGCAGGATCGGCGGCGGCCGCGGCGAGTTCCGCGTCGGTGGGTTCGGGCAGGTCGGTGGCGATGCGCGGCAGGTCCTCGGCCGGGAGGATTTTCTTGGAGACGAGGTGCGCCTGCAGCTCGGTGATGTTGACCTGGCGCGGCGTGGTGCCGTGCTGGAGGCAGAGCGCAGCGGCGTAACCGGCGGCATAGCCCTCGTTGATCACGTCGGGGTTCATGCGGATCATCGCCTGCACGTCGTGCGTCATCGAGTGGCAGCGGCCGACGACCAGGATGTTCTCCAGCCCGGCCGGCAAAATCGCGCGCAGCGGAATGTAGGCAATGACATCCTTCTTCACGCGCTTGGTAAAGGGCATGAGGCCGGCGAACGAGTAGTCGCTGCTGTAGTAGCCGTGCGGGTCGAAGGCCGAGGCGGAGACGGCGATCACGTCGCGGTAGGTGCGGCCGGCGTTCACGTCGAGCTCGTTGATCACGTAGTCGCCCTTGATGCGGCGCGTTTCGCGGAGCTGCACCATCGGGAAGAAGTCCCACTTCGCCTTACCCGCCTGCACGGCGATGACGTGATGCAACGTGGCGCCGGCGACATCCATCGGGTCCAGTGGTGGCACGTTGCTATAGAGGCCGATGTCCTTGAACGACGCCTCCTCCAGGCAGAGGTCGCCCTCGTTGAGGTAGAACGACTCCGCGCCGGCGGCGGCGCAGACATCGCCCTCGCCGGAGGCATCAATGATGATCTTGCCGAGCACCGCGCCGCGGCCGAGCCACGTGGCGATCTCGACGCCCGCGACTTCCTTGCCGCGCAGCACCGCGCCCATCGCGAGCGAGTGCAGCCAGATATCCACGCCAGCCTCGGCGAGAAACTTTGGGTAGTTGGTCGGGCTCCATTCCTGGTTGAAGCCCTTGCGGTAGCCGCGCCAGAAGCCGGGGACGCCGAGCGCGATATTGCCGCCGATGAAGCCGGCCTGCTCGATCATCAGCGTCTTGGCGCCCGCGCGCCCGGCGGCGATCGCGGCCGAATGGCCGGCCGGCCCGCTGCCGATGACGATGACGTCGTATTCCGCCAGCACCGGCACGCCGAGCTTGGGCTGGCTGACCGTTTCGAGCGGCTGCCGGCGGTAGGGCCGCTCGCGCTCGTTCAATTCCTTGAGCGCGAGCCCGGACACCGCCGCGCCGGCCACAGCAGGTGCTTTGACGGTGACGGTCGCCGGCCATTGGATGGCGGCGGCCATCTGGAAGGCGCGCTCGCCGAGCCGCTCGCCGACCTCGGCGAGCGCGACCGGCTGCATCAGCGCCTTCGCCGCCCCGCGGCTGACGGCGCAGGAGGAGCCGATGACGAGCAGCCGCGCGGTGTGCTGCGGTTCGCAGACGCCGAGGTCGAGCGCGTCCGGCCCGGCGAAGGTGGCGCGGTCGTCGGTGATCTTGCCGAGGATCGGGGTGGGCATCAGGAAATCCATGCTGTAGGCGAACGCGTTGCCAACGCCCTTTTGCGTCGTGCCGCGCAGCAGCGCCTCGGCCTTGTTGAGCAGCGGCCACGAGAGCTGCGGCATCGGGACTTCTTTGCGCGTCTCGTTCAGCGAGGTCGCGCTCTTCGAGTAGTTCGCGCGGCTGACGGTGAGCGTTGTCACGTTCCACGGCTGGCGCGCGGCGCCCGCGGCGTCGGCGACGGCGCCGCAGTACGTCGCATCGATCACCACCTTCGCGATCACCGCCTGCAAGCCCGCCTTGTTCGCGGTGACGACGCCGCAGAGCTGGCCGTGTTCGTTCACCAGCACGCCGCCGGGCCGGGTGCAGTTCACGAAGGTGACGCCGGCATTTTGCAGCAGGGCGTCGGCGACAGCGCGATAGCGCGCGGGCGTCATGTCGGCGAAAAGCGCGCGGCTGAAGAGCTTGGCCGGCGCGGGACCGGTCAGCAGGTAACGGCCCTTGCCGGTCACCTCGCTGCCGAGGAAAGTTTCCTCGTTGAGCAGCAGCACCTTCGCGCCCAGCTTGGCCGCCTTCCACGCCGCGGCCATGCCGCCCTCGCTGCCGCCCACGATGACGACATCCACTTTCTCCATGACCGGAACGCTGCGCGCCGGCGCTTCCACCCAGCGCTCCGGTTCCGCCTGCGCAGGCAACAAACCCATCGCGACCCACACTACTGCAGCCCACACTCTGACGCCGTCCAACAAGTTCATGGTTCACTCCTCTCGCCACACCAGCCGACGCGCGATGCTAACGGCCCAGCCCGCCTTTGTCCACGCTCGTGCCACTCGGCGCGCTGCCACGCGGCCACGACGGAGCGTGGCCCTCCATGACCGTTCGCTGTTGTGGGCGGGAGCTACAGCTCCCGCGAGATCAACCGAAACACAAACGCGGGAGCTGTAGCTCCCGCCCACCAATCAGGTCAGGTGAGTTTGAGATTCGCGGGGCTAGAAGCCCCGCCCACAAGCGAACAGGCTTGTGTGTCCTGAAACCGCTTGCACTCGGACTCGTGTGCACCAAGAATGCACGGCGTGAAAACCCATCAGGCCCTGCTCACTTCTTCCCTTCTCGCCGCTGTCACGACCTTGGCCGAGGCACCGCCGCCGCGGCCGGTGATGGCCGACTTCATGGGCGTCTGCGGCCACACGGTGCAATTCAAGCCGGAGCTCTACCGGCAGGTCTGCCGCCTTGCGCGCGACTATCATCCGGTGGAGTGGGATCTCGGCAAGGACAGCGACTTCATCACCACGTTTCCGTTCGCGCGCAACCGCGTGAGCTGGGAGCAGGTCTATGGCTCGTGGCGCAAGCAGGGCTTCGACATCGTCGCCAGCCTGATGTTCGAGAGCCTGAAGCCGCCGCAGTGGAAGGACGTGCCGTGCGACGCCTTCGCCTACGGCCAGGCCTTTGCGAAATACTGCGGACCCTCGGCGCACCAACTGGTGGACGCGGTCGAGATCGGCAACGAGCCGGGCGACTGGAGCGATGCCGCCTATCGCATGATGTTCGAGCACATGGCCAGGGGCCTGCGCGCCGGCGACCCGCGGCTGCGCATCGCCACCTGCGCCGCCAACGCCGGGAAGAGCGAGAAGTACAGCAAGGCGCTGACCTGCTTCCAGGGCCTCGAACCGCTCTACGACATCATCACCGTCCACAGCTACGCGATGCTGGAGAACTGGCCCACGTGGCGGCGCGGCTGCCCGGAAAATCCCAAGCTGCTCGACTACCTGCCGCGCGTGCAGGCGGTCTGCGACTGGCGCGCCGCGCACGCGCCCGGCAAGGCCGTCTGGCTGACCGAGTTCGGCTATGACGCGACGACCAAGCCGCCGCCCAAGACCGGCGACTTCAAGAAGTGGGTCGGCATCACCGACGTGCAGCAGGCGCAGTGGCTCGTGCGCTCGTTCCTCGTGTTCTCGGCGCTGCCCGTGGACCGCGCCTATCTCTACTTCTTCAACGACCGCGATGAGCCACAGTTGCACGGCTCGTCCGGCCTGACGCGGAATTTCCAACCCAAGCCGGCGTTCCATGCCGTCGCCCATCTCTACCGGAGCCTTGGCGCTTACCGTTTTGCCCGCGCCGTGAGTCAGCAATCCGACCGTTACCTTTTCGAGTATCAGCACGCGACCGACAAGCAAGCGCGCGTCTGGGTCGCGTGGTCGCCGACCGCGAACGACCGTCAGGAACGCTGCACGCTGCCGACCTTGCCCGGCAAGCTGCTCAAAGCCGAGCGCATGCCGCTTGCCGCCGACTCCAATCCAACGGTGACCAGTCTCGAAATGCAAGGAACCGCCGCGACCGTGACGTTGACCGAATCCCCGCTCTACCTCTGGCTCCAGTTGCCCTGATCGTTCCCCAAGGATTGGACAGGGTGCAGGGGGCTTTTCCCGGGGATTGGAAAAACGCGTGGCCGGTTTTCAGGAGCCTTGGGGAAACCGGCCGAGCGCCCACCCCGCCAAAACAAACCGGCCCGCGACCGCAAGGTCGTGGGCCGGTTCAAGGCCACCCAGCGTGGCTTACATGTCCCAGCGGCGCTTCTGGCGGTGGATGCGCCGGCGCAGCCAGTAGGCGGCGCCCAGCATCGCCAGCAGGTTGAACGAGGCCGGTTCAGGAATCGCCGTGAGCATGATGTCGTTATACTGGGCATCGCCGTTGGCCAGCGCATCATAGTTGATGCGGAACATGTTGGTCGCTCCGCCGCTGGTCAGGGCGTTGAAGTAGGTGTTGTTATAGAGGTTGGTCAGCGCCCCGAAGGCATCCTGGAACTGGAACCACTTGTTGGTGCCATCGAGCGTGGCGCTCATACCGGTGTAGAGGTTGTTGTAGATGACAAACTCGTCGCCGCGCTGCCAGTTGTAGTTGGTGAGGTCCAGCTTCAACAGCGGCGAGCCGGCACCCATCGCCTCCAGGCTGTTGGTGACCACGGACATATCGTGCGTGGTCGCGCTGCCGATCCAGAACATGTTGGTCGAGTCGGCCGCGAGCGTCAGGCTCTGGAAGAAGTTCGTATCGCCGCCCACGCCCGGCGTCAGCGTGCCGCCCGCGAGGTTGGTGACCGCGCCGGCATAGCTGCCGCCGCCCATGGCCAGCGCGCCAGAACTGATGATCAGGCCGCCCAGCATACTGCCGCGGTTGGTCAGGCTCTGGCCGGAGAGCAGGCTGTACCCGGTGGCCAGCGCCGTGGCGTCGAGCCGGGCGCCGCTGGCGATGCTGATCGCGCCGCTGCCGAGCGCACCGGCGACATCCACCTTCAGGCCGCCCTGGTTGATGAACGTGCCGCCGCTGTAGGTGTTCGCCCCCAACATCGGCGCCAGCGTCTGCGTGCCGGCGCCGGTCTTGACCAGCGCGAAGTTGTTGTCGTTGGCCCCGGCGGCACCGAGTTGGCCATCGAAGGAGTGGTCGGCGCTGTTGTTGATCGTCAGCGTCGAGAGCGTCGCCGAGCCGTTCACCACCTTGTTCGTGCCGTCGCCGGCCACATTGGCGCTGACCAAGCCCGCCACCGTCTGGCTGAAGCCATTGAGCGCCAACGTGGCGGTATTGGTCTTCCCCACATTATTTTGCACGAGGTAATTCAACACCGACGTGGCCGGGAGCGCATTGTTGGTGCCGAGGTGGAGCTGGACGCCATTCCAGTTCACATTGTTCACCTGCAAATAGGTGTCGCCGGTGTAGGAGGATTGGCCCAGCAGGGTGAAACGCCCGCCGCCATTGTTGCCCGCGCTGCTTTGGAACGTCAACGAACCGGTGCCATCAATGCCTTGGTCAAGCGTCACGTTGGCGAGGTTGGAGTTGTAGGTATTCAGGGCCGCATCGCCGTTCAAGGTAATCGGACCCGTCATCTTGAAGGTACCGCTAGTCACACGGAACACGATCGCGCCATACGCACTCCCCGTACCCGTGCCCGTACCGGAGATCGCGAAAGGTTCGGCGTTGGTCAAGTTCACCCGGATATCCACGCGCGAGTTGTTGGACACTACCGTGCCTGCCACCGCGGAACCGAGGGCATCCTTGTTGTTAATCTGCAATACACCGGAAGTCACGATCGTCTGGCCGATGTAGTCATTGGCCGCGGTGAGCGTGAGGTAGCTGGAACCACCCTGAATCAGCGTACCGCTTCCGGAGATGGCGCCTGTGAGCGCCTGCGAGACGCTGCCGCCGAAGAACAGGGTGCTGTTGTTGGTGATCAAGCCCGCATAGCTGAAGCCACCACCGCTCGCAGCGCCGAGCGAGCCCGGCGTACGGACGAACAGGGTGCCGGCGCTGACCGTCGTCGGGCCGGTGTAGGTGCTGGCGTTGGTCAGCGTCAGCGTGCCCGCGCCGATCTTGGTCAGGCCGCCGGCGCCGCTCAAGACGCCGCCGAAGGTGGTATCGGTACCGTTGTTGCCGACACCGAGCAACACCGGCTCGCTGCTCTGCGTCGCCAGCGTGATGTTGCTGTTGCCCGCCAGACCGCCCAGCGTCGCCGCGGTGATGCCGCCGCCGAAGAGCAGCGAACCGTTGGTCATAGTCAGCGTGCTGTTCTGCAGCGCGAGTGCGTTGCTCACCAGGATGCTGCCCGCGCTCATCCACGTGCCGCCGGAGAACGTATTGGCGCCCTCCAGAATCAGCGTGCCGGAGTTGGCCTTGATGAGCGAACCGGAGTTGGTGATGCTGCCACTGACCACGGTATCGCCCGAAGAGGTCATGGTCAGCGCGTAGCCGCCATTATCAATGACGTTGGTCAGGTAGAGCGTCGAGCCGGAATAGGCCTGAATCGAGGCCGCGCCACCCAGGGTGATGACACCGCCGTAGGTGTTCACGCCTTCCAAGTTACGCAGCGCGCCGTTGCCGCTCGGGCCGGTGCCGGTGATGAGCAGGTTGTTGGGCACCACGACGCCATTGGTCAGCGCCAGGCCCGCGCCGGAGTTCACCGTGACCAGGCCCGTGCCGAGCGCCGCATTGTTGCCCGCGATGATCAGGCCGCTGCCATTGATCAACGTGCCGCCCGTGTAGGTGTTCACATTGGTCAGCACCAGGTTGTTCGCGCCCAGCTTGCTCACGCCCAGCACGTTCGCGCCGAGGTCCGCGATGACCCAGTTATAATCGCGGTTGCCGCTGGCCGTATCGAAGCCCAGATAGGAGCCGGAGGCAAAGTTACCGGTGCCGAGCATGTTGGTGATGCTGTCATCGGTGACCGCGTTATAGACGGCCAGCACCGCGCCATTGGACACCACATAGCGGCCGGCGGTGTTCCAGCCGGGCAGCGCGTTGGTATCCGTGATCGTCAGCGTGCCGGTCCGGATGTCCGTCAGGCCGTTGTAGGTGTTCACACCGGAGAGCGTCAGGGCTCCCACACCCAACTTGACCAAGCCGCCATCGGCACCGCCGCCCGTACCGTTGAGCAGGGATTGCCCGATGGTAATATCATAGGCGGAATCAATGATCGCGCCACCGGCGAGCACATTGGCCGTATCCAAGCCGGTCATAAATACCGTGGAGGCTTCGAGTGGCCGCAGAATACCGCCAGCGAAATTGAATTCGGCTATTCCGCCGGTCTGCTTATTAACGGCAGCCACTTCCAGCACGCCATTGGGCAACAGGTTGGCAATGCTCTTGGCGCTGGCGGTCCCGATCATGAGTTCACCAGCCGTGCCCGTGGCCTTCATGGTGATCCGGCCGGCCACGTCCAGGATATTCGTGGCTGCCACATTTCCACCCGTGTAGCCGAGCCGTATATTGGCCCCGCCGTTGACGCTGATGAGCACGGCGCCATTGGTGACCACCAGACGGGCGGTCCCACCGGCTGTCTTCCCCACAATGCGGAAGGCATCAGCGTTGGTGACGGTGGTATTATCAAAGACAACCGTTCCCTGTTCCACCGCAAGGGCGCCACCGGAGGTCCAATCCTGAATGCCATTAGTGAACGTGAGCGTACCCGCCCCCTGTTTCACACCGAGCCCGCCATTGCCCGATCCGCCGGTAACAATCACATCACTTGCATTCGTAAGTGGCCGGGCCCCCGTCGTGAAATCAACATACCCGGAGAGGGTCAACTGCCCATTATTGACCACATCGCCCAAGCCAGAAGCGGCGGTCACGCGCACGGTGTTGGTGATAGTACGCGGCGTGACACCGTCGGAAGCGAGGAGGCCGCCGGAGAGCGTGATCGTACCCTTGCCGAGCGCATCCGGGTTGCCGATCAGGAGCCGGCCGCCCGTCACGGCGCTGCCGCCGCTGTGGAGGTTGGAGGCGGTCAGGGTCAGGTCGCCAGTGCCCACCTTGTTGATCGCGCCGCCGAGGCCGGCATCGCTGATGACCTTGGAGAAGACCAGCGATTGGCCGCTGTTGCCCAGCGAGAGCGTGATGCCGCTGCCGGCGGTGTTGGTCAGCACCAGGTCATAGGCATCGGTGAGGCCGCCGATGGTGTAGGCATTGGTGGCGCCGCCGAACTGCAACGCGTCCTGCGCCACGAGGTTGCTGATCGTGCTGTTCTGCGCCGCGAGCGGGCTGTTGAGCTGGAGCGTGCCGGCCTTGAGCACCGTGTCGCCATTAAAGGTGCTGCTGCCGGCGAGCACGAGGAGGCCGTCACCCGTCTTGACCAGATTGCCGCTGTTGGTGATCGTCGTGTAGAGCGTCGCGGTGCGGCCTGCGCCCACACCGAGGTTGTGGTCGTTGCCGGGCACCAGATTGACCCACACATTGCTCGCGAGCAGGTCCGTGCTGGCGTCGTAGTTGGAGATGACGCCACCGACCCAGGTTACCACGCCGCTGCCGTTGCCGATGTTGTTGACGCCGCGGCTGATGTTCTGGACCTGCAGCAGGCCGTTGCTCAACACGAAGTTGCCGTAGGACCGGCCGGCGTTGTTCGAGATGCTCTCGGCCAGGTTCAGGTTCTGCACCTGGACCGTGCCGCCATCGAGGGAGAACGTGCCGGACGCGATGTAGGAGGAGCTATTGCTGCCGCCAAACATACCCAGGGTGATGTTGCTGGCGAGCAGGGTGCCGTTCCCCATCTGGAACGTGCCATACTCCGCGCCCATCCGGTTAAAGATACGACCGACGGCCAACGTACCAATCTGGGCATCCAAGGTCCCGGCCGAGGTATCAAGGATGTGGTATTTCGCCGGCGTGTTGTTGTTGTCCTGCTTGCCCAATTCCAGCAGATTGACAAAGCTGGCCCCGCCCGTCGTGCCACGCAACGAAAGGCTGCCGCCGGCGGGCAGCGTCATGATCGCGCTCGAGGCGCGGCTGCCGATGGTGATCGTGTTGGCATTGATCGCGTTGATCTGGCCCAGGTTCAGAAGATTGGTGTTGGAGGAAGAACCTGCCAGAGCGGTATCGCCAAAGCCCATGGTCAGGGCCGTGATTGTATTGGTAGCGGCGAGCGTGACGATACCCAAGGCCCCGTTAGCGGCACCCGTGCCTGGCGGGCCAAAACGGATGGTGCGGTTCGGGACATTGTAGGTGAACGCACCCAGACCCGACATATCCACCGTGATGGTGGCCACGCCACTGGTGGAACCGAACGTGAGATCGCGGTCGCCATTGACGGTCAACGAGCTGTTCGCGCCCAGGATGAAGTTGGTGCGCGTCGCGCCGTTAAACGTCATGTTGGACAGGGTCTGGTTGAAGCCCTGTAGATCCAACGTCGCCGGACCGGTGAAGAGCAGCGCCGTGGTGGTCGGCAGGCGGTTATCGCCGCCGGCGATCTGCAAGGTGCCTCCGGCCAGGGTGGTCAGACCGTTATAAACGTTCGCGCCCGTCAGCGTCAGCACACCCGCGTTGCTCTTGATCAGGCCGCTGCTGCCGCTGATGACGCCATCGTAGGTCAGCGCCGTCGGCGTGGCAAAGATCAGCGTGGCATCGTTGGAGATGTTGCCCGCGATAAAGCCGTTGAGCGCGGCGCCATCGCCGATCTGCAAGGTGCCGGCGTTGATGATCGTCTCGCCCGCGCCCGCCTTGGAGCCCGTCACCAGCACTTTGCCCGCGTTGAGCGTGGTCAGGCCGCTGTAGGTGTTGGAACCGGAGAGGGTCACCGTACCCGTGCCACCCATGAGCAGGTTGCCGGTATTGGTGATCGCGCCGGCAAAGGTGCTGTCTATGCCCTGATTCAGCGTCAGGGTATAGGCGCCCACGTCAATGATCGCGCCGGCATTGCCGAGCAGGTTGCTCTGGATGGCCAGATCCTGCGCGATCTGCAGCATGGCGTTGGTGATCGCGACGCGGCCGGGGCCGAGCGCATAGGCGTTGCTGGCCAGCAGCGTACCGGCGTTGATGACCACGCCCCCGCTGAAATTGTTGGACGCGGTCAGCGTCAGCGTGTAAGCGCCGTTCTTGAACAGCCGCCACGAGCCGCCGACCTCGCTGATTTCGCCGTTGATGACCATGTCGTTGCTATAGGTGCCGAACGGCCGGCTCGCGCCATCGAGCACCAGCGGCAGATTGATGGTCTGGAGGTTCAGGCTGTGGTTTTCCACCCCGCTCATCAGGTTGAGCGCATTGCCCTCGAGCACGAATGCGCCGCCGTTGGTGAAGGTGATACCCGTGAACTTGGTGTTGGCCGCGAAGTCATTGGTGTTGATCAGCCGGTTCGTGCCGGTGAAGACCAGCGGCACGTTTTCCGTGGGCATCACAACCCAGTTATCGTTGCTGGACCAGTAGCTTTCCTCCGCATTCAGGCCGTTCCAGATATAGGAGGCGTCCGCGATGGTCACCGTGAGCCAGACCCCGTTGGTGGCGAAGGTGTACTGCTTGAAGGGCGCCGTGTTGACGCTCAAGCTGCCCAGCGAACCGCTGAGCGCCCCGCCGATCTGGATCAGGTTATAGGTGTCGTTGATCGTGTAGGCCGTCGTCGTGCCTTCCTCATAGAAGTTGAAGGCGCCGCCATTGATCGTCAGATCGCCCAAGGTAATGATCCAGTCGTTGGTCTGCGCGTGGGCCTGGTTGAACTCGAAGTCATACTGGCTGCCGGCGTTCATCGTCAGGTTGCTCACGGTCAGCGTGCCGATGCTGTTGCCCGGAATAAGCTTGCCCAGGTTGTTGACGATCACATGGGCGACCGCGCCGGTGCCCTGCAGGGAGCCGCCGCTATAG
Source organism: uncultured Lentisphaerota bacterium (assembly GCA_903889245.1). GTDB lineage: Bacteria > Verrucomicrobiota > Kiritimatiellia > CAIQIC01 > CAIQIC01 > DP16D-bin41. The sequence continues at coordinate 56,023 of CAISWQ010000079.1, read as the reverse complement.
ATGTTGATGGTGCCCGGACCCGTCGCCAGCCCGCTGCCGGTGGGGTTGTTCGCGACCAGGACGCCGTTGCTGATGGTCGTGCCGCCGGTGTAGGCGTTGGCGGTGTCCAGCAGCAGCGTGCCGGCGGTGTTCTTGATCAGCGGCGTCAGGCCGCCATTGATCTCGCCGATGTTCCGCACCGTGCCGGATTGGAAGTAGAGGTTGCTGATGGTGCCCGCGCCGCCATCGCCGATGTTGTGGTTGTTCATCTCCACCGTGCCGCCGGACACATTGAGGAAGGAGACGCCGCCGCCGCCCAGGATGTTCGTGTAGATGTTGGCCGTGCCGCCGGCAAAATTGACCGTACCGGTGATGTTGCCACTGCCGAGGCGCTGGGCGATGGTGAGCTCATGGTTGATGTTCAGCACACCGCCGCGCTGTGTTAGAACGCCGTTGGCCCTGCCTTGCGTGACGCCGGACAAACTCCGGCCAACGACGGAAGTATTGACGTCCACCGTACCGCCGTTGAAGGTGAATTCGCCGTACGGGCCGGCGGTGCTGCTGCTGGGGGTGGCATCCAACGTGGCGATCACCAACTGATCAAGATTGGCGTTGAGGGCCGCGCCCGCGTTCGTGATCATCAAATAGTTGAAGGCATTGACGCCCGTGCCGGCGGTGAGCCGGCCGATATAGACATTGGCCCGATCCGTGCCACCCGTACCGGCAAGGGTCACGACACCGTTCACCACGTCCGGCGCAAACGTCATCAACCCTGAACCCTTGAAATGACCGAAGATGAAGTTGGCAATATTGAGCGTGTTGCTCTGTCCCAAGAGCAACCTGCCGCTGGCGACACCATCCTGATCGGACCAGCCCAGATACATATTGTTGGCCGTGATGGTGTTGTTGCTCGCCAGATACAGGCCGGCCAGGCGGCTGGCCTGCGAACCGTAGCCCGACTTGTCATAGGCGACGATGATGTTGCTCACGCTGGCGTTGAAAGAACCCAGTTGCGAAACATCCAAACCGAGATGGTCGCTGACATTGTTGGAACGGCCCATGATCAACATGGCGCCGTTGGGGTCGTTGATGTTCAACGCGCCGCCGCCGGACATGACCAGGTGCTGGCCGGTGCCAAAGTTGACGATGTTGCTGTTGGCGGTGGACACCACATTCAAGGTCTGGCCCGGATTCAGATTGATGACCTGGTTGGTGATGGCCCAGTTGTTGTTCCACGTCGCCACGGGGAGTATCAGGCCGCCCACGGTGTGGCTATAACCGTTCAGATCCAACACACCAAGACCGTTGACCGTGCTATCGCCGAAGAACAGGACGGAACTGGACGGGATCGCGGCCGCATTAGCCAGTTGCAGCGTGCCACCCCGGATGGCCGTGCTACCGCCGTAGGTGTTCGCGCCGCCGAGCACCAACGTGCCGCCGCCGGCCTTGGCCAGATTGGCGGCATTGCTTAATACATTATTGATGGTGGCGGTGACCGCATTGGAGACGGTCAGCACGCGCGTGCCGGTGCCGAGGTCGCCCGACGTGCCGGTGAAGGTCAGGTTGCCCAAGCCCGGGTAACCCAGCAACGCGTCGCCCGTGAAGCTCAAGTTGTTGTTGATCGAGCGCGCAGAAGCATCGGCGGAAACCAGCGCGCCGCCGGCGAGCACCAGCGTACCGGAGCCCAACACATTATCCGCGCCCAGCGCCAGCGCGCCGGCGGTAATGGTCACATCGCCGGCAAAGTCGTTCGCGCCGGCGAGCACCAGCACGCCCGCGCCCAGCTTGTTGATGCCGCCGGGGCCGGTGATGACGCCGGCGATGGTGTTCGTGGTGCCCAGTGGTTCAAGGCCGGCGGAGACGCCGCTGCCGACCAGAATCGTGCGGTTGGCGTTCAAGGCGAACGAGTCGGCGAACTGTAACGAGCTATTGCCGTTGAAGACCAAATTGGTCGCCGCCGCACCGGGCGCCGCGCCCAAGGCCGCATCGGAGTTGATGTTCAATGCGCCGGAGTTGAAGAGCGTACCACCGGCAAAGGTGTTGACGTTGGTCAGGATGACCGTGCCGCTGCCGCCGACCGCGCCGACCACCAGGCTGCCGGCGCCGATGGCATTGGCATAGTTCAGCGCGCCACCGCCGCCGCCCAGACGATAGGTCGCGCCATAGGGCGTCAGCGCGCCGCTGAACGTGCCCGTCGCGCCGGACATCATGCCGATAAACAGGTTGCTGTAGCTGCCCGCATTGAGATCCAAGACCTCGGCGTTATCGCCCGCCAGCGCCAAGGCGCCGGCCGACGCCGCATCCACCCGGCCCAGCCAGCCCACCGCCGTCATGAGCGCGCCGGAGGCGATCAAGGTGCCGGGTTCCTGAATCAGCACATTGCCGGCTGCCGGCAGCGCGCCCGCGCCAAAGCCCAACACGCCGCCGCTGATGGTCGTCCCATTACTATAGGTATTGGGGCCGGTCAGTTGCAGGGTGCCCGAACCGAGTTTGGTCAGGCTGCCGCCGCCCTGGCCCGCAGCATTGTCAAACGCCTGCGCAATCACAATGTCCTTGCCGGCGGCAACATTGAAGAACGCGCCGTTGGTGGTGATGACAGCGGAGGTCAGATTGCTAAGGTAGTTGGCGCTGGCTGCATAGGGATTCAGCGTGCCGCCATCCATCGTCAGGCTCACCGTGGCGCCCGCGCCGCGCGTGAGCGGGAAGGCAGGCAGCGTGACCACGGCACCTGTGCCGAAATAGAGGTTGGCGATATCGCCCGCCGCCGGGGCCAGGTTGGTGAAGGTATTGGCGGTGAAGATGCCGTTGGTGATCAACAGATTCATGAACTGGTTGATGCTGTCAGCATTATTCCGGCCCATGAAGAGGTTGGCGACGGTCGCCGTGCCGCCGGACTGGGTGAAATAATTCGTCGTGGAAGCTGCGGCGCCCGTATTGCGGCCGACTTCCAGTGTGGACGCTCTTAGGACACCGCCGAACAGGTTGAAAACACCGATACTGTTGTCGTTCACACCCAGCGTAAGCTCGGAACCGGAGTTGTTGGTGACCATGCCGCCATAGAGGTTATAGATACCCGCGCCCGCCGTGCTACCGATCAACTGGCCGTAGGTACCGGCCCCATAGAACGTGCCCGAGGTCTGGTTGACAATCGCCGTGGTGCCCGACTCGTAGCCGACGCGGAATTGACCTGGGCTATAAAAATCGCCGGAAAGGTTGAGCACCACGTTGCTGTGAAGTTGATAGAAGTCCGTGCCACCACCGCCGGTCCCTGTCCACCGGTTGCTCCCGGTGAGGTTGACGACGCCGTCATAGAGATAGGTGATGCCCGCGTGTGTATTGGTGCCACCCAAGGTGAGCGTGCCAGCGCCGCGCTTGGTAAGCCCGCCCGCGCCAGCGATGTCGTTGTTGATCGTCAGCGTGAAACCGGCCTCCACGTCGTTCGTGCCCATGCCCAGCAGCGTGATCGCGCGGTTGTCGAGGGTCATGTCGCCGCTGACCAACAGGCCGCCGTTGTTGAACGTCAGGCCGCCACCCGAGGCGCCGAGCGCCGCATCGTTGCTCACATTCAGGGTGCCACCACCGATATAGGTGCCGCCGCTGTAGGTGTTCGCGCCGGAGAGAATCAACTGGCCGGAGCCCACCTTGGCCAGACCCAACGCGCCTGCACCCGTATCAACCAACGCCACCGCATATTCGCGGTTGCCGGCCGATGTATCGAACCCGATGCCGCCGCCGGCGGCAAAGTTGCCTGTGGCGAGAATGGTGGCCACATTGCCATCGGTCACCGCATTGCCCACCGCCAGCGCCGCGCCATTGGAAACCACGTAACGGCCGGCGGTGTCCCACCCAGGCAGCGTACCGGTCGTGGCAACGGAAACGATACCTGTGCGGATATCCGTCAGGCCACCGTAGGTATTCGCGCCAGCGAGCGAGAGCACACCCGAGCCAGTCTTGATGATGCCATAGTTGTTGCCGCCATCACCGATCGCACCGCCGAGGGCGAGCGTATTGGCGTTGACCTGCACGGTCCGGTTGCCACCACCGAGCGTCACCGCGCCGGTACCAAGGTCAAGGTCGCGCGTGCCGAGGAAGGTGAAATCACCATTCCAAGCGATGGCGTTGTTATTGGCATTGACAATGGCCGCACCAGACGAGTTGTTATTCGTCACGCCATCCTTGGCAATCGTGAACGTGCCGGGACCAAGCGCATACGCATGGTTGATGTTTAAGAGACCGTTGCTCAAGACCATGCCGCTGGCGAACGCATTGGAGGAAGTGAGCGTCAAGGTGCCGCTACCGGTTTTTACAACACCCGCGACGGTACTGTAAATCGGGTTAAGATTGGTGGTGTTGCCGCTTCCATCAAACACCAAGGCCTGGGTCGTAAGATTGGTGATGGTGTTGCCAATATATAACTGCCCATCGTTGTAAAACACCGGCTGGATCAAGTTGTTGGTGAAGTGCGTCCTGATAAGCCACTGCACCCGGCTGCCCGAGGTGTTGGTGAAACCGTTGAAATAATACCGGTTGCCAGCCGAGGACTGGCGGTTGGTCACGTTGGCGGTCCACGTAATAAAACCGAAGGAGCTGCCGTTGGCCAGATTGTTGGTGTTGCGGCCGGCCACGCCAAAGAACAGATTGGAGTTATTGACGGCAATGGGTGCGCCGCCCGAGGCGTTGGTCCAGTTGGCCATGGTATTCCACAGACCATTTGCGGTGGCCGTCACATTGGTGAAATAGACCTGCGCGTGCGCGGAGCCGAGCCAACCACAGAGCAGAAAACCCGCCACCCAAACGCGCACCACTTGTGTCTTCTTCATAAGGCACCCTATCCTTTTTTTCGCCATCATGATCAGCACCCAACACCAGACCGCCGCTGTCTCGCGCCACCCCGGCCTAGAGACCTCGCGAAAATTCTGACGCTAGTAACCAAATCCCCTCGCGCTTGTCGAGCTTTTTTTCGTTTTTTTCGAGGTGCTTTCCGGTCCCTGTCGGGATCAGCCAACCTTCCAAGCCCTGGAAACGGCCTGGTGGACTTTTCCAAGGCCCGGAAAAGTGCGGGCCGAAGCTTTCCAAAGCCTGGAAAAATCATGGAACAAATTTCCCATCCTTGGAAACAGCCCCGCGCCCGGCGGTCAAGGTCAACGCTTCCGCGCGGCGTCGGCGAGCCAGGTGAGGCGGCCGCCGAGCACGGTCGCGGCGGCGCGGCCGGTCAACTTCCAGCCGCCGAAGGGTGTGTTGCTGCTCTTGGTGGCGAACTCCGCCGGGTTCACGACCCAGTCGGATTCGAGGTCGAGCAACACAAGGTCGGCGACCGCGCCGGGCGCGAGGCCCGGCGGCGGCAGACCGAGCACGGCGGCCGGACCGGTCGTCCACAGCCGCAGCCACGCGGGCAAAGCCAGCCGGCCCTTTTTCACGAGCTCGGTGTAGGTGACGCCGAGCGCGGTTTCGAGCCCGATGATGCCGGAGGGCGCGCGCAGGAAGCCGCGCGCCTTGGCCTCGGCGGTATGCGGCGCGTGGTCGGTGGCGAGGCACGTCAGCGTGCCATCGCAAAGGCCGGCGAGCAGCGCGGCGCGGTCGCGCGCGGAGCGCAGCGGCGGATTCATCTTGTAGGCGCCGGGATTGTCGGGCTGGACGTCGGCATCGGTCAGCGCGAGGTGGTGCGGCGTGACCTCGCCCGTGACGCGGATACCGCGCGCGCGGCCGGCGCGGATCAACTCGACGCTCTCGGCGGCGGAGACGTGCTGGATGTGGACCGCCGCGCCGGTGGCCCCGGCCAGCGCGATATCGCGCTCGACGATCAGCGCCTCGGCCCGCGCGGGTATGCCGGGCAACTGGCAGCGCTGCGAGTGCTCGCCCTCGTGCATCACGCCGGCCTTTTCCAGCGCGTGATCCTCGGCGTGCTCCATCAAAACTTTGCCGAGGCGCCGGCACTCGCGCAGCGCCTGCTCCAGCAGCGCGGCGTTGGGGATCACGCCGCCATCATCGGTGAACGCCGCCGCGCCCGCCGCCGCCAGCGCGGCGAGGTCGGCCAGTTCCGCGCCCTTGCGGTCGCGCGTCACGCAGCCCGAGGGCAGCACGCGCGTCAGCCCGACCTCCGCGCCGCGTCGCAGCACGCGCTGGAGCACCTCCGGCGTCGCATGCGGCGGCGCGGTGTTCGGCATCGCGACGACGGTGGTGAAGCCGCCGCGCGCCGCCGCCAGCGAACCGGTGGCGATATCCTCGGCGGCCTCGCCGCCCGGTTCGCGCAGGTGGACGTGGAGGTCCATCAGCCCCGGCGCGACGACCAGGCCGGAGGCGTCCAAGAGGGCGGATGGCGGATGGGGGATGGCGGATGGGGCGATACGGCCATCCACGATCAGCAGATCGCCCGTGGTGAGTGCGCCGGTGACGGGATCGAGCAGGCGGCCATTACGAATGAGCAGGGGTTGATTCATGGGGTTGTGAATGGAAAGATTTCCAAGCCCTCGGCAGTGGGGTCTTGCGACCAGGCGATGATCCGCGCCAAACGGGAATGCAGGAGCTTTTCGTAAAAAGCCGTCGGCTGGTTGCCACATCGCAGCCAGATGACGCGCGGCGGAGCACCACGCAGGTTCAATAGATCGAAGAAGTCGGAGTCCAACGTCACAATGATATAACCTTCCTGACGCGCAAACTCCCAGATGGTGGTATCGCTGGCGCGCGCCAAACCAACCAGTCGCACATGCGATGATTGAGGGAAGGCCTCTGCCAGTTGCTGGACCAGGTTATGGCTAAGGTTGTGGTCAAACAGCAACTTCATGGGGGGCCACGCTGAAGTGGACGCGGCGCTCACGGTCGGCGGCAAAGGCCAGGGCTGCGCGCACATCTTCCTCGGTCAGGTCGGGATAATCGGCGATGATGTCCTGCACGGTCATGCCCGCCGCCAACCAGCCGAGAACATCTTCCACGGTGATACGCAACCCGCGGATACACGGTTTGCCACCGCGCTTGCCCGGCTCCAATGTGATGATGTGCTGATAGGTCATCGTGGCCTCGAAAGCTGCGCGAAGATAGCACACCACCCGGATTGCGCCAAGCATCCTGACCACGACCAGCATCAGGCGATGTCCGGCGGCAGCAGGTGCTGGCGGCCGCACTTGGGGCAGGCGACGGAAGGCTGGCCGAAATGCTGCGGCACCTTCAGGTTGACGCCGCAGTCGCAGGGGATGGTGAAGTAGCCGGCGGCGCGCTGGACCAGATGCTGCGCCGCGCGCCACTGCCGCGCGGCGTCGGGCAGGGCGGCGGCCGCCGCCAGCGCGGGCGCGCCGGGGATCGCGGGTGACTCCGCCGCGGCTGAGGCGTCGCGCGCGGCGACCGGGGCGGCGGCCTGCACGGTGGCGGCGCGCAGTACGCCCCGGCCATCATGCGTCTGCTGAAACGCGGCCTGATAGGCCGCGAGCGAGACATCACCGGTCAGCGCGCGCAGCACGCGGATGCGGTCGGTCGTCGAGGGATGCGTGGAGAACACGCTTGTTTTGTCGCCGACCGCGGCGAGCGGGTTGACGATGAACATCGGCGCGAGCGCGCGGCTGACCTCGAGCTGGCCGGCCTGCACGCCGGAGATTTTTTGCAGCGCCGAGGCCAGCCCGGCCGGGTAGCGCGTGAAGAGCGCGCTGGAGGCATCGGCCAGATATTCGCGGCGGCGCGAGCAGGCGAAGTAGAGGAGCTGTGCGAGGATGGGCGCGAGGAGCGCCAGCACCAGCGCGACGATCATCATGATCGCCTGCGCCTGGCCGCCGCCGCCGCGGCTGGAGCCGCGCGAGCGGCCGCCGCCGAAGCGCATCCCGCGCAGGTAAAGATCGGCGAGCAGGATCACCGCGCCCACCGTGACGCCGGCGAGCGTCATGAACAGCGTGTCGCGGTTCTTGATGTGGCCGAGCTCGTGCGCGACGACGCCCTGCAGCTCGTCGCGGTTCAGGCGCGCGAGCAGGCCGCTGGTGACGGCGACCGCCGCGCGCTCCGGCTTGAGCCCGACGGCGAAGGCGTTGGGCGCGGGATTATCAATGATGTAGACCTTCGGCAACGCGGGCAGGCCGGACGCGATCTGCATCTCCTCGACGACATTGAAGAGCTGCGGCGCGTCGGCGTGCGTGATCTCGCGTCCGCCGGCGGCGGCGAGCAGGATGCTCTCGCCGGCGGCGAGGTTGGCGAGCAGCATCACGATCCAGATGACCATCGCCACCGCGACGCCGAAGTAGCCGCCCGGTTCGCCGGCGACGCCCCAGCCGATGGCCAGGCCGAGCGCCGCCAGCGCCAGCGCCAGCAGCACGATCAGCGCCGCGGACTTGCGGCGGTTACTCTGGATCAGTTCCCACATGGATAAGAGCTCTCAGCTTTCAGCGGTCAGCTATCAGCCCGCTCGCACAGTTTTGATCAATGAAGCGAGCATCTTTTTTATCTCGATGATCTGGGTTTCGAGAGTAACGCCTGTTTCTTTCGTTATCAGTCCCAGCTCGCGCGCCAACAGGATCAAGTATTCCACCTCGCTGGCCGAGCCCATCGCGATGACGATGAAACGAACCAGGTCAGCATCCGTCGCTCGCCCGCAGCCTTCCGCCAGGTTGGTCGGAATGGAAACTCCCGCGCGCCGTAATTGACTGGTTAGGCCATAGATTTCCGCCGCTGGAAAACTTTCGGTAGCCTTATAAATCTGCACCGCGAGTTGATGCGCCTTGTGCCAGACATCCAGCTTACGAAAGTCTTTCATGGCTGACCGCTGACAAGCTGATCGCTGTCAGCTTAGAACTTCACCTGCGGCGCCTCGCGCTGCGCGGCGTCCTGCAGCTCGAAGAACTCCGCCTTCTCGAAGTGGCCGAGGCCCGCGACGATGTTCGTCGGGATGGACTGGACCTTGGTGTTATAGGACATCACGCTGTCGTTATAGAACTGGCGCGCGAAGCCGATCTTGTTTTCCGTCGAGGCCAGTTCCTCCTGCACCGCGAGGAAATTCTGGTTGGCCTTGAGTTCGGGATAGGCCTCGGCGATGGCGAAGAATTTGCTCAACGCGGAGCCGAGCAGGCCCTCGGCCTGCGCCGCCTGCGCCGCGCCCTGCGCCTTCATCGCCGCGGCGCGCGCGTTGGTGACGGCCTCCAGCGTGCCGCGCTCGTGCGCCACGTAGCCCTTGGCGGTCTCGACCAGGTTCGGGATCAGGTCGTGCCGCCGCTTGAGCTGGACATCAATTTGCGCCCAGGCGTTCTTCACCTGGTTGCGCGAGTTGACCAGCCCGTTGTAGGCGCCGATGAACCACAGCACCAGCACCACCACGACGCCCAGCAGGATCAGTAACGGAATCATGTCGTTGCTCCTTCGTTTGGTTTTGCTTCGCCAAAAAGTTCCAGCAGATGCCGCACGACCGCGTCCCCGGTCCGGCCCGCCTGCTCACGCGCCAGCGCGACCAGCTCGCCGCGGTCGAGCCACAGCCCGTGCAGCGCCGGGCAGCTATCCACCTCGACCGCCGAGTTCGGGAAGCGGCCGAGGCTCATCTTGCGCGGACAGCGCGGACAGCGGCGCGCGCCCGGCCGCGCGCCGGCGAGCGCGAGGCCCGCCGGCGGGTCCGGCGTGCCCGCGAGCAGCAGGCCCAGTTCGCCCGCATCGAGCCACACGCCGCCGCAGGCCGGACAATGGTCCAGCTCGATCTCCTTGTACTCAAGGATCAGCATCTCCCGCTGGCAGCCCGGACATTGCATCAGCGCCTCACCGTCGCAACCGCAACCACAGCATCACGAACATCGTGATCACAAAGCTGGCGAACGATACACCGACCAGCGCATACATCCAGTTCCGCAGTTCATAGCCGCCCAGGTAGCACAGCAACGCTCCCGTGCCCGCCGCGTAACTCAAGATGCGAAAGAAGTAATAGACGTACTTCATGGCCGCGCATCTTAACCGAAGCCGCCGGGAAATCCACTGCTTTGCGGCGGGCTTTTCATCCGCCGGAATCCGTGTAAGCTCCCGCCGACCACAGGAGCACACCATGGCCCGCATCAAACTCGACGTGCCGCCCGCCTTCGCCTTCGCGACGGAACTCGCCGTCCGCATCAGCGATGTGAACTACGGCAACCACCTGGGCAACGACGCCGTCCTCGCGTTGCTGCACGAGGCGCGCCTGCGCTTCCTGCACAGCCGCGGCTTGAGCGAGGTGGAGGTCGGCGGCTGCGGCCTGATCATGACCGACGCCGTGCTCGTCTATAAAAGCCAGGCCGCGCACGGCGACGTGCTGCTCATCCAGATCGCCGCGCAGGATTTGACCGCGCTCGGTTGCGATATTTTCTATCTTGTCACCAACCGCGCGACCGGCGCGGAGGTCGCGCGCGCCAAGACCGGCCTCGTCTGCTATGACTACGCCCGGCAAAAGCCCGTCCGCGCGCCGGAGAAATTCCGCGACGCCCTCGCCTCCGCGCTCATCAGCGCCACGCCGCTCGAACCGCCGACCACCGAGAAATCCTTCCGCGACTACCGCGGGTTCTGACGCTGCTGTAGCGACGGCCTATGGTCGCCGACGGCGACCACAGGTCGCCGCTACAGTGCGGGGAAAAGGTGCGCCTGTTTTTCCAAGGCTTGGAACATCATCCGCGAGAATTTCCAAGCCTTGGAAAACAGACCGCGTTAGTGTTTGTCGCGGGCGTGGAGCATGCGCTCCGGCGGGACGCCGAACCACTGGCGGAAGGCGCGCGAGAAATTATTCGCATTCTCGAACTCCAACTCCAGCGCCACGTCCTTGACGAGCCGGCTGTGGTTGCGCAGCAGGTCGGCGGCGTGGTTCATGCGCAGCAGTTGCAGGTAGCGGTAGGGCCGCTCGCGGCCGAAGCGCTGAAACAGCCGGCAAAGATAGGATACGTTGACGTGGCAGGCATCGGCGGCGTCCTGCAAAGTGCGCGTGCGCAGGAAATTTTCGGCGATGTACTGGCGGCAGCGCCGGTAGGTGGCGAAGGCGGGCAGCTCGCTCTCGCCGTAGGGGATCGCGAGGTCGCCGAGCTTCAGGATCAGGTATTGCAGCGCGACGGCGCACAGGCGCGGGCGGTTGGGATGGTCGCCGAGGCCGTGGCTGATGAGGTCGTCAAAAATCTGCTGCACGCGGTCGGTGTGCAGAATCTGCACGACGGCGCCGGGTTCGAGCCGGCACTCGCGCAGCAGCGCGCGCGCCTCGGCGCCGGCGGCGACGGCGAAGTATTTGAGCAGCGGCGCGGCGGGGCTGGTGCGGATGGTGTGCGGATGGTTGCGGCCATAGACGAAGACGGAGCCGGGCCGCAGCGCGTAGTTTTTTCCGTCGAGCGTCAGCGTGCCCGCGCCGTGGGCGACGAACTCGATGACGGGGTGCGGAAAGCCGGGGCGGCGGATGCGGTAATCCGGCAGGCAACGCTCCCAGCCGCCGCTCAATGCGGCGAGCGCGCGGCCCGCGCCGGCGTCGGGGCGCAGGTAGAAACGGCGCGCGGCGGAAACCTGCGCGCTGAAATAGGTCGGCTCGGTGTGCGGCAACCGTGTCATGGGGCGGAAGTGTGCCAGAAACCGGCCTCAAGGAAAGTCAAGAATTGATAGCTAGTGGTCAAGATTGGCTATTCCGCGCCGACGACCGTGCCGCTAGCTTGCGCACCGTCCGACGGTGAACCCGAAAGGAGCGACGACATGAAGCGATGGAGCATGATGCTGGTGGGCCTCGGTGTCTTGGTGATGGGCTTGGCGGCGCGGGCGGAGGAAACCAAGGAGCAGCGCGATGCGCGCATGGCGTGGTTCCACGAGGCCAAGTTCGGCCTGTTCATCCACTGGGGCGTCTATGCCGTGCCCGCGGGCACCTACCAGGGCAAGCCGGTCGCCGGCATCGGCGAGTGGATCATGAACCGCGGCAAGATCCCGGTCGCGGAATACAAGGCGTTCGCGCCGCAGTTCACGGCGGCGAAGTATGATCCCGAGGCATGGATCGCGCTCGCGAAGCAGGCGGGCATGAAGTACCTCGTCATCACCTCCAAGCATCACGACGGCTTCGCGCTGTTCAACACCCAGGCGAGCACGTGGAACGCCGTGCAGGCCGCCGGTGCGAAGCGCGACCTGATCAAGCCGCTGGCCGAGGCCGCGCGCCGGCAGGGGCTGAAGTTCGGGCTCTACTACTCGCAGGCGCAGGACTGGACGCATCCCGGCGGCGCGAAGAGCGGCTACAAGGAGGGCCAGAGCTGGGACGAGGCGAACAAGGGCAGCTTCGATGACTATCTGAAGACCATCGCCATCCCGCAGACGCGCGAGATTCTCACGCAATACCAGCCGGACATCCTCTGGTGGGACACGCCCACGTGGATGACGCCCGAACGCGCCAAGCCGCTGCACGAGCTGATCGCGCTGCGGCCGGGCCTGATCACCAACAACCGGCTCGGCGGCGGCTTCAAGGGCGATACCGAGACGCCCGAGCAGCACATCCCCGAGGGCGGCTACAAGGATGGCCGCTACTGGGAAGCCTGCATGACGATGAACGACACCTGGGGGTTCAAGAGTTACGATCACAACTGGAAGAGCACCGCGACGCTCATCTTCAACCTCGTGGATATCGCCAGCAAGGGCGGCAACTACCTGCTCAACATCGGCCCGACCGCGGAGGGCGAGATCCCAGCGGAGAGCGTCCAGCGTCTGCAGGAAGTCGGCGCGTGGATGCGGGTCAACGGCGAGGCGATCTACGGCAGCAGCCCGACCTGCTTCGGCGCGGAGTACGGCAAGGAAGTCGAGACCAAGGACGGTTACGGCCGGAAAAAGAAAACCAACGCCGCGCGCGACTGGCGCTGCACGACCAAGGCTGGGAAAATTTTCATCCACCTCTTCAAGTGGCCCGGCGAAAAGTTCGAGGTCAAGGGCCTGAAGGGCAAGGTGGCCAAGGCCAGCCTGCTCGCCGACCCGGCACGCAAGCCACTCGCCATTTCACAGGATGGCGACCAGCTCGCCGTCACGCTGCCGGCCACCGCACCCGACAAGATCGCCAGCGTGCTCTGCCTTGAACTGGCGCCGTAGAAAAATTTTCGGCTGGGGACAGCCGAGGACAACTCCTCACACACCCCCGGCCGGCCCCGGCCATCCCCTGGTCGCGGGCCGGCCGGTTTTTTGGGGGCGGGAGCGGGGTGGCCATCGTTGCGCATGGTCAGTGGAATTGGCGCTTGATCTTCGGCGGCGGCCGATGACAATGCGCGCATGAACAAAACCAACCACGACAGCCAGACGACGGGCATGGATCGCCGCGGCTTTTTCGGCGCGGGTGCAGCGGGCCTCATCGCAGCCGCCACGGGCGCGCGGGCACAGGCGGCGGATACGCCCTCCGCGACCAGCGGCCGGAAATTCAAACTCAAGTACGCGCCGACCTTCGGCCACTTCGAGGCGCACGCGGGCAAGGACCCGCTCGCCCAGCTCAACTTCATGGCCGAGGCCGGCTTCTCCGCGCTGCTCGATGGCGGCTTCCTCGGCAAGCCGGTGGAACTGCAGGACAAGATCATCAAGGAGATGAACCGGCTAGGCATGACGCTCGGCGGCCCCTATTGCAGCCACACCGCCGGCGGCCAGAGCCTGGTCGCGGGCACCGACAAAAAGGCCGACTACGCCAAGCATTACGCCGGGGTTTGCGAGAAACTCAAACGCGTCGGCGGCAAGTGGTTCCTCGTGGTGCCCGGCGGATTGGTCAAAGGTATGACGATGGAACAGATGACCGCCAACCTGATCGAGAACCTCAAGGCGATCATGAAGGTCGTCGAGTCGACCGGCTGCATCATGACGCTCGAACCGCTGAACCCGCGCAATCATCCCGGCCTGTTCCTGACGAAGATTCCGCAGGCAGTGGAGATCTGCAAGGCGGTCGGCAGCCCCTCGTGCAAAATCGTCAACGACATCTACCACCAGCAGATCACCGAGGGCGACCTGATCCCGAACATCAAGGCCGGCTGGGAACACATCGCGCACTACCACCTCGGCGACACGCCGGGCCGCAAGGAGCCGACCACCGGCGAGATCAACTATCGCAGCATCTTCAAATACCTCTACGAGCAGAAATTTGACGGCGTGCTCGGCATGGAGCACGGCAAGAGCCAGAAGGGCAAGGAAGGCGAGCTCGCGCTGCTCCACGCCTACCGCTGGTGCGACGCGTTCGATACGCCGTACAAAGTCTGATCACCACGCTGCGTTTTCCAAGGCTTGGAAATTTTCCTCCGGATTTTTCCAGGCCTTGGATTTTTTTGTCCCTGTTTTTCCAATGCCTGAAAAAAAACACCGATGCAGGTTTCCAGGCCTTGGAGAATTTCACTGCGGCGGGAGGGCGACGGCGCCGCGGTAACGGGTGAGGATGTCGGTGACGTAGCGGCGCGTGGTGGGATAGGTGATGCAGGCGACGTAGCGGCGGCTGTCGGCGCCGCAGTCGGCGGCCCAGCGCATGGCGTTCGAGCGGCCGGCGTTATACTCGGCGAGCGCGAACGGCAGCGGGTCGCTGCGCGTGTGCTGCCAGCGGTGGACGGCGCGCGCGAGATACCAGGCGCCGACCTCGATGTTCGTCGCGGGCAGCCAGAGGTCGCCGCGCGGCAGCTCGGCGCGGTAATTCGCGGCGGCCCACTCGCGCGCGGCGCCCTCGGTCACCTGCATCAGGCCGATTTCTTTTTTGGGTCCGACGCAGCCGGGATCGAACCGGCTCTCGCGCCAGATGAGCGCGGAGAGCAGCTTGGGCGGCAGGCCGTGGCGCTGCGCGCTGGCGGCGATTTCCTTGTCGAAGCGGTGGATGCGCCAGTAACGCCAGCCGCCGGCCGCCGCGAAGGCGAGTACCGCGAGGAGCAGCAGCGTGCGCAGCAAGCGGCCGGCCGTCTGGAAAAATCCATCCGCCATGGAGGTCCGTTCAGTTGTTCGTCAACCGCTCGACGGTGGTGTAGAGCTCCTCGCCCGTCGTCGCGTTGGCAATCTTGAAGTCCTCGACGTGCTGCTGCGGATCGGCGGCGAAGCTCAAGCGGCTGCCGTACTTCTGCATCATCTCGACCAAGACAGCCTCGTCCTCCTTGCGCAGGCGTTCGAGCACGGCGGGGTGGACGGTGATCTTCAGGCTCGCCTCCTTGTCGTGGCGGCGACGCATCTGCGCGGCAATCTGCCGCTGGATGGCGACCGACATGCTCAACAAATTCTTCACCTTGCCGCGGCCGCGGCAGTAGGGGCAGTCGGTGTAGTTGGTGGAGCGCAGGCTCTCCTCGGCGCGCTGGCGGGTCATCTCGACAAGGCCGAGCTGCGAGATGGGCAGGACGTTGGTGCGCGCCTTGTCGTGCTTGAGCGCGTCGCGCAGGGCGCGGTAGACCTGCTGCTGGTTGCGCTTCTGCTTCATGTCAATGAAGTCAATCACGACCAGGCCGCCGACGTTGCGCAGCCGGAGCTGGCGGGCGATCTCGACCGCGGCCTCGAGGTTGACCTGCAGGATGGATTCCTCCTGCGACTGGCCGCCCTTGTGCCGGCCGGTGTTGATATCAATGGCGACGAGCGCCTCGGTTTCGTCGAAGACGAGGTAACCGCCGGACTTGAGCCAGACCTTGCGGCGGAAGCAGCTTTCGAGCTGCCGCTCGACGCCGAAGTGCTCAAAGATCGGCGCCTCGCCATCATAAACCTTGATGCGGTTCCTGGCGCGGCGCGAGATGCGGCCGACGTTTTCGCGGATGCGCTCGTAGACCTCCTTGTTGTCTATCACGACGCGGTCAATGTCCTCGGTCATCGCGTCGCGGATGGTGCGCTCGACGAGGTCGGGCTCCTGGTAGAGGCGGGCGGGCGCGGGCTTCTCGCGCAGGCCGGTCTCGAGCTGCTTCCAGATGTCGAGCAGGTTGCGCAGATCGCGGACGAAGCTGACCTTGCGGGCGCCGGCGCCGGCGGTGCGGACGATGATGCCGATGCCCTGCGGGACCGGCAGGCGCGCGAGGATGCTCTTGAGGCGGGCGCGTTCCTTGTCGTCCTCGATCTTGCGCGAGACGCCCTTGAGGTTGCAGCCGGGCATCATCACCAGGTAGCGGCCGGGGATGCTCAAGCTGGCGGTGACGCGCGGGCCCTTGGTGCCGATCGCGCCCTTGGTGACCTGCACGACGATTTCCGAGCCGATCGGGTAGCGCTTGGCGATCTCGGCGGCGGTCAGCTTGCGCGCGTTCTGCGGGCGGACGTTCTGGACGCCCTCCTCGGCCTCGAGGCGCGTGGCGTCCTCCGGGATCATGTCCCAGAAATGGACGAACGCGTTCTTCTTCTGGCCGATATCAATGAACGCGGCCTGCAGGCCATCCTCCAGGTTTTGGACCTTGCCCTTGAAGATGCTGCCGACGACGCGGTCCTCGCTCTCGCGCTCGATGAAGAACTCCTCGAGGTTGCCTTCCTCCATCACGGCGACGCGGACCTCGAGGCTCTCCGCGTTGACGACGATTTCCTTCTTCACCTTGTGGCCGAAGCCCAGCATGGCGAGCAATGACTTGATCATGTTCATTCCTTTCTTGACCTCACAACAAACGGCGGCGCACGTACACGCTTTGCACCAGGCCCAGCGCGCCCATCGCGCCCACGACGAACGTGCCGCCGTAACTCACCAGCGGCAACGGAATCCCCATGATCGGCAACAGGCCGATGGTCATGGCGATGTTCACAAAGACATGGCAGAACAGCAGGCCGGTCAGGCCCACCGCCAGCAACCGGCCCATCTTGTCCTCCGCCGCGGCGGCCGCGCGGATCCCCGCGAGCAGCACGACGGCAAACAGCGACAGCAGCACGGCCGACCCGGCGAAGCCGACCTCCTCGGCGATCACCGGGAAAATGAAATCGTTGGCGGCGACCGTGCGCGGCAGATAGCCGAGCGCGTCCTGCGTCCCCTGCAAAAAGCCCTTGCCGGTCAGGCCGCCGGAGCCGACCGCGAGCGCGGACTGGATCGCGTTCCAGCCGGTCTTGAGCGGGTCGCGGCCGGGATCAAAGAACACCAGCAGGCGCTCCTTGACGTAGCCGAGGTGCGGCACCCAGTCGGGCAGGAGGAAGAGCAGGCCGAGCAGCGTGCCGACGATGATGACCGCCAGCAGCGCGAGCGCGCCGAAGCGCCGCATCGGCACGCCGGCGGCGAAGAGCATGATGAGCGTGACGGCGAGCAGCACGCTGGCCGTACTCAAGTCCGGCTCCTTGAGAATCAGCACGACCGCCGGCAGCACGATCAGGAACGCCAGCGCGATGTAGCTGAAGCGCTCCGGGTTGCGGTCGGGATTGCTCATGAACCGGGCAAGCACGAGGATGGTCGCGAGCTTGGCGAGCTCCGAGGGCTGCACCTGCATGCCCGCGAAGGTGATCCAGCGGACCGCGCCGTACATTTTTTTCCCGACGCCGGGCACGAGCACGAGCACCAGGCCCAGCAAGCCCAGAAGGTAGATGACCCACGCGTAATCGCGCAGGCGGCGGTAATCCAGCAGCGCCAGCGCAAGAAACGCGGCAAGCCCGACCAGCGCGAACCGCAACTGGCGCAGGTAGAGCGGGCTGACCGGCAACTCCGCCGTGCGATAGGAGGAGCTGTAGATGAACAGGATGCCGCCGACGAGCAGCGCGAACATCGCCAGCACCAGCGACCAGTCGAGGCGCCGCAGCGGGCGGAGGAAGGTGAAGCGGCTCATCCCTCGCCCTCCCCGGTGTCGGGATGGAAGATGCCGTGCATGATTTTCTGGAGCAACGGCGCGACGGTGGCGCCGCCGCTGACGCCCTCCTCGACGAGCATCGCCACCGCGTAACGCGGCGCGTCATAGGGCGCGAAGGCGATCATCCACGTGTTCTTGTGGCCCTCGCCCTTGCGGCCGACCTCGGCCGTGCCGGTCTTGCCGGCCATGCTCACGCCGGGCACCTTGGCGTGCCGGCCCGTGCCGGTCGGCGCCTGGATCACATCGCGCATCGCCTCGCGCACCAGCTTCAGATGCCGGGCCTCCCACGGCACGACGCGCGTCAACTTGGGCGGCGGGCGCTGCCAGATACCGTGCTCATCGCGCAGGCCGAGCACGAGGCGCGGCTGCCAGACCTGGCCGCCGTTGGCCAGCGTCGCCGCGACGCTGGCCATCTGGAGCGGCGTGACGAGCACCGCGCCCTGGCCGATGGAAAGATTGCACGTATCGCCGTCGCGCCAGCCGCCCTCACTGCGACGTTCGCGCCGCTTCCACGCATCGTCGGGAATCAGGCCGGCGACCTCGCCATCGAGATCAAGCCCGGTCCGCGCGCCTAGGCCCAGGTCGAGCGCGCGCTGGTGGATGACCTCCGGCCCGACGCGCAGGCCGAGATTGAAGAAGTACACGTTGCACGAGTACATCAGCGCGCCGTGCAAATCCTGCGCGCCGTGGCCGGCGAGATTTTCCCAGCAGTTGAACCGCGCCTTGCCCAGCATGAAATGGCCGGGACAGGTGAAGGTGGTGTTTGGATTCACGTGGCCGGGGCCGAGCGCGGCCATCGCAACCACCGGCTTGAAAATGCTGCCGGGCGCGAACGCGCCGGAGACCGCGCGGTTGAGCAGCGGTTTATCGGGATGCTCGATCAGGACCTGCCACGTGGCCGCGGGAATGACGCCGGTCAGCTCGTTCGGGTCGAAACCCGGCTTGCTGGCGAGCGCGAGCACGTCGCCGTTGTTCGGGTCGAGGATGACCACCGCGCCATTGACGCCATCGAGCGCGTGCTCCGCCAGCCGCTGGAGGCGCAGGTCCAGCGTCAGCATCACATCGCGTCCGCTGACCGGAGCGCGGCGACCGAGCTTGTCGGCCAGGCCGGGCAGCGCGAAGCGGTAGTTGTAACCGGTGACGTCCACCGCGATGATCTTCTCGCCGGGCGCGCCGCGCAGCGCGTGGTCATAACGCCGCTCGAGGCCGGCCGCACCCTTCATCTCCGGTTCGAGGTAATTGAACGTCTCGTCCTCGCCCAGCTCCGGCTCGACGCGCCGTGTATAGCCGAGCACGTGTCCGGCCAGCGGGCCTTCGGGATAGACGCGCGCGGGCTCGACCTCGACCGCGACACCGCGCCAGCCGAGCGTCCGCTCCGCCAGTCGCGCGCGCGCCACGGTCGTCAGGTTGCGCCACGCGGTCAGCGGCAGCGGCAGACGCTTGTGGATGTGCGCGAGAATCTTGCTGCGCTCGAGCTGCGGCGGCTGCCCCAGCAACACCGCGAGTTGCTGCACGGTCGCCTCGACATTCGTCACGGTGTTCTGCCAGCGGCCGGGCCGGCGCAACTCCTCGAGGTAGAGCACGAGGTTGTAGCTGGGCTGGTTGAGGGCGAGCAGCGCGCCGTCGCGCGCGAGAATCTGGCCGCGCGCGCCGGGCACATAGACGCGGCGGATGCTCTGCTCGCTCAAGTTATGCTGGAACAGCTTGGCGTTGGTCACCTGCATCCACCACAGCCGCGCCGCCAGCCCGCCGAGCGCGAGCAGGATCGCCACGGCCAGCAGGCGGAGGCGGAAGACCTCGTCGTTCCAGAGGGCCTGCCAGCTCACGGGTGGCCTCCCGTCTCCAGCGCGGGCCGCTCGCCGAGGCGGCGTTCCAGGCCAAGGACGACGCGGAAGACCACCGGCGTCAGCACCGCCGCCAGCAGCACAGTGCCGAGCGTCTTGCGCAGCGCGTCGCCCACCGGGAGCGTGATCTCGCCCTTGAAGCGGAGCAGGCCGTAGAGCAGCAAGGTCATCATCGCGGCCGCGACGCCGCCGAAGATGATCTGCGAGATATAGGCCTGTTCATCCACGTCCTCGCGGTGACGCTGCGCCCAGAGGCCGGCGAGCGCGAAGCACAGGCACGAGCAGCCGAGCGGCACCTGGCCGAGCGCATCCTGCAGGAGCCCGGCGGCGAACGCGCACCAGAGCATCCAGCGGCGCGAGTAGTGGAACGCGTAGAAGAGGACGAGCGCGAGCAGCACCGGCGCCTGCGCGCCGCCGAACCACGCCCACGCGGGCAGGAGCGCCTGGACGGCGGCGCAGGTCACGAGCGCGAGGAGCAGCACAAGAAACTTCATGGCGCGCCCGCCTCCGCGGCCGGGCGGGCGGCGGGGGCGGGTGGCGCGCCCGGTCGCTCATCAGCAACCGCAAACACATAGTCCAGCGCGCCAAGATCCGCGGCCACCACCACATCGGCCTCCGCATAAAGTCCCGATTCGTTCGTCTTCACATTGTCCAGACGTCCAATCAGCACATCGCGCGGGAAGATACCACCCAGCCCCGAGGTCACCACCTCGTCGCCGTTCTGCACGCCGTGCCGCCGGTCCACGTTGATGAACTCCATGCGGCAGGTCGGCAGGCCCTGCGGCGTGACGCCGTTGCCCACGACGATGCCGAAAGCCTGCGACCGGCTGACGAGCGCGGAAACCTTGCACTTGGGGTCGGAAATCAGGAGCACATCGGCGGTGCGCGTCGTCGCGCTGATGACGCGGCCAACCAGGCCTTCCGGCGTCGTCACGGCCAGTTCGGCGCGGACGCCCTCGCCGGTGCCCTTATCGAGCCGCAGCGCCTGCCACCAACCGGTCGCGTCGCGGCCGAGCACTTCGCAGGTGATCAGCCGCTGCGGCGCGCGGCGGCGCGCGTCGAGCAGGTGGCGGAGCTTGAGGGTTTCCTCCTCGAGGCGTTCGAGTTCGTTGAGGCGGAGCCGCTGGCGCGCGAGTTCGCTGGCCAGGCGCTGGTTCTCGCTCATCAGGCCGCTGACGCCGCGCGCCAGCTTGAGGGTTTCCTGGCCCTGGCGCGAGGCGGAGGCCACGAGGTCCTGCAGCGGCGCGAAGGCATCGCGGATGAAACCGCGCACCCGTCCGCTGACGGAGTCCGGCAGATTGAGGATCGCCAGCAGGACGAGGCCCGCCAGGATCACACCGACCAACGTACGATCACGCATGTCCCGCCCGATTTCTCAAACCGTGTTCCGCCGCGCACGGCGGACCGGTCTGTGGGCTGGGAAGAAGAGGCGGGACGTGGCGCTCACGCGCGGCCGCCGGCGGCGACCTTGCGGAGCAGGTTGAGCTCGCTGAGCACGACGCCCGTGCCCTCGGCGACCGCGCTCAAGGGATCCTCGGCGCGATGCACCGGCAGACCTGTCTGCTCGGCAATGAGCTTGTCTATGCCACGCAATAGCGAGGTGCCGCCCGCGAGGACAATGCCACGGTCCACGAGATCGGACGACAACTCCGGCGGACAGCGCTCCAGCGTGATACGGATGGCTTCGACGATGGCGGTCACCGGCTCCTGCAGAGCCTCGCGGATCTCTTCCGAGGTGATGGTGATGGTCTTCGGCAGGCCCGCGACCAGGTCGCGGCCCTTGACCTCCATGCTCATCTCCTCGCCGAGCGGATGGGCCGAGCCGATGGACATCTTGATTTCCTCGGCCGTCCGTTCGCCGATCATCAGGTTATAGACCCGCTTCATGTACTGGATGATCGCCTCATCCATTTCGTCGCCGCCGACGCGCACGCTCTTGCTGTGGACGATGCCGGCGAGCGAAATGATCGCCACTTCCGTCGTGCCACCGCCCATGTCCACGATCATGTTGCCGCTCGGCTCATGCACCGGCAGCCCGACCCCGATGGCTGCGGCCATCGGCTCCTCGATGAGATAGACCTCGCGCGCGCCCGCATGCGCCGCCGACTCCTTGACGGCGCGTTTTTCCACCTCCGTAATACCGCTGGGCACCGAAATAATCACGCGCGGCCGCACCATGCCATTCCGGCTGCTATGCACTTTGCGGATAAAGTAGCGGAGCATGGCCTCGGTGATCTCGAAATCCGAGATCACGCCATGCCGCAGCGGCCGGATTGCCACGATGTTGCCGGGCGTGCGCCCCAACATCCGTTTTGCCTCTTCTCCCACGGCGAGCACGCGCGTCGTCCCGGCCTGGATGGCCACCACGGAGGGCTCCCGCAGCACAATGCCACGGTCGCGGACGTACACCAGCGTGTTCGCCGTTCCCAAATCAATGCCAATATCGCTCGAAAAAAAGCCTAACAGCCAATTCAACATGTCTTCGGGCTCCTCGTTGACGCCCAACTACTCACGGAAAATGTGGCCGGATAGTGCGCGACCCGCCCCACCCCGTCAAGCCCGAAAACCACCCGGCGCGCGGCCGATCCGCCGGCGCCGAGCCGCGGCCGGTTCCAAGGATTGGACAACCGGAACCCGCGTTTTTCCAAGGCTTGGAACACGCCACCAGTCAGGGCGGCGGCGGGCGCGAGCGGACACCCAGGACATTAGCCACCGGCCGCTCGTGGCCACCGCTCGGCGTGTTGAGGACGCGCCGCCGGCCGGTGGCGGCGTCACGGATGACCAGCGTCGTGCTGCCACCGCCGTCGAGGTTCAGTCCCGAGGAACAGCCGAGGCGTAAAAGCTCACCGGCCACCTCGGCGTACGTCATGCCGGTGGCCACTTCGGGATGGCGTCCATCCACGACCAGTAGAACCAGCCTGGCGCCGGCCGCGTCCACGCCGACCGCGGTCCGCGGATGCACAGCCTTGCTTTCCGATGGTACAGCCTTGCCGTCCGCGACCAGCAGCGGATGACCGCTGATCATCTGCCGGCCATCCGGCGGAGCGCGGCCCTCGCGGCTGATACCGGCGCGGCCAGCGCGCGTGATCCAGAGCGACGGCTCCTTCTCGCCGCCCCACATTTTCCCATCGCTCATCGCCGCGCCCGCGACCTTTGCCCAGAGCCCGGTCAGGTAGCCGGATTTTTTCCCCTTGGCATCCACGTGCTGTTTCGCGCTGAAGAAATCGCCGTTAACCGCCACATCGAGATCGTCGCGCTCGGCGATGGCGCGGACGGTCATCAACGTCGTCTGATAAACGCCGGGTCCATCGGGATCCGGGCCGCCCGGCGCCACGCATATGGTCAGGCCGGGCTTTTTCAGATCCACGTTCACGATGAATATTTCCTGCGATGGTTGCGCGCGCTGCTCGTGGATCAACTGTACGCCCGGCGGCAGGCTCAGTGCTGTATTGGTCTGCGCCGCCAGCGCGGAGACCGACAGGAGAATGATGACCAGCCAGCTTCTGGTTTTCATGCTGTCCCGTTAAACGTTTCCAAGGCTTGGAAAATTTCCCGCGATTTTTCCAAACCTTGGAAAACTCAAGCCTTGGCCGGGCGGGTGGCGAGGCCGCAGAGCACGCGGAACAGAATCCACGCGCCGAGGAACGCGCCGATCGCGAGCAGCGTGCGGACGAAACCGCCGCCGGTGGTCTTGAAACTGACCGTCAGTTCCGCACCCGGCGTGATCTGCAACGGGCGCGCGAACTCGAGCACGCGGCCCTCCAGTGGCATCGTCACGCGCAGCGCCGCGGCGATCCCCGCCGCCGCCGCCTGCTGGTCCAGGATTTTCTCGGCGACGATGTTCAGGCTGACGTTGTCCTTCGCGCTCAACGACTGCTGCACCTGCGCGGCGTCGGCCGCAGTCCAGTTGGGATTGATATTCGCGTTGCCGATGGTCAGGGCGCCTCGGTTCACAATGGTGCCGCCGGTGTAGGCGTTCACCCCGGAGGGAGCGGCCTGTTGTCCCTGCGGTACGTCGAGGGCCAGATTGTTGCCCGCCTTGAGTTCGTCGCGGCGGTTGACGAGGCCGACGATCGCCTGCTGCTTGGCGAGGTTGCGGTATTGCAGGCGCACGTCCTCGTTGTAGTCGGCCTTGCCCTGCGAGTAGAAGAGCGCCGACTCGAACGCCTGCCGCGCCTCCTGCTGCTGGCCCTTGCGCGCGAACTCCTCGCCCTTCTTGAGCGCGGCGTCGGCGTTCTTCAGGTTCGCGGTCAGGATGCCGGTGTTGTTGGCGATGTAGGCGCGGTCATCGAACTCCATCACCTGCGGATACTGCGAGGTCTCGCGGTGGTTCAGCGTGCCATCGAAGCCGTAGTAGTTGCGGTTCGCGGGCGCGAAGAAGGTCCACGTGATGTCGCTCAAGGGCAGGTCGAAGCGCGGGCCCTCGAAGCGGTGCGTGCGCGAGAGCAGGCCGGAGCGGCCGCTGCCGCTATAGATGAACTCGATGCTGGTCGCGCCGAGCGCGGCGGCGCGGTCGAGCGGGATCAGGTAGTCCTTCTTCTCGCGCAGCGGCGGGACGGGCCGGCCGTTGACGAAGACGCACCACACCGCGCTGCCCTCCGGCAGCGTGGTGCGCAGGAAGTGCATGTCGCCCACCGTCATCTGGATCTGGGCGCGCGTGACGAGGCTGTCGTCGCTGGAGAGCGCGGATTCGAGCCGCACGCTCTGCACGGTCGCGGGCAGCGCCTCGGCCGCGCCGTGGCGCACGATGTTCAGGTCGAGCGCCACGTCCGGCTTGGTGACGCGGTAGCAGAGGATCGCGTCGGAGAGGTCGCCCGCGTTGAACTGCGAGCCGATACTGCGCGCATCCTCCTCCTTGAAACCGGCGGGCACATGCTTGGGCGCGATCTTCAGGCGCGCGCTGCTCATCACGACGAGCCAGCCCTTCTGCTGCTCGATGCCACCCGCCAGCAGCGGCGCGAGCTTCGCGGTCTGCGCCTTGACGTCGAGCGGCTGCTGGTAGGCCACGTCGAGCGCGTACTCGTTCTCCACCTTGCCGTGCAGGTCCACCTGCCAGAGGCCCTTCTGCTTGTCCACCTCCTGGGCACGCGCGATGTTGCGGCCGAGCACGGTCAGCGCCAGGCCCGGCTGCGGCGCCTGCAGCGTGAAGCTCTTCACGCCGGCGTTTTCGATCTTGTAGTTCAGGCGCACGCGGCCTTGCAGCAGGCCATCGGCGATGGCGACGATCTGCAGCGCCTCGGCGCGCACGACCGGCGCGAGCGCCTCGGCCTTGAGCTGCACCGACCAGTCGGGCCGCAGCAGGCGGAACGCCACGTAGCCCTGCTGCCGCACGCCCAGCTCGCTCGGGTTGATCTCGCTGACGCCCTCGCGCTGCGCGGTGACGAAGTGGACACCGCGCTCGCCGGAGATCAGCAGCGTGCCGGTATGCTTGAGCGCCTCGGCCAGTGCCAGGCGCGGCACGTCGAGGCTCGCGCCGATGCCGCGCAACTGCCGCGCGCAGATCACGTTGAGCGTCACCGTGCCGAGCACCTGCTTGTTGAAATGGATCACGACAGCACGCGCGCCCTCCTTGACCTCGTCCCAGTGGCTCACATCCGGGCCGGTCAGGCTTTCGATGTCATAGCCGACGGGCAGCGCGAGGCGCAGCTCAAAGATGCCGCTCTTGGCCACGGCGATCTGCAGTTTGCTCGAAAGCACCGCGCGCTCGTCGGAGACATCCACGCGCGCTTCCTCGGCCACACGCAGCTCCGGCAGCACGCGCGCGGCCTGCGCCTTGAGCGTCGCCGGCGGCTGGTGATAGCGGAACGCGCGCTTGAGCGCCGCGGCGCGCGCCTGCACGCCGGGCACCGCGAAGTCGCCGACGCTCATCACCGCCAGGCCGGTGCAGTCCTTCTCGTCCACGTGCAACTGCACGGCGTCGGATGCGGCGAGCGCGATCGCGCCGCGCTGCCGTGCGCAGTTTTCCACGACCAGCATCGCGAGCGTCGCCGTGTACGGGAGATTTTCCTGCGCGATCTGCGTGACAACACGCAGCGTGAAGTCGGTGCTGACCGGCTTCTCCAGCAGCGCCTCGAGCAGGCGCTTGTCGGGATCGAAGCGCCACGTCGAGAGGCCCGGCGCACCGACCGCGGTCACGCTCATCTCCGCCGGGATACGCAGCGTCAGCGACTGGATTTCGCCCTGCGCGATCTGGTAGCGGATGGAATTCTGGAGGTTGATGACGCCGGTCTCGAACGTTGCGAGCGTGTTGACCTCGGTAAAGACGACCGCCTTCTCCAAGCCGGTCTTGCGCTCGCGCGGCCGCCACGTGACGCTCGCGGTCTGGACGGGGCCAAACACCAGCTCGACCTCGGTGCGCGTCTTCTTGTCGGTGGACTTGAGCTGCACGGCACTCTCCGACTGCACATCGAGCTCGCCCGCCGGGATGGAGAGCTTCGCGCTATTGCGCAGGTGCGCGGGCAGCGGCAGGTCCAGCCGCCACACACCGTTCTGCTCGCTCACCGGCGCGAGGAAGTGCAGCTCGATACGGTAGTCGCCCTCGGCGGCGACCGTCACCGTGTAGCCGGCCGGCTCGCTGCCGATCGCCAGATCGCGGCTGCCGAGCTTGAACGCCGTCAGCACGAACGGCGGCGGCAGCACGATCAGCTTGCCGGGTTTCTCGATGCGCCCTTCCAGGATCGTGGTCACACGTGCCATGCGCTCGGCGTTTTTCTCGAAGCTCGGCCCCTCAATCGTCAGGTCCACGGTTTTCATCACCGGCAACGCCATGATGGTCTCGGTGGGTTTCTGCGGTGGCGGCGCGCCAACGTTCGGCGCGAGCGACTTGGCGCCGGCGCAGAACAGGGTGCCGGCCAGCGCCAGCATGAGCAGCAGGCCGGGCCGCATAAAGCCGCTGGCCGGCGTCGCGGGTGGCTCCGGGATCGGCGGCGGGGGCGGCATGGCCGCGAGCTGTTCGAGGCGCGCAACCTCGCGCGCGGCCAGCCGCCGGCCGAGCTGCGCGGCCAGCCGTGCGAATATCGCGGTGACCAGCACCGCGAGCAGCAGCCACAGGCCGAGGCACAGCCACGGCAGCACGATTTGCGCGGAGGAAAGTCCCCACGTCAGCAGCGTCAGGCCCAAGGCCGCGCGGCCCGGCCGCCAGCGGCCGCCGCCGCGGACGCCGGTGAGCACGAGCAGCCCCGCGAGCGTGCCCGCGATAAAGATCGTCAGCGAACCTTCCTGACCGAGCCACGCGGGTTGCACGACCGCGCCGAGTTCGAGCGCGCTGCCCGCCGGGCTGACCGGCCGCGTGAACGACTCCTGCTGCGGCGCGACGGTATGCAGGTCGGTTTGCCCCAAGGCCCTGGCCAGCCCGCGCGGGCCTTCGCCGAGGAGCGCCACAAGCAGCGCGGCGCCGAGCAGCACGCCGGTCAGCGCGTAGAACAGCGGGCCTTTGAGGCCACGCGCGCGGCGGTAGGCGAAGATGATGATCGCGATGCAGACCAGCTTGATGAAGACCACCCAGAAGAACGCCTGCTTGAGCAGGCCGCCGATGAGCGAGCCGAAGTTGGCACCGAGCCGCAGCAGGCCCGCGAGCGGCGCGCTGGTCGCGGCCAGGTTGCCGCCCGCCGGCGCGAGCGTGTACTTCTCCGGCGCGGTCAGCGTCCACTTGGCGAAGACCGACTGCGCGTCCGTCACCGGCGCCTCCCAACGCAGGCCGCGCGGCCACCACCAGCGGATCGTGGACTTGGTCTCGGCATACTGCACCTCGAGGCGCAGCGGCTGGTTCGGGTCACGCAGACGGCGCAGCGGCACGAGCACCTTGCCCGGCTGCTGCGGTACGGCGAGCGCCTGCACCGTCGCGCCATCCACCTTGGCGCTCCACAGCCGCGCGCCCTCCGGCAGCTTGAGCCCGAAGTACTGTTGCGACGAATTCTTCACGTCATAGGTCACCACCGTCACGCTCTCGCCCTCCTTGCTCAAGCGCGTCGCATAGGAGATGTGATCGGCCACCTGCCCGAGCAGCGGCTGCGTCTGGTAGCGCTGCACCTTGAGCGCGGCCTGGTGCGGGCTGCCGGAATACTTGAACGCCGCGAGCACGGGATCGTTGATGAGCAGCGCGTAGGCCGGCGGAATCTCCGCGCGGTCGAGCTTGATCAGCGTCGGGTCCGCCTTTTCCAGGGTCTGGAACTGCAGGCTCGCCGCGCCCGCGAGCACGAGGTAGCCGGCCTCGTTCTCCGCGCCGATGGTCTCGACGCCGCCGAGCCCCGCGCTGCCGCCCTCAAATGCGAACGGCAGGTCATAGGTCACCAGCAGCGTGTAGTCGCCGAGAATTTTTTCCTGGAAGCTGACGATCCACTCGTCGTTCGTCTTCTCGCGCGACCGGATGTCGTGGCCGGTGAACTCGACGTTCTGGCACGTGGCCGGTACGCGCACCCGGAGCTGCCGCACCGGCGCGCCGCTGATGTGGTAGGTGATCGAGCAACTGCCGTAGAGCGCGGACTCGCCCGCCGAGACAAGCTGGAACAGCTCGGCGTAGATCGCCGCCGCAGTCTTCTCGATGCGCGTGGTCAGCGACCAGTCGCCGCCCTTGAAGCGGAACGCCTGCTGCGCGTCGGCGACGCGCGTCGGCAGCGAGGCCAGGTGTACCTCCGTCAAGTTCGTCACCGTACCGGTCTTCAGGCGCACGCCCTTCTCGGCGCGCAGCACCAAGTGGCCGCGCTCGGTCCGCGCCTCGGCGACGCGGAACAGCGGCGCGGCGAATTCGAGCTGGCCCGCGGGCAGCGTCTTCTCCAGCCGCACCTCCACCAGCGCGTGGCCGGTGAATGCCGTCTTGAAGTAGAGCTTGATCTGCCGCGTCCCCGCTTGGTCGCGCACCTCGTAATCGGCAAGGTTTGCGCCTGCGACGTTGACGACGCTCCACGCCGGATCCACCACGAGCGCGGCCTCGCGCGCCGGCGCATCGCGCACGTCGAGTTCCACCTTGGCTTCGAATGCGAGATCGTTGTCGCTCAACGCGAGCGTCAACTGCTCCTCGCTGTGCAGCGTCGTCACGATGTCGTCGGCGGTCAGTTCGGCGCGCGCCGGCAGGTTCGCGTACTGGTAGGCGTAGGCGGCGCGCGCCGGCGCGAGCCGCGCGCGGTTGTCGGCCGCCTGCACCGCCGGGAACGCCGCCTGGTCAATCTGCGTCAGGCCGAGCGACTTGTTCACGAGCATCTTCACCGCGCTATCGGTGCCGACGAGCACGAAGCCGCTTGTCCGCAGCACATTTTGCGGCGCCGCCAGCGGCAGATCGAACTTGCACGGGAACGCCGGCAACACGCGCTCGCCTTCGACGCCGAGCTGATAGGATTTTTCCTGCGGGCGGCTCAAGGTGACGACGAGCCGGCGCTCGGTGTTGGTGGCATTCGCGGCCTCGACGTTCCACTCGCGGATGTCCGCACCGCGCACCTGCGTCACATTCAGCTCCGGCGGCAGCGCGATCACCAGTTTCTCCAGCGCGCCCTGGATCACGCGATAGTTCAGCAGGCTGTCGAGCCGCAAGACGCCGACGCTCGCGGAATAGATTGTGTGCGCGTCGCACGTCGCCGCCAGCTCGCCGGTCAGCGCCTTCACCTCGGGTTTCCAGCGGACCGCGAAGCCGCGCGTCACGCCGAGGCTCGCCGCGATTTCCGTGCGGCCATCGGCGGTCTTCTTGCGCTCCACGCCAAGCGCGCCGGGGAATTCCACCTGCAGGTCCGGGCGGTCGCACAGCATCGAGACCTTGCGTACCGTCGCGCTCGGCAGCGTGAACTGCGTCGCGCGCCAGTCGCCTTCCTTCGCCGGCAAACTGGCGAACGTCAGGCTCAACTTATCCTTGATGTTGCGCTCGAAGACGAGGACGTAGGCCTTGCCCTCGCGCACCAGCTCGACGCCGCGCGGCACGGCGCTGGTCAGGCACGTCACATCGCCCTCAACCAGCGTCAGCCGGCTGCGGTCGGGCACGTCCGCCTGCAGGTCGAGCGTGAAGCTGACGTTCTCGCCGACGATGCTCCCGCGCAGCGCCAGCTCCGAGACCACGATGCCCTGGCCCGGTACGCCCGGCCGCCCCATACCCAGCGCCGTCACCGCGCCCAGCATCGCCATCATCAAACCGATCAGCATTCTTTTCATGTCGTCCTCGCTTTCAGTTCACGCCTGCATTTGACCGCTTTGCGCCCCAACCGCTGTCATCCATCTGAAAAACGTTTGTAAAAAAGTTGTTTGGAATTTGGAACTCATGAAAGCAGGAAAGGAGGGCTGCGCCTTCCGGTTCCGTTCCTGCCTTCCTGCTTTCCAAATTCATTTTTCTTTCGTCTTTTGATCAGGTTTGTATCGAATGACACGCACTCGCTTTATCATTCTCGTGGAATTTTTTGGAATTTGGAACTCCTGAAAGCAGGAAAGGAGGGCTGCGCCTCCGGTTCCGTTCCTGTTTTCCTGTCTTCCAAATTCATTCTGCTTCCTTCTGTTGATCCTGTGCAAACTCCCTACCCACCCGCTTGATCGTCAGTGGCATGGCGGCAAAATTCAGGATCAAACCACATTCCAAATTCAGCGCCTTCAAATAGGAGCGCACGATGGCGAAATGGATGTCCTCCAGCGCGCGGATGGCCTTCAACTCTACAACCACCGAGCCGGCGACCAGCACATCCAGCCGATGCTCGCCGACGTTCTTGTCGCGGTAGAAGATGTTGATCACCTTCTGCCGCTCATACGGGATGCCTTGCGCATCAAATTCCACACACAGCGCATTCTCGTAGATATTCTCCAAAAAACCCGGCCCCACTTCCCTGTGGACGGCAATCGCCGCCCCGATGATTTTCCCCGTCAGGTCCTGCTGGCTTAACATGATCTCTCCTTTCCTGCCTTCCTGCTTTCCTCATTCAAAAACCCGGGTTTCCCAAGGCTCGGAAAAAGATTGGCTGATTTTTCCAAGGCTTGGAAAATTTTCTGTGAGAATTTCCAATGTTTGGAAAAAGCACCCGCTGCCGTTTCCAATCCTTGGAAACGTGCGCCTCCGACCCAATCCGGGTCCGGCGATGGCATGCTTGCGGCGTTGGACAGGTTCGGTGGCATAGGGTTCAAACGCCTATTTAATTTCCTTCAGATTCTCCAGCGCGCCGTCGAACGGTTGGCGATTTGAGGCGTCGGCAAGGTATTCGCGCTGGATGGTGAACGAACACTTGGCGCCGGTCTTTTGAAACAGCGGATTGGTTTTGCCGGGCGAGCAGTAGACCACGAGGTTTGTCCCCTGCCACTCCGGCGGCGAAAGGATCGTGAAGGCCACCGCGTCAAACGTGGCCCAGCGCCCGTCGGTATAGTCTTCGTGCAAAGCGTGCGGGCTGTACTTGCCCACAGTGGCCTGAACGTTGATGGAACCCCGAATGGGGCCGGTGCTGTGTTCGGCCTGGGCTTTCCAATAAGCGGCGTAATGGCCGGCGCGTTCCTGAAGCCGGAAGGGCTGACCATGCCGCAGGCACCAGAATGTTTCCAAAATGGTCGCTGACATATCATCCGGATGGGAAAAACCCAGTTGTCGCATGTGTTGGGCTAGCGGTGAACTGCGCCAAAGCCCCCAATCGTTCCGCAGTCCCATGCCGAGACCTGAATGATAATCAATCATGTCCTTCTCGGATTTCATCGCGTCAATCCGGGCCAGTTCCTCTTTGGGCAACATCCGTTCCAGTTCGCGGTGCGCCTCGCCCAGCGTGGCCGGCACCACCGGCCGCCCGCTGCAGGAAATCAGCAACAAAACCAAACCCGGTACAACCACCGACCGCAGCAGCGCACCGCCCCCAGTCGCAGGGCTACGAGCGCCGATACCTAGTAGTTCTAGGTATCGGCGGCTGTACCCGCGGAGGTGGGCCGCGCTCTGACGAGCGCGCCTACGAAAACGTTCTCCGACCTGCGACATTCAAAATTCCTGGTTCAACCTGCTGCGGTTTTCTGCCGCGCCCTCACGAGCGCGGCTATCATCCTCACTTCGCTTCCGCCCACGTCCACGAGGTCAGTTCGTGGGTGCCATCGAGCTTGCGCCAGACGCGGGCCTTGGCTTCCTTCGCCGCGCCTGCCACCTTCACCTGCAGGGTGAGGTCATAGTTCATGCCGGCGACGACCTGCTGCTGGGCCTGCGTGATCTTGACCAGCGTGAGGGCCACCGGCTTCGCCGCCGTACTCATCGCCTGGGCCTGCGCCTTGACCGCGAACTCCGCCGCCGCGACCACCCACTGGTCATCGCACTTGGCCTCGGAGAACCCGCCACAAAGCGGCTCCTTCTTCGTCGCGGTGGAGGCCACACACGAGCACAGCACCAGCGCCAGCCCGACGCCCTGCATCAATATCATCATGGTACGCATCCTCGGCTCCCTTCTTCGGTGTTGTTTTTCCGCCCGCAAAACCCGCCGGCCACGCCGCTTTTCCAAGGCTTGGAAAAACCACCGGTTCCGGTTTCCAATCCCTGGAAGACGGCGCAGGAAAAGGTGGAATGCTTGCCTCCGAGCGCGTGCAGAGCGTGCCCGGAGGTCACGCTCCACCTTGCCGCTTCTAAACTGTGGCGGCAGGCAGGCCGCCGCTCCCAGCGCTTGTGGGCGGGAGCTCCAGCTCCCGCGATCATCAGCTTGTGGTTTTCTTTCGCGGGAGCTGGAGCTCCCGCCCACAGGAACGGCTGGGCCGGTCCGCGCCGCGTCGCCCGGATACCTAGTAGTTCGAGGTATCGGTGATTGCGGAGGTGGGTCACGTTCTGACGAACGCGGCTACGAAAACTTTCTCCGGCCTGCGACATTCAAAATTCCTTGTTCACTATTCTGCGGTTTCCTGCGGCCAGCCCGCCTTGCGGCGGGACTACCAACGGCGTCGTTTGTAGCGCGCCCGCCAGGGTGCCTCCCGTCGCTTTCTTCTCATCCACCATCAACCATCCTCCATTCACCATCGCTTCCTCACTCGCTCGCTTGCGGCGCGCCGCCGGCGGCGTTCACGAGGCGCAGCAGCTCCTGCACTTTCTGATCGAGGTTCAGTTCCAGCGCGACAGGCCGCAGCGCCTTCGCGACATCGCCACAGCTCGCGCCTTCGGCATAGGGGCTGCCGCGCAAAATCTCGGCGAACTGCGCCGCGGCGGCGGCGAGCTGGAAGCGCACGTCGGCGCGCTCGAACGAGGGCGCGAGATCGCCCGCGGTGATCGCGCGTTCGAGTTCCTCGACGCGGCCGGTCTCCAGGTTGCGCCCGCGGACGCGCACGGTGCCGAGCGGCTCGCGCGCGTCGCCCTGCAGCTCGACCTGGTAGAGCGCGGTGACGCTCTGGCCGGAGCCGACTTCGCCGGCGGCGACGGCGTCGTTGCGGAAGTCCTCGGTCTTGAGCTGGCGCTGCTCGTAGCCGAGCTGGCGGTATTGCTTCACGCGCCGCGGATTGAACTCGACCTGGATCTTCACGTCGGCGGCGATCTTGTTGACCGTGGCGGCAAACTCATCCACGAAGACGCGGCGCGCTTCGTCGGGCGAATCCATGAAGAGGTAGGTGCCGTTACCCTTGCTGGCGAGCGCCTGCAGCATGGTGTCGTCGTAGGTGCCGGTGCCGAGGCCGAAGACCGAGCAGAACAGACCCTGCTTGCGGTAGCGTTCCACCTGCGCGAGCAGCTCGGCGGCGGCGTCCGCGCCGACGTTGGCGACGCCATCGCTCATCAGGATGACGCGGTTGGCGGCGCCGGCCACGAAGCCGCGCGCGGCGGTTTCGTAGGCGAGCTTGAGGCCGCCCTCGAGGTGCGTGAAGCCTGCGGCCTGGATGCCATCGAGCGCGGCGAAAATCTTCTTCTGCTCGGAGGCGGGCGTGAAGTCGAGCGCGAGCCGCGCGCGGCTGCTGAAGGTGACGAGCGCCACGCGGTCGCGCGGGCCGAGCTTGGCGACGAGCAGCTTGAGCGCGTCGCGCGCGAGGCCGAGGCGGTCGGGCGCGTTCATTGAGCCGGAGGTATCGAGCAGGAAGGTCAGGTTCGCGCCGCGGTCCTCGCGGCCGGCCTGCCGGCCCTTGATGCCGAGTTTGAGCAGGTGCACGCCCGGCGGACAGAAGGGCGTGCGCGCGGCGGCGGCGTGGACGCTGAACAGGTCGCGGCCCGGCGGCGCATAGCCATAGTCGAAGTAGTTGACGAACTCCTCCGTGCGCACCGACTCCGGCGGCGGCCGCTGCCCGCCGTTGAGGTAGCGGCGCGCGAGCGTGAACGAGGCGGAGTCGACGCTGATCGAGAACGTCGAGAACGACTGGTCGTTGACCTGCACGAAGGGGTTCACGCCCGCCGCGCGGAAGATCGGCTTGGAGGTGATGGATTCCTCCGCGAGCTTCTTATGCTGCGCGGCTTTCTCTTCCTTCCTGCCATCGAGTTCGCGATCCTCGTGCAGCACGCGGCCGAGTTCGGTCTGCTTGGCTTGGGCCACTTGACGGAGATCGGCGGCCTTCGCGTCGGATTCATCGGACATAAGGACGGTCCTGTCGCCATCGGCCTCGCCGCGCTGATCAGCGCGGCCGAAGCGTCTGGCATAGGCCGTCGCCACTCCCTTGATCAGGACAGGAGACTTGATGGCATCCGTGAACTCCAGCCCCAAGGCCGTCTTCGCGTCCGCACGGCCTTCCGGCGCGGCGGTGGAGACCCACTTATCCGCCTCTGTGGCCGGGGCTACTGCGGGGCCGGCGGGTCGTTGGGCCAGCTTGCCGGTTTTCTGGCCGTCTCTGGCCTCGCCCAGGCGGCCGTTCGCATCGAAGTCGGCATCCGCACGATGGTCAAAACGGCCGAAGTATCCGCCGTGTCCCTTGGCTTTCCCTTCGAGGCCTTTCATCGCCACTGGGGCGCTGGCGACCCCGGCGATGTCGAGACTCAACACCGTGTTTTCGCTCACATCGCCCAGGGCCTGTGCCGCCTGTTGCGCCACGGCGCCGCCGGTGGGCTTGGCCGGCGCCGCGGCCTTCGCGTCTTTCAGGCCGTCTGCACCGACCCGCGTGCCGTCGGCGAGGTAGCCCACGGCTTCGCTCTTACTCTGTCGGCTATAGGTCTGATTCTGCATGGCCACTCCGCCATCGGCGGGCTGCGCGGCAAAGTCATCGTTCATCACGGCGCGGTTGCTGCGGGCGAGTTGCTGGGCGGGCGGACGCGTCGCGGGGACCGCGGTTTCGCGCTGGCCTTTTTCGTCCTGCTCAAAACCCCACCGGTCCTTGCCATCGGCCTTGGCCACGCCCTTGCCGAGGAACCACTGGTGTTGCTCCGCGCCAGCGGTGCGGCCGGCGGCGGAGGCTGCCGGTGCGCCCGCGATACCGCCGCTGCCCGCCAGCACGCCGCCGAAGGTGACCGTTTCTCCAGCGGCCAGCGTCGTGGCTGGCTTGAGTTCCTTGTCCCGCCGTTCCTCGTCTGTCGTGGCTGGCCGCACCGGCGCCGGCGCGGTCACCACGCCCAGCGTGGGCGTGGCATCAACGACGCTCTTCCGGTGATCTTCAAGCTTCTTGGCCGTTTCCGTTTCCACGGCGAGCGCGCTCCAGGCAGTTTCCGTGCGCGGCTGGAGGCCGGACGAGTCACCCGGCTGCGCCTTGCTGATTTCGCGCAAGCGTTCGTTCTGCTGTTCGGCATTCCGGATAATCAGCACGCTGCCCGGCAGCGGCGACGGCGTACCGGCGAGCATCGGCTTCGGCAACTCGGTCCGCAGCGGCACCAGCGTGTCGGTTTCCAGTCGGGCCAGCCGCGCCGGTTCGGCGCGCGGCCGCGACTCGCCCTCGGCCCAGCCGGAGAGGTCGCCCGAACTCTTGCCGGGCGGGGTGGCGCTGCTCGCGCCGAGGGGCGCCAGCGGCGCGAGGTTGCCGCGCGCGGTCTCCGCGTAGAGCTGGACCGGCACGCCGGCCACAACGCCGCCCACATTGAGCGGCGGCTCGGCGGCGGCCGGGCCGGAGGTCGGCATCTTGGCCGGCGTGGTCTGCGAGACTGCGGCGCCTTGCCAATTCAACGCGCCACCGGTGAGCGTCACCACGCCATCGCCATCCTTGATGGCCATGTTCTGCTTCTGGCTGGCCTGTCCGGCCACGACCAGTATACCGCCATTGAGCGTTGTGCCGCCGCTGTAACTGTTCGCGCCTTCGAGCGTCAGTGTGCCCGCGCCGGACTTGTTCAGTCCGCCCACGCCGCCCGCGTCGCTATAGGCAAAACCCAGCTTCGCGCCACCACCACCGCCGCCGCCAGCCTGACCCGGACCGGCCACGCCGGTGGCGTGTGTGGCAAAGCTCACGTCGGCGCTGGCCTCGGCCGCCTTCTCGCCGGAGCCCCGCTCGCCGCGGTAGAGGTCGCGCTGATCGCCGGCGGTAGAGACCGGCGCATCCACGGGCGCGTTGGCGTAGAGCGTCTGATAGGCCCGCGCCCCGCGCTTGAAGGACACGCTTTCCTTTTTTGCGTCAGCAGGCTTCTCGGCCACCGCCTTGGCTTGATCGAAGAAGAAGGCCCCGGCGTTGCGGCCCGACGCATCCATCTTCTTCGCGACGTCGGCCGTCCGGTTCAGATTCAGCCGCCGGGCGTTCTCCTCCGGCCGGGCGGGTGCGCGCGCCGTATCCCAGTGTTCCGCATCCTTCGACTTCACCGCCGCCCCCGGGTCGGCCAGGCGTTCCGTGAACTCCTGCGCGGCATCGGGCGCGGGCGTGGCGGGTGGAGGGGTGTTGGCTTCGGCCAACTTCAATTCGACGACGCCTCCAGAGCAATGCTTGATCGAGTACGCGTCCATTGTCGCCGGCAACAGTAATCCGATCATCACGATACTCACCAAAAGAACAGCCGCAGCCTGAAGAATGATGTTGCGGTAACCAGCCCACGTGAACTGCGCACGCAGCACGCGGTTGCGGTGGCGCTTATCGAGACGCGCGGGCGCGGCCGGACCGGCGGCGAAGGCGGAGCGCATCAGATCGAGGATTCGTTCCGTTTCCTCCGCCGCGGCCCGGCACGCCGCGCAAGTTTCCAGATGTTGCCGGAGCCCGGTGGCCTCGGCATCGCCCAGCTCGCCCACCCGGTGGGCCAGCCATTTTTCCTGTACGTCCTGGCAGTTCATGTCGTCACCTATCAGATCGCACCGATGCGCTTCAGGTCCTCGGACACGTGCCGCACCGCGTGGTGCAGCAGGCAGCCGACGTTGCCCTCGCTCCGCCCGGTGATCGCGCTGATCTCCTTGTAGGAGCGGCCTTCCTGCAACCGCAGGATGGCCACCTGGCGTTCGGCCGGGTCGAGCTGCTGTACGCAGCGCAGCGTGAGGCGGAGCAGTTCGGCCTGCTCCAGCTCGCGGCGCTGGCTCGGCGGCGCGGCGGGCGCGGCCTCGCGCGCCTGGCTGGCGTGCAGGGCGCGCCGCCGCTCCTCGCTGCGGATCTGGTCCACGGCGAGGTTGTGCGCCACGCGGTGGAGCCACGCCGAGAGGGAGCCATCGGGCCGCATACCGGCGCGTGTCGCGCGGAGCAGGCTGATGAACGTCTCCTGCACCACGTCCTGCGCCAGCGCGGCGTTATTGAGCAACCGCGCCGTGTAGCGCAGCAGCGGCGATTCGAACTCCGCCATGACCGCCGCCACGTCCACCGCGCCGTTGCCGCCCGCCTGTTTTTGGTCTGTGCCACTGGGCATGTCCGACCCTCGATCTGATGGTCTCCGCGCATTATACGGCGGCCGCGACCGGAATCTTCAAAAATATTTGGCCGCGACGGGAGGCGCCCTTGCGGGCGCGCTACCAACGGCGCTGTTCTGAAGCTGTGTCGTTGGTAGCCCCGCCGCAAGGCGGGCGAGACATGATGCGGGATGCGAGGGAGAAGGCGGCGGGATGCAGCGAACATCGAACACCGAACATCGAACATCCAACATCGAACCTGGCCATGGAGGGCGCGGTTCCACCTGCGCCGACAACGACGCCGTTTGTAGCCCCGCCGCGAGGCGGGCGAGGGGGGGGCGATGCAGGATGCGAGGACGATAGATGCGGGTTGAAATGAATATCGAAGCGAAGCAGGTAGCTGCGCTCGTCAGAGCGCGGCAAAAAACCGCAGAATGTTGAACAAGGAATATTGAATGTCGAAGGCCGGAGAACGTTTTCGTAGCTGCGCTCGCCAGAACGCGGCCCGCCCGCGCCGCCGCCGGCATCGATACCTAGAACTACTAGGTATCGCGCTGCGCCCCCGGCTTGCCCCGCCGATGCGGAAGTTTTGGAACTGGCGCGCGGGTCGAGCCCCAGTACTGCTCCCCTGCCGGGCAACCCAGCAGGGGGCGCAGCCGGCGGGGGAGTGCGGAACACCGGCCCATAGGTAGCCGCGCTCGTCAGAACACGGCCGGCCCCTCCACTCGCGGCCGCCGGAGCCGATACCTAGTAGTTCTAGGTATCATGGGCACCGCAGAAGGCTTGTGGGCGGGGGCTACAGCTCCCGCGGTCGTCGGGCTGTGGTTCGCTTGCGCGGGAGTTGGAGCGCCTGCCCACGGGACATGGAAGGGTCCAGCCCGGCGAGCCTCGCCCTCCATCAACACAGCATCAGACGGGCGGGGCTGGCCGGGGCGCTGTCCAAGGACTGGAAAACCGGGGCGGCGTTTTTCCAGGCATTGGACAGTTTCGCGGGCAACTTTTCCAGGGCTTGGAAAATGGCGCGGAGTTTTTTCCAAGGCTTGGAAACCGCGCTTGAGTTTTCACTTCAGGGGGCGCAGGCCGGGCTTCTTTTGAGCGAGGACAACGCGGCCAGAGGCCGCGTTGGGCGGGCTGGAAGCCCGCGCCACCCTTTTCAACCGCGGTTTTCAGGAGCTTGGCAACCGTTCACAAAAAGCTAGCGGGCGGCTAACGGTCGTTTAATATGCGGCGGCGATGGTCACCGCCGGAGCACCACACCATGGCACGCGAACAGATTCTGGTCGTCGAGGATGATGAGGACATCCAGGAACTCATCCGCTACAACCTGGCGCAGGCCGGCTACCGCGTCGCGGTGGCGGGCACGGGCGAGGAGGGGCTGAAGGCCGCGCGCGCGAAGAAGCCGGACCTGATCCTGCTGGACATCATGCTGCCGGGCATGGACGGCCTCGAAGTCTGCCGCATCCTCTCGGCGCAGAACGATACGCGGCACATCCCGATCATCATGGTCACCGCAAAGGGCGAGGAGGCCGACGTGGTCACCGGCCTGCAGATGGGCGCCGATGATTACATCACGAAGCCGTTCAGCCCGCGCGTGCTGCTGGCGCGCATCAAGGTGGTGCTGCGGCGGCAGGGGCGCGAGGACGAGGCGGGCGGCGAGCAGCCGCTCAAGGCGGGCGACATCCACATCCATCCCGGCCGCCGCGAGGTGCACGTGAAGAACAAGCTGGTGGACCTGACGTTCACGGAGTTCGGCATCCTGCATTTCCTGGCGCGGCATCCGGGCTGGGTCTATACGCGCGAGCAGATCGTGGACGCGGTCCACGGCGAGGACTATCCCGTGACCGACCGCTCGATTGACGTGCAGATGGTCAGCCTGCGCCGCAAGCTCGGCGCGGCGGGCGATGCGCTCGAGACCGTCCGCGGCGTCGGCTACCGCTTCAAGGAATGACATGCGCACGGTCCGCGTCATCAGCCGGCTGTTTCCCGCGTTCATGCTGGTGACGCTGCTGGCGCTCGGCGGCGCGCTGCTCTATGCCGAGCACGCGATCCGCGACTTCCACGAGAACCAGACCGCGCTCGAGCTGGAGGCCGAACTGCAACTGCTGCGCGATGCCGTGCAGGCGCAACTCGGCGACGCCGCCACGCTGCGCAAAACGATTGCCGACGCCGGGCGGCGCACCGACACGCGCTACACGGTGATTGCCGCCGATGGCCGCGTGCTGGCCGATTCGCAGGAGGACCCGGCGCGGCTGGAGAACCACGGCACGCGGCCGGAGGTGCTGCTGGCGCGCTCCGGCGCGACGCCGGCGCGCGCGACGCGCTTTTCCGCGACGCGCCTCGAAACGCTGCTCTATACCGCCACACTGCTCGGCGCCGAGGGCGGCGCGCAGTCCATCCTGCGCGCCGCGCGGCCGCTCAAGGGGCTGAACGCCTCGCTGCGCTCGCTGGAGTGGCACATGTTCGCCGTGGCGGTGCTGATCTTCTCGCTCGCGGCGGCGGCCAGCTACTGGCTCGCGCGCCGCCTCGCCCGGCCCTTGCAGGCGCTGCGCGCGACGGCGGAGCAGTACGCCGCCGGCAACCTCGCGGCCCATCCCCCCTCGTCCGACATCGAGGAAATCGCCGGCCTGGCCGGCGCGATGCAGGCCATGGCGCGGCAACTCAACGACCGCATCCAGTCCTTGAGCCGCGAGCGCGCGGAGTCGGAGGCCGTGCTGGCCTCGATGGTCGAGGGCGTACTCGCGGTGAATAACGCCGAGGCCGTCATCCGGCTCAACCGCGCCGCGGCGCAACTCCTCGGCGTCACGTCGGGACGGATGCTGGGCCGCGATCTGCGCGAGGTGGTGCGGCATCCGGTCCTGCAGGAGTTCGTGCTGGCCGCGCTGGCGAGCGACGCGCCCATCGAGAAGGACATGCTGCTCTATGCGCCGGATGAGCGGCACGTGGCGGCGCAAGGCACGGCGTTGCGCGACGCCGCCGGGATGCGCATCGGCGCGCTCGTGGTGCTCAACGATGTGACGCGTATCCGGCGGCTGGAAAACATCCAGCGCGAGTTCGTCGCCAACGTCAGCCATGAGCTGAAGACGCCGATCACCGCGATCCAGGGCTTCGTCGAGACCCTGCTCGGCAGCGACGCGCACAAACCGGAAGACGTGCGGCGGTTCCTGGAGATCGTCAACCGCCATACCGAGCGGTTGAACTCGATCATCGAGGATCTGCTGGCGCTCTCGCGTATCGAGCAGGAGGAGAGCGGCACGCTGGAGCGCGAGGACGCGGACTTGAGCGCCATCGCCGCCAGCGCCCTCCAGCTTTGCCGCGCCCGCGCCAGTGGCAAGGATATCGCGCTGGAGCATCGCTGCGGCGGTCCGATGCCGGCGCGCGTCAACACGCGCCTGATCGAGCAGGCGCTGGTCAACCTGCTCGACAACGCCATCAAGTTCAGCGCGCCGGGCCGGCTGGTCACCATCGCGGGCGAGCGGCAGGGCGACCAGTGGAAGTTGGCCGTCCGCGACCAGGGCTGTGGCATCGCCGCCGAGCATCTGCCGCGGTTGTTCGAGCGCTTCTACCGCGTGGACAAGGCGCGCAGCCGGCAGAGCGGCGGCACCGGCCTCGGCCTCGCGATCGTCAAGCACATCGCGCAGGCGCACGGCGGCGCCGTTGCGGTCGAGAGCCAGCCGGGCGCGGGCAGCACCTTCGCCATCAGCCTGCCGGCCGCGCCCTGACGTTGACAGCGCAGGGGTCGCCACGTACTCTGCGGCCCATGAAGACAAGTCCCCAATCCATCCTGGTCACCGGCGGCGCGGGTTATCTCGGTTCCATCCTCGTGCCGGAGTTGCTGCGCCTCGGCCACCGCGTCACGGTGGTGGATAACTTCCTCTACGGCCAGCTTTCCCTGCTCGATTGCTGTAACGACGAGAAGCTGACCGTGATCCGCGGCGACGCGCGCGACGAGCGCCTGCTCAAGCCGCTGGTTGCCAAGGCCGATGTGCTCATCCCGCTCGCCTGCCTCGTCGGCGCGCCGCTGTGCGCGCAGAAGCCGCTCGAGGCCCGCTCGATCAACCTCGACGCCATCAAGATGCTCGTGGATGCCAGCAGCCCGCAGCAGATGATCATCTCGCCGACGACGAACAGCGGCTATGGCATCGGACAGGAAGGCGTTTATTGCACCGAGGAAACCCCCATGCGCCCCGTCTCGCTCTACGGTGTGCTCAAGGTCGAGCTCGAACAGCACCTGCTCACCAGCGGCCATGCGATCTCGCTGCGCCTCGCCACCGTCTGCGGCATCAGCCCGCGCATGCGCCTCGACCTGCTCGTCAACGATTTCACCTACCGCGCCGTCACCGACCGCTTCGTCGTCCTCTTCGAGGCGCACTTCAAGCGTAACTACATCCACGTCCGCGACGTCGCCCGCGCCTTCATCCATGCGCTGCATAATTTCGACCGCATGAAGAATCAGGCCTACAACGTCGGCTTGAGCACGGCGAACCTCTCCAAGATGGAGCTGTGCCTGGAGATCAAGAAGCAGGTGCCGGATTTCACCATCATGGAATCCGCGATCGGCAAGGATCCCGACCAGCGCAATTACATCGTCAGCAACGACAAGATCGAGGCCACCGGCTATCTGCCCCAGGTCAGCCTGCCGGCCACCATCACCGAGCTTATCAAGGGCTACCAGATCCTGCGGCGCAACCAGTACGCCAACGTCTGACGCGCCCCGGCTTCTGCACCACTGGCGCGCGACTTCTCGACGCGTTTTCCAAGGCTTGGAAAAACGCCGGGGAATTTTTCCAATCTTTGGAAACGCCCCCGGACGTGCTATGAAGCCGGTATGAATTTCTTTGGACTTGTGTTCGCGCTGGCACTCGCGGCGGCGGGCGCGGAAAAGATACCGCCGAACGCGGCGGCGCTCGCGCAGGTCGCCGCGGGCCAGACGCAGGAGGCGCGCGCCCTGTGGTGGGGCTTCGATCCAACCGATGCGACCGCGGCGCTGCAGGCGGCGATCAATTCCGGTGCACGCCGGCTGATCATCGAAAATCCCGGCGCGCCGTGGAGCGTGGGCAAGCTCCAGCTCGCCGATAACCAGGAGCTCGTCTTCGAGCCGGGCGTGGTGGTGCAGGCGAAGCGCGGCGCGTTCCGCGGCACCGGCGACTGCCTCTTCACGGGCACGCTGCGCACGAACGTCACGCTGACCGGTCGCGGCGCGACGCTGCGGATGTGGAAGAGCGACTACGACGACAAGACGCAGTATGAACACGCCGAATGGCGGCACGTGCTTTCGTTCAAAAGCTGCGCGCGCGTGCGGGTGAGCGGACTGACGCTGGCCGATAGCGGCGGCGACGGCCTCTATTTGGGCGTGGGCCGCTGCGGTGTGCCCTGCTCCGATGTGGTCATCCGCGACGTGGTCTGCACGAACAACTACCGGCAGGGCATCAGCGTCATCAGCGCGCGCGACCTGCTGATCGAAAACTGCACGCTGGTGGATACCTGGGGCACCGCGCCGCAGTCGGGCATTGATTTCGAGCCGAACCTCGACTCGGAGGAACTGGTCAACTGCGTGATGCGCAACTGCACCTCGGCCAACAACCGCGGCGATGCCTACACGTTTTACCTGAAGCCGCTGCGCAAGGACTCGAAGCCCATTTCGATCCGGCTGGAGAACTGCCGTGCCGAGGGCTGCCGGCGCTCGGTTGCATTCGTCACCGGCAACGATGGCGAAGCGGCCGCGGTCGGGGGCATGATGGAGTTTGTGGGCTGCGCGTTCAACGGCAGCCAAGGCGCGGGCCTCACCGTGGGCAACAAGCCGGCGAGCGGCGTGCGCGTCAGCTTCCGCGATTGCACGGTCAGCCACGCCGCCACCAACCAGCCCACACTCGCGCCCCTCCAGCTTTCCAGCAGCGCCGATGCGGTGGAGGATTTCGGCGCGGTTCACTTTGAGCGGCTGACCGTGCGCGACCCGCTCGGCCGGGTGCCGCCGCTGGCCTATCACGACTCGTCCGGCGGCGCGGGCCTGCGCGAACTCGGCGGCACACTCCTGCTACAACGCAGCAACGAGGCCGCCAGAGTTTTTCAACTGACGCCGGCGCTGCTCGCGGAGTGGCTGCCGCATACCAGCTTCAAACCGATTCCGCGCTTCGCTGTCGAGGGCGTCCGCTTTGAACCCGCGCTGCCGCAGGCGCAGCCGGACCCGAAGAAGATCAGCGCGGCACGCCAGCGCGGTCCGTCGGAATGGCTGCTCTGGGCCGAGGCCGGCCAGCCGGCGCGGTTCAGCATCCGCCTCGCGCCAGTCGGCCCCGCCAAGCCCAAACCCGCGCCGGTGAAACTCGTCGCGCCC
This sequence comes from uncultured Lentisphaerota bacterium, assembly GCA_903889245.1. Lineage (GTDB taxonomy): Bacteria > Verrucomicrobiota > Kiritimatiellia > CAIQIC01 > CAIQIC01 > DP16D-bin41. The sequence continues at coordinate 12,630 of CAISWQ010000079.1, read as the reverse complement.
TCCGGCGCGGTGACCGAGCTGACCGACACGCTGCCGGGCGCGGGTGAAACCGCCTATGAGTTCCAGCCCAGGGAGACGGGCGCGTACACGATCCGCGTCGCGCCGAAGACCGGCACCGCCACGGTCAACGCCGGCGGCGGACGTGTCTGCCTTTTCGGGCCGCGCGCGAAGCTGCACCTGCTCGGCACGCGCGGGGAATATTTCTTCTGGGTGCCGGCGGGCACGCAGGAATTCGCAGTGAAGGTTGCCGGTGATAATCCCGGCGAGCTCGTCAAGGCGGCGCTGCGCAATCCGACCGGCAAGGTGGTGGCGGAGGCGGATAACATCGTCGCCGCGCAGCAGTTCGTGGCGTCGCCCCTGAATCCTGCGGCTGGCGAAATCTGGAGCCTGCTGCTCGACAAACCCGCCACCGGCGTGCTGGAGGATTTCTTCATCCACCTGCAAGGTGTCCCGCCCGTCCTTGCCCACACGAAGGAAGCGCTGCTCAAGCCCGCGCGGACCGCGCCGTAAGGTCAAAGACGCCCTGACTGCACGGCTTTTGCCGGCGGCCATACCTTCTACTGGAAGGTATCATGGCCGGAACCGGCGGACGGCAGTTCGGAGGGGCGCAGTCGTGCTGCGCCCGTCAAGACGCGGCCGAAATACGCTGGGCGCGGCAAGTCTGTGCCTCTGCCTTGAATCCACCCTTTTCCAAGCCTTGGAAATTTTCCGGCGGACTTTTCCAAGGCTTGGAAAAGTTGGCGCGCGTGCTACAAAGCGGCTGTGAAAAAGGTTGTCCTGCTGGTCCTTTTGCTGGGAGCGGCTGCGCGCGCGGAGCTGACCAACGCCGCGTATCGCCTCACGCTGGCGCCGGACCACGCCGTGCTCATCAACGTCGCGAACCTGCCGCCGCAGCGGCTCGCGCCGGAGTTCGTCGTGCTGCACGCGGACAAAGATCCCGGCTGTCTGCGCAACGCCAGCCACAAGAATTATGCGGTCGCGCCGCGCGTCGCCGTCCGCTGGGAGCACAACCGCGAGACCCTGGACTCGGCGAACGCCTGGCTGCGCGAGTCCGGTGTGGAAGGCCAGGTCACCGCCGATGCCAAGGGCGACTGGACGTGGACCTTCCCCGGTCTCAAGCCCGTCACCGGCGCGATGGCGCGGCATACGAGCCGGCCCTTCATGGTCGCGGAGAACCGCGAGCTGCGCGCGACCGGCGCGACGGAAAACGAGGGCGTGATCCACTGGCGATTTGCGCCGCAGAACGATTTTGATTTCGCCGCCGAACTGTGCCTGCCGCCGGGCGCGGGCGATCCGCAACTGACCTTCCTGCTGACGCCGCGCCGTACGGCGTATTGGAGCGTCGCGTTCGTCGGCGCTCCGTCGGCGGAACTGAAGGCGACGCTGCCCGTGCCGCAGGAGTGCGCGGCGCGCGGGCACAAGCAGTTCAACTACGTCATCGGCGAGGCCGATCTCAAGTTGCCGCGCGCGCAGGTGGCGACGAAAGCCGGCAACCTCGCCCTCGTTGCCGACCCGCGCGAGTCGCCGTTCCGCCTGCCGACCGCCACCGACGCGCGCTTCGGCCTGATGCTCCAGAGCGACGGTGGCCGGCTCAAGCCGGTGCTGCTGGCGCCGCTGCTCGGCGGCGCGGAATCGCGGCGCGCGGCGGGCGCGGCTTTTCGTTTCACGCTGCACTGCGTGGTCCGCGCTGGCGACCGGAAGGACACCTGTCGCCACATCGCGTGCGCCATCGGCGGCGTGCGCGACCAGCGCGACAACTCCGGGCCGGGTTCGCTCAATGGCGCCATCGAGCGCGTCATGGATTTCCTCGCCGACCGCAACGGCCGCAACCACGCCTGCTGGCACGCGGAGCAGAAGTACTACGACTACTTCACCGACACCGCCGGCGTCTTCAAGCCCTTCTCGCCGCTCTACGGGCTGGGCGCGGCGGTGGTGACCGACGACGAGGATTTCTTCCGCCGCCGCGCGCGCCCGGCGGTCGAGTTCGCGCTCTCGCGCCAGGGCAACGTCTTCGCGCCCTACGAAACGGCGAATATGCACATGGTCAGCAAGGCGCAGCGCGCGCTGGGCGGCCCCTACATCGGCTACGCGCAGTTGCTGGCGCTCGATGAAATTTTGCAGCGGCGCGTGCCGGCGGTCGCCGCGCTCGCGGCCGCGGCCGGACCGAAGGACGGCCATCTGGCCGACGCACTCGCGCAGTTCCGCCGCGATGGCCAGCGCGCCACGCTCGACGCGGCCGCGCGCAAGCTGCTCACCAGCGAGGCGGCGTTGTTCGACAACCTGGAGCTATGCGACGCGACGCATGACGCGCGCGCGCTGGCCGGCGCGGTGGAGGCGGCCTATCACCAGGTGGCGATGTTGAATCTCGCGCCGGCGCCACCGGCGACGAATGTGACGGTGGATGCCGGTGGCCGCGGGCCGGTGCATCCGCACTCGATCGGGCGGCATCGCAACATCTGGGGCTTCGCGCCGCCGGAGCCGGTCGCCGCGCCGGAGCAGACCGTGCCCGCGTGGCGCGTCGCGCGGCTGGGCCTGACCTCGCCCGCCTATCCGATCGAGTATTGGATGAACCTCCACGGCGCGTTGCTGCGCACCGCCGCACTGGCCCGCGACGATTTTCTGCGCGACGTGGCGCATTGGGGCATGACCGGCCGCTTCGGCAATTATCCCGGCGACAACCGTTCCATCGTTTCGCTCATCAGCGAGCGGCCCGACGCCGTCGAGGCGCCGCCGTGGGACTGGAATTTCGCCACGGTCAATCCCGGCCACGCGTGGGACTTCGTCGGCGCGCTGCTGGATTTTCTCGTCGCCGACGCTTTCGACCGCTCCGGCAGCGCGCTGGATTTCCCGGCGGAGAGCGCGGCGGGCAGCCTCTTCCGCGTGCGCATCCATGGCGCGCGTCCGGGCCAATTCTTCGGTGATCAAAACGTGCGCCTCTGGCTGCCGCGCGGGTTGCTCGCGTGCGACAACCGCCAGTTCGACTGGCTCGCCGCCCACGGCAACGGCCAGTTCTATCTCGCGCTCTGGAGCCAGTCGTTCCGCGAGGAGACCGCGCGGGTGCAGATCAATCCCGCGCTGGTCGAACTCGGCGGCGCGCGCCGCATCCGCGTCTGGCGCGGCGCGGCGGCGGCGGAGCCGGTGAGCAGCAGCGACGGCCTGCTGGACATCCGCGTGCCGGCGAAAGGCCTGATCGCGTTCGCGTTCCCGGAGGCGCGCGTCCACACGCGCCTGCAGGCGAAGCTCTTCGACGCCGGCGCGCCGACGCTCGGCCCGCAAAGTTTCACCAGCTTACCCGCGCCGTTTGGCCGCGTACACGCGCTGCTGCTGACGGCGGGCCGCGGCCTGACCTCGGCGTTCGTCTATACCGATGCGCTGCCGGAGAACGTGATCGCCGCCAAGCTGCGCTGGCGGCAGGGCGCGGGCGCGTGGCACGAGTTGAGCGACGAAATTTTCCCGTACGAGTTTTCGCCGGAGCTGGACGAGGGGGCCGGCGACTTCGAGTGCGTCTTCGAGATCGAGAACGCGCGGCAACAGCCCCAGCGCAGCGCGCCGATCGTGCTCAAGCTCGGCGCCGCCGGAGGTGCGCGATGAAAAAGCTGCTGCTCATGGTGCTGCTCACCATCGGCTGTGCCGCGGCGGAGCCGTTCACGATCACGGATGAATTCGTCGCCTACATCCAGCAGGGCGCGAACCCGCTGGCGTTCGGGTTGGGCAAAGACGGCCGCTTCAAGCCCTACTCGACCGCGCTCGGCCGGCGCATCGCGTGGCGGCAGCCGGTGGGCGACAAGCAGTGGTTCGCCGCCGGGCTCACCAAGGCCGACGCGGAAAAATTGCTGCGCGCCGAACTCGCGCTCGCGCTCGCCGAAGCGCGCAAGCTGGTCGGGCAGCAGCAGCCCGCGAAAAAGTTCGATGAGTTACCGCGCGTCGCGCAGGAGATGCTGGTGGATTTTGTGCATTCGGAGGGCACGGCAAACGTACCGCCGGCGTTTCTCGCCGCTGTCCTCGCCGGCGACTGGGAGAAACTGATCCGGAAAAATCTCCACGTCCGCTGGCTCGGCCCCTCGCCCGACAACTTCCGCAACAAGGCCTTCGCTGACCGCTGGATTTATTCGGGGAAACTCATGCCGCTGCCGGCGGGCAACTAATCTGCCAAGGATGGGAAACGGGGCGCCCTCTTTTCCAGACCTTGGAAAATGGCACCTGAACTTTTCCAACCCTTGGAAATCACCACGATGTGATTTTGGTCCTGGTACTGTTCCACACGGCGACGTTGCGGCCGACGACATTTCCGTAGCTGGTGCCATTCACGCGGTTGTCCATGCGCCACGAGGCCATAACTTGATAACGGCAACCCCAAGGATCGCAGAAGTCGCCCGACAAGGCCGCGTTATTGACCCCCATTGACCGGTTGGTACCGCCGCCCGAACGATCGGGTACGGTTAAAAAAACAGTGTTGTGTGGATTGGGATTGATCGTGGGATTGTCTTCGAAGCGGGTACCGGCCACCCCCCGCAACGTGTTGATCAAGGCGCGGTACTCGCGCGTATCACCCGGCTGCAAAACGATGTTGGTGTCCCTGGAGCCATACGAGTGATAGGGCGTCTCCTGTGTGCCCGCCAGAGTCTGGTTGGGGAAATGGCCGTACTTCAGCAGGTAGGCGCGCATCGCGCTATCAAGGGCCATGACCTCGGTCCGGGCGAGGGCGATCTCGCCCTTCTTGATAGTGCCGATGATCGCCGGGAAGAGCAGCGTGGCCAAGAGCAGGATGATCACGATGACCACCAACAACTCAACCAGTGTGAAGCCCCGCCCAACCCTCGGCCGTTGCATAAAATTTACTCCACTCCAACCGCCGCTTCGCGACCCACGCTGCGCGCAGACATAGAGCCAACACAGACCGTTCGCAAGCCCAAAAATGCCGCCACGGGCCAGCTTTGGCGTGACGTTGAAGGGCAGCGGCTGACTAAACGCGGCCGTTTTATCCTTCTCAAAAGCCTTGAGGCGGAAGGTACCGCCCGTCACCCGGCCGACATCGAGTTGCCGGCCGTGCGATACAGCCCCGCCCCAACACACGCCCCGCGGGCTGCGGATTACGACGCCGGATCGTGATGGGTTGGTTTTTGTTTCACATCACCCGCCACGACCGGTATCCTGCACGGCCATGAAGACCACCTGTACGCGCCGGAATTTTCTGGCCAGTTCCCTGCTCGGCGCCGCGGCCGCGAGCGTCACGGGCGCGCGGGCGGAGGCCCCGGCTCCCGCGGCGGCGCCGGCCGCCGCCGGCAAGCTGCCCTCGGGAAAAATCGGCAACCTCGAACTCTCGCGGTTGCTGCTCGGTACCAACATCATCACGCACCACGTCCACTCGCGCCGCCTGAACTTCGTCAACAACCTCGAGCGCCAGTATAACACCGACGCGAAAGTCCTGGAGACGTTCGCGCTCGCGCAGGCGCACGGCATCAACACCTTCATGACGCATCACGACCAGAAGGTGATGGTGCTGTTCCGCGAGTTCCGCGACCGGCGCGGCGGCAGGATGAACTGGCTCGTCGCGCCCGACCCCAGCGAGAGCCGGAAGGAACCGGACTTCAAGCATGCGGTGGAGGAACTCGTGAACCTCGGCGTGGATGCGCTCTATTTGCACGGCGCGACCGCCGACCCGCTCGTGCAGAAGGGCCACGTCGCCACAATCGCCAAGTATGTGGACATCATGAAGGCGAGCGGCCTGCCGACCGGCATCGCCGCGCACGACCTGAAGACCGTGCAGGCCTGCGTCGCCGCGAAGATCGGAGTGGACTACTGGGTGAAGACCTTCCACCACCTCAACTATCCTACCGCGCCGCGGCCCGACGAACTCAAGGGCCCGACCGAGGAAGTACCGCACGGCTACTGGTGCAGCTGCCCGGAGGAGACCGCCGCGTTCATGGGCACGCTGCCGCAGCCGTGGATCGCCTACAAGGTCATGGCCGCCGGCGCGATTCCGCCGCGCGACGCGTTCGACTATAGCTACCGCCACGGCGCGGACTTCATCCTCGCCGGCATGTTCGATTTCGAGCTCGCCGAGGACGCGCAGCTCACGCGCGACGTGCTCGAACGGCTCGGCCCGCGCGCGCGCCCATGGCGCGGCTGATCAGCTTTTCCCCTGCGACAACAACCAGCGGGGTTCGCTTAAGGGATTACCAGCCGGTCGGCAAGCGTGCCCCATCCACCGCAGCCGGTTGCGGTGGCCAGCAACTTGGTGTGACATTGGTTCCCAAGGCTTGGAAATTTTTCCGCCTTTCCCCCAAGGCCTGGCCAAGGTCGCAGCGAAATCTTCCAACCCCTGGGGGCTTTCCGGTTTTTACCCCCCCCCCAAGAACTTAGAACTATTCAGTCAGGGGAGTATGCGGCCAACCCTGCGAGAAGCCCCTCACAGCATTTCAAACATAGTTCGGACAGTCTACGGCGCGGGGATGCGGTAGCGGCGCTGGCCGTCCTTCAGTTCCAGCGAGGGCAGCGGCTGGCCGGCAGCGTCCTTGGGCTGGCGGTCGGCCTGCGTCTTGAAATCGTCCTGGCAAAACGCCTTGTGGACAATCGGCGCGGTACACATCTTCGAGGGGAACGAGAGGCCCTTATAGACGCTCTGCGCGTAGTAGTCTTGCGGCGCGATGTCGGGCTGCGCGAGCAGTTCCTCCAGACCGAGGTAGGGGCAGAGCGCATCGACCCACGCGACGAGCTGCGCCTCCTCGTCCGGTGCGACGCGGACACCGTTATGCTTGCCGCTCGTTGCGATCGCGACCAACCTGCTGCGGTAGGACATCGCGGTCATGGGCGGCACGACCGTGTCCTCGGTCGGGAATTTCACGTCGGGATTGGGATAGACGTGATAGGGGAAAATCGGGCCGGCGATGGTCGTGCGCGGCAGGTCGGCGATGGTGCGCGGGTTGTTGCCGAAGACGAGCTTCACGTAGGGCCAGCTCAAGAGCGTGCCCGGCTCGGTGCGATGCGCGAGGTCGAGCCCGGCCTTCGGTTGCGCGCCGCCGTGGCAGCGCACGCAATGTTTGTCGAGGATCGGCTGCACAAAGCGTGGGAAGCTGATCGTGGCGTCGCCCCACGGCGGCGGCGTGAGTTCGCTCGGCGCGCGGTTGGCGGCGAGGCAGGGCTTCTGGCCGGGCGTGACGCCGCGCGTCTGGTGGCAACCGACGCAGCCGCGCTTCTCGCCGGGCATGACGTGCGTGAACGAGCGCATCGTCTGGAGGCAGCGGCCGCGCTCGTCGAGCAGTTGGAAATAGACCGACCGCACCGGCGGCAGTTTGAAGTGGACGCTGCCATCGCTCTCGACCGGCACGGTGCCGAGGATGCGCTTGGTCGCGTCGTCATAGAGGAACGAGGTCGGCGTTTCGCCGGCGAGCGTGTAGGTGGGGAACGCGCCCTTGCTGCGGTAGAGGCTGGCCTCGGCGCCGGTCGAGCGCTTGCCGTCGCACCACGACTGGCTCTCGAGCTCCAGCACGCGCAAGCTCTTCACCATCCCGCGCGGGATGCCGGAGCCTTCATAGACATCGGCGCTCAAGAGCACGCCGGGCTCCGGTTGCTGATCGGGCGTGAGCATCTTGCCGGGCCAGCGCACGGTGGAGGGAATCACGCGCGGCAGCGGGCGCGGCCGGACCGGCTGCGCGTGGAGCACGTTGTAGGCGCCCTGATATAGCAGTTCCATGTTGCCGTCGAAATCCATCAGGTAGAGTTGGAAGTAGGGCAGGTCGGGATGGTGCTGGGTCGGCAGTGGTTTGCCGACGCGCGCGGAAACGAGCAGCAGGTCCTTGCTGATCGGGAACGGCGCGAGAAACGCGCCGAAGCACGCCGGCGCGCAGAAGTCCGCGTTATAGGCTTTTTCCGCCGGGCCCGCGCCGACCTCGGCCCACGCGATGTGCGGCGTCAGGTTATAGAGACCGTCGGGATAGTTCATGCCTTCGCCCGGCACGATGATGCCGAGAGGCCCGGCGTAGGCGTCGTGATGGCCGGTCGCGTTGAAGATGACCTTCGTCGTGCCGGGGATCGCGCGCGGATTGAGCAGCATGTCCGGCCAGCGGCTTTGGTTGCCCCAGAACGTGTTCGCCGCGGTGCCGTCGGGGTTGACCACCCACAGGCTCTGCACGCGCAGCACATCCTTGTCCACGTATTCCCAGCGCGTGTAGATCAGGCGGCCATCCGGCAGGAACGCGGGCAGGTAGTCCACCTCGTTGTTCGCGCTGATGAAGTAGATGTTTTTCCCGTCGCGGTCGCAGCGCGCGAGGATGAACATGCGGAACTTCGAGCCGCCGCAGCGCAAATAGTGGTTGCAACGGCTCGTGCTGAAGACGATGCCGCCATCCGGCGCGTAGAGCGGATCGAGGTCGTTGTAGTCGCCCTCGGTGAGCTGCCGCCAGCGGCCGTCGCGCAAGCCGATTTCATAGAGGTGGAACGCCGGCTCGTTCGTCGCCTTCATGCAAAAGAGCGCGCGCTGGCCGTCGAACGAAACATCCGGCCGCCAGAACGAGGCCGGCGCACCGCGCGGCGCGAGCTTGCGCACCGCCGCGTCCGGCCGGAGCCCATCGAGCAGCAGCAGCCGCCCGCCCGGCGTCGCCGTGTCCTCGTTACGGTGCCGTACCTCGTGAATCGCCTCCGAACCGTGGACGTAGGGATTGTCTATGCAAATGATCTGCGAGAAATCCACGTCCGGGTCGGCGAGCAACAGTTCGCGCTTCATCCGCCGCAACGCGAGATAGGTGTCCTCGTTCGCCGCACGTTGCCGAATGTCCGCTAGCGACTGCTGCCACTTCGCCCGCACAGTGCTCGAAAGCCGCTCGCTCATCCGCGCCAGAATCCGCTCGGCCCGCGCCAGTTCCTGACGATACGCGACGTCGCAGGCGTTGGTGCCGCGCTGCGCCTGCCAATCACTGACGAGCAGTTTGTCCGCGGCGTCGGCGGCGAGTGCGACCGTCGGCGGCTCCGGCATGGCCTCGGCGGAGAGCAGCGGCGAGGAGCGCGCGACTGCTTTTTTCTGCGCCGTTTTTGTCGCATGGCCCAGCGCCTCGTAGAACCAGCCACCTCCACCCTGCTTGTGTGCCGCGAACGCAGCCGAGGCTTGGAACCGCTCGCCATCGGCGTAGGCGATGACCGGATCCCAGCCCGTCGTGTCGCAGCCGATGCTACCGCGCTTGTCCACGACGAAGCGCAGCGCGTCGCCTTTCTTCACGTCGAGCGTCAACTTCGGCTCAACACCCTTGGCGTCCTTACCGCCGATTTCCATCTTCCAGATTTCGCGCTCGTTGTGGAAGATGCTCGCGCGGATGCCGTCGCCATCGAGATGCAATTTGCCGACGTGGCCGGAGACCGTCACGCGCCCATCGCGCGGCACGGAAAACCGGCGCACGCTCGGTGTCTCGTTGTCGGGATGCTGCCAGTCCTTGCCAACGCGTGTCCACTGTGAACCCGCCCAAAACGTCGAGCCGTACCATTCCTCGCCATGATAGGTCAGCGGCGTGGTGCGCAATCCCGGCAGGCCGCCGCACGCCGCGCCGCGTCTGGCGAGCGCCGCCGCTCCGCGCTGCCACTCGGCGCGGATTTGTTCCGCCGTCAGCGCGCAGGTGAACAGCGCCACCTCGTCGAGCCCGCCCTGAAAAAACTCGCCATGGCCGCCCAGCGAGCCGATGAAGGCCGGCGTCGCCGGATGGAAGCGCACCACGCCGCGCCGCGCCTGCGAGCCGATCAGCTTGCCATCGAGGAAGACCCGCATCGTATCGCCATCGAACGTTGCCGCGCAGTGATGCCACGCGCCATCGAGCAAGACATCGGGATCAATGGGCGCATCGCATTCGAGATAGCCGCCGATGTTCAGCCCCAGCGAGAGGATTGTGCCGTGTTCCTGAAAGGCGAACAGCATCCGCTCCGGGCCTTCCTGACGGAAGATTTCGTTATAACGGTCGAAGTCGTCTGGCCGCACCCACGCCGAGAACGTGAGCGCCGTGAGCGCGCCGGTGAGCGGGGGCAGGCTGATCTTGAGCTGGTGCGTGCCGGAGAGCAGCAGCCCGCTGCCGTGGACGCCCTCGCCGCGGAACGCCGCCGGCGCCGGGCAGTGCGCCGCCGGCTGCGGCTCGGCCTCGAACGACCACAGCACCCACGGCTTTGGTTCGGCCGCGCTGCTCACTGCGGTATGGAGGGCCATGCAGGCAAAACAACACAACAGATGTTTCATGAGCGTTTCCCCCGCGAAGCTTGAAAGTGTTGAAACTGGTCGCCTCCGTAGCCTAGAGAATGTGAAATGTGTTCGGCGCACGCGAGGACCAGCCGCTCCAACGCGGCCTGCTTGCCGGGCTGTGCCACGCTCACCAAACCGGTGAGGCCCACACCGGCCACCGCGACGCCGTTGACAGCGAACACCGGCGCACCGATGCAGTAGATGCCGAGCATATAGCCTTGATAATCGTAGGCGAGGCCACTGGCGCGAATGCGGGCCAGTTCGCTGAACAGTTTGTTTTTGTCGGTGCATGTGTGCGGCGTCAGGGCGGCCAGCTTGCGCGGCAGATGCCGGCGCACCTCGTCCACCGGCAGGAAGGCTAGTGCGGCCTTGCTGAACGCGCTGGCATGGATGGCCATCCGGCTGCCGGGCACCACCTGGATGAAGGAACTGGCCGCGGGTGTCACGCAATCGAGTACGAGCGCGTGGTCCTCCTGCAGACCGTAAAGCTGCACCGTCTCACCCGACTGCCCGCAGAGCCGCTCCAGGTGCGGCCGCGCGCGGCGGCGCAGCTCGAAGCGCGCCTGGAGTTGCATGCCGAGCGTGAAGAACTTCGTGCCCAGCCGGTAGCCGCCGCCGTCATCCGTCTCGGCGTATCCGCGCGCCACGAGGCAGCGCAGGATGCGGAAGGCGCTGTTGGTCGTGATGGAAAGCGCGCGGGCGGTCTCGGTAATGCCATAGGCGCGGTGGTTGCGGGCCAGATACTCCACGATGTCGAGCATCTGTTCGACGGCGGGTACGGCATAGAGCTGCCGGCGGCGGGCGCTGTTTTTCATGTTTATTTCACTAATCAATTATTATTTTATTTGTAGAACGCGGACAGGCTAGGCCCGGTCGCGGGACTTGTCAAGCGTCATCCCCGGTCACCGCCAGGGCCCGCACCCCGCGCAGGCGGCCCCGGCCGGTTTCCCAGGGCTTGGACCGGCAACGGCCTGGTGTGTCCACGGTTTGGAAAGAGAACCGGTTCCAGGCCCCTCCGGTTCAGACGGGCGGCTTCCCGGTGCTTGCTTGCCGCGGCGGCGGCGGGCTATCATCCCGCGCATGGCAGTCAAAGTCATTCGCTCATCGGGTTGGCGCTGGAGCTGGGGGATGATGGTCCTCTTGCTGGCCGTGCTGGCGTTATTAAGCCTCATCTCGTTCCGACCAGACGACATCGCCATCAATAAACTGCCGCCGAATACGCCGGCGCTGAACTTCATCGGGCCGGGTGGTGCCTGGGCAGCCTATCTGCTTTTCATGGGTTTTGGCATCGGCGCCTATCTCTTTGCGGTCGCCCTGCTGATCCTTGGCCTGTTCATGGTGTTCCAGCATGAGGGCCGCGTCTGGCCGAAGGCGCTCTGGCTGCTGGTCATCACGCTCATGTTCTCCGCCCTGTTTGAGCTCGCGGGTGGTTTCTGGGCCGGGACGGTGGTGCGGTTGAACATCGGCTCGGCGGGTGGCGCGCTGGGCCATCTATTGACGCATGATTGGCTGGTTTACTGGCTGGGCACGCTGGGCACAGTCATCACTACGCTCGTACTGCTGCTGGTGGGTTTCTTTTTTGTCTTTGAAGTCCATCCCCTGTCGCTGGCCCAGCAAGGTGCGACCATCGGCAAGGCCTGGCTGGGGAACTGGCAGGCTGGACGGGCGGCCAAGCAGGAGGACCGGGAGCGCCTCGAGCAGGAGCAGCGCGACGTGGCCAAGCGCCGCCGCCGGCTTGAAGAGGCGCTGAAGGATAACGAGAAGGCCGCCAGCCAGCCCGCGCTGTCCCTGGCCGAAGATCTCGCCGAAAAACCGAAACGGGCCCGCGAGCCGGTGCCGCCGGCCACCAGCGAAGTCCCGCCCCCACCTCCGCCGGCGCCGGAACCGGCGCCGGCGCTCGCGGTCGAGGAATCGCCCGCGCCCGCCGCCGGGGAAGTGCCGCCGCCCGCACCCAAACGCAAGCTTTTACCGCCGCGCAAGAAACCGGAGCCCCCGCCCCCGCCCGCGCCGCTGGCGCATCCGGGCGACTACACGCTGCCGCCACTCGACATGCTCGATCCGTTGCCGCCGGAAAAGGACCGCACCCTCGATGGTGACTTCGCCGGCGGCTCGCAACTGCTCAAGGAAACGCTGGCTGAATTTGGCATTGAAGTGGATGTGACCAACGTCGAGCAGGGCCCGGTGGTGACGCGCTACGAGCTGCTGCCCGCACCCGGTGTGCGCGTCGAGAAGATCACCGGCTTGAGCAACAACATCGCACTGAACATGAAGGCGGAGAGTATCCGCGTGCAGGCGCCGATCCCCGGCAAGGGCGTGGTTGGCATCGAGGTGCCCAACAGCAAGCGGACGGCGGTCTATCTACGCGAGTTACTGACCACGGAGGCCTGGAGCAACACGCCCGCCGCACTGCCGCTGGC
>CAISWQ010000078.1 GCA_903889245.1 uncultured Lentisphaerota bacterium | reverse complement strand
GGGACCGAGCGCGGCGAGGCTGCTGACGTGGACGAGGCGGCGCACCGCGGGATTGACGCGCAGGCACGCCTCGAACAGATGGCGCGTGCCGGCGACGTTGACGTGCTGCAAATCCTCCAGCCGCGCCGCGCGCGTCAGCCCAGCGCAGTGGATGACACCCTCGACGCCGGCGACGGCCGCCTCCAGCGTGGCGGGCGCGGTGACATCGCCCAGCGCCAGCTCCGGCGTGTACTCCTTGATGAAGCGGGCGCGGGCGGCGTTGCGCACGAGCGCGCGCACCGTGTAGCCGGCGCGGGCGAGCGCGGCGACGACGTGGCCGCCGACGAAGCCCGAAGCCCCGGTGACGAGGATGGTTTTCATGTCACGAGCGAGCGGTCATAGACCCGGTAGCGTTTGGAGAGCGTGAAACCCAGGTTGAGCAGCGCGTTGTTCATCGCCGCGTTGGTCTCCAGAATCCACGACATCTCGGCGCGCGGCATGCCGAGCGCGTGGGCACGCCGCCACGATTCGCAATAGAAGGCGTTGTCTATGCCCATGCGCCGGAACCGGGGGAGCACGCCCAGCGTGATGACGCGGACGGCGTCAATCTTCCGCTTGAACCACAGCGCCTTCAGGAAACCGAACGGGAACAGGCGGCCGTTGAGGTGGATCAGCACCTGGTTGAAATCCGGCAGCGTGAGCGAGAAGCCGGCGACCTCGTCGCCCACCTCGGCGAGCAGGCACAGTTCCGGCGCGACCACCGACTTGAGCTGCCGGGCGGAGTGCTCGAACTCCTTGCGCGTCATCGCCACCGCGCCCCAGTTGGCCTGCCACGCCTGCGAATAGACCTGATGAATCTTGTCCAGGTCGGCCTCAAAGTGCTGCATGCTGATCGGGCGGATGCGGAACTTGAACCGCCGCTGGCACACCTCGATCGCGCGGGCGGCGCGCTCCGGGATCGCGGCGCTCGCGTCGCCGCGGAAGGCGACCAGGTCCATCGCCTTCTGGAAGCCGCAGCCCTCGACCAGCTTTTGATAATAGGCCGGGTTATAGGGCATCATGATCGTCGGCGGCGCCTCGCAGCCCTCGATCAGCAGGCCCATGTCGTCGTTGACCGAGAGATTGGCCGGGCCGCGCATGAGCTTGAGGCCGCGCGAGGCCAGAAAGTCGCCCGCCGCCTTGAACAAGGCCGACGCGGCGGAAGGATCGTTGACGCACTCGAAGAGGCCGAAGAAGCCCGCGCCATCCTTGTGCGTATCGAGGTGCCGGCGGTTGACGATGGCGGCGATGCGGCCGCGGACTTCCTCGCCTTCCAGCGCGAGGAAGAGTTCCACCTCGGCGTGCTCGAAGAAGGGATTGCGGCGCGGGTCCACCAGCTCACGGCGCTCGGCGAGCAGCGGCGGCACCCAGTTAGGATCGCCGCGATACACGGTCCAGGGGAAACGATGGAAACGTTCGAGGTCGGCCCGCGTTGCGACTGCGCGCACCTGCATGGCGGCTCCGTCAGGCGAGCAGGCCGAGCGCCCGGCCGACGCCCGCGAATTTTTCGAGCGCGACATCAATCTGCTCGAAGGAGTGCGTGGCCATCAGGCTAACGCGGATCAGCGCGTTGCCCGGCTCGACCGCCGGCGAGACCACGGGGTTCACGAACACGCCCTCCTCCTGCAACATGCGGCAGGCCTTGAAACAGGCGAGATCGTCGCCGAACAACACGGGGATGATCGGCGTCGTCGTGTGGCCGGTGTTGAAGCCCAGCGCGCGCAGGCCCTCCGCCATGCGGCGCGTGTTGTCCCACAGCTTCTGGATGCGCTCCGGCTCCGCGAGGATGATGTCCACCGCGGCGATGACGCTGGCGACGTTGGCCGGCGGCAGGCTGGCCGAGAAAATCAGCGCGCGCGAATGATGCTTGAGGTAATCAATCGTCACCGCGTCCGCCGCCACGAACCCGCCGAGCGACGCCAGCGATTTGCTGAACGTACCCATGATCAGGTCCACCTTGTCGGTCAGCCCGAAGTGCGCGCTTGTGCCGCGCCCCTGCGGGCCGAGTACGCCGAGGCCGTGCGCGTCGTCCACCATCACCAGGGCGTCGAACTCCTCCGCGAGCGCGACGATCTCCGGCAGCGGCGCCACGTCGCCCTCCATGCTGTAAACGCCATCCACCACGATCAGCTTGCCGCCGTTGTTCGCGTTGTGCGCGAGCACGTGCCGCAGGCCCGCCACATCGTTGTGCCGGAACCGCGCCACCTTGCCCAGCGAGAGGTTCGCGCCCTCGACGATGCTCGCGTGGTCCGATTTGTCGAGGATGACGCAGTCCGAGCGGCCCATCAGGCAGGCGATCACGCCCTGGTTGACCTGAAAGCCGGTCGAGTAGAGCAGCGCGCCCTCCTTGCCGACGAACTGCGCGAGCTTGGCCTCGCATTCCAGATGGAGATCGAGCGTGCCGTTGAGGAACCGCGAACCCGCGCAACCGGTCCCATATTTCCTGACCGCGGCGACCGCCGCCTCCTTGACCTTCGGGTGGTTGGTCAGCCCCATGTAGGAGTTGGAGCCGAACATCAGCACCTTCTGCCCGTCCAGCATGACCTCGGTGTCCTGGGCGGAGGAAATCGGGCGGAAGTAGGGATAGAGACCGATGGCGCGGACCTGCTCCGCCTCCTTGAACCCCGCCATACGCTGGCGAATCGGATTCACCTGGGCTGCGGCGACCATCGTTTCTTCAAGCATAGTGGCACGTCTCCCCTTCCGTTCTGAATCACCCTCGTGGCGGCAAAAAACGTCAGCGGCGAAAATTTAGTTAGCCGCCCCGCGCAAGTCAATGCAGAGCTGGCAAAATCTTCCGGCGGAACTTTCCAAGGCCCCGCATGCACATAATAAGTGCACCACCGAAAGCGGACGGGTACACCTAACGGTTGTTGGACCTAACAACCCCCGCAAGGAGACCCGTCCATGAAGCGAGAGTACACGCAGTTGACTGAAAAAGAACGCC
>CAISWQ010000077.1 GCA_903889245.1 uncultured Lentisphaerota bacterium | reverse complement strand
CGGGGGTTGTTAGGTCCAACAACCGTTAGGTGTACCCGTCCGCTTTCGGTGGTGCACTTATTATGTGCATGCGGGGCCCTGGAAAACGGGCGCAAAAAATTTCCAATCCCTGGAACCTCACAGCCGCCGCAGCACGTCGGCCAGATAGGCGTATTGCTCCAGCGAGTTGTAGGCTTGGGCCGAGAGACGGATGTAGCGGCGGGCGGGCTCGCCCCAATTCACCACAGGGAGCTGGATGCCGGCCTGTTCCGGCAGCAGCAGTTGCAGCGGAACCAGCGCGCCGGGAGCCGGCGTCTCGCCCTGCAACCGCGGCGGCAGCGGCAGGGTCGCCATCGCGCCCAGCAACTCTTCGGGACAGGGCGCCTCGACCTCGAGCGTCTGCGCGAGCAGGCGGCGCGCGGCCACGGCGAGCGCGTGGTTGCGTTGCATCAGTTCCGGCCAGCCGCCGGGCAGCAGCGCGCCGCACCAGTCAATAGCCGCGCCAACACACAGCCACGGCGTCGGGTCGAGCGTGCCGACCCAGTCGAAGCGCGTGTGGAGCGCGTTGCGGCCGGCGCGCGGCGTGTTATAGCCATGGCTGATCACGGCGGGCTGAACCTGCTCCTGCCGGTCGGGCCGCACGTAGAGAAAACCGGCGCCCTTGGGCGCGCACAGCCACTTGTGGCAGTTCCCCGTGTAATAGGACGGGCGCAGTTCGTCGAGCGCCACCGGCACCATGCCGGGCGCGTGCGCGCCATCCACCAGCACCGCGACGCCGCGCGCCTCCAGTGCATGCACGATCTTTTCGACCGGAAAGATCAGCGCCGTGGGGCTGGTCACATGGTCCACCAGCGCCAGCCGCGTCCGCGGCGTCACCGCCGCCAGCATCGCGTCCGCGATTTCCCCGGCCGTCCGCACCGGAAAGGGCACGCGCGCGACGACCAGCCGCGCGCCGGTCCGCTGCGCCACGTCGGCCAGCGCGCAGCGGCAGGCATTGTAGTCGTGATTGGTCGTCAGGATTTCGTCGCCGGGCCGGAAGGAGAGCGAGCGGACCACGGCATTGACGCCGGTCGTCGCGTTGGTCACAAAGGCCAGCTGCTCCGGTTTTGTCCCGGTGAACTGCGCGAGCCGCACCCGCGAGGCATCCAAGGCGGTTTCCAATTCCCGCGTCAGGAAGCGCACCGGCTCGGCCTCCATCCGCGCGCGCAGTTCGCTTTGCAGGACCAGGAGGGCGCGCGGACAGGCGCCGAAGGAGCCGTGGTTCAGGAAGACGACCGCGGGATCAAGTGTCCAGTGGCGCGCGTGCTCTGCTGGGGCCGGCCGTTTCATGCGCGGGGAGTATAGACGAAGCGGCGCGCGGCCGCCATTTCCATGGATTGGGCGTGAGGGCCAGCGCTTCATCCAAACCCTGGAAACACCGCCAATACAACGGAATGTCGGCCACCTGCACATCCGTCGGGGCGTCCGGCGCCGTCAATGGCCGGAGCAGGCGGTTATAGAGGCAATCCTTGAGGGTCAAGGCCGGAGCTTTCGCGACAACCACCGTGGCGCTTTTTTCCGCGCACAATTCCAGCCATTGCAGGGCAGAGGCCAGGGATGAATCCGCGTCCAGGCCCGGTACCGGTTTCCGTCGGCAGCCAAGCAGCCCAAGCAACAATCCGCCGGCCAGCAGTATTCGCGAGGCCGGGCTCTGCGTCACAGGATCAAGCGGCCGCTCCTGGGGCGTCACGCTGGCGACCGCGGTCATGAGCAGCTCGCCTGTGTCGAGATCACAGAGCGGCAACTGCTGGGGCGGCTTCGCCGGACAAGGCTGGAAGGTCAGCATGAGCAGGGTATAGCCGGAGCCATCAAACGCCTGTGGCACATCCGTCAGAAACACATCGTGCGTCAGCAGAAAATTCTGGCGGCCCGCGCGCGGATCCACCGGGGCCGGCTGCAACTGCAACTCGCGTACCTGCCCGTCATAAAAGGTGGAGGCCTGGACGGTGAGCGTGAAGGACGCGGCCTCGGCTTCGCCAACGGCCTGGGACACGGCCTGGATTTTGTAGGCCTTGACCGTGAGCCCGGAGGATGACGCGACGAGGCCTTGCGAGCCGGCGACCTGATCCGTGGTAAGACTCAAGCGCAACACCGGCCGCTCCGGCATCTTCGGCAGTGGCAGCCGGCGCAGTTGCCCAAGCGGCGCGCTCTCGGCAGCCTCCCTAACCACAAGGTCAGCCGCAGCCTCCCAACACAACACCGCCGAGAGTCCCAAGAGGGACAGCCAGCGGGTGCGCGGGCGGTACATTCTCTTCAGCCGGGAGGCGGCTGCAACCGTCCACATTGTTGTTGATCCATTCATCCCAAAACCTGCGAACGGCTGGGATGGTTGGCGAAACCGAGGCGGCCGGCAAGCGCGCGGCTACGAAACACCAGACGGGGTCTACGAAGCGGCAGGAACGCGGGGCGGACGGGCAGCCCTTACAGGGCGGGATAGCAGGTGCGCAGGCGGTTGGCCGCGGCGCGCCCTAACAGCAAGGGCTCGGCCAGCGGTTTCAAATGGAGTGCCAACTCCTGCGGCGAACGCTGGACCAGATGGTCAATGCAATGCTGGTTGATCACCGTCGAGCGGTCCAGTTGGAGGAAATGAGCCTGCGGCAGATGCTCCACCCAGTAGCGCAACGGCCGTTTTTCGACAAAGCTGCGCCCCTGCCGATCATAGAGTGTGGTGTATTCCCGGCTGGCCTGGATGGCGACCAGGTCCGTCACCGGCACGAAAAAGATCTTTGCGCCCTGCCGCAGCGGCAGCAGCCGGCCCGCCTCAAACGCCCAGGTCGACACCTGTTTCCGGCTGGCGCGGAAACGATCCAGCGCCTCGCCCAGACGCTCGGACGAAAAAGGCTTGGCGAGAAAATCAAGCGCCCGGATGCCAAAGGCGTCCACCGCATATTCCTTGTGGCCGCTGATGAAAATCACCGCCGGGGGCTCGCACAATTTTTTCAGCAGTTCAAACGAGTTGCCATCCGTCAACTCGACATCCAGCAGCAGCAGTTCCGGCTGCGCCTCGCCAATCAACGCCTCGGCCTCCCGGACCGTCGCAGCCTCGCCCACCAGGGTGACATCGCCATGCGCCTCCAACATGCGCCGCAACAACCGGCGAATGTTGCCCTGATCCTCCACGATGGCCACAGGAAATTTTCTATCGTTAGTACTCACGAACACCTTGGCGCATCAGATATGAAATTCCCCCGCCCAAAGCAAAACAATTTCCGCCGGAGTCTTGAAGCAGGCGAAAGAACTTAACAGAACCACGCCCACGCGCAAAGGCGCGGTGCGGCCGCGGCGAGCACGAACAGCCACGCGGTTTCCACCACCACACAGGCGCAGCCCAGCAGGTCGCCCGTAACACCTCCGAAGGTGCGCTGCATCCAGCCACGCAACGCCAGCGTGAGCAGCACCGTGGCCAGGACGGCGACCAAGCCGGGCGCACCGGCCAGCACGTAACACAACGCCGAGGCCAGCAACAGGGCCAGGATGAAATGCCAGCCGCGGACCTCCCTGACGAAGGCTTCTGCCGTGCCACCCGCCGCCCGCGCATAGGGCAGACTGACCACCAGGAAAGCCATGGCCAGACGCGAGAGAATGAACGCCAAGGGCAGGAGGGTAAAAGTGCAACGCATCATGCTTGCCAGCCGGGCCAGCGCCACCACCTGGATGAGCAGCACCATGATCAACGCCAGGGCGCCCATCGCGCCAATGCGGGAGTCCTTCATGATTTCCAAGCGCCGCTCACGCGTATGGCCGCCACGCCAACCATCCACGGCGTCGGCCAGGCCGTCAAGGTGCAGCCCGCCGGTCAGCAGCGCGTTCACCAAGACCGCCAGCACCGCCGCGCCGGACGGCCAGTTCAGGCCCTGCACCGTGACTTCCAAAGTCAGACAGACTGCGGCCCCCATAAAAAAACCCGCCACGGGAAACCACGGCACAGCAGCCGCCAGCGCAGCGGCGTCGCGCCCCGGCAGGCGCAGCACCGTCAACGTACGCAGGGCGGTGAGGAATCCTCTGATGAAGTCAGGCATGCATCTGGCCCTCATGCACCCGGCTGAATACCCACCTCCGCAAACGTCGCCATCTCGCTGATGATCGCCACGGCGTCCTCGATGATCTGCATGGCGATGACCGCACCGGTCCCCTCCCCCAGCCGCATCCCAAGGTCCACGATCGGGCGCAGCCCTTCGTGCTCAAAGAATGTCTGGTGCCCCGGCTCGGCGCTCATGTGTGCGAAAAACATATAGTCCTTGGCCGCCGGGGCAAGCCGCATGGCTACCAACGCTGCGGCGCTGGAGATGAACCCATCCACGACCACCGCCACGCGCGCCGCCGCGGCGCCCAGGCACAGGCCGCACAAGCCCGCCAGTTCCAAGCCGCCGAGCGCCGCCAGCGTCTCCAGCGGCCCGTGGCATCGTGCCTGATTGAGCTGTAACGCGCGCTCGACGACCGCCACCTTGGCCGTCACGGCGGCCGGCTCCAAACCTGTGCCCGGTCCCGTCACCTCGGCCGCCGGCACGCCTAGCAAAGCTGCAAATAGCGCCGCCGCCGGCGTGGTGTTCCCGATACCCATCTCGCCGGTGCCGAGCATCGTGACGCCGGCGCGCGCCGCGACTGCGGCGCGCTCAAGGCCAATCGTCACCGCCTGCCGGCACTCGTCCAGCGTCATCGCCGGACCGCGGGCGATGTTATCGGCGCCAGGTTTCACCTTGCGCTGCAACAAACCGGGCAACAATCCGAGATCACCGTTCACACCAATATCTATGACCTCGACATCCACCCCCGCCCCCCGCGCCAGCACATTGATCGCCGCCCCACCCTTGAGAAAATTCTTCACCATCAGTTGCGTGACTTCCGGCGGGTAGGCGCTGACGCCTTCCGCCGTCACCTTGTGGTCGCCGGCAAAGACACAGACCCGTTTGCCGCCGACTTTGGCGCGCACCTCGCCACGCAGCGCCACATAACGCGCGGCCAGCGACTCCAGGTAACCCAGGCTCCGCCGCGGTTTGGTCAGGTTGTCCAACCGCTCCTGCGCCGCCGTCAGATGCGCCGCCGGCACCGGCTGAATCCCGTTCAAGGTTGTCTCCAACAGTTCCATACGCACAGCCCTTCAATAAAAAAAGTTCCGGCCTGCCAGCACCGCGCCGGCAAACCGGAACCTTTTGCCATCAGATTCCGCGCTTCGTTTTCCACCGCAACCCGTCTTCTGGCTCTCGGATCATCCGCTGGCGCTGCGATCTTCCCGCGCCGGTGCTTCCGGCACAGTGACGTCCTCCATCCGGAGGACCGCAGCCCGCGTACCCGATTACAGCGGCGGGACCGCCACGGTCTTACACCGTGTTCCGTCGGTTGCGGAGCTTGTCATAACAACGGGCGTTCTCCTAACACGCACCCGCCACGCGCGTCAAACCAATCCTCCTCCCGGGCCGGCTTCAGCGATGGGGCTGCTCGGCGAAGCGCTGGAGCGCGGTCACGCTGGGCTGCGGGATGCGGCCATCGGGCGCAACGCCGACGTTGACGAAGAACAGCAGGTTGCCCGCCTGCGCCTTGCCATAGCGGGCCACAAGCCGCTCCGCGGATAGCCGGCGCGTATTCGGCTGCCAGAACCAATCAGGCGTCAGGCTGTCCATGTCATAGTCCTTGCCCTCGCCCTTGAGTACGAGGCAGGCGGGGGCCAGCGCGCGGACTAGTTCGTTGACCTCGTTCCACTGGCCGGCGTTCAGGCGGCGGACGGCGTCGAGCACCAGCAGGTCCACCTCGCCGTACTTGGTCAGCAGATCCTTGAGTTGGCGCTTGATCAGCGCGAAATGTGTGGCGCTGACCAGGCCGCTGGTCTGCACGCGGCCCTCGCTGCGCACGTCGGGGATCGAATAATGCAGGCCCGCGAACACGCCCTCGGCGCGGCAGGCGGCGAGGAAATCGCCGATGATGTCGCTCTTGCACGGCGAGGCCGCGAGGTCGAAGTCAAAGCCCTCGCAGTCCCACAGACAGAAGCCCGACTCGTGCTTCGCCGTCAGCACCGCGACGCGCGCGCCGATCTGGCGGGCGACCTGCGCCCACTGCGGCGCGTCCACCTGCGTCGGCGCGAACTTGCTCGCGGGCGCGGCGAGCGGCCGGCCTGGGCGCGCGCCGCTGAAGGTTTCCAGGCCGAACGAGAGGTAGAGGCCCAGCCGCAGCTCGCGCGGATTGAGCGGCATCTTCGCCGCGGGCTGCGGTCCTTGCGGTTGCTCGACGCCGCCACCGCCGACATAGAGCGCGCGGATTTCCTCCGGCCGCAACGCGCGGTTGAAGATCATCAACTCATCGAGCACGCCCTCGAACGGCATACCAACGTTCTGTCCCCCACCCTCCTGCCGCGCGGGATCATCGCCGATGAACAGGTCGCGCTGGTTCTGGCCGACCTCGCCGCCGAGCGCGGCGACGTTACGCTGCTGTTTGCCATCCACGAAGAGACAGAGGCTGGCGCCGTTGTAGGTGCCGACGAGATGATGCCACTGGCCGTCGGCGACGCCGCGCTCGCTGGTGCTGAAGCGGCTATTGACGCCCACGCCCGCCTTGCCGCGCCACTGGCCCTCGCCGCCGATGTTCAGCACAAAACCCTGCTCCACCTGCTTATCGAAGATGCGCCGCCAGCCGCCGTCGGCGCGCGCGGTCTTGACCCACGCGGCGAGCGTCAGGTGCCGGACGTTGAGCGTGTCGTGATGCGGCACGCGGATGAACGCGTTGCTGCCGTTGAACGCATAGGCGCCTCCGCGGCGGCCGTCCGGCGTCCAGGCGGCGCCGGAAAGCTGGCCGTGGTTCTGGTAATCGCTTTGATCGCTGACCATGTTCTGCGCCTCGGCCTGATCACCGGTGAAGGCCAGCACCAGGCTCTGGCGCATATCGCCGGAGATGAACGGCAGCGGCGCGCGTGTCGGCATGAACCCGCCCGGCCCGGGCGGTTGCCGGCCCAGCATGGGCGGCGGCGCGGCCGCGGCCAGGCGGCGCAGATGCTCCTGCGCGGGGCGGTTGTTGAGGCTCTCCAGTTGCACGAGATCCTTGAGCACGGCGAGGTTGGCCGCGGAGGCGGTGACCTGCTCCTCATCCACGCGCAAAATACGCAACGGCATCCCCTTCAGCGGAGTCAGGTCGCGCACCGCGGTGTGGTCGCACCAGAGTTCCTCCAGCGGCTTGCCGCGGATGGGGTTCAAGTCGCTGATGCCCACATTGGAACAGCGCAGGATTTCCAGCGGCATCTCGTGCAGCGGCGCGAGGTCGCGCACGCGCGTCGTGCTGCAATCCAGTTCGCGCAGCGGCATGCCCTTGAGCGGCCGCAGATCGCTGACGCCCGTGTCGTGGATGTCGAGCACCGTGAGCGCGAGGCCGGCGAGCGAGGCGAGGCCGTCCAGCGCGCTGCCTGTCTCGCCGGAGCACTGTAATTTCCGCAGCGCCGGCAACGCCTTGAGCGGCGAGAGGTCGCGCACGTCCCTGACCGAAAGTTTCAGGCTCGTGATCTGGCCGTTCTCCGTCTGGTGCTTGGCCAAGCCATCGAAGCCGGGATTGAGTTCCTTCAATTTGGCCAACACCTGCTGTAACTGCTGCTCCGCCGCGGGAACTGTGACAGTCGGCGGCGGCGCTTCCGGCGGCGGGGTCACGCTCGGCTGGACCGGCGGCGCCGGTGTGTGCGGAACCGCAGCCGGCGGCGGCGCGACCAGCGGCGTCACCTCCTGCTGCTCCGCCAGTTTCTTCCACGGCGCCCAGACCAGCATTCCGCCGACGGCCGCCAGTAACACCACGCCCAGCGCCGCCGTCACCAGCATCTGCCACCGCATCGCTGGTTGCTTCACGAGCGTCGGCGCCGGCGGCACAGGCCGCGTCACCGTGACCGGCGGACAGAGCGGCGCGAGGGTTTCGGGATGCTTGAGTTGTTCGTGGACGCGCATCAACTCCGCGAGCAACTCCTCGTAACTCGCCGGCCGCTCGTCGCGATTCTTCGCCATCATCCGCTGGACCAGCCGGCCCAGCGGTTCCGGGCAGGCGGGGCAGAGCTGGAAAAGATCAGGCGCGGGATCGTTGAGATGTTTCAGGATCACGGCCAGCGCGTCATCGCCCTCGTGCGGCGGCCGGCCGGTGAGCATCTTGAACAGCGTGCAACCGAGGCTGTAGATGTCGGCGCGGAAATCGAGGTCCTTGACCGCGCGCGCCTGCTCCGGGCTGATGTAGTGCGGCGAGCCCATCATCAGCCCCGACTGCGTCAGCTCCAGCGAATTTTCGCCGAGGCTTTTCGCGAGGCCGAGATCGCCGAGCTTCACCTCGCCGGCGGAGGAGAGGAAGATGTTGTCGGGCTTGATGTCGCGGTGGATCAGGCGCGTCTTCTGCCACGCATAGGCGAGCGCCTGCGCCACATAGACGACCACCGCGAGCGCCTCGCGCGGCGGCAGCGCGCCCTTGCGTGCCAGCCGCTTGCCCAACGACTCGCCATCCACGAACTCCATGGCGATGAAATAGGCGCCCTCGCTCTCGCCCGCGGTATAGACCTGCACCAGGTTCGGGTGGCTCAAGTTCGCCGCCGCCGCGGCCTCGCGCAAAAAGCGCGCGACAAAATTCTGGTCCGCCGCCAGCCGCGGCGCCATCACCTTGAGCGCAACCTGCCGGTTGAGCAGCGGCTGGCGCGCCTGATAGACCGCGCCCATCCCGCCCTGCCCCAGCTTGGCGAGGATGTCGTACCCGGCGAAGGTCTGGCCTTGAAGTTCGTTCATGAACCTGCCCGCCGCATGATGTCACAGCGCTTCGCGGCCGGTCAAGCGGCCGTCCTATTTCCGGGGCTTGGAAAAAGCGGGCTGAAGCTTTTCCAATCCTTGGAAAACAGCATGCGTCTGCTTATGCTCTCCGCGCGCGAGGCATCCATGAATATGAAAATGATCGCAGTGATGATGGCGGGTTTATTGGCCGGGCGGGCGGCGGCCGGCGTGGTGTGGCTGGAGGCCGAGGGCTTTGCCGAGCCGGGCGGCTGGGTCAACGATACGCAGTTCGTGGACCTGATGGGGTCGCCCTATCTGCTCGCGGCCGGGGTCGGCAAGCCGGTCGGCGACGCGGTGACGAAGGCGCACATCCCGGAGTCCGGCACCTATCGCCTGTGGGTGCGCTGCAAGGACTGGCTGCCGCCGCATGCGCCGGGCCAGTTCCAGGTGATCGTCGCCGGCGAGTCATCGAAGATTTTCGGGCGTGCGCCGACGAATCTCTGGCAATGGGTGGAGGGCGGGCTGTTCAAGCTGGATGCGGGTGTGACGGAAATCCGGCTGCACGACTGCTCCGGCTGGTGGGGCCGCTGCGACGCGGTGGTGCTGGCCGACAAAAACTTCGTACCCAGCAACGAGCCGAAGGAACTGGCCGCGCAGCGCGAGCAGTTCGGCGGCGTCAGCCGCGCGGTGGAGAACCACGCGGGCTACGATGTGGTCGTGGTCGGCGGCGGCGTAAGCGGGCTGGGCGCGGCCGTGGCGGCGGCGCGGCACGGCTGCCGCGTGGCGCTCTTGCAGGACCGCCCACTGCTCGGCGGCAACGCCTCCGACGAAATCCAAATCCCCGTGGAAGGCGATCGCACGAAGCAGAAATTCCACAGCTATGACCAGGGCGTCATCGAGGAATTCTATCCTGAAATGCGCGACTTCGGGCACGGCGACCGGCTGGAGAAAATCGTCCGCGCCGAGAAGAACATTGACCTACGGTTGAACACGCGCGCGACCGGCGTGGAGATGAAAACCTCTAACACCATCGCCGCGGTGCTCGCGCTGGATGTGCGCAGCGGGCAGCGGCTGCGCTTCGCCGCGCCACTGTTCATTGACACGACCGGCCACGGCTGGGTCGGCTACTGGGCGGGCGCGGACTGGCGCATGGGCGAGGAGGCGCGCTCCGAGTACAACGAGCCCAGCGCGCCGGAGAAGGCGACGACGCACACGATGGGCAACGATCTCTACGCGGCGCGGTTCGCGGCGCGCGCGGAGCCGGTCGCGTTCACCGCGCCGGAGTGGGCCTACCGCTGGGAGAAGCCGGAGGATTTCGAGCCGTTGGACTCGCACAAGCGGCAGAAGGCCGGGCGGCCGGAGAATTTCGACACGCTGCCGCGCGGCAAGGGCCGGATGACGAAACCCAATGACCTCAACGGCGGCGTGGGGCATACGTGGCACGTGGAGTTTGGCGGGATGTGCAACACCATCACCGATGCCGAGTTCATCCGCGATGAGCTGCTGCGCATCAATATCGGGCTTTGGAACTATGCCAAGAATTTCAACCCGAAGATCAAGAAGGCCAACGAGCGGCGCGCGCTGGTCTGGCTGACGCACATCATGGGCGTGCGCGAGAGCCGGCGGCTGCTGGGCGACTATGTATTGACCGAGCACGACAACTACAGCACGAACGCCCATCCCGACACGGTGGTCTATTGCGGCTGGGGCATGGATATCCATCATCCGCAGGGTTTCTGGGTGCGGGGCAACGACTGCATGCACTATTACCGCGATGTACAATTCAGCGTGCCGTTCCGCAGCCTCTACTCGCGCAACATCGCCAACCTGATGATGGCCGGGCGCTGCCACTCGGCGACGCACTTGGGCATGGGCGCGACGCGCATCGAGCGCACCTGCTGCGAGATGGGCGAGGCCACCGGCGTCGCTGCCGCGCTCATCAAGCAACACGGCTCGTCGCCGCGCGGCCTCTACCAGTCGTATATCGGCGAACTGCAGCAGGCGCTGCTCAAGGACGGCTGCTATCTGATGGGCGTGAAAAACTGCGACCCCGATGACCTGGCGCGGCCGTGCCGGGTTACCGCTTCGAGCGCACTGCCGGACTGTGGCGCGGAACAGGTGATCACCGGCTGGAACCGCGCGGTCGGCGAGGCGCGCCACGCGTGGGCGCCGGATGTGAAACAGGCGAAGCCGCCACATTGGTTGGAACTCGCGCTGCCGGCGGCGACGCCGGTCAACCGCCTGCACATCAGCTTCCAGACGCGGTTGAGTCGCGCGACGGATTTCTTCGTCGAGGCGCGGGTGAACGGCCAGTGGCAGAAAGTCGCCGAAATTTCCGGCAACGAGGCGCGCCGCCGCGTGCTGCAGTTTGCCGCCGTGAAGGCGGAGCAGATCCGCCTCACGTTCCAGAAGGTCACCGGCCAGTTCGGCGTCTGCGAAGTCCGCCTCTATCACGAGCCCGACTGATTCCGCTTTCATCGCCGCTGCTGCCCCGACGGTGCTTGAGCGGGCGGCGGGTTTCGGGTATCAATGCCGCGCAGGCTGGTTCCATGACCAACAACGTACTTTCGCAGTGGGGCGCGCTGCACCGGAAACAGGCCGGGCTGGCGCTCGAAGCGCACGAGCCGGGCGCGTGGCTGCCGCCGACCGATGTGGTCGAGGACGAACGCGGGCTGGTCGTGCGCCTGGAAATCGCCGGCGTGACGCGGCGCGATGTCCGCATCTGGCTGGAAAGCGGCGCGCTGATCGTGGAGGGCGCGCGGGCCAACCCGTGCCGGCGCGGGCTGCGGTTCCGGCAGTTGGAAATGGATTACGGCCCGTTCCGCCGCGTGGTGCCGCTGCCGTGTGGCGTGGATGGCAAACGCGCCTCCGCCACACTGGAACACGGCGTGCTGGAAATTTGCCTGCCGCGGACGCGGCGGGCGATGACGGAGAAGATCGTGATGGTGGTGATGACCTGATGAGCGAGCGTTCTCCAGAAATGATGCCGATGATGCTCCTGCCGGGCGAGCCGGTCGGCATGGAAGTGCCGGAGCTGGCGCCGGGCGCGGGCGCGGTGGGCACCAAGAAGGGCGCGGCGTCGCTGCCGGTGATGCCGCTTAGCGACGTGGTGCTCTTCCCCGGCATGGTCATGCCACTGGTCATCCAGACGCAGCGCTCGACGCGGCTGGTGGATGATGTCGTCGCCGGCGACCGGATGTTCCTCGCGGTATTGCAGCGCGACGGCAAGAAGAAGGACGACGAGGTCGGCGAGGCCGAGCTCTATGGCACCGGCTGCCACGCGCGCGTCCTGAAAATGCTCAAGTTCCCCGACGAGACGATCCGCATCCTCGCGCAGGGCGTCAGCCGCGCGCGGCTCGGCCCGTTCGAGCCGCACCCGAAATATCTCCAGGCCAAATTCACCGTGCTGCCCGATGAGCCCGAACCGGGCGTCGAGACGGAGGCGCTGATGCGCAACTGCTCGCAGCGCTTCCAGGAAATCATCACGCTCTCCCCCACCCTCCCGGAGGAATTGAAGATCGCGATCTTCAACCTCGATGAGCCGGGCAAGCTTTCCGACGCGATCGCCGCGCACCTGAACATGCCGCTGGAGGAGCGGCAGGCGCTGCTGGAGGAGACCAAGCCGCGCGGCCGCCTCAACCGCCTGACGCCGCTGCTCAACCGCGAGCTGGCGATCCTGCGGCTCGGTACGGAAATCCAGCAGAAGGTCAACGAGTCGGTCGCCAAGAACCAGCGCGAGTTTTTCCTGCGCGAGCAGATGCGGACGATCAAGAAGGAACTCGGCGAGCAGGACCAGCAGCAGAACGAGCTGAAGGACCTCGACGAGAAAATCGCCAAGGCCAAAATGCCGCCGGAGGTCGAGGCCGCCGCCCGGAAGGAGCGCGAGCGCCTGCAGGCGATTCCCTCGGCCTCGCCGGAATATACGGTCGCGCGCACCTACCTCGACTGGCTGACCGAGCTGCCGTGGGCGGTGGATACCGAGGACAAGCTCGATATCGCCGCCGCGCGCCGCATCCTCAACGCCGACCACTATGACCTCAAGCCGATCAAGGAGCGCATCCTCGAATACTTGAGCGTGCTCAAGCTCAAGCGCGACATGAAGGGGCCGATCCTGTGCTTCGTCGGCCCGCCGGGCGTCGGCAAGACCTCGCTCGGCCAGAGCATCGCGCGCGCGCTCGGCCGCAAGTTCGTCCGCATGTCGCTCGGCGGCATGCACGACGAGGCGGAAATCCGCGGCCACCGCCGCACCTACATCGGCGCGCTACCCGGCCGCATCATCCAGGGCCTGCGCAAGGCCGGCAGCCGCAACCCGGTCTTCATGCTCGACGAGATTGACAAGGTCGGCCAGGACTTCCGCGGCGATCCCTCGTCGGCGCTGCTCGAGGTGCTCGATCCCGAACAGAACAACTCGTTCACCGATCTCTATCTGAACCAGCCGTTCGATCTCTCGCACGTGCTGTTCATCACCACCGGCAATATGCTCGATACGATCCAGCCGGCGTTGCGCGACCGCATGGAAATCCTGGAACTCTCCGGCTACACGCAACTGGAGAAGCGGCACATCGCGGAAAAATATCTCGTGCCGCGCCAGACCGCCGCGCACGGCCTGACGAAAAAACAGCTCACGCTCGGCCCCGGCGTGCTCGAACGCGTGATCAGCGATTACACCCGCGAGGCCGGCGTGCGCGCGCTCGACCTCGAGCTCGCGTCGCTCTGCCGCAAGGCCGCGCGCAAGATCGCCGAGGGGCGCCAGAAGAACGTCCGCATCGCCGCCGAGGATTTGAACCACCTGCTCGGCCCGAAGAAATTCGAGCTGGAGACGGCGGAGCGCGCCGCCGCGCCCGGCGTCGCCACCGGCCTCGCGTGGACGCCGTCGGGCGGCGACATCCTCTTCATCGAGGCCTCGCGGATGCCCGGCAAGGGCGGCCTGATCCTCACCGGCTCGCTCGGCGAGGTGATGAAGGAATCCGCACAGGCCGCGCTCTCCTACGTCCGCGCCCACGCCGCGGTCTTCGGCCTGCACGCCGACGTGACGAAGAACTCCGACTTCCATATCCACATCCCCGCCGGTGCGACGCCGAAGGACGGCCCCTCCGCCGGCCTCGCGCTGCTGACCGCGCTGCTTTCGCTGCTGACCGGCCGGCCGGTGGCGAACGCGCTCGCGATGACCGGCGAGATCACGCTGCGCGGCAAGGTGCTGCCGGTTGGCGGCATCAAGGAGAAGGTCCTCGCCGCCAGCCGCGCCGGCATCCAGCGCGTACTGCTGCCGGTCAGCAACCGGCGCAACCTGCGCGATATTCCGCCGGAAGTCCGGCGCGCGATGAAGTTCACCTTCGTCCAGCAGATGGACGCCGCCGTCCTCGCCGCGCTGACGCCCGCGCCCAAGAAGAAAGTGGCCAAGCAATGACACTGCCTGCGTTTCAATTTTTCCAAGGCTTGGAAAAAAGCGCCCGGAGTTTTCCAAGGCTTGGAAAACTTGCCGCGGCCTTGCTCTGCGCGTGGACCGCTGCCGCGGAACCGGTCGTCACCAACAAACTGCCCAGGGCGGCCGAGCCGCCGGCGGCGATGGTGGATACGCTGCCGGACGCGACGGAGCTGCTCCAGCAGGTCGTCGCCAGCCTGCCCGCCGAGCCGTTGACCATCCAGGCGCGCCTCGAGGGCCGCGACGATCTCGATTACATGGACAAGCTCCGCCTCGCCGAGTTGCAGATGACGTGGAAGGGCGGGGCCATCGAGGCGAACTACACGATCCGCGACGCGTTCGGCGGCAACCTGGCCAAGCTGGAGGTCGCGCGGCCGGCGGACGGCGCCATCCGCTATAAACTTTTCCGCGGCGCGCAACTGGCGCCGGCCGAGCTGACGCTGCTCGATTCGCCGCTCGAAGGCACCGACCTCAACTGGCTGGACTTGAGCTTGAGTTACCTGTGGTGGCCGCACGGCCGCACGGTGGGCACGGAACACGTCAAGGGCCGCCTGTGCTATGTGGTGGACCTGCCCATCCCGCCGGGCGT
>CAISWQ010000076.1 GCA_903889245.1 uncultured Lentisphaerota bacterium | reverse complement strand
GCCCAAGCCGACCCTCGGCGATTTCTTCCCGAAGCCGGGGAAGCCGTGAGTGCGGAATAACCCCAACGGCCAGCAGGGTAGGGCGCGCACGCCGTGCGCGCCGTTTTGTTTTTGGTGGGTTGTCTGGGGGACGGCGCGGCGCGCCGTCCCTACCTGACAGGGCCCGGCCGCAAAGCGGCGCTTCGCGGCCAGGGTTCGGAGGCTATTTCACCAGCGCCGGTGTGGCCGTTGCGCCGGTCATATCGTAGGGCAGTTGGCGGACGTGCGCGCCGGTCGAATCGCAGAAGAACAGGCGCGACTCCGAGAGCTTGTCCGGATTGCCATCGGCCCAGAACGCGAAGAACGGATCGCGCGCGTTGAGCGGGCGGCGTGCGTAGTTGTGGTTCAGCGGGCTGTCGTGCGTGATCTGCTTCGCCCTCTTCCACGTGCGGCCTTCGTCGGTGCTGCTCCACAGGCACATTTCGCCGCCGCCGCCCCACGGCTGCGGGCCGGGCAGGCTGGGAAAGATCACCTTCCACTCGTCGCCACTCACCCACAGACTGCCCATGTCATAGTTGTGGTCGGTCTTGGTGACGACGCTCGTCTGCCACGCCTTGCCATCCCACCGCGAGAGACAGACTTCGCGCGGATCGTTTTCCGGGCCTGGCTCATGACCGCGGCTGGTGACGTAGAGCAGCAGCGGCCGGCCGGTGCGGTCGAAGTTGATGTCGCACGTGTACATGAGTTTCTTCTGCGCCTCGAAGTCGAAGACGAGCGCGGGATTTTTCACCGCCGCGAGCGGCAGCTTGAGCGGCTGGCCCTCCACCGTGGTCCACGTCTGCCCGAAGTCCTCCGTCTGGACATAGTAGAGGTTCGTCCGTTTGTTCACATCGCCGCCCGGATGATAGTTGAAGAAGCTGCCGACCTTCGTGCCGCATGGATGGCTGACCTGATAGTGGCCGCCGAACCCGGCGAGTTTGCCATCGGCGCTCCACGTCTGGCCGTCGGCGCTTGTCTGCCAGTACAGCTCGCGGCCCTTGGTGTACTTGGTGAACAGATGGAGCCAGCCTTGGCCCGGCAGGAACCACGCCTGCGGATAGGTCATCTCCTTCTCCTCGACCTGCACGAACTCCGCGATGCTGAACGGCTCCTTGCTGCGGAACTTGAAGCCCGGCCGCTTCTTCGCACGGCCGCTGACGAAGACCCAGACATAGCCCTTGTCGTCGAGGTTGATGCTCGCGTTGTCGTGCGGATCATCCACGCCCTGCTTGTCCATGACGAGCACCGGCCGCGGCACCGTGCCGGTCTTGTGGTCGTAGCACGACACCATGATCAGCAGATGCCGCTGGTCCTTGCCGGTCGTGCCGCCGTAGGTGAAGAACGTCTTGTCCACTTGCGGCGCATAGACCGCCATCGGATCGTGGTTCGCCGTGTAGGTGCCGAGCCCGCCGGAATATTTGTCGCCGTGCTTCGAGAACTGCCCGAGCGTGAACCAGATCGCGCGGTAGCCATCCACCCGCGGCGCCTCCGCCGCCATCGCGGTGCAACTGCCGAGCAGAAAAAGAGCACATAGTATTTGTTTCATGGGGGATTCCTTTGATACCAAGCCTTCACCCTCTTAATCACACGAAGTGTTATGAACCAAGCCATGACTCCACCGGGGACGCCTAGCAACAGCGGTGTTGCTTCTTGAAAGGGAAGCGTCAAAACCAAATACAGAATCGTCAGACACCACGCGATGACGAAGCGTCTCCCTAGAAGGAATAGAAATCCACCGAACGCGACTGTGGCTAGAATTGGTAGCGCGAGAACTGCATGTCCTGATTCCCAGAAAAAATCATTAATAATTGTCACAAGCAGTGCGCCAAAAAGAGCCCCGAGAATTTGGAGAAATAATTGGAAGATATGCGGGGCAATCCAAGCCGAGGAAATTATCAGGCTGGCAATGGTAATCCAAATTATGCCTGTGAGTGTCATCCGTCTTCATCATCGGGTTGTTGTACGTGATAGTTCTTTGATCACGGCGATGCTACGGCTGGAACGCGGCGGATACAAGCACGGCAGGGAAATTTTCCAATGCTTGGAAAAACTGACCGTTCCGGTTTCCAATGCTTGGAAATCTCCGTCGCTCCGAAATCCGCAAGCTGCAATTCGCAATTCTCCTCACGCCCAGCCTTTGCGGTAGGCGCGGCGGATCAGCGGGTCGGCTTCGGGGCAGCCGGGGATGCGCAGGTTTTTGGCGTCCCATTCGAGTTTGCGGCCGAGGCGCAGGGCGATGTTGCCCAGCAGCACGGTCTCGGTCAGCGGGCCGGCGAAGTCGAAGTTCGAGCACGCGGGCCGTCCGCCCCTGCACGCAATCAGCCAATCCTGGTAGTGGTTCTCCTTCTCGATGCGCGGCAATGTCGGGGCAGGCTGCTTGAACGAATTCTTCAACGCGTCTGGCCACAGCCGGCCGGAGCAGAAGACGCCCTTGTCGCCCACATAGAGCTGGCCGTTATCGCTGTAGCCGCGGTTGCCCATCTCGGGGCGCTTTTCGGGCAGCTTGCCGCCGTCGTACCAGAACAGCTTCAGCGGCGCGAGGTCGCCGCGTGCGGGGAAGTCCCAGCGGATGATGGACCAGCTCGGATACGCGTCGTTCTTGACCATGCCGCTGGTCTCGATGACCTCTGCGGAGAGCGGCGCGCCGAGCTTGAGCGCCCACATCGGATGATTCATGGCGTGGCAGCCGATATCGCCGAGCGCGCCCGTGCCGAAGTCCCACCAGCCGCGCCAGCAGAACGGATGATAGACGTGGCGGTCCACGTCGGGATATTTGCTTTTATAGGGGCGCACCGGCGCCGGGCCGAGCCAAAGGTCCCAGTCGAGGTGCTTCGGGATCGGGTCCGCGCCGGCCGGCCGCTCCTTGCCCTGTGGCCAGATCGGGCGGTCGGTCCAGATGTGCACCTCGCGTACCTGCCCAAGCGCGCCCGCGCCGAGCATTTCCACCAGTTGCCGGATGCCCTCGCCGCTCGTGCCCTGGTTGCCCATCTGCGTCGCCACGCGGTGCTTGCGCGCCGCCAGCGTGAGCTGCCGCGCCTCCCAGATCGAGTGCGTCAGCGGCTTCTGGACGTAGGTGTGCAGCCCCCGCTCGATCGCGCGCATCGCCGCCGGGAAATGATGGTGGTCCGGCGTACTCACAGTGACGGCGTCGAGTTCGCGCACCTCGTCGAGCATCTTCCGGTAATCACGATAGACCTTCGCCTTCGGATACTTCTTCGCCGCGCGCTTGAGCACGATCTCGTCCGCATCGCACAGCGCGACGATGTTTTCGCCCGCCGCGGCGACGCCCTCCATGTCGCCCCAGCCCTTGCCGCCGCAGCCGATGATGCCGATGTTCAGCTTCTCGTTGGTGGCGAGCTTGCGCGGCATCTTTGTGACGCAGCCACCGAGCGCCAGCGCGCCCGTCGCGAGCGCGCCGGAGACCAAAAATTGACGACGATTCAGGTTCATGTTCATGCTTGTCCTTTCATGCAATCAAAGTTTTCCAGGGCTTGGAAAAAAGTTCCTGAAATTTTCCAAGCCTTGGAAAGTTCATGGCTTGGCCACCGGTTCCAGTTTGAAGTTATCGATCTGATACTGCGTGCCTTCCTTCCCGAAGCTGCAGAAGCCGATCCAGTCCATCGCCTTGAAGCCGTCCTGATGCTTCAGGCCCTCGAACTTCTGCTGCGGCTGGCCGGGCAGCGTGATCGTGACGCTGTAGGTGCCGGTGTTTTGCGGACCGAAGCCGCAGACGATCTCGAAACGCGCCCACGCGCCCGCCGGCAGCGCCAGCAGTTTCCTGCCGTGCACGTTCACGGCGCCATCCGCGCCGACGTGCAGCGACGGGCCGGTTTTGTAGGGCTTGCCGTCGTGCTGCGGCCAGTCGCGCCATTCGTGATTGAGCTGCGCGCCAGCCTCGTGGCGCAAATCGAACGTGCAACGCGCGCTACCATCCTCGTAGCGCACCTTCGCGTAGATGTGCGGCGTCCACGAATATTGTCCCGGCGGGCCTTTGCGGAAGTTCAGGCTCTGCTTGCCACCGGCCGCGCTGGCGACCGTGACGGCGAGCCCGTCGCCGGGACAAACCTGCGTCTGGAACTCGTTGATCTTTTGTCCGGGCGTATAGCTCTCGAAATCGTCGGCCAACACGAGGTTCCTATAGAGGTTGACCTCCGGCGGCGCAGGCGGAAATACGCGCAGCACCGGCGGCAGCTTGGCGGTACGGTAGTTTTTCGCGTGGTGACTCGCCTTGTTCACATCGAAAGGTGCGAACCCAATCTGTTTGGTAACCCGGTCGGATTTTAGCCGGAAATCGCCTCGCTCCGGCGCGACAAACTCCGGGTCGGCAATAACGAAGCCGGGCTCGCGCTTGCGCCACTCGTCAGCGGATTGGCCCTTGATGAACTTGACCGGGCCGCCATCGGCCTGCCAGTAGAGATTACTGGCGAACTTCATGTCGTCGCCGAGTTGGTCCACCTCGAACAGCTTGTTCGTCGGCCAATAGAAAATGTTTTCGATAATTGTGATCGGGCCGCTCTTCTTGGGATTGCTTAAGCGCATCTGGCCGTTGGTGCCGAAGGCGAAGATGTTGTTCCGCACGAGGTTGTCGGTCCCGTAATGCTGGTGCAGTCCGGCATCCTGCGTGCGATAGACCAGATTGTTTTCGACGACCATCTGGGCGCTGCCTTCATCAAAGTAGATGCCCCAGCCGCCATAGCGGGCGCGGCTGGCATCGTGAATGCGGTTGCCCTGCAACACCGTGCCCGGCGATTCGCCGAGCGAGTAGATGCCGGCCAGATCGCTCAACACGCCCTGGCCGATGGTGTGAATGTGGTTGGAGTAAATCAGATTGTGATGCGCCGGGCTGAAGCCCGCGCCCCAGCGCCAGCCGATGGACATGCCGGAGTAGTAGAAATCAGCAATCTCGTTGTGCATGACCGTATTGCTGCCGGCATGGCCGATCCAGATGCCAATGCCCGCCGGCAACACGCGCCCGCCGTGCTTGATGGTCGTGTGGGCCGTGGTACAGCGGGAGGCCCACTTGTTGGTGTCGGCCTCCCAGCCGAGACGGTGGGGGCCAAGCTTGATGCCGCCGGCGCCCAGGTCAAACAACTCGCAATCCACGACCCAGTCGCCGTGGCAGCCATCGCCCCAGTCCACCGCCCAGGTGGCCGTGTGGCGGACCACACAGTGGGCCAGGGTGCAGCGCTGCGCGTACTGCGCCGTGAGCGCGCCATCCACATTGACGTCCGCCTGCGGAAAGCCATGGCCGCGTGGCGGCGTGTTCCAGGCGTTGTGCGCAAACGTCAGCCAGGAGAACGTGAGGTGGCTGACCGGCGCATCCTTGCGGCCCTCGAAGCGCACGACGTGTTGCAACCGTGGCGCGACGACGCGTGCCTTGCGCAAATCTTCGCCGGGCATCGCCAGCACCGTCAGCACACCGGTGGTGCGGTCGAGATACCACTCGCCCGGCTGCGTCAGCGCCTCGCGGACGTTTTCGATGCGGTACCACGTCGCGCGCGCGAGCGGCGCCTGGTCGTGGCTGTGCGTCGGGCCGGTGAAGGTGACGACCTGCTGGTTTTCGTCCACGCTCTTGATGCGCAGGCGGTCCATCGTCCAGAGGTGGAACGTGGTGACCTCGATGTCGCCGAGGTTGTGCCAGTCGGCGCGGAATTCGCCGGGCTTGAAGCGGAAGCGGTCAGGGTTCTGGCCCTGCGTCGGCGCGAGCTGGCCGGCCACGTAGTAATAACCATCCTTCGGCAACACCGGCCGCGGACGGCGCTGGTCGTTGATATAGAGCTGCGAGAAATTCCATTTGCCCGCGGCGACGTCCGGGATTTGCGTTTCCCAGCGTCCCGGCGCGACCTCGCGCCAGCCGGCGATGAGCTGGCCACCACTCAAAATCGCTTCGTCTTGGGGATCGCCAACATAAACCGTGGGGTGGACGCCGCCGGAATCCTCCGGAGTGAAGACCAGTGGCTCCTTGAGCGAGTAGAAGCCGCCGCCGATGAAAACCTTGATGGGTTTGGCGGCCTGCAGCGTCGCCTTGTTGCTTTGCCGGACAGCGTCGCGCGCCCGCGCGACGGTGGCGAAGGGCTTGGCCTGGGTGCCGGGGTTGGCGTCGTCGCCCTTGACCGCGACGTAGAAATCCGCCTCCGGCGTGCAGGAGGCCAGGCCGAGCAGCAACACAACCCCGAAGCGCTTGAGCATGTTCATCATTGTTCCTCCGGCCTCACACACGACCGGCTTACCGCGCCACAGCATGACGGATTTCCAAGCCCTGGAAAACTCCGCGTAAAATTTTCCAAGGCTTGGAAAAGAACGCCCCGCCGTGGCGATTATTGCCGTAGCGGCGAACTGGGGCACCAAAAACGGCTCGCGAGTACGCTCGCCCTCCCGTATCAGATTGGATGGGAGG
>CAISWQ010000075.1 GCA_903889245.1 uncultured Lentisphaerota bacterium | reverse complement strand
TGGGCCGTGCGCGAGGATGTCTGGATTGCCTATCTCGACCGCAAAGGCCCGCTGACGGCCGGCTTCGGCGCGAAGCCCGACATGATCGGGCCGGAACTGGGCTTTGGCCGGATCGTCGGCGACCATTGGAAGGAGCCCGTGCTGCTCATCAAGTGCGCGTGGGGCGGCAAGAGCCTCGGTGTGGATTTCCGTCCGCCCAGCGCCGGCAAGCCGCCCTATTCGCTCGGCGCCAAGCAGGATGCCGCGCTCGCGCAGGACCCGGCCATCCTTGGCAAGTATTACCGTGAGACGCTGGCGCTGACCAAGACCGCGCTCGCCAACCTGAAGACGCTCGTGCCCGGTTCCGATGGCCGCTATGCCCTCGCCGGCTTCGGCTGGCATCAGGGCTGGAACGACCGCATCAACGACAAGTTCGTCACCGAGTACGAAAGCAACCTGACGCACTTCATCCGC
Organism: uncultured Lentisphaerota bacterium; assembly: GCA_903889245.1. GTDB lineage: Bacteria > Verrucomicrobiota > Kiritimatiellia > CAIQIC01 > CAIQIC01 > DP16D-bin41. The sequence continues at coordinate 2,084 of CAISWQ010000075.1, read as the reverse complement.
GACATCCGCAAGGACCTCGGCGCGCCCCAGCTCCCGTTCGTGATCGCGGAGACCGGCATGGGTGGACGCGGCGAGGTGCATCCGCGGGCGCTCGCGCTGATGAAGGCGCAGGCCGCGGTCGCTGAGCGCCCGGAGTTCAAGGGCAACGTCGCGTTCGTCGGCACGCGCGATTTCTGGCGGCCCAAGGAGGAATCGCCCTCCGGCCAGGGCTATCACTGGAATTCCAGCGCCGAGACCTACTACCTCATCGGCGAGGCGATGGGCCGCGCCATGCTCCAACTTTGCGCCGGCGCGAAATAGCCCGCTGACTTTTTTCCAAGGATTGGAAAGCCGGAGGGCCGTTTTTTCCAAGCCTTGGAAAATCTCACAGAATTTTTTCCGAACCCTGGATGGAACGGCGGCGCAACGCGCCGCCCTCCAGCCCGAAAACAAACGTGGAGGGCGCGGCGTTGCCGCGCCGTTTCCAAGGCTTGGAAAAGGTCAGTCGAACCAGCGGCGCACCGGCCAGTCGAGGCCGACGCCGTGCATAAAGTTGTAGGTCGCCTTCCGTAGCGCCGCCCCGATTTTTTCCCAGTCGGGCGCGCGGGGTTCGGCATACGGAATTTCATTCAACGCAAAGGTGGTGGCGTGCGGCAGCAGCCGGATGCCGAAGCGTCCGGGCTGGCGCGCGATGGCGCTGTGCGCGGTCAGCGCGAAGCGGTGCCAGTAGGCCGACTGCACCCAGCCGGCGGCGAACCAGCGGCGGATCACGTCCAGCCCGGCGCGCGTCTCGGCGAGCGTCTGCGTCGGGAAGCCGTACATCAGATAGACGTGGACCAGCAGGCCGGCCTCCGCGCAGGCGCGGACGATCCGCGCGGCCTGCGCCACGGTCACGCCTTTATCCATCAAGCGCAGCGTGCGGTCGTGCGCCGTCTCCAAGCCCGCCGTCACCGCGAGGCAGCCTGACAGCGCGAGGCGCCGGCACAGCTCCGGCGTAAAGGCGCGTTCGAAGCGGATGTTCGCCCACCAGCGGATGAAGACGCCGCGCGTGACCAGGCGTTCTGCGAGCGCGCCGAGCAGCGCCGGCGGCGCGGCCTCGTCCACAAAATGGAAATCGGCGACGCCGGTCTCGTCCATCACCTGCTCGATCTGATCCACCAGCCGGTCGGCGGTGTTCGGCTCGAAGTCACGGATATAGCCGAGGCAGGTGTCGCAAAACGCGCAGCGCCGCCAGTAACAGCCGTGCGCCAGCGTCAGCCGGTTCCAAAACTGTTCCGACCAGAGGCGCAACATCGGATTGGGCTGCTCCAGCAGTCCCAGATAGCGGCGCGGGTCGAGCCCGGCATAGCGTGGCGCGGGCAGGTCGCGGAACTGCGGAGCGACCGCGCCGGGCGCATCGTGAAAAACCACGCGGCCCTGCTCGCGCACAAAGGTCCGGCACAGCCGCTTCGCGTCGCGCTTCCCTTGCAGGTGCTCGATCAAACAGGCCAGCGGCTGCTCGCCATCATCGAGGGTGACGAAGTCCACAAAGTCGAAGAAGCGTGACTCGTTGAGCTGGCGCAATTCCGTGTTCACATAGCCGCCGCCGAGCACGATGCGCGTGCGCGGCACAAGGCGGCGGATGGTCTGTGCGATGCGCAGCGCGCCGTAGAGATTGCCGGGGAACGGCACGGTCAGGCCCACCAGGTCCGGCGTTTCGCGTTGCAACAGGCGCGCGGTGAGCTGGTCCAGCAGGCGATCCGCCAGCGTCGGCGGCGCGGCGAGCGCCGCGCGGAGCGGCTCAAACGAGTTCGCCGCGACGGCCAGATGCTCGGCATAGCGCGCCAACCCGAAGCGCTCATCAAGGCCATCGTGGACCACATCGGCGAGATCTTCGAGGAACAGGGTGGCGAGGTGGCGGGCCAGTTCATCCGCTGCCAAGTCATGCAGCGCGCCCGTCTCCGCCAGTGGCGCGAACCGCGGCCCCTCCGGTAGCCAGCGACGCGTGAGAAGGCGCGGCATCAAGTCCGGCGCCTGGTTTTGCAGATAGCGCCCGGCGCCATCCACTACGGCGGCGGAGCGCTTGGCATGGCGCCGGAAGAATTGCACTGCCGGCGAGGCGGACC
>CAISWQ010000074.1 GCA_903889245.1 uncultured Lentisphaerota bacterium | reverse complement strand
GCCGGCGGCGCTGCTCCGTTCGCTCCGCTCACTACGCACTGCCGCCTCTGTCATTCCTGTTTCCGTCTGCATCCGCTAGCCTTTTCCCGCCCTCTATATTCCTGTCAACAAAGTGTCTCACTTTCATAGGCACAGAGGGGGATTGGAAAATCTCACGAAAAAACATCCAAGCCCTGGAAAATTCCAGGGCGGTTTTTCCAAGGCTTGGCAACGGAACGGCCGGCGGCTTACTTGAGCGCGGCCTTGACAGCGGGTACGAGTTTCCCGGCCAGCCAGTCGGCGCCCTTGCGATTGACGTGCACGCCATCCTCGGCGCGGATATGCAACGGCATGCCGCTGGCCTGGATGATGTAGGCGGTGTAGGCACCATCCCCGGATTTACTGAACAGGGTCCGCGTTTCGTACCACGTTTGCCCGCTCTGGCTGACGCCAGCCTTGGCGGCGGCATTGATGCCCTGCACGTCGGCGTTGAGCTTGTCATCACGCATCGCGGGGAGCTCGACCCAGACGACCGACTTGACGCCGTTCTTCTGGAGCGCGCTGAGGAAACCGGCGACGCGGGTGGTGTATTCCTTCTGCCATTCCGGCGTGCCGTGCTTGACAATACCGCCGGCCGTGCGCATCGGCTGGTTGTCGTTGGCACCCATCATCACAACGGCGACATCGGCCTTGCCCAACTCGGCGGCCTTCGCCACCCAGTCATAAAGGTCCAGACGCGCGAGGCCGGTGCCGATGGCGGCGGAGGTTTTCACGTCGCAACCGGCAGCGGTGAATTTCTGCTCCAGGGTGGGCGCGATGGCCTTCATCATGGAGTCGCCGAGCAGCAGAACGCTATCCTTGGCGGCGAGCGGCAGGGTGGCGAGGGCAAGACCGGCGAGGACGAGTTTGAGGCTTTTCATTTCTTGGGCTCCTTATGGATCAGGCGTTCCAGACCCGCGCGCAGATCAGCGGCATGGGTCTGCTCGCTCAACCAGGCGACAGGCCGGATGAGCGCAAGGCACAGGTCGCGCTTGGCACCGTAGGGCATCAGCTCGATGTCCTTCTGCAACGCGACGCCGTTGAACAAACCGGCGAAAAGGTAGAAACAGAAGAGGGCCACGGCCGTGCGCTTGATGGATTGGCCGCAACCTGCCGCGTGGCGTTCCGCCCCGATGTTGGATAGATCTTTCATGGTCAGAATTGGAAATAGATGAACGGCGCGACGCCTTCAGGGCCGAGCGCCAGGATGATGGTCAGCACGACGGCGGCGGCCAGTCCCTGCCAGACCACCGGCAGGCGGTTATAGGCGTTCCAGACCGGCGTCATACGCACGCCGTCCATAAACTGGGTGCAGAAGCCCACGACCAGCGCCAAGGCGATGACGGGGGTGAACAACTGGCACGCACCCCACCCCGAAAAAATATTCTGGATGAGCAAGGCGGCGTCGTCGAAGCCCTGCGCGCGGAAGAAAAACCAGGTCAGGCAGACGAAGTGGATGATGAGTACGCGCTGGAAGAAGCGGGTGACCACGCCGGGGATCGGCGACTTGGGCAGGTTGAAATGTTTGCCGATGGCAATCACGATGCGTTCCAGCGCGAGGTAGCCGCCATGCAGCGCGCCCCAGGCGACGAAGGCCCACGAGGCGCCGTGCCAGAGACCGCCGAGCAGGAAGGTGATGAAGAGGTTGGCGTAGGTGCGCGCCGCCGAGAAGCGGGAGCCGCCGAGCGGGATATAGAGGTAGTCGCGCAACCACGTGGAGAGCGAGATGTGCCAGCGGCGCCAGAAATCCTGCAGCGAGGTGGCGAAGTAGGGCGCGTTGAAATTCTCCGGGAAGTCGAAGCCGAGCAGCAGGGCGACGCCGATGGCGATGTCGGAATAGGCGGAGAAATCGCAGTAGATCTGCAGCGCATAGCCGTAGACGCCCAGCAGAACATCGGGGCCATGGAAGGCCGCGGGATTGGCGAAGACGGGATCGGCCAGCCGCTCGGCCAAAAAGTTCGCGATGACAATCTTCTTGAACAGGCCGCCGAGAATCAGCACCGCGGCACGGCCAATATCCACATGGTTGACGCTGGTGATGCGATAGAACTGCGGCAGATAGTGGTGCGCGCGGATGATCGGGCCGGCGACGAGCTGCGGAAAAAAGGCCTTGTAGATGGCGAAGTCAATCAGGTTGTGCGCCGGCTCGATGACGCGGCGATGCACATCAATCGTGTAACTCATCGCCTGGAAGGTGAAGAACGAGATGCCGATGGGCAGGACGATGTCCAGCAGCGGCAACGAGCACGGCAGGCCCAGCTTCGCGCAAAGCGCATACATGGACATGGTGAAAAAGCCGTAGTACTTGAAGAAGCCGAGCAGTCCGAGGTTGAAGATGATGGCCAGGACCACCCAGCGTTTTTGCGGCGGCGTCCCGCTGCGGAACGAGGCCAGCGCCAGACGGTGGTTGACGACCGTGTAGAGGACCAACAGGCCCAGGAAACGCCAGTCCCAATAGGCATAAAAGAACCAACTGATGCCCAGGATAAAGAATTTCCACAACCCCAGTCGCGGGAGCAGCAACCAGTGACCGCAGAAAACCAACAGGAAGAAGATGGCAAAGCCTAAGGTGGGGAAGAGCATGATGTTTAGAAATGGTATTTGATGCCACCCAGCAGGGTGAATTCGTTGTAATCCAACACGCGGTTATAGGCACACTCTGCGTTCAGGTCCCAATGCCCGCCCAGTTTCATGCGGCTGCTGGCTTTGACCTGCAGGGCCGGCTGCCAGTTGGCCTCGGGCGCCACAAGCTGGTCCTTGGCGCTCTGGGGCCAGCGTTCGCGCTGTGCGCGCTGCACCAGCGCCTCGTAGGCCGCCTGGGTCTCGGGGCGGATACTCTGCTTGCCCACACCATATTGCACAGCCAAGTTGTAATAAATGCGCAGGTAATTGCCGCGAAACCCAGCCTCGGCAAAATAGCGGTTGAGCTTGTAGGGCGTCCAGTAATCCTGGCTGGCATCGGCGGCATTGGCGTAGGCATAACCGAGGCCCGCATGAACACCGGCGGGCTCCCACAGCATCCAGTCGGTAATAAACGTGGCGTGGTCGCGCTTGTTGCCATCGGTGAACCAATAGTGCTGGCCACCGCCCTGCAACTGCCACCAGTCGGTCAGGTCAAAAGCGGCGTTGCCGGACACCAGGTTGTAGGTGTTCTCCTGCGCCGCCTGCCGGGCGGACGGCATCACATCGTGCTCAAAACGCAAATTCAGGTCCAGCGGGGCCAGCACTTTGCCCTGTCCTTCCACCGCATATTGCAGGAAGGTCTGATCGAAAGACCGGGCGGCACCGTTGAAGTTGGTCGGCACATCGCCGGAAAGATTACGCAAGGCTATCTCGCCATTAAGCAGCCAACCATTGGGGAAGGTGAAGGCCGGATAGAGACCCGCCACTTTTTCGTTCAGCTTGACATCCGGCGCCGCGCTGTTGGTGGCGCTCATCGGTTGCCGCAACTGGCCTAGACCAGCCCGGCCCTCCAACACCAAGTTGGGGGTGACACGCAGACCACCAAGACCCAGCACCCGCCAGTCCTGTTCATCCAAATTGTTGCGAAAGACCTCCCCGCGCACGCCGAGATAGGGATGGGAAAGCTCCAGATGGAAGGGGCCCTTGCGCACCCCACCCACCTTGCCCTCGGCCAGAAACTCGCCTGCCAACCGCGACTGCACATAGTTTTCCACCCGCTTGAACAGTGGTTCGGGGTAGCCTGTCTGCTGGAGTTGTTCCAGCAGCGACTTGGCGCGATAGACCCGGCCTTCAAGAGCGGCGACCTTGGTACGGTAGACCAAGCCCATGAAATAGGGATTGTTCTCCATGATGCGCTGCACCAACTCCTCGCCAGTGACCTCGCGCTCCACCTCATAACGCTGGTAGAGCAAGGGATCGTCGCCATTGACGGCGAAGCCATAGGCGGTCTGGATGAAGCATTCCACATAGTTGGTGGCGGCCGCCTGCAGATTGAGGGCAATCGCATTGGTCACATTGCCAGCGGTCTCCTGGCCGATATTACCCACGGGATAGGCCATGAACGGGGTCTTGCGACCCAGTTGCTGCTCCAGCACCTCGCGGCTATGCCGGTACTCATGGGCTAGGCGCGCGGTAAACTCGGCGTCGGTCTCCAAACGTTTTTCCTGTTCCAGCCACAGGCGGTTAAACAGAGGACAACCCTTCTGCGCATCACCGGCCACCAGTCCCATGTCATGCGAGCTGTAGAGATGACTGCCCATGACCCAGCAACCGGTCTGTTGATATTGCCGCAGCAGGTCCCATGAGCAGATGAAGGCATCGCCGCGTTCGACGTTGCCCACCGGCACATGCATGGCGAACCGGAGCTTGAGTTGCTGGGCCACACCGGTGGCCAGACGCATGGCGTCCCGCCGCGCGTCATCGAACGTCACGCAGACGACTTTTTCCGGCACGGCATCACGGGAGAGATCGCTGGCCTTGCTCCAGCGGTCGAAGTAGGCGGGGATTTCATCCGGCGTGATAAAACGGAAGCCGGCCTGTTTGAGCGCCTCCATGTGCTCGCGGAAGCGACGCACGGAGATGGTATCCTGCCACTCGCTGGTGGTCAGGCCATGATAAAGCAGCACGGCGACGGCACCCTGACTGGCGGATTGTTCCAACGCCTTCACCGCACGGTTCACGGCGGCATAGTTGCCGCGGCTTTCCTCAAGGCGGGCGCGATAGAGATGGAGATAGGGATTACGCGGGTTGAAGGACTCCATGATCTTATATTGCTCCAACGCCTCGTTGAAACGCCGCTGCACCAGATAGGCCTCAAAAAGCCCTCGACGGGCGCGTTGGTTGTCAGGATTGAATTGCTGCAACACCAATTGGAACTGCTCCACGGCAGCATCCGGCTTGGACTCCATCATCATCAGTTCACCGAGCATCAACTGTGCATCAATATTGCGCGGATTTTCCTGCACCATGTCGCGCACCAAGGCCATGGGCTCATCCACGGAATAGCGTAAAGCGTCCTTGCGGTTCAGTTTGATCAACAACCGGATCAAGCGTGTCCGGGTCTGGGCGCGCTGCTTGGGGTCCTGCGTAAGCTGGATGATCTTGCGCAGGAACGGTACCGCCTCCTCAGGATGCTCGCCGGCCAGGGCCAAGTCGGCTTGCATGTCATAGACCATCAGGTTGTTGGGCTCCTGGGCCAGAATTTTATCCATCAGTTCCTGGCTCTCCTTGACCTTGCCGGTGTGCAACAAGGACAGGGCCTGTCGCAACATGAAAACCTGATTGGTGGGACTCAACTTCAACATCTCGTCCCAAATCGGCGCTGCTTCCTCAAAGCGGTCGTTTTCCAACAGTGCGCGGCCCAGTTCCACCTTCACATCGGTACGGCCGGGATCACGCGTGAGCAGATCGCGTAGCAAGTCAATCGCGCGCTCCTGATCACCTGTCCAGCGGTAGAGACGAGCCAACCCATAGGACGTCTCAAACTGGTTGGGATCCAGTCGCAGACTTTGTTGATAGAGGGCCAACGCCCGGGGTAAATCCTTGTGTGCCATCGCAGCCTGCGCCAACAGATTATAGGGCGTGGCCAGATGGGGGTCCAATTCCAGCCAGCGCTGCCAGAGTTCTTCGGCTTCCTTCTCCCGGCCGGCCTGCCAATAGGCCCAGCCGAGCGTCTCCCAAGCCTTGAGCAACCCGGGCGAACGTTTCAGTAACTTTTCCAGTTTGGCGATGGCGGCCTCACGCCGACCCGCCAGCAGATCCTCGTGTGCGGCCAGCAAGTCCGCCTGATCCTGACGGCCATCTGCCACAGGCGTTGGCGGCGCATTGGTCAGGGTCAGCAGGAAATACTTGCGCGGTGCCACCGCCGCTGGAGCGACCGCAGCTTTCTTGGCAGGCAGCGTTGGCGCAGGCTTCGCGACCTTTGCTTTGGACAAGGCGGCCGGGCTGGTCGTCTGCGCCAACGACCAACCCGACGCGCAGACGCACACTACAACCGCGCCCACCATCAACCTCTTGCCCTTCCGCCGAACTTCGGAGTGCCCCATAGTTGTCCCCAAACGTTGCGCGTTTTTAGTGGCTCAATTAGGCAACTGCAAGTCAAAAGTCCCAACCAAGCATGGCCATTCCACGCCTTCACCATGAAATCATTTGCCGGACTGGGTCATGAGCCAGTCGCGGAAAGCTTGGCGTTCGCGGGGACCGGCGACGTTCCACCAGCTCTTGAGTTGCTCGAAGGCGGCGAACTCCAAGGTCTGGGGCGCGGCGGCTTTCGCCGGTGACGGCACCACGACGGCCGGGGCCGGCTCGGCTGGCTTGGTCGGGACCGCGCGCGGGGCTGGCCGGGCCGGCTCTGCTGGCTTCTCCGCCACCACGGTGAACCTCACCTTGTCCTGCGCGCCGTGCTGGCCGGGTATCGCGCGCGGTGTCTCCACATGCAGGTGATAGGTCTGGCTGGCCTCGGCCGTGAACTGGATTGACGTCCACGGCGATTCTGTCACCTCGCGCTGGCGCTCCTCGTAACCATCGGCCAGCGGCGCGTAGTAGCGCACCCGCCAATCCTGCGCGCCGGGCAGGAGCGTGATGCTGTAGACGGGCTTGAGCAGGGCGCGGGTGACGTTCGGCTGCTGCGTGCCGTTGATGCTTTCCACCTCAACACTGGCGGGCAGGATGACGGTGGCAATCTGCGCGGCGGGCTGCTCCGGGCCGGAATAGGCCTTGAGCAGACCGGTCGAGGCGCAACCCGCCACGAGCGTGGTCAGGAGCGAAAGCAGCAGCAGCGATAACAGCTTTTTCATGGCCGGATTCTAACGGGAATTGAACGTGGCGCAAATGAGGATTGTGTTAGGAGCCTGCAACCCGGCCCCGATCAGATCGGCTCCGGCCGTAGCTCGGCGATGCCGGTGAGATGCTGGGCGTGGCAGATGGCGAGGGCCAGCGCGTCGGCGGCGTCCTCCGGCGGCGCCTCGCGCAAACCGAGGATGGTCATGACCATCTTCGCCACCTGCGGTTTTTCCGCCGCACCGAAGCCGGTCAGGCTCTGCTTCACCAGACGCGGTGCGTACTCGAACACCGGCACGCCGGCGGCCGCGCAGGCGGCGATGACCACGCCGCGCGCCTCGCCGAGGATCATGGCCGTCTTGGCGTTCTTGAAGAAGAAGCCGCCCTCGATCGCGGCCGCCTCCGGCCGGCTGCGTTCCAGCACAGCGGCCAGATCGCGTTGCAGGGTATGCAGGCAGGTGGAGTGCGCCAGCTTCGGCGCGTTGCGGACGAGGCCAGACTCGACGGCGACCAAGCTGCTGCCGCGGCGTGCGATCACGCCATAACCGGTGCAACGGAGGCTGACGTCCAAGCCGAGGATGTGCATGTTCGTCAGTAGTCAGTTGTAGGTTGTCAGTTGAGGGGCCACCGCCCACAACCGACCACTGACAACCAACCACTACCCTTCGAGCAGTTTGGGATCAATATCGGCGCTGCTGTAAACGTTCTGCACGTCGTCAATGTCTTCCAGCGCTTCGATGAACTCGACCAGCTTCTTGGCCGGGCTGGCCTCGGTCACCGGCACGAGCAGGTCGGCGACGAGCGAGATTTCGGCGCTGACCGTGGCGATGTTGGCCTTGGCGAGCGCGTCCACGACCGGCCCAAACGCCGCCGGATCGGTCGTGACTTCAAACTGCTTGGCCGCCTCGTCGTGCGTCAGATCGCTGGCGCCGGCCTCGAGCGCGACTTCCATCAACTTCTCTTCCGTCACCACGCCGTCCTCGACGAGGATGACGCCCTTGCGCTGGAAGGAGCGCATGACGCTGTTCTGCTGGCCCAGGTTGCCGCCGAAGCGGGTGAACGTATGGCGCACCTCGGCCGCGGCGCGGTTGCGGTTCGAGGTCAGCACCTGCACGATCAGGCCGACGCCGCCGGGGGCGTACCCCTCGTACATGACTTCCTCGAAGGTCTCGCCCTCGACCTCGCCGGCGCCGCGCTTGATCGCGCGCTCGATGTTATCCGACGGCATGTTGGCGGCGCGCGCCTTTTGCAGCAGCGTGCGCAGCGTCAGGTTCGTCACCGGGTCCTTGCCGTTGGCGCGGACGGAAATCATCATTTCCTTGGCGATCTTGCTGAAGATTTTGCCACGCTTGGCGTCGTTGGCCTGCTTCTTGTGTTTGATATTTGCCCATGCACTATGTCCGCTCATGCTCCACCTTCTCTGTTGAAAGCCATCAGGACCATCTGATCACTGACTGCTGGGTTAGTCTTCTTCCTGTTTCTTGTGTTTCTGCGCTTCGGCGATGACCTTCTGCGCGATATTGCTCGGCACGATGTCGTACCGGAGAAATTCCATCTCGAACGAGCCGCGGCCGCCGGTGATGCTGCGCAGCTCCGACGAGTACTTGAACAGCTCCGCCTGCGGCGCCTCGGCGGTAATCACCTGCATGCCATCCTCCGCGCCCATGCCGAGGATGCGGCCGCGCTTGTGGTTCAGGTCGCCGGTGATGTCGCCCATGAACTGGTCGGGGAACATCACGGTGATCTTCATGATCGGCTCGAGCAGCACCGGCTTGGCCTTCATCATGCCGTCGCTGAACGCGCGGCGCGAGGCGATCTTGAAGGCGATTTCCGAGGAGTCCACGTCGTGATAGGTGCCATCATAGACGGCGACGCACGTGTTGACCACCGGGCAATGCGCGAGCACGCCGGTCAGCAGCGCCTCGTCGAGGCCCTTCTTGACCGCGGGGATGAAGTTGCTGGGGATCGCGCCGCCGACGATGTCATCCACAAACCATTCCGTCTCGCCCGCCTTGAGCGGCTCGACGCGCAGATAGACCTCGGCATACTGGCCGCGGCCGCCCGACTGCTTCTTGTGCTTATAGTGGCCTTCGCCGCGCGCCGTGATCGTTTCCTTGTACGGCACCTTCGGCGTGCTCAACGCGACCTCGACGTTGCTGCGGGCCTTGAGCCGCTTGAGCGCCACGTCGAGCTGGATGTCGCCCATGCCGGAGAGAATCTGCTCGTGCGTCTCCACGTTGCGCACGAGCTTGATCGTCGGGTCTTCCTCGGCGATACGGTGCAGGCCCGTGCCGACTTTGTCCTCGTCGCCCTGGTTCTTGGCGGCGACCGCGTAGGACATGACCGGGTTCGGGAACTTGATCGGCGCGAACTCCAGCGTCTGGTGCGCCGCGCACAGTGTGTCATTCAGGCCCGTGCCCTTGAGCTTGGCGAGCGCGATGATGTCGCCGGCCGAGGCCTCAGCCAGCGCCTCCACCTTGCGACCGTTGAACGTCTGCAGCGCGCCGATGCGCTCCTTGACCTGCTTGGTCGAGTTATACACTTCACTGTCGGACTTCAGCGTCCCGCCGAACACGCGCAGGAACACGAGGTGGCCGATGAAGGGATCGTTGACCGTCCGCCAGACCTGCGCGCAGAAGGGCGCGTCGGCCCTGCTCTCGATGGCGTTGTCCTTGTTGTCCTTCCAGGTGCGCTCCGCCGGCGAGGGGAAGAACCGCACGACGCCGTCGAGCAGTTCCTTCACGCCCACGTCCGCCTTGGAGACCGTGACGAAGACCGGGATCAGCTTGCGTTGCAACATCGCCGCGCGCATACCGGCCGAAAGCTCTTCCGCCGAGAGCGTCTCGCCGCCGAGATATTTTTCCATCAGCGCGTCGCTCGTCTCCGCCGCCGCCTCGATCAGCGCGGTCTTCGATTTCTCCGCCGCATCGGCCAGATCCGCCGGCGCGTTGCCCGCGAGCACATCGCACACGCTCTTGCCGTCCGCCGCCGGCAGCACCACCGGCACGCACTTGGCACCCCAGAGCGCCTGGATGGACTCCAGCGCCTTGGAGAAATCGGTGTTTTCGCGGTCAATGCCGGTGATGACGATGCCGCACGGCATGCCGAGCTGCTCGCAGCGCCGCCACACGCGCGTCGTGCCCACCTGAACACCGGAGTGCGCATCCACGGCGATCAGCGCCGCGTCGGCGATGGCGCTCGCGCCCACCACCTGCCCGAAGAAATCGGCGTAGCCCGGCGTGTCCAGCATGATCAGGCGCACCGGCTTGCCCGCGCCTTTATAGGTCGCGGCAAACGGCTTGGCCCAGAGCGAAATCTTCTTGTCTTTCTCCTCGTCCGTGTAGTCGGCCATGCTCGACCCCTCGGCCGTCACGCCGAGCCGGTCGTTGACCCCCAGCTTGAACAGAATCGCGTCGAGCAACTGCGTCTTGCCGCTGCCCGTGTGACCGAGCAGCACGAAATTGCGTACATCCGTGATCGGAATGTCCTTCATTTAGCGTCTCTCCGGTGTCTGGTTCATGTTCATGGCCCGCCGGTGGCCGGCAGGGCGGCGCTTTTTACATGAAACCCCCGCCCGCCGCAAGGCGCGTTTTTCCAAACCCGGGAAAATATTCGGCGCGCTTTTCCAAGCCTTGGAAAAGTTCAGCCCTGGTTCTTCCAAGGCTTGGAAAATTCAACCCACGCCTCTTCCCACCCTGGGAAACTGGCTCGAAACGTTGACTAAATTTTCGTTCCTGCTATGTTCGCCGTCGTGAACGAACAACGGTCCGGCAACATTTACGGAGGCGGAGGCGCAGGGCGGCGGATGGATACCACGGCGACAGGTGCGCCTTCGCCACGTGATCTGTTCGTGCAGGAAATGCTGTCACGCCAGCGCCGGCAGACCACGGCCTTGATTGTCATGACCGCCATCGTGTTGTTGAGTGTGGCGGGCGCGGTCTATTACTGGCTCGCGCATACCAAGAAAGCGCTCTACAACCGCGGCCGAGCCGATCCGGGCATCGAAACCGCACGGCCTGCCATGACGACGTTTGAAGAGCCGCTGCCGCTCTACCTGATTGATCCGCTCAAGTACATCAAGCCGGTGCCCGTGCCGGAGCAGCCGGCCGACCTGACCGTGGACTGGATGAAGCAGGCGGTCTATCACGTTCTGGAGGCCGAGAAGGCGGCGCAGAACAGTCACTTTGATGGCGCCCTGAAGGAGTATGGCGATGCGCGCAAGATTTTCCCGGGGTTGAAGGGTGTGTCCCGGCTGCAGGGACTGATCTATCTGGCCCAGAAAAACTACCCGGCGGCAGCCCAGTCGTTCGTGCAGGCGTTACAGGAGGAACCGCCGACCTTCGGCATCATCAACAACCTCGGCATCGCCTACATCGGCATGACCAACCTGCCGCAAGCCGAAGCCTGCCTGCTGGAAGCCATCAAGATGGACTCCAATTATGCGCTCGCCTACTACAACCTGGCGATGATCCGCCAGCGACAGGGTGACGGGGTGCGCGCGGCAGATTACTTGAGCATCTACACGCGCATGACGCCCGGCGATCTTTCCGCGCGACAAAGCTATGCCATGCTGCTCTTGAGTCTCGGCCAATGGGAGAAAGCGGCACTGGTCCTCGACGCGCTCGGGGACGCCACGCCACAGTCGGCCGTGATCCAGTTCCGGCTGGCACAAGCCCTCTCGCATGTGGAGGGTAAACGCGACCAAGCCTTGAGTACGCTGGAGCATGCGGTCACGCTGGTGGATTCGCGCAAGGCTCTGGCGTGGATGGCGCGGCCTGATTTCGATTTGTTGCGTAATGATCCGCGCTTCAGAAAGCTGTCGGAGCAGCTCTCCGCCAAGGGTCTTGACTGATCCTGACCCGCGCCGCAGGATTCGTCGCCACCGGCCAGACGATGTGCAACGTGTCGCCCTCCTCCAGGCACCACAGCTGCAAGCCCTGCCGCGCGGCCAGCCCCTGACGGTCTTGTGCTTCGCGTAGGAACGTGGCAGGCGTTATCACCTCGCGTACTCCGAGCTGGCGCAACCAGACCGCCTCCAGCGCCTCAGCCTGGTCGGCCACCGCCACCGTGGCCGACGGCCATTCCCGGCCCGCCTGCAATTGCGCGAGGGCGCCACCCCCGGCCCCGGAGAGGAACAGCACTGCCACTGGCGAGCGTGACAACCGGAAAACAGGAGCGCGCGCCGCACTGCGCCTGGCTTTTGTGCCCACAGCGGGATGAAAGGCCTCCCATTCCGCCTGGCCCGCCAGCGCGGCATAGAAACCTGCCTCCAGCGCACGCACCTGGAGTTGCCCATGAAGCGCCAGGGCCTCCACGTCGGCCGGCAGGCCACCGGTTGGTCGCCAGAGTTCGCGCACCTGCATATGCTGTAAAAGGTCGCCAGCGCCGCCCGCCTGTTCGCGGTTACCGCGTGTTAGCGCCAGCGCGCGCAGAGCCCCCACCCCCTCGGCCCGCAAACGCCGCAGCAGATCTCGTTGGACATGACGTGGTCCGGTGTTCACCAGCACCTTGTCGCCGCACGGCGCATCCACCAAAGTCACCGTCGCGCCCCCGAGCCGCCAGATATGCACGGCCAGGGTCTGGTCATGGGCCGCCCGCCAAAGCAGCACGCCACCGATCAACAAGCCGGTCACAGTCACGGCGACCCGTACCCGCCGTGTGCCCACGAGCAACAGGCCCAAGCCCACATAGTAGACCGCAATCCAGCCCCACGCCGGCGAGCGGAGGTAGAAATGACCGCCTGGCAGGGCCGCGCTCCACTCGGTGCAACGCATGATCAAGGTAATCACTGGCAGGTTGAGGTGGTTGCACAGGTCGGCCAACGGAGCCCAGAGGGCACCGCCCAACATGGCAAGCAAGCCCAAGGCCATCATCAGGCCGGCCGCCGGCACCACAGCAATATTGGCCAGCAACGCCACCGGCGAGAGCAGGTTGAAATACCGCGCCGTCAGTGGATCGGTGACCAGACAGACGGAGACGGAGGTCAAGGCCAGCAACGCGACGGAGCGCACCAGCCAGCGCGGCCAGCGCTGCCACCATGGCTCCAGTTGCAAGCGCCAGGCATCGCCACGCAACCAACCGTGTGTGTGGCGGGCCAACGGCGGATAAATCAACACCAGGCCGAGTACCGCGGCAAAGGATAATTGGAAGCCGATATCGCGCCACTGCGCAGGCTCCCAAGCCAGGATTAAGAGCGCTGACCAAGCCAGCGCCGTCAGGCCGTCGGGTTTGCGTTGGAGCAGTGGCGCGAGCCAGAACATCACGGCCATCAGGCCGGCACGTATGGCGCTCGGCGCCAGTCCGGTCATCATGACATAGAGCGTTAGCAGCGGCGCGAGCCAATAGAACCAGAACGGCTGCGTTACGCCCGCCCCCCGCAAGAGGGCGAGCAGAAACAGGGACAGCATGGCGACATGCGTGCCTGACACTGCGACAATATGCAGCGTTCCCGTGACGGAGAAATCCTGAAAGAGAGCCTCGTCCATGTCCTCACGCGTGCCCAGCAACATCGCGCGCAGAAGCCCGGCCTCTCCGGGATGTTGTTCCAGACCGCGACTAAGCAGGGTGGCGAAGAACTCCCGCGCAGCCAGGCAGGCGGCACGGACAGAGACTGTGGCCAGCGCCAGCCGTTCCGCACCCATGCCATCCGCGAGCAAACGATATCCGGCTGGCGACTGCGCGCCGGCGCGCCAGCGCAGTTGCGGGCCGAGCAAGCCCTGCCACTGCCAGCGCTCGCCGAAGCGCGGTGACGGCTGTGCGGGCGGCAAGCGCAGTTGCACCTCGACCTCGCCCGTAACGCGCTGCCAGAACCGCACCCGCTGTAAACCTTCGAGCCGCACAGGAAAAGTCCAAAGGTTTTCGCCACTGCGTTCATCACGCCGCACCGCGGGGGCGGCGCGCACCTCGCCGATGACCCGGACATATTCCGCCGGTCGAACGAGGACGGCGGCGACCTCGCGGCCCGAAGGGCTGTGTACCGCCAGCCCTGCATGCGCCCACCCCGCGCAGACCGCACCGGCCACCAGCAACATATCCGCGGCCGCGCGCGCACGGCAGAGCAACGCGGCGAGTACGCACACACCGCCGGCGGCGAGCAGCAACAGGGCTTCCACCGGCACAGCCAGCCCCGCGGCGACGCCCGCACAACCTGCGATAACCAGACCGCAGATGGGTCGCCGCGGAGCCGCGACCAATGGTGGCGAGGCGCCGGCATCATCGGCGGGCAGCATCCGCGTATCGGTCGCTGGAGACATGGGCAATTGACTTTCTGCCGTCCGTGTGGCAAGAGTCTGCCGCGTCGCGTCCGCGACTGCAAGGGCGATTAGCTCAGTTGGCTAGAGCGCTTCCTTGACATGGAAGAGGTCACAGGTTCAAGTCCTGTATCGCCCACCAGTCCATCACGATTCCCAACCTTGGAAAAAATCCACCAAAAATCTCCAACCCTGGGGAAACACAGCCAGCCAGTTTCCAAGCCCTGGACCGCCGCATCCGACAGGCCGCCGTGCGTCACCTGAACCACCACGACCCCTGACCATCAATGGTTGCACTCGTGCAGGAACTGGGTGGCGTGAATCAAGAGTTCGGCGGCGCTCCGCAGTTGCAGTTTCTGGCGGATATTGGCGCGATGGGCCTCGAAGGTTTTGACGCTCAAGTTCAGCCGCCGCGCAATGTCCTCACGCGGATGGCCCGCGCCAATCAGCCGGAAGATTTCCAGTTCACGATCCGTAAGCAGGCTGATGGGCGAGGCGGGTTTCTCATCACGCCCCTCGGCCGTACGCCGCAGGGCACGCTGGATGACGCCGGGACCGGTCACCATTTCGCCATGCAACACGCGGTGGATCGCCTGTACGAGTTTGAGCGGGGACTCGTGCTTCATGAGATAGCCTTGGGCGCCGGCACGCAGGACGCGCTCGGCATACAACTCCTCGTCGAACATGGAGAAAACCAGGATGGCACACGCCGCGTCAAGGGCGCGGATGTCCTTGATGAGTTCCAAGCCATCGCGCCCCGGCAAGCCAATATCCACGATGAGCAGATCGGGTTTGAGTTGCGCCAACATGGTGAGCGCCTCGGCCGCGCTGCCGGCTTGCCCACAAATGACCAAATCCTGCTCCTGTTGCAGATATTGCTGAATGCCCTGCCGCAGCATGGGATGATCATCCACGAGCAGAATCCGCTTGGCTGTAGCGGAAGGCGGTGGCTGGTTGTTTTTCGTCATACACACCTCTGTTTTATCGCCCCACCGGCCAGACGCACCGGATGATGACACCCGCACCGGGTTTGCTTTGAATGTCCAAGGTGGCCCCAATGGCATGGGCGCGGTAGCGCATGATATCGAGCCCCAGCCCACGTTTCTGTTTCGTTTCGCGCCGCAGGCCCTTGCCGTCATCGCCGATCTCCAGGCAGACAGCGTCCCCGGCCTGCTGCAAACGCACCTTGATCTGTTGCGGCGCGCCGTGCGTAGCGGCGTTACGGAGGGCCTCCTGGGCAATGCGATAAAGATTTTGCGCCGCCTGCTGCTCCCGTACAGTCACCGGTTCTGGACACTCAAAGGCGCACGCCACGCCAAACAGGGGTTGGCACTGCCGGCAGAGTTCACGCAAACCGTGCATCAAGCCTTCGGGATCGGCGCTGACGGGATGCAGGCCGCGCGCCACCTGACGGACTTGCTTGAGGGTCTCGCCCATCAAGGTATCGAGTCGCTCAACCTCGGCCGGTTCCACTGGCGCCGCTTGGATGGTTTTTTGTAACAGGGCCGTACTCAAAAACCGCAGCGCCGCCAGTTGCTGGCCAATACCATCGTGGAGATCATGACCAAAGCGACGCTGCTCGCGCTCGCTGACCTCCAAGAGTTGGGTTTCCAATTTACGGCGCGAGGTGATGTCTATCATTACGGTCAGGAAGAACAGCTGGCCCTGATTGCTGATCATCTCGCCCGAGAAGAGACCATCCAGAATCACGCCATCCTTGCGACGCACCTGCAACTCACAATCGGAAATCGAGCCGGCATGCAACAGCTTCTCCGCCAGAGTAGTCTGCTGCTCCGGATTTGGGAAGAGCCCCAGTTCGGAGGCAGTCTTCCCGAGTACCTCCTCCCGTTGGAAACCCAGGGTCTTTAGAAAAGCCTCATTCACATCGTAGAAACGCCTGTCAGACAGGTTGGACAACACCATGAGGGCCGGGTTATTACGGAACAGGCGTTCAAAGCGCTGCTGTGCCTCCTGTTCGACTGTCAGGTTTTTGCAGACACCGAAGATACATTCCACGCCATTCCAGTTCCCCTGCCAGACACGCGTCTCAACCGGGATTAGGCGCCCTGACTTGCTCACCACCGGCAAAGGACAGCTCGCCTGTTCACCCTTAAACATGGCCGCAAAGATGGTCTCTGCTTCCTGTCGCCGGTCCTTAGGATGCAGATCCAGCAGGTGCAACTCCCTGATTTCACCAGGTGTATAGCCGAGCGTGTGTGTGACGGCGCGGTTGGTGAACAGGATGTGACCTTCCATGGAAGCCACTATGATCATATCGGTGACGGACTCAAAAAAGGCCCGGAAGTTGCCTTCGCTTTCCCGGAGTTTGTTCTCGGCCAGTTTGGCCTGGGTGATATCGGTCAGGATACCCTCTGTACTGACCAACCTGCCTTCCACATAAACAGGCATCCAATGATCCTGCATATAACGCAGGGTGCCATCCTTGCAACGCCACCAGCCTTCCAGATGCGCCCCCACCCCCGAGGATTGCCGGGCGAGCGTATCCAATTGCCGGTCCTGATAGACAAAGCGCCCACCTTGGATCACCTCGTTCAGGAAAGCGCGGCGGCCACCCATCTGCTGGACATCCGCCAGTGTGTATCCCAGCAGGCGCGTGAAGGCGGGACTGACGTAGCGGAATTCACGTGTGGTTGCGTCCACACTGTAAAGGACGCTCTCCAGATGCGCCGCCATGCGGCTGAATTTCTCCTCACTCTCGCGCAAAGCCTGTTCCGCCCGCCGGCGCTCCGTGATATCCCGCGCAAAAATGGAAACGCTGACCGCCTGCCCCTCCTTGACAATGGGATTGAAGGTGCGTTCAAAATACTTGGGATTATTCGCGCGGAAAAACTCATCTGTGAAATGTCCCTCGCGGATGGCCCGCTGCATCAAGGCCTCAAAAGCGGGGATGCGGTCTGCTGGCAACACTTCCCGCAGGTTGATGCCCGGTCGCAGCCGGACGCCATAGGTACAGAAGACATCATCGGCCAGTGCGGTGTTGAACGCGAGTACCTCGAGCGTGCGAGCGTCCATGGACCAGATCAGATCCTCCGTGCTCTCCAACACCGCTGTCAGGTGCGCCTGGGATTCGCGCAACGCGTTCTGGACCAGATTGCGCGCCGTGACATCCCGCCCAAAGATGGCAATGGCGACCACACGCCCATGTTCCCGGATAGGATTGAACGTCACCTCCAAATCCAAGTCGGCCATGACCACATGATACTCCAAGGTGTAGGCCCCCGACGTGATTGCCTTCTGGAAAAGTTTCTCCCAGACCGCCAGACGGTCAGGAGGCAACACCTCGCGCGCCGTCATGCCCTGCTGCGGCTTCACGCCAAACAGACGCTGCGTAAAGGCGGCAAAGGCGGAATTGAACATCAGCAGGGCGAAATCCTTGGCTTCTACGGCCCAGATCATGTCTTGTGTACTTTCCAGCACGGCCGTCAATTGCGCCTGGGACTCACGCAAAGCGTCCGTCATACGCCGACGTTCCGTCACATCCTCCAGTAAGGTTGCAAAGTAGCCGGGTTGTGGCGCGTAAACTGTGATGTGAAAATGTCTGGGTGGCCGCCCAAAAAACTCCTCGAAGTTGAAAGGCTGCAAGGTCTGCGCCACCCCGGCATAGACGGCGAGACAGGGTGCCTGTGCCCGTACATAGGCCTCCGTGGCCCGCCGCCCAATGATGTTTTCGCGCCGAAAACCAGTGAGACGCTCAAAGGCGGGGTTCACATCCAGCACGATATAATCCACCGCCTGACCCGCCTCATCATAGATCACTTGGTGCAACGCCAAGCCCTCGGTCATGGTCGTGAATAGATCGCGATACCGCGCCTCGCTGGCCGCCAACAAAGCCTGCGCTTGCTTATGACCGGTGATGTCGCGCGTGGCGAGTGCCGCTCCGTTTTCCGGCAACGGCACCGCACTCACCAAACTCCACAGGATAGAACCATCTTCTTTGACAATCCCAATCTCCACATTACGGATTTCGCGCTTCTCCCGGATGGCTTGCACACTGGGAAACTCTTCCTCTGGCATCGGGCTGCCATCTGCACGCACATAGCGGCGTTTGCTATAAGCGCCCTGCCGCATTTCCTCCTCCGTCAAGCCCAGCATCCGGAGCAACTCCGGGTTCATCTTCACCAAACCACGGTTCTTGTCCACGATGGAGATGCCCGTCGGCAGGATGGTAAAGAGCGCCTGTAACTGGGCCTCATTCTCTTGCAGCGCCGCCTCGGCACGCTTACGTGCAGTGACCTCGCGAATGAATACAGACAAGCCCGTCACCTGGTCACGATGGCGGATCAGGTTGAAATTTAATTCGAAGCATCGCTGATCTTCGGGGCGCACATATTCGGCGCTGTACACCTGTTGCACCAGCGCCCGCCGGACCATCGCCGCCCAGACCGGCAAGGCGGAGGCCGGCAGAATATCCTCGGCACACAAGCCCACCTGCGCAGACACGCCATAGGCCTGCTCCACCTCGCGGGCAAAGGCCGCATTGAACTGCCGCAACCGGCCATCCGCGACCGATAGCGAGAAAATAATATCCGGCGTACTTTCCAAAATCGCCTGAAGGTCGGCCTGGGACTGCGCCAGTGCCTCTGTGACACGCTGCCGTTCGGTGATATCCTCTACGAGTTCGATCGCCGCCACGATCTGGCCGGTGGCGTTCTTCAGTGGCGAGGCGCTGATTCGATAGAAACTGCGCGCGCCCGCCTTCATCACCTCGCTGATCATCTCATGCCGGGTTCCATCAGCCAACGTTCTGGTCACCGGACAATCGGTGCATACTGTTGCGCGCACTGGATGCCAGAACGCCATCTGACAGAGCGGCGCGGCACCAATACCCGCCCCTGGACACCACTGTTGCATTTGCCGGTTCAAAGCCAACACCCGCATCTGCGGACTAATCAAGGCCACGCCCGCTCCCAAGTTATCCACCAGACCACGGAATTGTTCCTCCGAGGCCCGCAAGTCTTCCATCCTCTGCCGCAGCGTTTGGCGCATGCCCTCAAAAGCATCCGTCACCGTGGCCAATTCCTGCACACGTGTACCCGGTAACTCACCATGCGGGTCACCTTTCCCCATCCGTTCCAAGGCTAGCGTCAGGCGTTGGAGCGGTTGGGTCAGCCAGCGGGCCAATCCCGCCGCCAAAAGGCTGAACAGCAACGCTATGCCCAGGCTGATGAGCACCGATTCCAGCAGGGTTCGGCGCAACAAGGCGTCGTACCCATCCAATTGCATGCTGGCTGCGAATAGATATTTTCGGCGATGCCGATCCCACGCCGGCAACAGGGCCATCCGCCCGCGCCCCCATTTGTCGTGAAACGTAGTGAATTCCGGTTGCATGGTCTCGAAAGCATGCCGATAGGCCCCGGGATTACTATGCACCTCAAAAAACGAGGCACACTCCGACTGGCTGTTGGTCAACACCGCATGCGTAGCCGTGGTGAAGACGATCTGCTCCTTGAACTCCAGCAGACTCCACACATACTGCAAGCCCATGCTTAAACACAGCGCGTCATTGTGTGCCACCAGTTGATCGAAATGTCCCTTGGTGATAGACGTTTTGTCCCCAATCCGATCGTGATAGTCCGCCCCCGCCAGTACGCGAGCCAGATGAGCCGCTGTGAATAATTTAATGTTCGCATCTTGGACAAGGTCGCTTTTACGGATGGCATAGACGACTACGGCATAGGTGGCCGCCACGAGACAGACGAGCGTGACCAACACCAGTACAAAGATAGAACGTAATGTCAAGCGGACCGCCATTATGGCCCCCGTCCGGTTCTCCACACATACTCGCTATACTGCCATGAGTGACCGTCGCTCATTCTGCCTCCGACCGTCGGCATCCTACTGGAAGAGCCCAGAATGCGCAATCACCGCCTCTGGCCGGAAGATCGGCCGGGCACTTTCTCGATTTTAAAGCGCTTCTCAGCCCCCCCCCCTCAGGGCGCAGCTTTAAAAGGATGAGGCGTACTCTCTTAACCGAGGCTCAATTCTAGGCCAGCGCGTTGATTCAGGTCGCGTCCGACCCGGCCCCATCACCACCAAGCGAGACGACTTCTGGCGCCTCTGGCCACCGTTGCCGCTCGGCGCGGGTTGCCGGCGGGATGACAATGACGATTTCGCCCTTGACGGCGCGACCACTGAATTTGGCGATCAACTCGGAGGGTGTGCCCACCAGATTCTCCTCAAAATGTTTGGTTAGTTCGCGACCAATGTAGATTGAGCGATCACGCAAGGCCTCCTCCATCTCGGCGAGCAGTTTGAGGAGGCGGTAAGGTGACTCATAGAGGACCACAGGCCGGTCGCCGAGCGCCAGTTCACGGAGTCGCTGCTTACGCGCGTTGCCACCGCGGGTCAGGAAACCCTCGAAGAGAAAACCATTGCCGCCAAAGCCGCATAACGCCACAGCGGTAGTCACAGCCGAGGCACCGGGCAAGGCGGTAACATAAAAACCGGCAGCGCGCACCGCCGCAACCACACGAGAACCAGGATCGGAGATCGCCGGTGTACCGGCATCGGTGACCAAGGCAACAGCAACTCCGTTGTGTATTTTTCCCAACACAAAGTCCACGCGCGCAGCCTCATTGAACTTGTGACAACTGACCAGCGATGTGTGAATCCCGTGGTGCTCAAGAAGTTTGCGGGTCCAGCGGGTGTCCTCGGCCACGATAACGGCCGCAGCCTTGAGCGTCTCCAACGCACGCAGGGTAATATCGGCCAAGTTGCCGATTGGTGTCGCAACAATATAGAGTCCGGCTTGCATGGTGACCCTTCGCTACGCACAGACTATGGCATAGCGCGCCGGGCATTGCAAACGCCGGACCGGGAAGCAGAACAGTTTTTTAATAATTTTTCTTCACACGCGGGGGCCGTTGTGTTTATATCCGCCGCGCATAAAAAGGAGCCTTATGAAAACATGGCAGTATTTGGTGACGGTGGTCTTGGGCGTGGCGTGCCTGGTGCTGGCACTGCTCGTGATCAAGACCGGTAAAACGGCGCAGCGACTGCAACTTGACCTGCAGCGCCAGCAGAGCGAGGTCAACAGTGGCTTGCTCTCGCAACGAGGTCAGCAACTCGGCAACAGCATCCTGCAGGATCTGGTCGTCGCGGCCGCCAACAACCAGCGCATGCACAAACTGCTCGGCGAGAATGGCTATAACATCCAATTCCAGCAGACCACACCGACCAATGTCCCGGCCACCACTCCCAAGAAACAGGTGACGCCATGAACGACCAAGTCCAAGTTGAAAAACCGGTCAATCCCTTTCTGCCCATCGCCTTGGTGGCGGTGAGCGTAATCGTGATCCTCGGTCAGAATTTCCTGCAGATGCGCGAACAGCAGACTGCGCTGCAGCAAATCCGCGACCAGCAAGTGCCGATCGTCGAGCAATCCCGCCAAGTGCAGATGCGGTTCCAAAAGATGATGATGGACCTGCTGCAACTGTCGCAAACCGACAAGGACGCGCAAACCATCGTCGCCAAGTACGGTATTGCCGTGCAGGCACCGCCGCGCTGAAGCTCGTTTCGGTAAGTAAAACCACGCCGCCTGTCTGGGCGGCGTGGTTTGTTTCTATCCAACGCCTGACACGTCTATCAAGTTGCCGGCTGGCAACGTGCGCCAAACGCCTGCTTCAACGCCGTCTCCACCGCATTAATCAGTGCACGCCGGGCGGAGTTGAGGTCCAGCCCCAAAGCCGCAGGAGAAACAGCCACGGTCGTAACCAACCCCTCCCCCTCATCCACCACGGCGATAGAGAGTCCTAGTTTGGAGGGCGGCGAAGCATAGGCGGCCAGAATGCCCGCCGGTGCTGGGTTGTCCTTCGCCAAACCCTGCGTGCCGGCCAGTTGATCGAGCAGATGGATGATCTGCTTGCGATCTTCAGTCGCCTGTACCGGCGAGGTGGCGGTAATGTTGAAGATGCGCGGAGCCATCTTGAGTTGCTTCGACCCTCCGCAACCCGCGACCAACGCCAGACAGACCAAACCCGCCAGCCAACAAACCGACTTCGAAGTTTTCATTTGTTATACCAGAGATTATGCCACGCCTTGGCCTCATCCATGATGATGCGCTCGGCATGCCCATCGAAACAGGCACGGATCGCCGAGTCATCCCGATGATAGGTGGCAGGACAATCGCCACCCCAGGCAAAGTGTCCATCGTTCAAACCCACCGTGGACATCTTGACATCACCAACATAGGTGGGCGCAGTGATATTTTCTTCGGTGATAAGACCGCAGATGGCGGGTGCTTTGACCTTGGCTGATTTCCAAGGATTGTCCGCATAGTTCCAACCCGAGTTGCCGGCCGGCGGATTAACGCGGCAGTTCATCGAGTAGGAACGGTGCGCATCCGGCCGTGCACTGCGCACGACCCGGTAGAACGTTGGACATAGATAGGTGCCCACATCGCTCATGTAAGGATAGATAAGCGTCGAATACTTGGTGACGTTCGTCAGCAGGTCCACCGACCACCAGTCATAGCTGGGCGGGACCCATTCCTTGGAATACGGCAGATGCTCCGCGTCCCGCTCATACCCCAGACAGGCCACCACAATCTGCTTCTGGTTGGACATGCACTTCATCTCGCGGGCGCGCTCCAGCACGGCCCCGGTGGCCGGGACCAGCAAGGAGGCCAGCACCGCAATGATGGCAATAACCACCAGCAATTCAATCAGCGTGAAGCCGACACGCCAACCACGCACTGTTCGACACACACACACAGGAGGCTGCATGGCGCGACAATGACGCAAGGGGCGGGAACCGTCAAGCCGCGCATGCCGGAATAAAAGATTTGCCTGCCCGCGGCGCGCCATGTACAGTCCGCGCCCGCCACTTTAGAAAACGGAGAGACGATCATGGGCGACATGCTACGACGTAACAAGAACCTGCGCCGGCCGCGCAAGAGCGGCACCGAGCGCCGCCGCCGCGAACAAACGCACCGCAAGCGCCTCGCCGCGCTGGGTGTGCCCGCCGAGCAACTGCGCACGATGGACGCCAAGCAACTGCGCGCGGCCCTCAAGGCCAAAATCAAGGGCCGGCGACCGGCGGCCTGACCTTCTGCGGCCATGCACTCCGCTCTTGCAAATCAGACTGGTTTCGCTAGAGTCCGCGCGCCGCTTTTTTCTGTCCGCCAAGGTGGCGGTCAAAAAATGGAACGATGAGGAAATTATGAAGACGATCATGCGTACCGTGGGTGTGACCCTGGCCGTGGCAGCCCTGTGCGGTTGCGGCGTGCCCAAGGAGGAACACCAGAAGACCCTCGACGAATTGGCCGCCGCCAATTCCAAACTCGCCCGCGCCTCGCAGGATATCCAGGCGCTGCGCGCCGCGCTCGACCAGAAGGATGGCGAGGTCGCCAGCGTCATCCAGCAATTCCAGCAGCAGAAGACCGCCTACGAGACGCTGATCAAGCGCCAGGCGGCGCTGATCAAGGGCCCGGCCACCACCCCGACCAAGCCCACGACCCCGACCAAGGGCAAAGCCCCGGCCAAGAAGACCGGCAGCCGCTAACCGGTCCCGCCGTCGTTGCACAGCCGCCCTCCCACCGAGGGCGGCTTTCTTTTTCCCCACCATGTGACCTGTGGGCCCCATAGCCCTATGTGTTGCCGCCCCCCCTTCCCTCGACACTCTCCCCTCCCAAAAAAACATTTTCACCAACGCATTGACATATCATCATATCATGATATGTTGCCGCCCATGAAAACCAAGACCTCCAGATGCGCGGGGCTGCCGGACGCGGCGGAGTTGGAGCGGCTGGCCTCCGTCTTGCGCCTGCTGGCGCACCCCGAACGCCTGCGGATCGTCGGCCGCCTCGAACGCGGCGGCGCCGCACCCGTCCACGAGCTGATGGGCGACCTCGACCACACCCAGGGCGCGCTCTCCCAGCACCTCAACCACATGAAGCGCGCCGGCCTGCTGCAAGCCGAGCGTCGCGGCAAGGAGGTCTGGTACAGCATCGCCGACCGCCGCGCCGTCAGCGTCCTGCACTGCATGTGCTGCAAAAAGGAGAACCCATGAAGACACGCACCCTTCCGAACCTTGGAAACTTTTTCCAAGCCTTGGAAAATTTCGGCCTGTTCCTTTCCAAGCCCTGGAAAAAACACACCGGGGCGTTTCCAATCCTTGGAACGCCCGCCTACGCCAAGACGATCGCGACACGTTCCGCAGGGCGGGCCACGCGCCATCACGGCCGTCTGTTGAGCGGCGCGGCGGCGCTGGCGCTGCTCGGCAGCGCGCAGGCGGTGACGCTCGATGAATGCGTCCGCGCCGCGCTGGAGGCGAATCCCGACGCACTGGCGGCGGAGGCACGCATTCTCGCGGCCCGCGAGGCGGTCAAGCAGGCAACCTCCGCCTACTTCCCCACCGTCACGCTCTCCAGCACCCTCGCGCGCACCGACAACGCGCCGCAGGCGTTCTTCATGCAGCTCAACCAGCGCGACGCCTCGATGCAGAACGACTTCAACCATCCGGGCAACGTGGATAACTGGCGCAACAGCGTCGGCGCGAAAATCCGGCTGCTCGATGCCGGCCAGCGCGGCTTCCAGCGCGACGCCGCGAAGCTCGGCGCCCAGGCCGAGGGCGCGGCCAAGCGCGCGCTCGATAACGAGCTGACGCACCAGGTGACGCGCGCCTTCTACGGCGTGTTGCAGGCGCAGGCCTTCGTGCAGGTCCGCAAGGAAAGCGTCGAGACGCTGACCGAAAGTTCGCGCGTCGCGAACGAGCGGCTGCGCGCCGGCTCGGCCTCGAAGTCTGATGTGCTCAACATCGAGGTGCGGCTCGCCGAGGCGCGCGAAGATTTGATCCGCGCCCAGCACGGCGTCCAGCTCGCGCTCGCGGCGCTGAACACCGCCATCGGGCGCGAGGTCGTCGGCGAGACCGCGCTGCCGCAGGCCGCCAAGCAGGCCGCGCCGCGGGCGCCGCTGATCGAGAAGAACCTCGATGCCGTCGAAGGCCGCGCGGAACTCGAAGCCGCGCGGCTCGCGGCGCAGGCGCAGGAAAAGGTGCAGCGCAAGACCGAGCGCGAGAACTGGCCGACCATCAGTGCGTTCGGCTCGGCGGATTGGGACAGCGCGGTGAACGCGGACTTCCAACAGAGCTACTTTGTCGGCGCGGTCGCAGAGTGGGATATCTTCACCGGCTTCCGCCAGTCGGGCGCGGCGGCGGAACAAAAGGCGCGCACGGCAGCGGCCAAGGCGGCGGCGCAGAAAGCGCTGAACAACCTGCGGCTCGACCTCAAGCAGGCGCAGCTCGAGGCGCGCGAGGCGTGGGAGCGGCTCAACGTGACGCAGCAGAGCGTCGCCAGCGCCGAGGAGGCGTTGCGCATCACGCGCGAGCGCTACCGCCAGGGCGCGGCCGATGTGACCGAGCTGCTGACCGCACAGGTCGGCCTGACCGCGACGCGCTCGCGCGATACGGCGGCCTACTATGACCTGCTCGTCGCGCAGAGCAACCTGAAGCGGGCGCGGGGCGAACTTGCCAAGTGAAACCTGAAACTCAAAAGAGGAAATCATGAACCTGAAAATTCCAGCAGTGATGTTGTCAGTGGCGATGTTGACGGCGTGCTCGAAGAAGGTCGGGCCGGAGGACGCGGTACAGGCGGAGCGCGGTACAGCGGTGCCCGCCGGCGCTGCCACGGTCACCGTGAAGAGCGAACCGGTCGCGCCGCGCGTCGAGATCGTCGGCACGGTCGGCTCGGAGCGCATCATCCACTTAAGCTCGCGCTTGAGCGCCTACGTGAAGGAAATCAACGTCTCCGCCGGCAGCTTGGTCCTGCAGGACCAGACACTGGCCGTGCTCGACGATCGCGACCTGCGCGACCAGCTCGCCGCGGCCGAGGCGCAGCGGCGGCAGGCCGAGAAGGAATATCAGCGCGCCCAGCAGCTCTTCCGCGAGAAGGCGACCACGGAGCAGGCGCTGACCTCCGCCGAGAATGCATTCCACGCGGCGCAGGCGCAGGCCGATGCCGTGCGCGTCATGTTGAGCTACGCCGTCATCAAAGCCCCGATGGCCGGCGTCGTCACCGACCGCCGCATCGAGGCGGGCGACCTGGCGAATCCCGGCCAGGTGCTGCTGGCGCTGTTCGATCCGCAGCGGATGAGGCTGGAGGCGCCGGTGCCCGCGCGCCTGGTCGGCAAGCTGCCGCTCGGCGCCACGGTGGAGGTGAAGCTGGAGCATCCCAGCCGCAGCCTGCGCGGCACGGTGACGGAAATCGTCAGCGAGGTGGACGCGATGAGCCGTACGCGCAAGGTGAAGATCCGCCTTGACGATACCAAGGGCGAAGTCCTGCCGGGCACGTTCGGTCGCTTCGCGGTCGAGGAAGCGCCGCGGCCCGCCGTGCTGCTGCCGACAGCAGCCCTCCTGCAACTCGGCCAATTGGAGATGGTGCAGGTGGTGGAAAACGGGCGCGTGCTGCGGAGGCTGGTGAAGACCGGCCCGGCGCATGAAGGGCGCGTCGAGATTCTCTCGGGCCTCAAGGATGGCGAGGTCGTGCTCGCGGCGGCCAAGGAGTGATGACCATGGAAGAGAAACGTTCCATTTTTACCGGCCTGATCGAGGCCTTCCTCAAGGGCAACCTGGCGATCCTGCTGCTGATCATCAGCCTGCTCGCCGGCGCCATCGCGCTGATCGCCACGCCGCGCGAGGAGGAACCGCAGATCGTCGTCCCGCTGGCCGATGTCATGGTCAGCTACCCCGGCGGCAGCGCCGAGGAAGTCGAAAAGCTCGTCGCCTCGCGTCTCGAACGGATGCTCTACCAGATTGACGGCGTGGAATACGTCTATTCCATGAGCCGCCCCGGCCAGGCGGTGGTCACCGTGCGCTTCTTCGTGGGCGAGGACCGCGAGAAGAGCTTGGTCAAGCTCTACAACAAGATTTCGCAGAACATGGACCGCACCACGCCCGGCATCGCCGGTTGGGTGGTCAAGCCCATCGAGATTGATGATGTGCCGATTGTCACCGCGGCGCTCTACAGCGACCGCTATGACACCCACCAACTCCGCCGCGTGGCCGAGGAAGTGACGGCCAAGCTGCAGCACATCCCGAACAGCGCACAAGTGACGCTCCACGGCGGCGAACGCCGGGTGGTGCATGTCTATCTGGATCCCGAGCGGCTCGCCGCGCACAAGCTCTCCGCGCTGGAGATCGCCGGCGCGCTGAAGCTGGCCAACACGCAGATGGCCAGCGGCGCGTTTGAGCAGAACAACGCCGTCATCGCGGTCGAGACCGGCGACTTCCTGCGCCATGCCGACGAGGTGCGCAACCTGCTCGTCGGCCTGCACGGCGACCGGCCTGTTTATCTCCGTGATGTCGCGCGCGTCGAGGATGGCCCGGAAGAACCGGCCACCTACACGCGCTTCAGCTTTGGCCCGGCGGCCAAGCCAGAGGTCAGAGGTCAGAAGTCAGAAGTCAGCAAGGCTGCTGTCACTGTGGCGATTGCCAAGAAGAAGGGCAGCAACGCGGTCTGGGTCGCGCGCGATGTCGAACATACCCTGGAGGAATTGCGCGGCAACGTCATCCCCGACGGCGTCGAGGTCAAGCTGACGCGCAACTACGGCGAGACCGCGAACGAGAAGGTCAACGGCCTCGTCGAGGGGTTGCTGGAAGCCATCGTTACGGTCATCGCGCTGATCTGGCTGGTGATGAACTGGCGGGTCGGGCTGATCGTCGCCATCGCGGTGCCGATCACCTACGCGCTGACGCTGCTGATGAATTTCCTGCTCGGCTACACGATCAACCGCGTGACGCTGTTCGCGCTGATCCTGACGCTCGGCCTGCTGGTGGATGATCCCATCGTCGGCGTCGAGAACATCCACCGCCACCTGACCATGCGGAAACTGCCGCGCGGCCAGGCGATCCTCGCAGCCATGATCGAGGTGCTGCCGCCGATCGTCATCGCCACGCTCGCCATCGTCGTCGCCTTCCTGCCGATGTTCTTCATCACCGGCATGATGGGCCCCTATATGCGGCCGATGGCCGTCAATGTCCCTATCGCGATGCTGGTCTCGATGATCGTCTCGTTGACCATCACGCCGTGGCTTTCCGACAAGCTGCTCAAGAAAGAGGAAGGCGGCGCGAGCCACGACCCGCACGAGGGCGACGCGCGCGCCACGCGGACCTACCGCATCTATAACCGCATCGTCGGCCCATTCGTCGCCTCGCGCCGCAAGGCCCAGGCGCTGCTCTGGGTGATGGCGGCGCTGTTCGCCGGCTCGCTCGGCTTGATCGTCACCGGCCTCGTGCCGCTGAAGATGCTGCCGTTCGACAACAAAAACGAGTTCCAAGTCGTCGTGGATATGCCCGAAGGCACCGCGCTGGAGACCACCGACGCCGCCGTGCGCGATCTTGAGCAATTCCTGCGCACGGTCCCGGAGGTCACCGACTTCACCGCGACCGTCGGCGCGAGTTCGCCGATGGACTTCAACGGGCTCGTCCGCCACTACTACCTGCGGCAGGGCCCGCACGTCGCCGATGTCCGCATCAACCTGCTGCCGCGCCAGGAGCGGCAGATGGCCAGCCACGCAATCGTGCTGCGCCTGCGCGCCGAGATCGAGAAGATCGCGCAGCGGCACCACGCCAGTTTCAAGGTGGTGGAAATGCCGCCCGGCCCGCCGGTGCTCGCCACCGTCGTCGCCGAGGTCTATGGCCAGCCGCACCACAAGTACAGCGACCTGATCGCCGCCGCGCGCACGGTCGAGGCGCAACTGAAGAAAGAGGAAGGCGTCGTGGACGTGGATACGACCATCGAGGACAACCAGCGCAAGCTCGTCTTCCACGTGGACCGCGAGAAAGCCGGGCTGAACGGTATCGCGACCGAGGACATCGTCCAGACGGTCGGCCTCGCGCTCGGCGGCGCGCCCGCCGGCATGTTGCACGTGGCGGCGGAGCAGAACGAAACGCCGCTGGTGTTGCGCCTTCCGCGCGCCGCGCGCTCCGATGTGGAACGGCTCAAGGCCATCCCGGTCAAGGGCCGGACCGGCCAGCTCGTCCAGGTCGGCGAACTTGGCCGCTTCGAGGAACGCGTCGAGGATAAGACGATTTTCCACAAGAACCAGGAGCGCGTGGTCTTCGTGCAGGCCGAGATGGCCGGCCGCGGCCCGGCCTACGCCGTGCTCGCGCTGCAAAAGCACTTCAAGGCCAACCCGCTGCCCGCCGGCATCACCGCCGACTGGAGCGGCGAGGGTGAGTGGAAGATCACGATTGATGTCTTCCGCGATCTCGGCATCGCCTTCTCCGTCGCGCTCGCCGGCATCTACATCCTGCTGGTCTACGAGACCGCGTCCTTCCTGCTGCCGCTGATCATCATGCTCTCCATTCCGCTGACGATGATCGGCATCATGCCGGGCTTCTGGCTGCTCAACGTCTTCGGCAGCCAGCCCGTGATGGGCATCCCGAACCCCATCTTCTTCACGGCGACGGCGATGATCGGCATGATCGCGCTCGCCGGCATCGTCGTGCGCAACGGCATCATCCTGATTGACTTCATCAAGCACGCCGTCGCGCGCGGCACGCCACTGCAGCAGGCAATCATCGAGTCCGGTGCGGTCCGCTTCCGCCCGATCTTCCTGACCGCCGGCGCGGCGATGCTCGGCGCATGGCCGATCACGCTCGACCCGATCTTCAGCGGCCTCGCCTGGTCGCTGATCTTCGGCCTGTTCGTCTCGACCGCCTTCACGCTGCTGGTGATCCCGGCGGTCTACATGCTGATCTTCGGCAAGCCCACCCCGGCGGCCGAGCCTGTCGTTATACCCGCAGAGGAGAAACAACCATGAAGATGCTGCTCATCATCGGCCCGCGTGAACGCCATGCGGAACTCATCAAACTGATCGAGACTGCCGGCGTCCACGCCTACACCGAGCTGACCCAGGTCAGCGGCGAAGGCGTCACCGGCAAGAAGCTCGGCACCGCCGAGTGGCCCGACCGCTCGACGCTGCTGTTCACGATCGTTGCCGACGACCGCAAGGCGGCGCTGACCGCGGCGCTGCAGAAATTCAAAACCGTCCTGTACCCGGAGGAGGGCCTGCGCGCCTTCGTGTTGCCGGTGGAAGAGGAACTATGACCGCTGAAAGGAAAACCAACATGACCCTGCTCGCCCGTATGCTCATCGGCGGTGTCGTCGGCGCCGTGCTCGGCTTCGCGCTGTATAAGTTCGTCGGCTGCAAGACCGGCGCCTGCCCGATCACCGCCAACCCGTTCATCTCGATGGCCATCTACGGCTTCGTCGGCGCGATGCTGGCCTCGGGGAAATAGATCCAGAAGGGAAATAAACATGACAGTGGAAAATGGCGTACGCGTAATGGCCGGCACTTTCGTGCTGGTGAGCCTGGCGCTCGGCTGGTGGGTGCATCCCGGCTGGTTCCTGTTCACCGCCTTCGTCGGCGTGAACCTGATTCAATCGGCCTTTACGGGCTTCTGCCCGGCCGTGAAAATTCTCAAGAAGCTCGGCCTCAAAGAGGCCGGACAGGGTTGTGGTTGCTGAAAATTCCTGCTCGTAATCGTAACTCCTAATCGTAATCTTTCCGGCTTCCGCGACACGGGGCGGGATTCGATTTCGATTAAGATTAAGAGCAAGATTAAGATTAGGATTAAGAGGAAGAAGAACATGCCGATCTATGAATATCGCTGCCGCAAGTGCGGCCACGCCTTCGAGAAACTTGTCGCCAGTTCCAGCGCCAGTCCAGGCAACTGCCCGGAGTGCGGCGCGCCGAAGCCGGAGAAGCAGTTCTCCACGTTCAGCGCGTCGGTCGCCTCGGCCGGCGTGCTGCCGTGTTCCTCGGGCGCCTGTCCCACCCCCTCGGCCTGCGGCGGCGGTAGTTGCTCCACCGGCGCATGCCCGTTCAGCAACTGATGAAGCACGACGCCAAATATTGGATCCGCCACTTGCGCCTCCAACCACACCCCGAGGGCGGCTGGTACCGCGAGACCTATCGCGCGAAGGAAGGAATCGCGCAGGCCGCGCTGCCCAGCCGCTACCGCGGGCCGCGGGCGTTTTCCACCGGCGTCTATTTCCTGCTCGCCGGGCGCGAGTTCTCCACCTTCCACCGCCTGCACTCCGACGAGATGTGGCACTTCTACCACGGCGCGCCGTTCCTCGTCGTGGACCTCGCGCCCGACGGCAAGCTGACCGAGCACCGGCTCGGCCTGCATCCCGGGCGCGGCGAGTTGCCGCAGATCCTCGTCCCGCGCGGGCACTGGTTCGCGGCGCGGATCACGTCGCAGCGCGGCTTCACGCTGCTCGGCTGCACGGTCGCACCGGGCTTCGACTTCAACGATTTCGAGATCGCCGACCGTGACCAGCTCTGCGCCCAGTTTCCGAAGCACAAAAAATTGATCGCCAGCCTGACCAAGGGACCCACGCCTTGAGGTCCCTGCCGTCCCTTTGGTCCTTGCCGGGGCGCTTTTCCAAGGCTTGGAAAAAACGGTGGTTCCGGTTTCCTAGGTTTGGAAAAGGGATTACGCGTACGATTAAGATTACGAGTAGGATTAGGATGAAGAGCAGGAGCGGAGCATGAAAATTGTTGTCATTGGCGGTGTGGCGGCGGGGATGAGCGCGGCGGCTCGGGCGCGGCGGCTCGATGAGCATGCGCAGATCGTGGTGTTGGAGCGCAGCGCACACGTCAGCTTCGCGAACTGCGGCCTGCCCTATCACATCGGCGGCGCGATCAAGGAGCGCGACGATCTCCTGCTCCAGACGCCACAGAGCCTGAAAGCCTCGCTCAACCTCGACGTCCGGACCGGCCATGAGGTCACCGCGATCGACCGCGCGCAGAAGACCGTCCGCATCCGCGAGCTGGCGACCGGCCGCGACTATGCGGAGAGCTACGACAAGCTCGTCCTCGCACCAGGCGCGCAGCCGCTGCGGCCGAACCTGCCGGGCCTCGACCATCCGAAAATTTTCATCCTGCGCAATATCGCCGACATGGATGCCGTCAAGGCCGCCGTGGATGGCGGTGCGAAGAGCGCGATCGTCATCGGCGGCGGCTACATCGGCGTCGAGATCGCGGAGAATTTCCGCGACCGCGGGCTGGCGGTGGACCTCGTCGAGATGATCGACCAGATCATGCCGCCGCTCGATCCCGAGATGGCGTGGAACCTCCAGCAGCACATGGGCGAGCATGGCGTGAAGCTGCACCTGGGTACCGCGGCTGCGGCGTTCCGCGATGCCGGTGGGCGCGTGACCGCCGAGCTGCAGAACGGCGAGCAGCTCACCGCCGATCTGGTTTTGCTTTCCGCGGGTGTGCGCCCGGATGTCGTACTCGCCAAGGCCGCCGGCATCGAGCTGGGTCCGCGCGGCGGCCTCAAGGTGGATGCGCACCTGCGTACGAACGATCCCGACATCTACGCCGCGGGCGACGCCATCGAGGTCGCGCACACGATCCTGCCCGACTCGTGGGTGCTGCCGCTCGCCGGCCCGGCGAACCGGCAGGGTCGCATCGTCGCCGAGAACATCTGCGGGCGCGCGACGAGCTACACGACGACGCAGGGCACGGCCATCGTCAAAATTTTCCAGATGACCGGCGGCGGCACGGGCGCGACGGAGAAGCAGCTCAAGCGCGCGGGCCTACCCTACCAGAAGGTCTATATCCATCCCAGCGGCCACGCGAGCTACTACCCGGGCACCGGCCCGATGCACGTTAAGCTGCTCTTCGCGCCGGTGACCGGAAAAATTCTCGGTGCGCAGGTCGTCGGCAGCGATGGCGTGGACAAGCGGCTCGACGTCTTCGCCACGGCGCTGCGCGCGGGCCTGACGGTCTTCGAGCTCCAGCACCTGGAACTTTCCTACGCGCCGCCGTTCGGCTCGGCGAAGGACGCCGTGAACATGGCCGGCTTCGTCGCCAGCAACCTGCTGCAGGGCGACCTGCAGCTGTGGTACGCGGAGGATTACCCGGCGCGGACCGATGGCGGAGTCATCGTGGATGTCCGCGGCCCGAAGGAGTTCGAGCAGTGGCACATCCCCGGG
Source organism: uncultured Lentisphaerota bacterium (assembly GCA_903889245.1). GTDB lineage: Bacteria > Verrucomicrobiota > Kiritimatiellia > CAIQIC01 > CAIQIC01 > DP16D-bin41. Next base: position 30,080 of record CAISWQ010000074.1, on the reverse strand, counting down.
GCGCTGAATATCCCGCTCGGCAAGCTGCGCGCGCGACTCGGCGAGCTGCCCAGGGACAAGCCGGTGTTCGTCAACTGCAAGGTGGGCTTCCGCAGCTACCTCGCCTACCGCCTGCTGCGCCAGCACGGCTTCAGCGCCGCCACGCTCGCCGGCGGCGCAAACACCTTCCGCGCCTGGCACAAGGACCAGATCGGCGCCACCCCGCCGGAGCCGCCGTTCCAAGCTTACGCCCGCGACTGAAGCGCGCCCAGTCCGCAGCCGGTCTCCGGCCGGAATAATATTTTCGCTTGCAGTCGGCCGATAATTTCTGTACTTGCGTACTTATGCAACTAACCAACCAACGGCTGTACGAGCTGCACGCCGACCTCTGCAGCACGATGGCCAATCCCAAGCGGCTGGCCATCCTCGAGGCCCTGCATGGCGGGGAGAAGAGCGTCTCGGACATCGCTGCGGCGGTGGAGACGACCATCACCACGGTCAGCCAGCACCTGCGGTTGTTGCGCAACAAGAACGTGGTCGTCACCCGCAAGGACAAGCAGACCGTCTATTACCGGCTGCGCGATCCGCGGATGATCGCCGCCTGCCATGTGATCCGCGCGGTCCTGATGGACGGCATGAAGGAACACGGCGACCTGGCTCGCCAGGCCACGCCGCGCCAGCGCAGCCGCGCCCAAGCTTGACGGGGAAACAGCAGGGCCCGACCGGAGGAACAAACATGAGCGAGAACAGTACCGAACAGTTGCTGCAAGACCTGATGAAACGCGTGGAGGCCCTGGAGGCCAAGGCGCCCGAGGACCGCCTGGCGCTGGGCGTCATGAGCGGCAACCTCGACCAGACCATCGCAGCGTTCATCATCGCCATCGGCGCGGCCGCCTACGACATGCAGGTGGACATGTTCTTCACGTTCTGGGCGACCGCCGCCCTGCGCGACCCCCGGAAGACCGCCAGCAAGGACATGCTCGGCAAGATGTTCGGCATGATGCTGCCGAAGGGCGCGGGCCAGCTGCCCCTCTCCAAGATGCAGATGCTCGGCATGGGCCCGCAGATGATCAAGTACGTCATGAAGAAACACGGCGCGAAGTCGCTCGAGGAACTGATGAAGGACGCGGCGAGCCTCGGCGTGAAGATCTATGTCTGCACGATGTCGATGGACCTGATGGGCATCAAGCGCGAGGAGTTGATCGACTACCCGCATATGGAATACGTGGGTGTCGGGACCTTCGTGGACATTTTCAGCAAGGCAAAACAGTGCTGGTTCATGTGAGCCGGCGCAACCAGGAGATACAACTATGACAGCGGATGAACTGAAGGCGTTGCAGATCGGCAAGTTGGTGGATGCGCGCGGCACGGCGTGCCCGGGCCCGTTGCTGGAGGCCAAGCGCACGATCGCCGAGTGCCCCGTGGGCGCGGTGATGGAAGTGCAGTCCTCGGACGATGGCACGATCATCGACGTGCAGCGCTGGTGCAAGAAGATGGGCTACGAATATCTCGGCGACCGCGAAGACGACGGGTTCTGGTCGGTTTATCTGCGGCGCGTCAAGTAATCATGGCTCTCCCCCGCCACAAGGAGCCGGATCCCAAGATCCTGGTCTTCTCGAGCAATGCGATTTCCGACCCGGGCATCGACCTGGCCGGCAGCGCGCACCTGCACTACTCGACCGCGGTGCAGGTGATCCCGCTGCCTTGCTCCAGCGGCGTCAAGCCGTCGTGGATTCTCCACGCGCTGGAGGCGGGCTACGCCGGTGTCTTCATTGCGGCCTGCGGCGGCGACTGCGCCTATCTCTCGGACTGCACCGACCGCACCAGCGCGCTGATCCGCGCGGCGCAGGCCCTGCTCAAGGAGCACCAGATCAGCCCCAAGCGGCTCAAGATGTCCGGCCTGTGCTCGGTGTGCGCCGACAACTTCGTCTCACACATGAGCAAGTTCAAAGAGGAGCTCAAGAAGCTTGAACCCGTCACCTAAGCAAGCCGGGCCGGACTACGACGTGATGATCGTGGGCGCCGGCGTGGCGGGGATGGAGACCGCCGCCTCGCTCGGCGACATGGGCTACAAGGTCCTGCTCGTCGAGAAGAAGCCCAGCATCGGCGGCCGGGCGATCCTGCTCAGCAAGGTTTTCCCGACGCTCGACTGCGCGAGCTGCATCGTGACCCCGAAGATGGCGGCGGCGGCCCACCACCCCAACATCGACGTCAAGGTCTACACGGAAGTCGATGGCATCGCCCGGAATGCCGACGGCACCTTCGCGGTCGACCTGCACTCGAAGGCGGCCTACGTGGACTTCGACGCCTGCACGGGCTGTGGCAAGTGCGAGGAAGTCTGCACGGTCACCGTGCCGGACGAATACAACTACAACCTGGTCACGCGCCGTGTGGCGCACATTCCCTTCCCGCAGGCGGTGCCGAAGAAGGCGGTGATCGACCGCCGCGGCGAGGCGCCCTGCACGTTCACCTGCCCAGCCAACGTCAAGGCCAGCGGTTACATCTCCCTCGTGCGCGCGGGGCGCTACAAGGAGGCGTTCAACCTCCATCTCGAAAACGCGCCGCTGGTCGGCTGCCTGGCGCGCTCGTGCTATGCGCCGTGCGAGCAGGACTGCACGCGCTGCGGCAAGGAGGAGACGGTCCACATCCGCGGCATCAAGCGCTTCTTCGCCGATCATTATTACGCGGACCATCCCGAGCCCGAATACGGCCCCGTCGAGAAGCAGCGCGACACGAGAGTGGCCATCGTCGGCTCCGGTCCCGCCGGCTTGAGCGCTGCTTTCTACCTGGCGCGCAACGGCCACCAGGTCACCATTTTCGAATCCGAAACCCAGGCCGGCGGCATGCTGCGCACGGGGATTCCCGCCTATCGCCTGCCGAACGACGTCGTTGACCGCGACATCAAGAACGTCACCGCGCTCGGCGTCACCATCAAGACCTCGGCGCCCGTCGGCTCCGTCGCCGAGCTCAAGGCGCAGGGTTTTCAGGCGGTGTTCATCGCGACCGGCGCCTCCGACGAAAAGAAGCTCGGCGTGGAAGGCGAAGACCTCGCGGGCGTCATGGGCTGCATGGCGTTCCTGCGCGAGACCAAGATCGGCACGATGCCCGACATCCGGGGCAAAGCCGTGCTGGTGATCGGCGGCGGCAACTCGGCGATGGACCCGGCCCGCTCCGCCATCCGCATGGGCGCCAAGCGGGTGATCATCCAGTACCGGCGCGGGCGCGACGAGATGCCGGCCCACGACTGGGAAATCAAGGGCGCGATCGAGGAAGGCGTCGAGCTGATGCTGCTTAGCACGCCCAAGCGTTTCCTCGGCAAGAACGGAAAACTGGAAGCGGTTGAGTGCCTCAAGATGCAGCTCGGCGCGCCGGACGAGAGCGGCCGCCGCCGCCCGGAAGTGGTCGCGGGTTCCGAGACCATCCTGCCGATCGACCTCGCGATCCTTGCCATCGGCCTGAATCCTTCCACGTCCAAGTTCACCGGCGAGGTACCGCACAAGCACGGCCTGCTCAAGGCGGATACGCGGACAATGCAGACGGCGGACCCCGCCGTCTTCGCGGGCGGCGACTGCGTGACCGGCCCGACGATGATCATCAACGCCATCGGCCACGGCCGGCGCGCTGCCTTCTACATGGATCGTTTTCTCAAGGGAGAAGCGCTCGACATCGAATTCGAGGCCTTGCTGGAGAAAACCGATAAAGACACGGTGCTGGCGGAAGCCAAGTCCTTCCGCACGCGCTCGCCGGTGTTGCAGCCGACGCTGGCTTTGGCCGAACGCAAGCAGTCGTTCGCCTGCTACGAAGGCGTTATGACCGATGACGAGGCGCGCCGCGAGGCGCATCGCTGCATGAACTGCGGCCAGTGCGCGCAGTGCATGGAGTGCGTCAACATCTGCCCAGCCTTCTGCATCGACTTCGACATGCGGGCCGTGGCGAAAAAGTTCACGGTCGGCGCGGTCGTCCTCTCGACGGGGTTCGAGATCCTCGATCCCGCCGCGAAGAAGCCGCTCAACTACGCCACGCTGCCCGATGTGATCGATGGCCCGCAGATGGACCGGCTGCTGGCGCCCACCCGGCCCTATAACAGCGTGCTGCGCCCCTCCGACGGCAAGCAGCCGGAAAGCATCGCCTTCGTGCTGTGCAACGGCTCGCGCGACCAGACGCTCTGCAATCCGCTCTGCTGCCGGATCGGCTGCATGTACGCCATCAAGCAGGCCCAGCTCGCGATGGGCGCGCTGCCGCTGGCCGATGTCACCATCTACACGATCGACGTGCGCGCCTTCGGCAAGGGCTACGACGAATTCTACGAGCAGGCCAGGGGCATGGGCGTGCAGTTTGTGAAGGGCAAGGTCGCGCGCATCGAGCAACTCGAAGGCGGGCAGATGGAGCTGGCCTACGAGGACATGGAAGGCGCCGGCGGGACGCAGAAGCGCAAGCACGACCTGATCGTCCTGACCGTGGGCTTCCTGCCGAACACCGATGCGTTCAAACTTTATAAGGGCGGCGACCTGGGCGCCGACGAATTGAACTACGTCAAGGAAGTCGATCCCATCGGCGAGCCGGGCCGGACCACGGTCGATGGGCTGTTTGCGGCGGGCGCCATCATCGGCGCGCGCGACATCCCCGACACGGTGCTGCACGCCGGCGCGGCGGCGGCGCAGGCGGCCGCCTATCTCGAACGAACGAGGAGCCAGCGATGACGCAGAAACGGCGCATCGGTGTTTATATCTGCCACTGCGGTGGCAACATCTCCGACTACGTCAACGTGGAGAAGGTGGCCGACGCGGTCAAAGGCGTGCCCGGCGTCGAGGTGGCGAAGACCCACGTGTTCGCCTGCTCGGACGCCTCGCAGCAGGAGATGATCAACGAAATCAAGGAGCAGCATCTGGATGGACTCGTCGTCGCCTCCTGCTCGCCCAAGCTGCACATGTTCACCTTCCGCGGCATGGCGAAGCGGGCCGACCTCAATCCCTATCAATACATCCAGGTCAACCTGCGCGAGCAATGTTCGTGGGCGCACACGAGCGACAAGATCGGCGCCACGGAGAAAGGCATCCACCTCCTGCGAGCGGGCATTGCGAAATGCGCCCTGACCCATCCGCTCAATGCCATCCGCGTGGAGACCAAGCCGCGCGTGCTGGTGATCGGCGCCGGCGTGGCCGGCATGCGTGCCGCCATCATGCTGGCCGATATGGGGCTCGCGGTCTACCTCGTCGAGCGCGAAAACCAGCCGGGCGGCTGGGCGCGCGTCACTGGTGAGCAAGGCCCCGAAAAACAGAATGGCGACCAGGTGGTCAGCGCCCTCGCGGAACGCATACGGCAGCACGACAACATCATGCTCTACACCGGGGCCGAGGTCGTCTCGAAGGACGGCAGCATCGGCGACTTCACCGTGGCGCTCCGGCTGAAAGGCAGCGAGACCGTCTCGCTCAACGTCGGCGCGATCATCGTCGCCACGGGCTTTGCGCCCTATCAACCGCGCGCTGGCGAGTACGGCTGGGGCTTGCCCGGCGTGGTCTCCCTGGCCGATTTCCGCCAGTTGCTGTCCGAGACCAAGGGGCGCCTGGAGTATCAGGGCAAGCCGGTGCGCAGCGTCGCCTTCATCTACTGCGTCGGCAGCCGCCAGACGGAGAGCGAGACCTGTCCCGAGCCCAACGCCTACTGCTCGCGCTACTGCTGCTCGGCCACGACGCACACGGCCGGACTCCTGCGCCAGCTCGATGCGAAGATTCATCAGTACCATCTCTACCGCGACGTGCGCACCTACGGCGCGCTGGAAAAGCTCTACGAAAAGGCCCGCACGGATGGCGCGCTCTTTCTGCGCTGGACGCCGGAGAAGCCGCCCCGAGTGGAAACGAAAGATGGACGCCTGTCCGTGCTGGTCACCGACACGCTGACCGGCAACGAGGAACTCGAGATCGGCGCCGACCTCGTGGTGCTGGCCACCGGCATGGAGCCGCGCCAGAACGAAGGGCTGAACAGCATCCTGAAAATTCCCGAGAGCACCGACGGCTTTTACAAGGAAATCCACATCAAACTGCGGCCGGTCGAGACGGTCATCGACGGCGTCTTCGTCGCGGGCGCGGCCCAAGGACCGAAGGCGCTGGCGGAGAGCGTCGCTTCCGCGCTGGCCGCTGTCGCCAAAACCGGCGGGCTGCTGAAGAAGGGCTTCGTGGATCTCGAGCCGCTGATCGCGAAGGTGAACCCGGAGAAATGCACGTGGTGCGACAAGTGCCTGCAGGCCTGCCCCTATGGCGCGATCAAGCGCATCCACACGGGCGAGAAGGAAATCGCGCTGGTCATCGAGTCCCTGTGCAAGGGCGAAGGCGCCTGCGTGCCGGTCTGCCCCCACGACGCCATCGAGATCGAGGGCTATCGCGATGACCAGATCATGGCGATGATCGACGCCAGTCTCAAAGAGGTGGCCACCCCATGAGCACGTCCCCCACCCAACTGCGGTCCATGCTCGAGCTCGCGCAGGACGAGATGATCATGCGGGATCGCATCATCAAGGCCCTGCGCGAAGGGCCCAAGACGGTCCCCGAGCTGGCGGAGAGTCTCGGCTATCCCGTCCACGAAATCATGGTCTGGCTGGCCGGCCTGCGCCGCTACGGCGAGGTCGAGGCCAAGGGCCGCCCGGACGTCGATGGCTACTTCACCTACGAATGGGTGGACAAAACCGGAGAGCAAGCCTGATGGCAGGAGAAGCCGCGCATGGCGACCAAGGTTGATCCACAAATTTCGCAACGCGTACGGGAGCTGGGAGCCGGTGATCTCAACCAGTGCTACCACTGCGGTACCTGCACGGCCATCTGCCCGCTCTCCGAGGGCGACGCCAGCTTCCCGCGCCGCGTGCTGCGCAACATCCAGCTCGGGCTCGGCGACCGCCTGGTGGCCTCGCCCGAGCCGTGGCTGTGCTATTACTGCGGCGAGTGCTCCGACTCGTGCCCGCAGAAGGCGGACCCCGGCGAAACGATGGCCGCGGCGCGCCGCTACCTGATCTCGAAGTATGACCCGAGCGGACTCGCGGGCCTGATGTATCGCAGCCCGGCCTTCCTGGTTTTCTTCACGCTGCTGCTCGGCGCGCTGCTGGCGTTCTTCCACCTTTCGATTCACGTCGGTAAACATGCTGCCGGCGAGGCGCCGTTCCCCTCGCACTGGGCGGCGTTCGCGTGGATCCCCTACGAAACGATCCACCTGGTCGGGCTCGCGGTTGGCGGCCTGATGATCCTCGTTGTGTTCGCCGGGTTGTTCAACGCCGCGCGCCTGATGCTCAAGGCGCATGGCGGCTTCGCCGCGCTGCGCCGCTACAAGGTGGCCGACTACCGCCGCGCCACCATGCAACTGGCGCACGAGATCGCCACCATGAAACGCCAGGGCGACTGCGAGTCCGACCCGCCCTCCAGCGAGCCGTGGTACGTGCAGCCGCGCTTCACGCACGGCACCATCCTCGCCGGCTTCGTGATGCTGCTGATCGCGACGACGCTGGATTTCTTCTTCGTGTTCGGGCTCAAGATGCAGTTCTACGCCGTCGCCCGCCCGCTCGGCATCGCCGGCGGCCTCGTCATGCTCTACGGCCTGCTGGTCTATGCCTGGAAACGGATGCGCCGCGCGACGGCGAACACCAAGACCACGACGCCCGCCGACATCTGGCTGCTGTTCTTCCTCATCGTCCTCGATGTGACCGGCTTCGCGCTGCTCGTGATCACCGCCGCCGGCTGGAAAGGCGTGGCGAGCGACGTCATCCTGCTCGTCCACTCCGTTATGGCAATGGAATTCGTGCTCATGTTTACGCTGACTAAGATCGCGCACGCCCTCTACCGCCCGCTGGCGCTGTTCCTCCATTTCCTGAACGCGCCCAAGGCAGGAACCTGACCATGCCGGCCACAACCATCACGGCGCTGGACCACAAGCTTGCGCAAGTCTGCGTGCGCTGTCCGGTCTGCCGCCATGCGCGCCGGCGCCAGCGCGGCGCGGCCTACTGGCTCGTGAAAAAAATCGAGACCCGCGCCTGCCCCTTCTGCCGCGCCTACGCCAAGGTCTACGGCCGCCCAGCCCATGCGCCGAACTGAAACACTTGGTCGATTGTTTTCCAAGGATTGGAAATTGAAATGCGCTTTCCCCCAAGGGTTGGAAAAATTTGGCGTGCTTTTTCCAAGGCTTGGAAAATAAAAAGGCGCCGAAAGTTTGACCTCCGGCGCCTTGCACCCACCATGCGCTCACTTCGTCTGGCAGGAGCCATCACGCAACTGCTGGCATCGTTCATGACCCTGCCTGCACTTCCGCCATGCCGATTATTTGACCGAAATAGTGGCTGTCGCTGAATAATCGGAGGTCACACCCGTCGTGCTGTTGAAAGCCTGAACGCGATACGCATAGGAGCCACTTGCCACGGTCTGGCTGAAACTGCTGCTGTTGGCGGCCAGCGTTGCCACGCGGGTGAAGGGGCCATAGGTGGTCTTGGTCTTCGTGGCGCGCTCGACATAATAACCGGTTTCATTGTTGGCCCGATCAGTCCATTTCACGGTGACGGTTTTCAGCACGGCGGAGGCTGCAAGGCCAGTCGGGGTTACAACAATCTTACCCGCCAGCAACACCGCGGCATCCGCCTGCACCAAGCCCGCGCCATAAAGTTTATCATCACCCGCCACGCCCAGATCACGGGTGGTGCTCTTGAGCACACGCTCCACATCAGCCGGCGCCAAACCGGGATTGACGGAGAAAATCAGGGCCGCCAAACCGGCGACCACGGGTGAGGCAAAGGAGGTACCACTTCCGGTGGCGTAGCTGCTGCCCAGATACGTGGTTGTGATGTTCTCGCCCGGGGCAACCAAATCAATGGGCAATCCATAATTGGACCAAGTAGCGAGGGTGTCGGCAGCCGTGGTCGCACCCACCACGATGATATTGGTTGAATCCAGATACCCCACCGAAAGATCCAAGGCGCTGTTGCCAGCGGCAAAACAGACGACGGCCCCTTTACCGCGCGCATATTTTGCAGCGGTCTCAATGGTGCTGGAACTGTACCCGCTGAAGCTACAGTTGATCACCTTGGCACCATGATCGGCCGCATAGCTCAAGCCTTCCGCCATATCACTGATATAGGCAGAGCCTACTCCATCCGCGTAGGTGATGCGGATGGGGAGTAACTTAATTTTCCAGGCCATGCCCGCCAATCCCAAGCCGTTGTCACCAGGGGCACCCACGATACCCGCCACCATGGTTCCATGGCCCACAGTGTCTTCGACATACGTGTTGTTCAAATAGGTGTTATAACCCGGTAGCACCAAATTGGCGGCCAAGTCAGGATGCGCGGCCTGCACACCGGTGTCACAGACAGCGACAATGAGGTTGGTGAGACCGGTGGATGTATCCCAAGCAGCCGGTGAGTGCACATCCCAGTGCCACCATTGCTGGGCAAACAAGGGGTCGCTGGAAAGTCCAACCGCCTCGGCTTCATAATCCGGCTCGGCCCAATCCACAGCACCTGTCTTCATCAGGCGCAGAGCCAACATTTCTTCAGAAAGGCCGCCTCGCTGTAGGGCGCAGGCTCTTACCGCACCATGCCGCAGTTGCCGATCTGTCTGTAGGCCGGCAGACCGCAACGCCAACTGTAGCGCGGTCCGTTGCGCCTGACTTGCGCCCTCCTTGACTTGATAGAGAACAGTGCCGACCCGGCGCTTGGAGTGCAGTAGCTGGGGAGCTTGGGACAATGCCTGCCCAACCAATGCGACAAACACAGTACAAAAGGCGAATATCCGTACGACACTTAACCATCTTTTTTGCACGATTTGACTCCTTTCTCTTCCGCACCATACCCATCACCAAGGAACAGGATGACACCAAGCCACAGCTTGGTGTCATCCCTCTCGTCGGGGCCTTACTTCGTCAGGCAGGAGCCATCGCGCAAACGCAGGCGGTCACCCGCGCCTGCCGTCGTCGCGCCCGCCGCGGTGGCCGTGCCGGTCAGGCAGGAACCGTCGCGCAGCTGCTGGCGCGTCTGCGTGCAGGTCGCCGTCCGCGTGGCGCTGCCGTTGGCCTGGCCACCACGATACTGCGGCCCCTTGCCACCACCGCCACCACCCGCCGCGAGGCTGGTACCGGCCAGCATAGCTGTCGCCACCATCGCCACGCCCACAATCGTCACTCTGTGCCACATCTTCATGTTCTCGCTCCCGTTGCCTGCTTTGCATCTCGCTTCCCCGGACACACGCCCGAAATCCGCGAGCTTCATGAGGGATTACACCGCGTCGGCCAAAAAGTCACAGCCGTGCGCGTGTGTGACTTTTCCTACGGGTGAGGTGTATAGATGGTGCGGACTGCCATGGAACGAACGGATCCAGAGTTGGTGAGCTTGTGCCTTGCGGGACATCGCGAGGCGTTCGCCGAGTTGGTGGACCGCCATCAGGATGCGGTGTTCAATCTGGCCTATCGCATGACCAATAATCACCAGGACGCGGCGGACATGGCGCAGGAGGCTTTCATCCGCGCCTTTCAGAAGCTCTACAGCTATAAGCCGGAGTACCCGTTCAAGAACTGGGTGCTCGGCATCTGCGCCAACCAGACGCGCAACCGGTTCCGCAGCGAGGCGCGCCGCCGTGCGCTCGAAACGCGGCACGTGCAGGAAAGTGATGGCACGCCGGATACGCCGGACCCGCGGCAGGACCTGCTGGAGCAAGCCTTGCAACGCTTGCCAGAACAGGCGCGCCTGCCGTTGGTGCTCAAGTATATGGACGGCTTCTCGTTGGAAGAGATCGCCCGGACGTTGCAGCTCGGCTTGAGCGCCGTAAAGATGCGGCTCGCCCGTGGCCGCGAGGAATTATTGCGGCTGGTCCGCCAGTTGCAGATGGAGGGAGAAGTGAAGTCATGAAAACCATGGAGCCAGATCCCCTGGAGACACTGCGCGAATTGCGCCAGAAAGCGCCCGCGGCTTTCACGCGGCAGGTGATGAACGCCCTGCCCGCGGAACCCGATCTGCCCTGGCACGTCAGCCTGTGCCGGCTCTGGCCGGAACATGGCCGCTGGTTCCTGCCGGCGGTGGCCGGCGCGGCCGCCATGCTGCTGATCAGTACGCTGCTGATCTCCCGCCCGCCCCAGGTGAACAGTCAACGCGTCGCAGTGCACTTCGAGATTCACGCGCCGGAGGCGCAGCGCGTCGAACTGGTGGGGACGTTCACGGAGTGGCAGACCGGCCAGATTCAGCTCGCGGGACCGGATGCCTCCGGGCACTGGACCGCCGAGGTGGAGTTGCCCTCGGGGCGGCACGAATACAGTTTCCTGGTCAACGGCAAGCAGTGGGTGACCGATCCGCGCGCCGACATCCGGCGTGCCGACGGCTTCGGACGCGAAAATGCGGTGCTCGAATTTTGAGGAGGCACACCATGAAAACCAAACTGGTAAAAAGTTGGCTGGCGGTGTGGCTGTTGACCGTGGCGGTGGGCGCGCAAACCCCCGATCCGTGGACAGCGCTGCAACAGGAGTGCGCCGGCACGGCCGGCAGCGGTTATGTCCTGCGCCTGCGACAGCAGGGTTTCGCCATCGAGCAGGCGCGCCAGACGCTCACCTGTCTTGCTGAAGCACAGCGTCAGGGCGTACCCGCCACCGCGTTGACCTCGCGCCTCGACGAAGGACTGGCCAAGAAGGCCGAACCGCAGGCCATCGCCACCGCTTTGCAGGCGCGCCTGCGCGTCATGACGCAAGCCCGGGGCATGCTGCAAGCCGCGCGCTATGACGCCGTGCCCGATGAGCCGCGCAACGAACTGCTCACCGCCACGGGCCTCGCGCTCGAGAGCGGTGTCGCCGCCGAGGATCTCGGCGCGGTGCTCAAGCGCGGCGGCGGCCAGGCCGCCCTGCGCGTCAAGAGCGTGGTCGAGGCCGGCGAGAGCCTGCATCTCGCGGGCGTGGATCGCCCCACGACGCAGGCCCTGATGAACGACTGCCTCGACCGCAATCTGCGGCGCATGGAGGTGTTGCGCGCCGTCCGCTATAGCGTCCAGCAACATCGCGGCGGCATGAGTGGCGAGAACATCCGCCGCTCGCTCTGGGGTGGCAACACGGCCACCGAGGGCGCGCGCGGCTGGCGCGGCGGCGGGCAGGCCGGCGCCAACTGCGATGGCACCAGTACCGGCGCCGGCATTGGCTGGCGCGGCGGCGGCGCTGGTGCCAGCGGAGCGGGCGGTTCCGGGGGCGCAGGAATGAGCGGCGGTGGCGGACACCAGCACATGGGTGGCAAGCCATGAAGTTCCGTCGCCCGCTGTGCGGGCTACTGCTGTTGCTTGTGTTTCCGTCCGGCGGCTCGGCGGTTGATCTCTTCCTCTCCCCGCGCCTGACGCTCGAAGCCGGTTACGAGAACAACCGCTATCTCCTGCCCACCGCGCTCACCAACACCGCGAGCTCTGCCTTTCTGCGCGCCGCGCCCGCGGTGAGCCTGCACCTGCTGGCGGGCGCAGGGACCGAGGTGAGCGCGGGCGTCAGCGGCGCGCACACCGAATATCTGCGCTCCGATCTGAAACCACGCGAGGAACTGATGGCCTACCTCGAATGGTGGCAGACCGGCGCGCCGTTCGAGGGTGGCCTGCGGCTGGCCGGTGGCCTCTCCCGCGATTCCGCCATACCGGAGGACGATTTCAACTGGTTTGCCGCCACACCTGCGCTGCGCTACATCCTGCCCCAGCCCGACTGGCAGCTCACGGCGCAAGTCCGCCTGGCGTTCGATCAATTCGATACGCGCCTGACGACCAACGGCGTGCAGCAGACCGATCAGACCCTCGAGTTCCGCCCCGGCCTGCGCTGGCTGCCGACGCGCGACGCCATCCTCTGGGCCGAACTTTACCTCGAGAAAAACGACTCCAACGAGGACGCGTTTGACTATCAAGGCTTCGGACTGGCGCTGGGCGGCAGCCTCTGGGTGACGCCGCGTGGCCAGTTCGCCGCCGCCGTGCAGGCCGGCGCCCGCACCTTTGCCGACGTGACGGACGAAACCGGCCTTGTCCTCCAACGCCGCGACCAGCCCTTGCGCGCCGAGGTCAGTTACACCTACCGCCTGCTGCCGTGGCTCGACCTCTTCTGTTCCGCCGCGTGGTACGCCTCTGGCAGCGACCAGTCCGTCCAGGATGTCAGCGGCTGGTCGGCGCAAGTCGGCCTGACCCTGGCGCAAGATTACCCGCTCTTCTCTGGTCGTCACTAAACACGCACAGTCGTCCGAAGGCGGGCGGTCCTGCCGCCTCATATTGCTTCCTTGACAATCAGGGGCACAGGTCTAGCCTATGCACGGAAAGAGAGCGGCAAGGAATATTGTGTGAGCGATCATTCCCTTGTTGCCGGGCCTTTAGCCAACATCAAGGCATGATTCCCTCACGGAAAGGAGTAGCCATGAAGACATGTTCCGTGATGCTGACCAAGCTCGCGCGCGGAATAGTTGTGGTCGTGTTACTGGATTTGGCCACAACTGTCTGGGCGCAAAGCCTGCCCGTCACGCCGACGCCAGTGACGCCCACCCCGATCACGCCCACGCCTATCACGCCGACCCCCATCACGCCGACCCCGGTGACACCCACACCCATCACACCCACGCCCATCACACCCACACCCATCACGCCGACTCCGATCACCTCGACCACCATCCTGCCGCCGCCGGAGCCGCGCCTGCCCGACGCGATTGACTCCGATGGCGACAAGTATCTGGACTTTGCCGAGGACTGGTATGGCTCGGATCCGCATAACGCCTTGGACTGCCCTACCGACATGACCCCGCAACAGGCCAACTTCAACCCGGATGCGCTGAAGTGGTATCAGGCTGGCTGGGGCCGTCTCAACATCACGCCGGTGGACAGGAACTCGCCACCGCCCAAACGCATGGGGTTCTCGAACACGGCCTCCAAATCCCTGCTGAAGCCCGCCGCCACTGCCACTGCGACTCCCGCCGTGAGCAAACCAGCACCGGGTCTCTCGGGCGGTGATGCCGCCCTGCTCGGCTTGGGTGTGGCAGGTGCCGTCGGCGCCGGTGTCGTGCTGGCCTCCGCCGCCTCCGGTGGTGGACTCTTCCAGCAATACCAGTGTTCCGATGGCTATTCCTGGTGCAGCGACGGTGCGTGCTGTCCCACACACTATCTGGGCAACGGCCTTTATGGTTCGTATCATTTCCCTGCCGGCTGCATCGGTAGTGTATCCGGTGCGGCCAATTATGCCGCCCACACCGGCATTGTCCCGGCGGGCTGCGCCGACGAACGCCGGAATAGAAACCCGGAACTGGCGAAAACCATGGTCGGGCACACACTGCGCCCCGTGCAAAAAAAGTGAAGCTTCTCCGCCTCATCCGTTGCTGCGTCTGCACCCTGCTGCTCGGTTTCGGACTGACCAGTGGTTGCCAGCGCCACAGCGACGCCTCCTGCCCAGACTCCCCGGAAAATCGGCGGGCAGCCGCGAAACGGTATGCGGCCACGGTTCCATGGGTGGAAACCATGGATGAGGCGGCCCGGCAACTGGCTTTGCAGAGAGCGCCAGAACACCGCGCGGAGTTGATAACTTTCCTGCACCGGGAAGTCCGGCGGGCGACCATCGAACAAGCCACCTTGGATGCCCTCGTCAAGCATTTCACGGCGGCCGAAATCAGTGCGCTGGCGGAGTTCAATGCCCGCCCCGAAGCCCGCGCCATTCAGCGCAAATTGCCGGCCTACACGACCGACCTCCTGCCCGCCCTCCAGCAGGAAATCGCACGCGTGCTCTCCATGACCAACGCCGCCTTGGCCGCGTTGCAGTGGTCCACGCGGGTGCGTTCCTTCCAAGCCACCGCCGCCGATGACCGGCTCATCGCCGACTTCGCTTTCCTGAACCGCAGCGAACGCACGGTGAACATCCGCGCCATCACTTCCGCCTGCGCCTGCATCCGTGGTACGACCGACCGCACCAACGCGCCGCCACACCATGGCGGCGTGGTCTCGGTGCGCTTCGACTTCGGCATGCGCACCGGCCAGCAGAGCAAATATGTGCTCGTGCAGACCGATGATCCCTGCGAGCCGCAGGTGCGCCTGCAACTGGACGTGCAGATTCCCGAAGTCATCCGCCTGGAGCCGGCGTTCGCCGTCTGGCAGCTGGGAGCGCAACCGGTCACCAAGACCACTCAAGTCACACTCCTCTATCCCGGCGCACACATCGAAGGCCTCGCCAGCACCAACTCCGCCTTTCGCGCCACCTGGCAGCCCACCGCCGCAAACCGCGGCGAAATCCGCGTGACGCCAACCGCCCTGACCGTGCGCGAGGCCGCCCGCCTGGATGTCCTCGTGCGCGTCCCGCCGGGCGTGGTGCGCCGCTTCCCGCTCTTCCTGGCAATCGGCTCGGAAAAACCGCCCGACCCTTGATGCGCCCGCTTTGCCCTTGTTCGCCGCTTCCGGCGCGGGCTATAGTTTGCCGGCAACAGCATGGTCCGCCTCGCTTCAGCACACGGTCGGCGCGCGGTTTTCCAAGCCTTGGAAAAAGCTGCCCGGTTTTTTCCAAGGCTTGGAACGTGCGCGCCGCTTTTTTCCAAGGCTTGGAAAATCCTGCCCCTGCTCGTTCCCATCCTTGGAACTTTTCCCGCCGCCGCCGAGACCAACGCGCCGCTCGCGCTCTCCTTGCAGGGCGCGGTGCAGCTCGCGCTCCTGCAAAACCGCGACCTCGCCAAGCTTGCCGCCACGCACGAGTCCGCCCTGCTCGGCCGCGCCGACGCCGAGACCGAGTTCTCCATCCGCGCCCGCCCCAACGCCGGTGCCAGCGCCACCGCCGGCATCCAGACGCGCCAGTTCGGCGTGGACCTGCTGAAGAAAACCGAATGGGGCACGCAGCTCGAAATCGGCGGCGCGCTGACCAAGTCGGACATCCCCGATAGCGACTTTGCCGCGCGCGACAGCGTCCACGTCACGCTCTCCCAGCCGCTGCTGCGCTACGCCGGCCAACTCGTCAACCGCGAGGGCCTCGAACGCGCCTCCAGCCGCATCAAGACCACGCTCCGCAGCCTGGAGCTGAAGAAGAGCGATGTCGCCTTGCAGGTGATCCAGACCTACGCCGAGATCAGCCGCGTCGAGGCGCAGACCGCAGTCGAACAGGCGGCGCTGGCGCGGCTCGATAAGCTCGCCCGCCTGACGCAGGCGCGCGTCCAGCAGGGCCGCGCGACGAAGGTGGACGCGCTGCGCGTCGAGTCGCAGCGCGGCGACGCCGCGACACGCGCGCGCACCGTCGCCGAGCGCGCCGCCGCGCTGCGGCTGGATTTGACGGAGCTGCTCGGCCTCGCGCCGCAGTTCACCTTGCAGCTTGCGCCGCCGCCGATGCTCGCAGTGGAAACGCAAGCCGTCGAACGGGCGGTGGCCACCGCGCTCGCGAACCGGCTCGACCTGGCGCAGGTGCAGCAGGACCACCGCGATGTCGAGCGCGGCCTGCGCATCGCGCGGCACATGCTGCTGCCCGACCTGAAACTGGTGGCCACCTACGAGCGCTACGGCGAGGGCGCGACGCTCTCCAGCGCCAGCAGCTTCGACCAGAACAACTGGTCCATCGGCTTGCAGGCCGATGGCGAAATCGGCACGGGACGGGAGCGCATCGCCTACCGGCAGGCGCAGCTCGATGAGCGCACCGCGCTGGCCGATATCGAGACCGCGCGCCGCCTGATCGAGCGGCAGGTACGGCAGCAACTGCTGGAGCAGGCGCGCGCCGCCGCCGAGGTCGGGCAGGCCCAGCGCAACCGCAGCGTCGCGGAAGCGCGGCTGCGGCTCGCGCGGCGCTTGTTTGAAATGGGCCGGGGCGATAACTTTGCCGTGACCGATGCCGAGCAGCAGTTCCAGCAGGCGGAGACCGCGTGGCTCGCGGCGCAGACCGAGGCCGCCCTCGCCGGCTACAAGCTCCGCCGCCTGCTGGGCACGCTGCTCGAGCAGCCCGCGGAACTGAAACCGGAAATGAAATGAACCGCCCAGACACCCAGATCGCCACGAACGGACCGGGCAGAGTTGCGCTCTTCCTTGGCGTCCTGGCGGTTTCGCTTTTCCCCGGGTGTGGCCAACGCGAGGCTCCGGCGCCAGCCACGGTAACGCCGACCAACGGCCCGCTGCGCGTCTGGGCCAGCTACGGCGGCAAGCTGGAGTCGCGGCGCGTCCACATGATCATGTCGCGGCTCGGCGGACAGGCGACGCTGGTCGAGCTGGCGCCGGAGGGCCTGCGCGTCCAGCAGGGCGCGGTACTCGCGCGCCTCGATCCCACGCGCATCGAGCGCGAGATCGTGAAGCTCGAAGGTTCCCATGCCGCCGCGAAATCGGAATTCGAGAGCCAACAAAATGCCGAGTGGCCGCTGAAGCTCGGCGAGCTCGACCGCCAGTTGGCCGAGGCACAGGCGAAGGAGGCCGAGGAGCGGCAGTTCCTCGATGACAGCCGCGCGCTGCTGAAGGACGACCTCGTCACCGCGCAGGAAATCCGGCAGCAGGAGGGCAAGCTGGCGCAGGCTGTAGCGAAGACGAAGCAGGTCCAGCAGCAGCTCAAGCTCTCGCGCGACTATCTCCAGCCGCTCGGCCTCGAACAGGCGCGCGCCAAGCTCGCCGCTGCCGAGCGCGAATTGAGCTTGGCCCGGCAGGAACTGGCGGCCTGCACGATCACCGCGCCCGCCGCGGGCGTGCTCGGCTATCTGCCGACCTATATCGGCAACGAGTTCCGCGTCGTGCGCGTCGGCGATAGCGTCTTCATGAACATGCCGTTCATGGTCATCCCGGATATGAGCAGCCTCGTCGTCCATTGCTACGTGCCCGAAGCCGAGCTCGGCCGCATCAGCGCCGGCGCCACCGCGCAAGTCGTGCCGGTCGCTTTCCACGATCTCACGCTGACCGGCACGGTCGAGTCGGTCGGTGCGACCGCGCAGGTCGTCGCCGAGAAACCGGCGTGGCAAAAGTACTTCCACGTGGTCAGCGCGTTGCAGGCGGTGGACCCGCGGCTGCGTTCCGGGCTCTCCGTGACCGCGCACATCCTCGCCTACGAAAACCCGCGGGCGCTGCTCCTGCCGCGCGCGGCCGTGCGCTGGCAGAACGGAGCGGCCACCGTGCTCGTGCGGCGCGCCGCGGCCACGGAGCCGCGCGCGGTCAAGCTCGGTTGGGCCGACGACCGGCAGTTCGAGGTTCTCTCCGGCCTCCAGCCCGGCGAGCAGATCGTGGTGGACGAATGATCTTGAACCGCCAAGACGCCAAGGACGCCAAGCAAGCGCCTGCTGAACTTGGCACTCTTGGCGTCTTGGCGGTTAATTCGCTGCCATGAACGCGTCCGTTCTTCAACTTGCGGGAGTGAGCAAGCGCTTCGCGGCGCCAGGCGGCGCGGTGGAGGCGCTGAAGGATGTTGCGCTGGAACTGGCGGCGGGCGAGTTCGTCGCCATCACCGGGCCCTCCGGTTCCGGCAAGTCCACGCTGCTACACATCGCGGCGCTGCTGGAGCCGCCGACCAGCGGCGAGGTCTGGCTCGAGGGCGAGAACGTCGCGCAGCTTTCCGAGCGCGCGCTCGCCGCGCGGCGCGCAGAAAAGATCGGTATGGTCTTCCAAAAGTTCTGCCTGCTGCCGCACCGCAGCGTGCTCGCGAACGTGCTCTTCCGCTTCCGCTACGCGTCACGCGCGCGCGGCGCGGCGCGGGCCAGCGCCGTCGCCGCGCTGGAGATGGTCGGGCTGCGCGACCGGCTGCAACACAAGGCGCGGCTGCTCTCCGGTGGCGAGATGCAGAGAGTCGCGCTCGCCCGCGCCATCGCGCTGCCGCCGCGCCTGCTCGCCGCCGATGAGCCCACGGGCAACCTCGACCGCGCCGCGGCCGAGGGCGTGATGGACTGCCTCCGCGAACTCAACCGGCGCGGCACCACGATCCTGCTGGTGACGCACAACGAGGCGCTGCTGCGCCATTGCTCGCGCCATCTGCGCTTGGTAGATGGTCGAATAGGTTCCTGATTTGAACAAAAGGAAACGAAGACAACGAAGGTTCTTCGTTCCCTTGGTTGGCTTTTGTTCAACTCGCCGGGAAAATATCCACGATGAGGACGTCCGGCCGGCAATAGATGCGGAAGGGGATCCGCGTGATGCCGATGCCGGCGCTGACGAACAGGTGCGCGCCCTGCACGACGAAGTGGCCGTGATCGAACCGCCGCCCGAAGCGCGAGGGCACCAGCAGCGGCCCGACACCCGGCAGCCGCCACTGGCCGGCGTGATAGTGCCCGGAAAAAACCGCGTGCGCGCCGGCGCGGGCGAGGCGGTAGATGTTGTCGCCGGTGTGGCTCAACGCGAGCACGAGGCCATCGGCCGGGGGCGGCGCCGACCAACGCGTCGGCCCCCACGGGTCCTCGCAGCCCCAGAGCATGAACCGCGCACCGCCGGCTTCCAGGGCTTGGAAACCATTTTCCAAGGTCTGGACGCCGGCCTGCTTGAGCACCGCCGTCACACGCGCCGGGTCCGACCAGTAGTCGTGATTGCCCAGAACCGCGAACGAACCCAGCTTGCCGCGCACAGCGCCGAGCAGCACGGGCAGGCGTTCGGCATAGCTGGTCTCATCGCTCAGAAAATCCCCGGTATAGAAAATCAAGTCTGGCTCCGCCTGCTGCACGCGCTCCATGACGAGGCGGTAGTGCGCGTCCGGCAACATGCCGTTGACGTGGAAGTCGGTGACGTGCGCGATACGCAGGCGCGGGCCGCGCCACGCGGGCAACCGGATTTCATAATGACGAAGGGCGAGCGTCGTCGTGGTGAAAGGCTTGCGTAGATGCTCCGCGACGTTCTCCTGCCAGACCGGCGGCGTGCCGGCCATGCGGCGGCGCAGAGATAATCGCCGCCCCTCGCTCACCATCATGACCGCCAGCAAGACGAGTGCCCCCCAGAACGACGGCGCAAAACCGACGCGCCAGCCCCACCAGAGGCCACCGCCATAGAGCAGCGCGAAAGCCAGCAACAGCAGCGGCGCTTTGATCGGATAATCGCGCTGCGTAAGCACAAAGCGGTTGATGAAATAGAAGAACAGCCCCGTACCAGCGGCGCAGAAAACCAAGGCCGAAAGGACTGACTCAACATTCATCATAAGACCACAGCCTCACGCACAAAACGCAACGGGCTCCGCTTTAGCGTGAAACCATGCGCGGCAGTCCAGGCCTCAAGCCGTTGCCGCCGGAGCCTTGGGCTCGGCCGGCTTCGCCTCCGGGATGGAGACCTGCAGATAAACGTCGCGCAGTTGCTTGGCGTCCACGTGCGCCGGCGCGTTCATCATCAGGTCCATCGCCTTCTGCGTCTTCGGGAACGCGATCACATCGCGGATCGAGTTTTCGCCGACCATCAGCATGACGAGCCGGTCCACGCCGAGCGCGATGCCACCGTGCGGCGGTGTGCCATAGCCGAGCGCGCGGATCAGGTGGCCGAAGCGGTCCTCGATCTCGCGCTCCTCGATGCCCAGCGCCCGGAAGATGCGCGCCTGGTATTCGGGACTGTGAATCCGGATGCTGCCGCCGCCGAGCTCGGTGCCGTTGAGCACGATGTCGTAGGCCTGCGCGCGAATCTTGAGCGGATCGCTCTCCAGCAATTCCATGTCCTCGACGTGCGGCGAGGTGAACGGATGGTGCATGGACTGCAACTGCCCCTCGTCGTTGCGCTCGAACAGCGGGAAGTCGGTGACCCAGGTGAACGTGAACTTGTTCCGGTCAATCACGCCCGCGGCCGCGCCGGCGAGCAGGCGCAGACGGCCGAGCGCGGGATTGGCCACGCCGGGTTTATCGGCGGCGAACAAAATCAAATCGCCGTTTTCGAGCTTCAGCTTCTCGACGAGCGCGGCCTTTTCGGCATCGGAGAAGAACTTCGTGATGGGCGACTTCCACGTGCCGTCGGCCTGGATGCGGATATGCGCGAGCCCGCCGAGCCCGGCTTCCTTCGCGATCTTCGTCCACTCATCGGCCTGGCCGAGCGAGATGCCCGCGAGACCCTTGGCGTTGAGCGCCTTGACCACGCCGCCGCCCGCGAGCACGTTGGCGAACACCTTGAACCCCGTCGCCTTGAACACCTCGGAGAGGTCCACCATCTCCATGCCGAACCGCAGGTCGGGCTTGTCGCTGCCGAACCGGTTCATCGCGTCGTCGTATTTCATCCGCGCGATCGGCGTGGTGATTTCGCCGTGGCCGGCGACGCGCATGATACGCGCGAGCATCCCATCAATCAGCTTGAAGATGTCCTCCTGCGTCAGGAAGCTCATCTCCACGTCAATCTGCGTGAACTCCGGCTGACGGTCGGCGCGCAGGTCCTCGTCGCGGAAGCACCGTGCGATCTGGAAGTAGCGGTCCAGGCCCGACATCATCAGCAGTTGCTTGTACTGCTGCGGCGCCTGTGGCAGCGCGTAGAACATGCCCGGATTGACGCGGCTGGGCACGAGGTAGTCGCGCGCGCCCTCCGGCGTGCTCTTCGTCAGGATCGGCGTCTCGATCTCCAAGAAATTTTCGCCGTCGAGGTAGTTGCGGACCGCGTTGATGATCTTGTGCCGCTGGATCAGGTTGCGCTGCATCGAGGCGCGGCGCAGGTCCAGGTAGCGATAGGTCAGGCGCAGTTCCTCGCTGACCTTCTCCGCATCCTCGTCGTCGAGCGGGAACGGCGGCGTCTGTGCGCGGTTGAAAAGCTTGATCTGGTCGGCGCGGATCTCGATCTCGCCCGTCGCCAGCTTCGCGTTCACCATGTCCGCCGGCCGCGCCGTGACGTGGCCCTCGATCTGGATGACGTTCTCGCCGCGGATGCCCTGCGCCACGTCCCACGCCGCCTTGTTGTCGGAGGGATCGAACAGTACCTGCGTCAGGCCGTAGCGGTCGCGCAGGTCAATGAAGATGACGCCGCCGTGGTCGCGCACCGTATTCGCCCAGCCGCACAGCTTCACGCGCGCGCCGACGTGGCTCTTCCGTAGTTCGCCGCAACAATGTGTCCGCATCATGGTCGTGCTCCCGTCTTCGGTTTCCAAGGCTTGGAAAAAACAACGCCCGCTTGTTCCAAGCCTTGGAAAAAAACTGCCGGTCACCTTCCAAGCCTTGGAAACGGGCGGCGGATTGTAGTGACCCGTCCCCGCCAAAGCAACGCCGAACATGGTGGTGAAAGCGTGGATTTGACTCCCGCCACGGCGTCAGGCACACTCGCCGCCGATTTGCGAGACGACCATGAACCTGAAAAACCTGTGGCAGCAGTTGGCGGTGTGGGGCGGCGCGCTGGTGTGCGCCGCCGGTCTGGCGGCCTGCAACGAGCAAAGCGGAGGAAAAATCAAAACCATGATCACGATGAAAACCAGCCTGGGCGAGATTCAACTGGAACTTTACCCGGAGAAGGCGCCCGAAACCGTCAAGAATTTCATTCAGTATGCGAAGGATGGCCACTATAACGGCACGATCTTCCATCGCGTCATCAACGGCTTCATGATCCAGGGCGGCGGCTTCACCCGCGACATGCTCCAGAAGCCGACGCGTTCACCGGTCCGCAACGAGGCCGCCAACGGCCTGAAGAACAAAGCCGGCACCATCGCCATGGCGCGCACGTCCGACATTCACAGCGCCACAAGCCAGTTCTTCATCAACGTCATGGACAATGCCTTCCTCGATTACCGCAACGATTCGCCGCAGGGCTTTGGTTACTGCGTCTTCGGCAAGGTGACCAAGGGCCTGGACGTGGTGGACAAGATCAAGGCCGTCCAGACCGATAATTTCCGCGGCATGGATGACGTGCCCACCACGCCGGTGGAAATCATCTCCGTCACCGTGCAATAAAGCGGAAGTTGATCCACAGCTTTCACAGATTGGAAGACCGGCCAACCGATTCCCCTCATCCGTGTAATCTGTGAAATCTGTGGAGCAAACCGCCGCGCTGCCTGACTTCTCCGAGCTGACGCCCGACCGCGTCATCGAGCTGACCGAGGCCACGCTCGGCCGGCGCTGCACCAACCTCTGCCGTCCGCTGACGAGCTACATCAACCGCGTCTATGACCTCGAAATGGAGGACGGCGGCTGGGTCGTCGCCAAGTTCTATCGTCCCGGCCGCTGGAGCCGCGAAGCCTTGCAGGACGAGCACGCTTTCGTCCGCGAACTCGCCGCGCAGGAACTGCCGGTGGTCGCGCCGCTCGCCGGCCTGAACGGCGCGACTTTACAGGCGCACGACGGCTTGTGCTTCGCGCTCTTTCCCAAGCGCGGCGGCCGGCCGCTCGATGAGCCCACCGAGGCGCAGTGGCTCGAACTCGGCCGCCTGCTCGCGCGCGTCCACGCCATTGGCGCGCTCCATCCACCACGCGACCGCCTCGAACTCGGCCCGCACCAGTCCACCGCGCGCCACCTCGACTTTATCCTGCGCCTCGACTTCCCGCGCGCCGCGCTGCGCGACCGTTTCGAGGCCACAGTCCGCGGCCTTATCGGGCTGATTGCGCCGTTGTTCGCCGACGTCGAGAAACTGCGCATCCACGGCGACTGCCACCGCGCCAATATCCTCTGCCGCCCCGGCGAACCGTTCCACCTGATTGACTTCGACGACATGGCGCTCGGCCCTGCCGTACAGGACCTCTGGATGCTGCTGCCCGGCCACGTCCGCGACTCGCGCCGTGAATTGAACCTGATCCTTGAGGGCTACGAAACTTTCCGCACCTCCGACGCGCTCGACCTGCGCCTGATCGAGCCCCTGCGCGCGATGCGCTTCATCCACTTCACCGCGTGGTGCGCGCGCCAGAAGGCCGATGGCGGCTTTGCGCGCCTGCTGCCCGGCTGGGGCGACGAAACCTTCTGGCAGCAGGAGATCGGCGACCTCGAACGCCAGCGGCAGGAAATCTGCGACGCCCTCGGCGCCTGAGCATCCACACTTTTCAAGGCGGGGAAGACCAAGCCCCGTTTTTTTCCAGCCTTGGGAAAGCGGACTTAACCGCGCTGCACGAGCGCGCGCTGACGCAGGCGCAGGGCGTTGAGCTTGATGAAGCCGGTGGCGTCGCTCTGGTCGTAACCGCCCGCGGCCTCGAACGAGGCGACGTGCGGGTTGTAGAGCGACCGCGCCGCCTTGCGGCCGACGACCGTGCAGTTACCCTTGTGGAGCTTGAGCCGCGCGGTGCCGGTGACACACGCGGCGGCAGTATCCATCGCGGCCTGCAGCATCTCGCGCTCCGGGGCGAACCAGAAACCGTAGTAGACCATCTCGGCGTAGCGCGGCACGAGCGTATTGCGCAGATGCAAGACTTCGCGGTCCATCGTGAGCTGTTCGACGGCCTCGCGCGCGCGGTGCAGGATCGTGCCCGCCGGCGTCTCGTAGACGCCGCGGCTCTTCATGCCGACGAAGCGGTTCTCGACCAAGTCAATCCGCCCCACCCCGTGTTTGCCGGCGAGCTTGTTGAGCGTCAGCATCACCTCGAGCGGGCTCATCCGCCGGCCGTTGACCGCGACGGCGTCGCCGCCACGAAAGGCGACCTCGACGTACTCCGGCTTGTTCGGCGCGTCGGCCGGATCGGCGGTGAGCTTGAAGATGTCCCGCGGCGGCTCGGCCCACGGGTCTTCGAGAATGCCGCCTTCATAACTGATGTGCAGGAGGTTCCGGTCCATCGAATAGGGCTTCTTCGCGGACGCCTCAACGGGAATCTGGTGCGCGGCGCAATAGGCGATCATGTCCTGCCGGCCTTTGAACTGGTCCCGGAAATTGGCGTCGCGCCACGGGGCGATGATCTTGATGCCGGGCTGGAGCGCGTAGGCGGTCAGCTCGAACCGGACCTGGTCATTGCCCTTGCCGGTCGCACCGTGGGCGACGGCCGCGGCGCCGTTGGCCTGGGCGATCTCGACCATGCGCTTGGCGATCAGCGGGCGCGCGATCGAGGTGCCCAGCAGGTAGCCGGATTCATAAATCGCGCCGGCGCGCAGCATCGGGAAGACGAAAGCCTTGGCAAACTCGGCGCGCAAATCCTCAATATAAATTTTGGAGGCGCCGGTCTTCTTCGCCTTCTTGTCGAGCCCCTTGAGTTCCTCCTCCTGGCCAACGTCAGCGCAGAAGGCGATCATCTCGGCCTGATAGGTTTCCTTGATCCACTTGAGCAGGACCGAGGTATCGAGGCCGCCTGAATAGGCCAAAACAATTTTCATGGTTGTTCCTTTCGTGAAAAGCGGCGGGAGTGTGACAAACCCGCGCAGCGGAGTCAAAGACTTCCATGTCACATCCGCCACCGCCGTTGCATGGCAAAAGCGTCAGCCGTTAACAGGAACCCGCCCTGCTCACGGCCCGGCGCTGGCAACGGCTTTCTGACGTTCCTCGAACACACCCATGACACGGAATTTCTCGTAGCGCAGCTTGAGCAGGTGTTCGGGGGTATAGGTTTGGAGGTCGCGAAGATTGGCCAGGATGCTCTGCTTGAGTGTCTGCGCCATGAGCTTGGGGTCGGCATGCGCGCCGCCAAGGGGCTCGGCAACGATCTCGTCGGCGAGCTTCATCTGGAGCAGATCCCTGGCGGTGATCTTGAGCGCGGCGGCGGCGCGATCGGCGTAGGCGCGGTTCTTCCAGAGGATCGCGGCGCAACCTTCGGGGGAAATGACAGAATAATAGGCATTCTGGAGAATCAGCACGCGGTCGCCAATGCCAATGCCCAGCGCGCCGCCGCTGCCACCTTCGCCAATGATGGTGACGACGATCGGGACGGGGAAGGTGAACATCTCGCGCAAGTTGAGCGCGATGGCCTCGGCGATGTGGCGTTCTTCACTCTCAATGCCGGGATAGGCGCCTGGCGTGTCAATCAGCGTGACGATGGGCAGGCGGAACTTGGCGGCGAGTTTCATCAGCCGCAGGGCCTTGCGGTAGCCTTCGGGATAGGCGCAACCGAAGTTGCATTCGAGGTTGCTCTTGGTGTCGCGGCCCTTTTGCGTGCCGATGATGAGGACACGCTGGCCGTCGAGCTTGGCGAGGCCGCCGAAGATCGCGCGGTCGTCGCGGTGGATGCGGTCGCCGTGGAGTTCGACAAAGTCGGTGGCCATGTCGCGGATGTAGTCGAGAGCATAGGGGCGCAGCGGATGGCGCGCGACCTGCACGGTCTGCCACGGGGTGAGCTTGGCGTAGATCTCCTTGCGCGTCTCGGCAATCTTCTGCTCCATACGCGCGATCTCGTGGGCCACGTCCACATTCTGCTTGTTGGTCAGGTGGCGCAGTTCATCGAGCTTGCGCTCCAACTCGGCGACCGGTTTCTCAAAGGGCAAGGCGTAATGGGCCACGTGTGTTCTCCCGTTGGGGGTTACTCGGCGATCGTCACCGGCGTGCCTTCCGGCAGCAGGACATAGAGTTCCTCGACCTGGCTGTTGAGCAGCCGGATGCAACCCTGGCTGGATTGCTTGCCGATCGTGTTGGTCTCCCACGTGCCATGAATGCCGTAGTGGGGAATGTCGAGGGAAATCCAGTGCGTGCCGAGCACGTTGTTCGTGTCGCCAAAGGGAATCGGCGCGCCGCCGGCGCGGTACCACGTGGGATGCTCGATGCGGCTGACGATGCTGAACGTACCGGTCGGCGTCATGCTGTACTGGCCTGTGCCGACATGATAGCGCTTGAAGAATTTTTCGTTCATCGTCACGACCAGGTCGTTGTGGTTCTTGCTGACCGTGACGGCCCATTTCGCGCCCAGCAGGCGGAAGCGATCACCGGTACGGATGACATCGCCGGAGAAATTGTTGCTCTTGCGGATCATTTCCTTGGTCGTCGTGAACTTCCTGGCGAGGCCGCCGAGCGTGTCGCCGGCCTGGACGGTGTAATCGGTCTTCTCCGGCATCGGGCGCTTGGAGAAGGCGAGCAGCGTATGAATCTCGCCGAGCAACGCCTCCGCGTCGGCGCGGACCGCACCCTCCTTGTTCTTCTCCATGATCTGCTGGCAGAGTTCACGCGCCTGCAGACAGCGATCGCCCTTGAACAATTCGCGGGCCTCGGCCAGTTGCCGGCCCCCCTCATGGGCCGGTGGGACCGACGGCGGCGGGGCGACTACGGGCGCGGGCTCTGGCGCGGGGGGCTTGGGCGGCTCGGGCACCGGTACAGGCACTGGCGCAGGCGGCGGCGCCACCGGCTTGGGCGGTTCCGGTGGCGGTGGTGGCAGGGCGGGTGGCGGCGGCGGAACCACCGGTTCCACTGGTGGAGTCACCGCCGGGACAGGGGCCGTCTCCGCTGGCGCGGCAGTCTGGGCCCGGACAGCGGCACGCGCCTCCGCCAAGGCGGCGGCTTCCTTCTCGGCCTTGTCATGCTTGACGGTCTGCAACTGTCTGGCCAGATACCAAGCGGCCACCAACAAGAGACCCATCACGATCACAAAGGCCGCCAGCAGGCCCATTTTGCGCGTACTGATCCCCGGAGCAAGATAGGGGTCGTCGTTCATAGAATCTTTTCCATGTCGCGAATGACGAGCGACATCGAAGGGTAGCGGTCTTCCGGCCGCTTCGCAAGGCATTTGAGCACGAGGCTCTCAAGGGCCGGCGCGATGTGCGGGTTGTGTTGGCGCAAGGGCGTCGGGGGCGTGTGCGGATTGAGCTGCGCGACGCGCGCCAGTTCCAGCTTGTCGTTCTCGAAAGGCTTATGGAACGTCAGCATCTCATAGAAAATCACGCCGAGGCTGTAGATATCGCTGCGGACATCCACGCAGTGCGTCGTCAGCGTCTCCGGGGCCACATAGGCGGGCGTGCCGGGCAGTTCGCGCAGGCGGCGGCGCCACCACGGCCGCTGGATCGGCAGGGCGAGATCAAAGTCAATGACGAAGATCACGCCATCGGCCCGGACGAGCAGGTTTTCCGGCTTGAAATCAAGGTGGAGGTAGCCGGCGGAGTGGATGTAGCTCAACAGCGTCGCCAGTTGCCGCATGAGCGAGAGCGTGTTGTCGGTCAGGATATGGTCCTTGGCCAGCAGCACATCGCGGAGATTCTTGGCGTCAATATATTCGAGCACCATATAGGGGATGCTGCCCACATAGCCGGTCTTGATCAGCCGCGAGACATGCGGATGATTCAAGTGCTGCATCACCTTGGCGCCATCGAAGAAATGCCGCCGGTAGCTCCAGCGCTTGGCGAAATCCTGCGTCAGGTAGCGGATGACCACGTGCCGGTGATGCGCATCCAGCGCCAGCAGCAGGCGCGTCATCCCGCCGCTACCCAGCGGCCGCACCACGTCAAATCCGGCAAACTGCGGCGTGTTCATGGCCGCTTTTAGCCGTTTCCAGCGGCGGCCAACAAGCAAAATATTCGTTGCCGCCGCCCGCCCGCGGCGGTAGCCTGCGCCAGCTTTTCCAAGGATGGGCAGCCGGGCTCCTGAACTTTTCCGAGGATTGGAAAAGCCAAGGGCCGCCTGTCCAAGCCTTGGAAAATGCGACGGAAGGATTTCCAAGGTTTGGAAAACAGCGCACCATGAACTGGCGGGAACTGCTGGATCTGCTCTATCCGCGCGTCTGCGCCGGCTGCGGCGGGCGCGTCGGCGACGCCACCGGCCATCTGTGCTGGGACTGCCAGGCCGCCCTGCCGTTCGTCCGCCAGCCCTACTGCCTCCACTGCGGCGACCCGGTCGAGGGCCGCGTGGACGAGGCCTTCACCTGCCAGTGGTGCGACGAACTCCAGCCGGCGTTCGATTACGCCCGCTCCGTCGTCCGCTACCGCGGGCCGGTCCAACGGATGATCCAGGAATTCAAATATCACGCCGCGCATCATGTGGCGCCCGATCTCGTCCGGCTGCTGGCCGCCGGCCTGCCGACCGCGCCGGAGTTCGGCCCGCTCGACGCCATCTGCTGCGTCCCCCTCCACCGCGCGAAGCTGCGCCAGCGCGGCTATAACCAGTCGGTCCTGCTGGCGCAAGGACTGGCCAAAGAGCTGGGCCTGCCCTTTCTCCGGCGGGCGCTGGCCCGCACCCGCGACACCGGCACGCAAACCCATTTGACGGCCAACGAGCGCATCACTAACATCCACGGCGCCTTTGCCGTCCGTCGCCCGGCCGCCGTCGCCGGCAAGGCGCTGCTGCTGATTGACGACGTGATGACCACTGGCGCGACCGTCGCCGAGGTTGCGAAAGTTTTGAAGAAAGCCGGCGCGGCCAAGGTCTGCGTGCTGACGGTGGCGAGAGGGTGAGTGGAAGGGCGGGATTGACAGGCGGGGTATGGCGCGGCTAAGGTTCGCGCCGCTTGGCCGCCTGCTTGGGCGGCGGATGGGCGCAACGGGACTTTCAGCATGGCACTTTTCGGCAAGAAAAAACTGACCACCGTCAAGGTTCGCAAGCGCGAAATGCCCGACGGCCTGTGGATCAAGTGCCCCGGCTGCGACGAAATGCTGTTCAAGCAGGAACTCGAAGCCGCGTTGAACGTCTGCACCAAGTGCGGCCATCATTTCCAGCTCCCGCGTATGGCCCGCATCGCCCTCTATGCCGACGAAGGCAGCTTCGTCGAGTGGGATGCCGGCTTGGTCAGCGTGGACACCCTCGGCTTCACCGGCACCTCCTCCTACGTCGCCAAGATCAAGGAAAACCAGGCCAAGACCGGCTGCGATGACGCGATCACCTGCGGTCGCATCCTGCTCGCCGGTCGGCCCGCCGCGCTCGGCGTGATGGATTTCGAGTTCCTCGGCGCCAGCATGGGCGCGGTCGTCGGCGAGAAGGTGACGCGCCTGATCGAGCGCGGCACGGCCGAAAAATTGCCCGTGATCGTCTCCTGCGCTTCCGGTGGCGCGCGCATGTACGAGGGCCTGTTCAGCCTGATGCAGATGGCCAAGACCAGCGCCGCGCTCGCCCGCCACGCCGAGGCCAAACTGCCCTATATCACCGTACTGACCCACCCGACCACCGCCGGCGTCATGGCCAGCTACGCCACGCTCGGCGATGTGATCGTGGCGGAGCCCGGCGCGCTGATCGGCTTTGCCGGCCCGCGCGTCATCAAGGAAACCACGCAGCAGGAACTTCCGGAAGGCTTCCAGCGCGCGGAGTTTCTGCTCAAGCACGGCCTGCTCGATACCATCGTTGCGCGCAAAGACCTCAAGCCCACGCTCGCCACGGTTCTCGACTTCCTCCAGCCCGCGCCCGCCGTCGCCTGACGCCACCGGTTCGCCCGGTTTCATAACCAACGCGGCTCGCGAGTACGCTCGCCCTCCCAACCACACACGGCGGGAG